>JAAELQ010000216.1 GCA_024226515.1 bacterium
TGCGCCGTCAATATAAAAGGACACACGGATCACACCGACGTTGTCCTGTGCCTGTGCCGTGATATTCACAGTTTCCGACACCCTGACCCGTGACGGGGCAGTGATGTTCAGAACAGGGGGGATCCTGTCAGGTGCTTTTTCAACGATGAAAGTGTATACTTCTGTGTCGGAAGCCCCGCCGGGATCGCTGACCCCGACTGTCACCGAACGGGTGCCGTCCTGTCCTGTTCCGGGAGTCCAGGCAATCAGGCCGGTTTCCTGTTCTATGGTCATGCCCGCGGGCGCTCCTGCCAGTGTGAAGGTGAGAGGATCACCGTCAGGGTCATGGGCCTGGACCTGAAATGTCACCGGTGTTCCCTCTGCGGTGCTCACGGGATCGGCAGTGTCCAGCACAGGGGCACGGTTTGTGTCTGCCGCTGTTATTGTGACAGCGGCCGAATCTGTCAGTCCGCCCGGGTCTGTGACCGTGAATGTCACTGTGTGTTCTCCGGCCTGGCTGTACCCGGGGGTCCATGTGAAAGTGTGAGCCGAAGCGTCGAAAACAGAACCCTCCGGCAGGCCATCCGCAGTATATACCAGCGGGTCACCGTCCTGGTCCGAAGCAGTGACTGCCAGTTCCAGCGGTTCTCCCTCATCTGTCAGGATATTTTCCATGGAATCCAGCACAGGCGGATTCTCAGGCTGCAGGGCCA
>JAAELQ010000217.1 GCA_024226515.1 bacterium
CCCGTGCTGAGCGCCGAGAAGGTCGACGTGCTGTTCGACGATGCGGACGGCGACGGCGTCGCCTCCCCCGGCGACGTCCTGCTCTACCAGCTGACCGTCCACAACGACGGCAACACCGCCGCGACCGCCGTCGTGCTGAGCGACCAGATACCGGCGAACACCGTGCTCGAGGCCGGCAGCGTCCAGACCTCGCAAGGCACGGTCTCGAGCGTTGATCCGATCGAGATCGCTCTCGGTCAGGTGAACGTCGGCGTCACCGCCACCGTCAGCTTCCAAGTACGGATCGACGATCCCTTCCCGACCGATGCGCTGGCGGTGTCGAACCAGGCCGTGGCGTCGTCGGTCGAGCTGGCGGACGTCGCTTCGGACGATCCGGACGCGCCGGGAGACGCGGACCCGACCGCAACGCAAGTCTTCGTCACGCCGGAGATTTCGATCGACGACGTGGCGGTAACCGAGGGCGATCCCGGCGACACCGTCGAGGCGGTGTTCACCGTCTCGCTGTCCGAGGCGAGCAACCGCGGGGTGACCGCGGGCTACCAGACCGGCGCGGGCACGGCGGGAGCCGATCTCGACTACGCGAGCGCATCGGGCAGCGTCACCTTCGCGCCAGGCGAGACCAGTAGGGCGCTCTCGGTCACGATCCTCGGCGACCAGCTCGACGAGCCCGACGAGACCTTCAACGTCACTCTCTCAGACATCGAAGGCGGCGTCCTGACGGACGGCGAAGGCTCAGGGCTGATCCTCGACGACGATCCGCAGCCGCTGGTTCAGGTCACCGGCGCCACCGTCACTGAGGGCGATAGCGGCAGCATCGACGCGATCTTCACCGTCGCGCTCTCAGCGCCCAGCAGCTTCGACGTCTGGGTCGACTACCTGACGGCCGACGGCTCGGCCACAGCTGGTCTTGACTACCAGGCCCAGGCGGGCACGGTACAGGTCCCCGCCGGCGGCCTGATCGCGACGATCGCGGTGCCGGTCCTCGGCGACCTAATCGACGAGCCCGACGAGACCTTCAACGTCCAGCTGACCAGCGCGACGAACGCCGTGCTCGCCACCGCCGTCGCCGCCGGCACGATCCTCGACGACGACGATCCGCCGATGCTGTCGGTGACGGACGTCACGGTTACCGAGGCACCCGGCGCCGAGCTGGTGTTCACCGTCGCCCTATCGGCTGCCAGCGAGTTCGACGTCACGGTGGACTACCAGACCGACGACGCCACAGCGATCGCCGGCCTCGACTACACTGCGGTTGCCGGCACCCTGAGCCTGCCCGCGGGCACCACCAGCGCCACCGTGGCAGTCCCGGTCCTCGACGACGCCCTCGACGAGCACGACGAGACCCTGCTGCTCAGCCTGGCCAACGCGGTCAAGGCACAACTGCCGGCGGCGCCGGCAGTCGGCACCATCGTCGACGACGATCCCCTGCCGGCCCTGTCTATCGACGACGTCACCGTCACCGAGGGTGATTCCGGAGTCACCGATGCGACGTTCACCGTCAGCCTGGCCGCGTCTTCAGGGCGCGAGGTGACGGTCGACTTCGCCACCGCCGCTGGTACTGCCGAGGCCGGGGCGGATTACTCCTCGGTCGCCGGCACCCTCAGCTTCGCCCCGGGCGAAACCTCCCAGACGATCACCGTCGACGTCCTGACCGAC
>JAAELQ010000218.1 GCA_024226515.1 bacterium
GCGCAGCCTGCGGGTCGACGATCGCGGCACCGCCGCGCGCCTCCCACGTGGTCGGCGAGAGTCGCCGCACGCGGCGCAGATACCCGTGGTTCACCTCGTCGATCGAGCTGCGGGCGAGCGCGTCGGTCGACCCCAGGCTGACGCCGCCGATGCCCTCCCACACCTTCTCGCGCACGATGTTGAACCCGTCGTTGGTCGGGTGGATCGTGTCGAACTGGAAGAAGTCGCGACAGATCATCCCGTCGTATCCGGTGCACGCCCCGAGCTGGTCCTCGTGGGCGAAGTCGGCGGCAACCTCGTTGACCGCCACCCGGCGCGACTGGCCCCAGGCCAGCTCGCGCAGGATGCGACTGACGATCGGGATCCACGTGCGATGGAACAGGCTGGGGTTGCCCGAGTTGCAGTTGTAGGCCTCGTTGTCGTACAGCGTGTTCAGCGCGATGTCGAGCGTCGGGATCTCGGCCAGCAACGTCGACATCACTTCCTGCATGTTCTGCCGTGCGTCCAGCACCTCGGCCACGGCCTGATTGACCTGCTGTTGCGTGGGATTCGAGCCCGGGTCGACGTCGAGCAGATCGTTGCCGATCATCGAGATCGTGACGAGGTCGGGCTGCAGATCGAGCAGACGGAACACGTTGTTCGTCTCGCCGCCCTGGTCGACCAGCAGGTCGTCCGTGTGCTCGCCCTTGATCGCGGCCTCGTTCAGCGCCACGGTCGCCCCCGGAGCCACGCAGGCCATACGGTCGCGGATGCGCTTGCTGTACCAGAACGACTCGATGTAGCTGCAGATGTTGAAGTTCCAGGCGATGCTGTCGCCGATCGCGGCGAAGGTGTACGCCCCGGACTGGAGATTCGCTCGCGCCTGATCCAGCTTGGAGTAGCGCGACTGTCCGACGGGGAACGTGTAGCCGGGCGTGCCCTCGACGAATCCGTCGTTGCGCGGCTCGACCGAGCGCCATCCCGGAGGATCCTCGGGCGACACGAGATAACAGCCGTCCCCCGGCGCAAACGAGAACGTCCCGTCGCCGGCGGTCGTCGTGGACTGGTCCACGGCCGCGGCGCCGGTCCCGAACAGCCGCACCGTGACACCGGCAAGCGCCGGCTCGCCGGCATCCTGGACGCCGTTCGCGTTGCGGTCCTCGAAGGTCCGGCCACCGACCGACTGCGCGGCGGCGGGCATGACAGCCGCAACGAGAGCGAGCAACGTCACGAGCGGTACCTGCGCGCCCCTCATCGGTCCGTCCTTTCCAGCCGCCGATGCAACACGTACGAGCCCTTGTCCTTGCCGTGACGTTCGAATCGCACGCGCACGGTGCCGATCAGCGCCGCGCCGCCCTCGACGACCTGGTAGTCCTCCGTCACCTCGAGAAACAGGTCGTCTCCCGGCGAGGGGTCGACGCGATAACGAGTCACGATCCGATCCTCGCCTGCCGAGACGCGGCGCTCTTCGATGTCGACTCCGCGAGACGAGTCGGCGACCAGGCGCGGCCACGAATGGACACTTTCGTCACCCGCGCCGACGCGCAACTTGCCGTGAACCTCGTGACCCTGCCGGAAGAACTCCAGCCTCAGCGGCGCGGCATCCTCGTCGACCAGGTTCGATTTCCCCTCGCCGTAGGTCTGCTCGACGAGCGTCCACTCGCCGATCACGGTCGCCGCGTGTGCGGAGGAACCGAACAGGACGAGGACCACCAACAGGACCGCCGTTTTCCAGCTCGAACGCACCGGTTGCTTCATCGCATCTCCTTACCACGTCCTTATACGCTAGGTGATGGCGCTCTCCAAGCGGCTTTAACCTTTAGAAGTACGCTTGCGCCATCGAGGGTCGATCGAGGGCGAAATGAACGCGGATTGTCGCGGTGCAACTCCCTCGGCAATTTTCAATTGTCCGGGTATCGGAACCCCGGTACACTTTCGCCAAACCATGGGTATGCGAAAGTGGATCGACGCGGCGTTGATTCTGCTCGTCCTCGTCACCCTGACGGGTGGGGTGCGTGCGGAATACGACTGCGCTCCTGACGACGACTCCCCGGCGGAGGAATCGGAGAAGTCTACCGACGACGAGGCGGCGGACGCCGACGGCGTGGAGCAAGCCCAGGAGCCGATTCACTCGACACGCACGGAACGGGTCGTCGTCTCTGCATCCCCCGAAGCCGCAACCGTGCTCAACGCACCGACCGCCGTCGACGTGCTGGCCGCCGACGATCTCTCGTCCAGACCCGGCGACCAGGTCGCCGACCAGCTGCGGCGCGTGCCTGGCATCAACATCGTGCAGCTCGGCGCCCGCGACGTGAACGTGACGAGCCGTACGGCGAGCAGCACGCTGGCCAGCTCCACGCTGGCCGTAACGGACGGCCGCTCGCTGTACCGCGACGCGATCGGGTTCACGCTGTGGGAGTTCGCCCCGACCGACACCGACCTCGTCGAGCGCATCGAGGTCGTGCGCGGTCCCTCGTCCTCTCGCTGGGGCCCCAACTCGAGCGGCGGCGTGGTCAACGTGATCACCAAGAGTCCGCACGACACGCCCGGTGGGCACCTCGAGTTCGAGGCCGGCACGCAGGACGCACTGCGCGTCGCGGCCGACCAGAGTTTCGTCAGCGGGAACTGGGCGACGCGCGTCTCGACGAGCTTCTTCGAGATGGACGCGTTCGAGCGACCGGAGACCGTGACCAACATCTACGGCGACGACTTCGACCCCAGCCTCGGCCTGATCGACGGCGCCGAGCTGCTGACCGGGGCCGAGCAGCCGCGGATCGACGTGCGCTCCGATCGGCACGGCGACAAGTCGCGCTGGATCCTGCAGGGCGGCTGGGGCGGAACGGAGGGCCGGATCAACAGCGGCCTCGGCCCATTCCAGTTGAACAACGGCACGACGACCTCCTACGTGCAGGCGCGCTGGCGCCGCGGCCTGTATGAGGTGGACGTGATCGCCGATCACTTCAACGGCGACGCGCAGAACCTGATCAATCGCTTCGAGCTGATCTTCGAGGAGACGAACCTCGCGGCGACGTTCCGCGGCCGTCTGCCGCTGGCAGGTCGCGGAGTGCTGGGCTACGGCGCCGAGGTCAAGCACTCGGCCTACGAACTGAGCCTCGCGCCGGACGCGGACGAGAGAAACCAGGCCTCCGCCTGGTTCGAGGCGGACCTCCGGTTGACGGACAAGCTGTGGCTGGCCGCGAGCGGGCGGCTGGACCACATCAAGGAAACGATCGGCAGCGAGTTCTCGCCGCGCATCTCGCTGCGCGTCAAACCGACGAACTCGCAGACCCTGCGCTTCTCGTGGGGAACGGGCTTCCGCGCGCCGACGCTGCTCGAATCCTCGCTCGACGTCGTGAACGTGCCGATCCTCACCGTCGACTGGGCCGAGCTGGACGAGATGGAGCTGGGCTTCAAGTTCTTCGAGTTCATCGCCCGCGGCATCTGCTCGCAGACCGAGGACAACTGCGGCGCCCCGGAGGGCGAGCTCGCGGGCTACCCGATGACGATCAGCGCACACGGCCTGCTCGAGTCCGCCGCGATGACGACCTCGTCGTTCGAGCTGGGCTACGTCGCACAGCTCGGTCGGTTCAGTCTCTCCACGGCGCTGTACACGTCGACCACCGAGGATTACATCCAGTTCCTGATCGAGGAGACGTACGGCTACGGCGCCGACGGTCTGCCGGGAACCGCGGACGACGTCGTGCTGCCGACCGACCCCGACGAGGACGGCATCGACGAGGCTCCGCCGATCGACACCTGCCCCGGCGACATCAACAACTTCGTCCCGTTCGACACGCTGTGTTTGACGCAGGAGGTCCCGTACAACCAGGCGCTGGCGATCCTGCTCGACGGGCTGATCCCGGCGACGCTGGGTTACAGCAACGCGCCGTTCGACGTCGACGACCGCGGGGTCGAGATCGGCCTGACCTGGGACGGACCGTACGGGATATCGACGTCGCTGAACTACTCCTGGCAGGATATGCCGCAGACGGACGGCGTCGACGTATCGGAGCGCATCGACGTCTTCCTCGAAGAGTCCGACAGCGACACGGACATCGACGGCGACGGCATCGTGGGCGACACGGCCGAGATCGTCAACATCCCGGCCGAGCACCGACTCAGCCTGTCGGTCCAGCTCAACCGACCGCAGTGGTTCGCCGGTGTGTCGGCCGACTACGTCGACGAGACGTTCTGGAAGGACGTGCTCGTGCCCGACTTCTGGGGCTACGTCGACGACTACACGCTGGTCGGCCTGCGCGTGGGAAGACGCTTTCCGAAACAGGGCCTGAAGCTGACGGCGCAGGTCACGAATCTGTTCGACGAGGAGATACAACAACACATCTACGGAAACTACATCGAGCGTCGCGTCACGGTCGGCCTGGGCTGGAACTGGGGCGTGGCGGAGGCACCGTAGGTGCTTTGGAGAAGAGCATGAATACTCGAATCGCGCGCGCCTGTTCATTGATATTGATCGGCCTGGTCGGGCTCGCCGCCCACGCCGACGTGGTCCGGGTCTCGACCAAGCCGCTCGAGACCGGCTCGCAGGCGACCCTGGTGCAGCTCGCGCCGGACGCCCCCGTCACGCTGCCCGCCGACTGGGAGTCGCGCGTGCTATGGGACGTGCGGTCGCTGGGCAACGTGGGACAGACGATCCGCAACGAGATCGTCGATCCGCAGGAGGCCGGCCTGATGACCGCCGCCGACTGGATCGGCGCCGATCGCGCGCTGTGCTCCTACGAGGTCGCCGGCGGCCGGCGGCTGGGCTGCTCACTGTTCCGCTCGGCCGACTCCGGCCCTGCCGGGCTGCGCACGCTCTGGTCCGATCTGCCCGGTGCGCTACGGGGAATCCGCGAGGTCCATTCCTCGCTCGAACCCGGCTCGGTGCTGGAGGTCGGCAACGCGTATGCCGAGATCGTCAACGTCGACGGCAAGGCGCGGCAGTGGGTCTCCGGTCGCGCCGTGGGCGAGGGCGTCGTCCTCACCTACGCCGGTCCGCGCGAGGTCGTGATGTTGCGCGAGGACGTGCTGGGGCACGAGGGGCGCCGCACGCGCTACCGCTTCCTCGACGGATCCGGGATCGACGTGGCGCAGGTCGAGGGGCGCTGGAGCGACAACGCCTTCGCGCTCGATCGCGCCGAGGTGCTCGGCGGCGTCGCCGGGCCGTTGGCCGACGACGGCATCACCATTCCGTACAAGCAGTTCCGCGGACGCAAGCTCGGCCAGGTGCAGTACGCGACCGACGGTAACGTCGAGCTGTCGGTGATGGACCCCGCCTGGCTGACGGTGCAGGACATGATCTCGATCGACCAGACCGCGGTCGACTACCAGCCGGATTTCGAGGACCCGACGACGCTGCAGACGCTGCCCGAGGTCTGGGACCTCACCACCCTTTCCCCGGCGGGCTTCCCCGCCCCCCTGGTCGCCACACTGCGCGACGAGCTCGCCTGGAGCGGCTGCCTCGAGAGCTGCGCGCTGCGCGACGTCAGCGCCACACCTCCGGACGGGACGTGGCAGACGTACCTCAAGTTCGACCGCTATCTCTCGACCGGCACGTTCCAGACGCGAGACGTGTTCACGTTCACGGACAACGACACCGGAGCCGACCCGTCGATCGACACGCCCTACATCGTGTACGACCAGGAGAACGCCACCAGCTCGCAGACGCAGGTCTGTTTCGAGGACAGCGCCGGGGGCCCCGAACGCTTCCTGCGCTTCTTCCAGTTCACCGGGCCCGACCCGGCGAGCGCGGTGATGAGCGTCGGCGACACGTGGACCTCGGGAGCGTGGACCGAGTGCGACAACGCCAACGGCCTGCGGGTGACCGAGGCCAACATCTGCGGCGGAGCCGCGTGCTACCCCGAGTGTTCGCTGGTCAATCCGCGCGCGCGCGGGATGCTCGGCGACGGCGCGGGCTTCTTCAACGAGGTGGTCGAGGACGGCTGGGCCCGCGTGCCGCAGGGCAACTACCTGCCCGTCGTCCTGCTGCGGCAGGACAACGACCTCGAGGCCGGCGTCGACCTGTTCGGCATCTGCAACGTGGCGCCGGAGCGCCTGCGCACGTTCATCTACTTCTGGATCCACGAGGACTACGGCCTGCTGGGCCAGGTCAACGCGCTGCCGGACACCACGGGGAACATGCCGCCGGACGACTGGACCCTGGTCAACAACAGCGCCAACGCCAGCTTCGCGTGGGGACCGTTCCCGCCGCACCAGTTCAGCGCTCAATCCTGCCTGAACGGCGTCGCGGTGACCTGGGAGCTTCCCGAGGACGGCTCGAACCTGACGGGAACACCGGGGGTCACGGATTACGGCTACGTCGTCAGCTGGGGCGCGCAGACCGACCCGGAAGAGCTGGCGGACTGGGACAACAACCCGAACCACACGCCGCTGCCCGGCGAGCCGGGCTATCTCCTGGCGACGCCCGGAAGCGAGCCGACGTTCGCGGTGATCAACGGCTGGCCCGGCAGCACGATCAACGCCACGGTCACTCGGGCCTTCAGCTACACCGACCCCGACATCGGCGACACGCTCACGTATCAATCGTCGGCGTTCTTCAAGTCCACACAGGACACGACGGCGATCGACCCCGGCGGGTTCTTCATCGGTGACGTCGTGGACCCGTTCGTGGACAAGGCCGGGAGCGACCTGTTGCTGTCGTGGCCCTCGGTCGCGGGGGCGGGCTGGTACGAGTTGACCGTCTGGGACCTCGACACCGACAGCGTGATCCCCTGCCCCGCGGGGCTGGACTGTGAGCCGCGAACGAACAGCGTGACGCACGAGGGAGGCATCGCGGCGGGGAGCTACGGCTACCGCGTGCTCGCGGTCGACCCGTGCGGGGAGGCTTCGCCCAATTGATGCTGCGCGGGCGCAGCTTGTCGCCGGGTGGAGTTGCTTCTCGGCGGCATCGAGGAAGCCCCCGGGTGGCGGCCCCCCGGACCCCCCGCTACCGCACTGCACGACGGCCGCAGACGGCCATCGTTCCGTTTGGTCCTTGCTCTCTCGGATCGAGATTGGAGCGATGCCGCTCACCGTTCGTCGGTACCGGGATCTCACTTCGCGCCGGCAAAGTTCATGACGCAGCGTTCATCTTCTTCTGGGAGACAAGGACCAAACGGAGCGACGTCGGTCTGCCGGCGTCGTGCAGTGCGGTAGCGGGGGGTCCGGGGGGCCGCCACCCGGGGGTTTTCTCGGGAAGATCGAGAGACCTCGATGCGATCCCGGCAACAAGCTGCGCTCCACGCAGCAACAGATAGAAATCTAGATCCAGCGCCGGACGTTCTTCCTGTACTCGGTGTAGCTCGCGCCGAACTTGCACTCGAGGTACGCCTCCTCGTGTCGGATCGCCGTCGCGTACACGACGACGAGGACGACGGGAAGCAGGATCAGGATCCATACGTTGGCCGTTCCCACGGCGATCGCCGACTGCAGCAGCGCCATCCCGACGTACATCGGGTTGCGCGTGTAGCGATAGATGCCCCCCGAGATGACCTCGGGCGTCGGCTTCCACGGCTTCGGATCCTGGCCCGTGCGCTTGAACAGGTTGGCCGCCGCGCCGAGCCACAACAGGCCGCACAGGCCGAGCAACGCGGCGCCGGATATACGAGCGGTCGAGCCGAGCTGCAGAGGCAGCGGCAGCACGAACGCGTGCAGCAGGATGCCCACGATGACCCCGGCGAGATAGACCAGCGGCGGCGGGATCCTGACGGCGGCGCCGCGTTCCGGGTTCTCAGCGTTCACGACAGGTCCTCCGGCGGACGAGTATAGCCGCGCCGCACGGCGGGCTTTCCCGCCCGCCTGCGGTTGGGTACGATCTCGAGGACCGACCGACTCCACAGGAGGACCGAGCCGTGGCCACGTTCATCGCGCTTCTGGACTACACCGATCAGGGGATTCGCAACATCGAGGACTCTCCACACCGGGCCGATCAGTTCAGCCGACTGGCGGAGAAAGCGGGCGCCCGCATCGTCGCCCAGTACTGGACCATCGGCAGCCACGACGGCGTGCTGGTCCTCGAGGCCCCCAACGACGAGGTCGCCGCGTCGATCTTCCTCTCGCTGGGTGCCGCCGGCAACGTGCGCACGACCACGCTGCGCGCGTTCGAGTGGGCCGAGGCCCAGGGGCTGATCCAGAAGCCCTGACCCCTTTCTCCTAGGTTGCGAATCCGGGACGTCGAGGTCGGATCTTCTTTTGTTTTTTTAGACGTTTCTCTCCTGCTCGATATCTAGAGTTCGGGTTATGCTTGGCCGCTGCCGTGACCGGACGCCGCCGGGGGCCGGGGCGAACGAGGCAGGACGATCAAGCGAGTCCGGCATGTCGCCGGACCGGGAGGAGGGGCAATGCTACGTAGCGTGAACGCAGGAGGGCACCGGTTCGTCCGCGCCCTGGTGGTGCTGACCGGCATCTGTCTGGTCGGCTGGACCGGAATGACCGCGGGAGAGCCGCAGAGCGACAGCCGGCTGCTCGTGATCGACCCCGAGTACTCGATCGAGGAGGGTCCGGTTCGCCCGGCCACATCCGACCTGGAACGGACGACGCCTCCGCCACGTCCACCGGCCAAGCCCGGGGCGGACGACACGCTGGATCGCGTCAGCGTTCTCGTCTACTTCGACCCCGAACTCTCGCGCCTCTCGCTGGAGCGCTCGAACACCAAGGCCCTGGCCACCGAGCTCGGCGGCTTCACGCGCTACGAGTACAAGGCGGTCATGAAGAACGTGGTCAACCTGCGCAACGTGCCGCGTGCCGCCGTCGCCCGCCTGGAGCAGATGCCGGGCGTGGCCAAGGTCGAGTTGGACCAGTACCACCCGAACCTGGTTCGCCTGGACGAGTCGACGCCGCTGGTGCGCGGGCTGCAGACGCAGCTCACCGCCGCCGGCCTGCCGTACGACGGGACGGGCGTTCGCCTGTGCGTCGCGGACACCGGCATCGACATGGATCACATCATGTACAGCACGCGCATCGACACCGCCGCGAGCTATGACTTCGTCAACAACGACGGCAACCCGGACGACGATCAGGGACACGGTTCGCACGTCGCGGGCATCGCGGTGGGCGGCACCGGCCTGACCGTCGACTTCGGTTGCGAGGGCTCCGAGCCGTTCCAGGGCATGGCGCCCAACGCCACGCTGATCGGCTCCAAGATCCTCAACTCGTTCGGCGGCGGTTCGGACTCCGACATCATCGCCGGCATCGACCACTGCGCCGACCAGAGCCCGTCGGGCGGTCGCGCGGACGTCATCAACCTCAGCATCGGCACCGGCAACTACTCCAGCGGGTCCTGCACCCACTCGTGGGCCGTGGCCTCGAACAACGCCGTGGCCAACGGCGTCGTCGTCGTCGCCGCGTCCGGCAACGAGAACAACAGCAACTCGATGGGCTCGCCGGCCTGCGGCGTCGACGTCATCGCCGTCGGCGCGACGTACAAAGACGACTATCCGAACTGCGAGGACGGTACGTCCAACTTCAACTGGGGCGACTGCATCGACAACTCGCCGAACCGCGATGACATCGTCTGTTTCAGCAACGAGAGCGACCATCTGGACGTGGCGGCTCCGGGCTCGGTGATCCAGTCGGCCAGCAACGCGGCCGGCGGAAGCTCGGTCGCCGGCCAGAGCGGCACCTCGATGGCGTCGCCGATGGTCGCCGGCCTCGCGGCGTTGATCCTCGACGCCGACCCCAGCCTGACCCCGGCGCAGGTGCGCCAGATCATCCGCGACGGCGCGATCGACATGGGCCCCACGGGCTTCGACCGCGCGTACGGCCACGGCCGCATCGACGCGATCAACTCGTTGAACCTGATCACGCCGTGCTCGGTCGACGCCGACTGTGACGACGGCCTCTACTGCAACGGAGCGGAGACGTGCAACGCCGGATCGTGCGAGGTCGGCTCGGATCCGTGCGGCGGCGGAATCTGCGACGAGGCCACGGACTCGTGCTCGACGCTGGCGTACGAGTGGAACATGAACTCGAACCCGGGCTGGACGATGTCCGGTCAGTGGGCCTGGGGCCAGCCGACGGGCGGAGGCGGCCAGCACGGCACGTCCGACCCGACCAGCGGCGCGACCGGCTCGAACGTCCTCGGCTACAACCTGAGCGGCGACTACGCGAACAACCTGGCCGAGACGCACCTGACGTCGACGGCGATCAACATGTCCGGGCTGACCAACGCCACGCTGCGCTTCCAGCGCTGGCTGGGCGTCGAGCAGCCGGCCTACGATCACGCCTACGTGCGGGTCAGCAACAACGGGTCCAGCTGGACCACGCTGTGGGAGAACTCGGCCGAGGTCTCGGACGGCGGCTGGACGCAGCAGGAGTTCGACATCTCGTCCGTGGCCGACAACCAGTCGACGGTGTATCTGCGCTGGACGATGGGCACGACCGACAGCTCCTGGCAGTACGCCGGCTGGAACATCGACGACGTCGAGATCCACGCCAGCGGCGGCGGGCCTTCCTGCACGGACGGCATCCAGAACCAGGGCGAGGACCGCATCGACTGCGGCGGGCCGTGCGCGGCCTGCGACTGTACCGGCGACGGAGCCTGCGACGACGGCGCGTTCTGCAACGGCAGCGAGACCTGCGACGCGTTCGGGTCGTGCCAGGCCGGCACGACCGTGGACTGCGACGACGGCCTGTACTGCAACGGCGCCGAGACCTGCGACAACGTCGCCGGGTGCCAGTCGGGTACGCCGGTCAGTTGCGACGACGGCGTCGGCTGCACCAGCGACTCGTGCAACGAGGGCAGCGACTCGTGCGACAACACGACCAACGACGCCGTCTGCGACGACGGCGCGTTCTGCAACGGCGCCGAGACGTGCCACGCCACGCTCGATTGCCAGGCCGGCAGCGACCCGTGCCCCGGCGGCGACTGCGACGAGGGAACGGACCAGTGCGTGGACTGCACGATCGACGCCGACTGCAACGACGGCCAGTACTGCAACGGCGTCGAGACCTGCAACGCGGGCACGTGCCAGGCGGGTACGGCGCCGAACTGTTCGGACGGCGTCGGCTGCACGATCGACTCGTGCAACGAAGGTAGCGACTCGTGCGACAACACGCCGAGCGACGGCCTGTGCGACGACGGAGCGTACTGCAACGGCGCCGAGACCTGCGACGCCTTCGCAGACTGCCAGTCCGGCACGTCGGTCGACTGCGACGACGGTGTCGGCTGCACGATTGACTCGTGCAACGAGGGCAGCGACTCGTGCGACAACACGACCAACGATGCGGCGTGTGACGACGGCGCTTTCTGCAACGGCGCCGAGACCTGCAGCGCGACGCTCGACTGCCAGGGCGGCAGCGACCCGTGCGGCGGGGCGGCATGCGACGAGGGCAGCGACACCTGCGACGGCGGCGACGAGGAGCTGTGGATGTCGTTCCGCAGCAACACGGCCGTCCCCGGCGTGGGCACCGTCCGCGACGAGGACATCGTGATCTACAACGTGAACACCGGCCTGTGGTCGCGGATCTTCGACGGCAGCGACGTCGGACTCGGCGCGCTCGAGATCGACGGCTTCGCCCTGCTGGCGTCGGGTGACCTGCTGCTCAGCTTCACGGCGGCGGGGACCGTTGGCGGCCTGAGCGTCGACGACTCCGACATCGTGCAGTTCACGCCGGGCTCGCTCGGCGACTTCACGACGGGTACGTTCGCCTGGTACTTCGACGGCAGCGACGTCGGCCTGACGACCAACGGCGAGGACGTCGACAGCATCGCGCTGGACGGCAGCGGCAACCTGGTCATCTCGACCTCGGGTGGTGTCAACGCCAGCGGCGCTTCCGGTGCGGACGAGGATCTGTGGATCTTCAACGCCACCAGCCTCGGCGCCACCACGGCCGGGTCGTTCACCCGTCTGTTCGACGGCAGCGACGTCGGACTCAACACCAGCGGCGGCGAGGACGTCGACGCGGCGACGCTGACCGCGGGCGGCGACCTGCTGTTCTCGACGGTCGGCAACTTCTCCGTCAGCGGCCTCAGCGGAACCGACGAGGACGTCGGCCGCTTCAACGCCACCACGTGGGGCAACTCGACCTCCGGGTCGTTCGCCTCGTATCTCGATCTGAGCGCGCTCGGCATCGCCGCCGGCGAGGACATCGGATCGATGCACCACAAGCAGTAGTCTCGACTCCTTTCCGTTCCAGGGCCGGCACCTCGGTGCCGGCCCTTTTTTGTGCCGAAACCCGCTCCCGGGAGCGGCGAAGGCCGGGACAACCCCGACAGCCCCGCCGTTTCGCCCGCAGGCTACGAAAGCGGTCGTTGCAGCGAACGCGCCGACACCGGACCTTGTCCATGAGGAGAGTAGCCATGGTCGATCGTAAGGATGCGTTCGTCGTCCCCCCAGCTCTACATGTCCGCGGCGAGGTCGTGGTCCGTCAGGACGTCGTGATCGAGTCGAATTTCGAGGGCACGCTGTGCGCCCCGCTGCACGTCGTCACAGTGGAGGCCGGCGCCCGCGTGATGGGCGAGGTGGATGCCGCGGCCGTCGTCGTCAACGGCACCGTCGTCGGCCAGATCCGCGCCGGGGCCAAGATCGTCGTCGGGCCGCAGGGCCTCGTCGACGGCGAGGTACGCGCACCCTCGATCGTGTTCGCCGAGGGCGCACGCGTCCGCGGCACGATCAACCAGGACGCGGCGCAGCCCGCGACCGTGTCCACGAAGGCCAAGGCCGCGAAGGTGCGGCGGAGCTTCGTCTCCGACCCCCGGCCGGCGGCGGACGCCGATCGGGCGACCTTCCCCCTCAGCCACTCCTAGAAACCGCGCCAGACCCACATCTTGAACGTCTCGCGGATCCTCCCGCGTCCATGCGGTAGCATGGCGGGTGAGCGCGCGTCCACGGACCGGTGCGCTCTCATGGAGGAGAACGAATGAAACGTCTCGCGCTCGTTTCGATCGCGTTGATTGCGTTGCTGGTCACGAGTTGCAGCGTCGGAGGTCCCTCGACCGCCGGCGCCCACGGCGGCAAGGCGCCGCTGCTGGACCGGGAGCTGTTCTTCGGCGACCCGGAGATCTCCTACGCTCAGCTGTCTCCCGACGGCAAGTACATGGCGTTCGTCAAGCCCTACCGCGACGTGCGCAACATCTACGTCAAGAAGATCGACGAGCCGTTCGACGCGGCCCAGCCGATCACCGCGGACAAGCGCCCGGTCCCGGGCTACTTCTGGAGCCGCGACAGCAAGTACGTGCTCTACGTGCAGGACAAGGACGGCAACGAGAACTACCACGTGTTCGCCGTCGACCCGACCGGTGAGCGCAAGGCGGACAGCGGAGTCCCCGAGGCGCGCAACCTGACGCCGATCGAGGGCGTGCGCGCGGCGATCTACTCGGTACCGAAGAACAAGCCGAACGAGATCGTCGTCGGACTCAACGATCGCGATCCGATGTTCCACGACGTGTACCGCATCGACCTCGCCGACGGCAAGCGCACCTTGCTGATCGAGAACACTCAGAAGGTCGGCTCATGGGTCTACGACCTCGACGGCAACGTCCGTATGGCGTTGCGGCAGACCGGCGACGGCTCGACCGAGTTCCTGCGCGTGAAGGGCGACAAGCTGACGCCGGTCTACGGCTGCAACTACGAGGAGAGCTGCTCGCCGTACCGCTTCCACAAGGACGGCAAGCGACTCTACGTCTCCAGCAACAAGGGCGAGCACGACCTGAACGCCCTGATGCTGCTCGACGTCAAGACCGGCGACACTGAGCTGGTCGAGTCCGACCCCGAGAGTCAGGTCGACTTCGGCGGCGCGGCGTTCGCCGACGACAGCGACGAGCTGATCGCGACGTTCTACGTCGGCGATCGGGTGCGGATCTACCCCAAGGAGAAGGCCACCGAGACCGACCTGGAGTTCCTGCGCAAGGAGCTGCCGGACGGTGAGCTGAGCCTGGCGTCGTCCACCCGCGACCGGCGCTACATGCTGGTCAGCGTCTCGAGCGACATCGATCCGGGCTCGGTCTACCTCTACGACCGCGAGAACAGGACGGTCGAGCTGCAGTACCGCAGTCGCCCCGACCTGCCGATCGAGCACATGGCCTCGATGAAACCGATCCGTTACAAGGCACGGGACGGCCTGGAGATCCCGGCCTACCTGACGCTGCCCAATGGCGTGCCCGCGAAGAACCTGCCGACGATCATCCACCCGCACGGCGGTCCGTGGGCCCGCGACAACTGGGGCTACGACTCGTACGCGCAGTTCCTCGCCAACCGCGGCTACGCGGTGTTGCAGATGAACTTCCGCGGATCGAGCGGATACGGCAAGGCGTTCCTCAACGCGGGCAACCGCGAGTGGGGCACCGGCGCCATGCAACACGACATCACCGACGGCGTGAAGCACCTGATCGCCGAGGGCATCGCCGACCCGCAACGGATCGGCATCTTCGGCGGATCGTACGGCGGCTACGCCACACTGGCCGGAGTGACCTTCACGCCGGATCTGTACGCGGCCGGCGTTCCGTACGTGGCCCCGTCGAACATCATCACGCTGATCGAGTCCTTCCCGGCCTACTGGCGCCCGTGGCTCGAGGGGTCGTGGTACAAGCGCGTCGGCGATCCGGAGGTCGCCGCCGACCGTGAGGACATGGAGGCTCGTTCGCCGCTCAACTTCGTCGAGAAGATCCAGGCTCCGCTGCTGGTCGTGCACGGCGCCAACGACCCGCGCGTGAAGCAGGTCGAATCGGCTCGCATCGTCACGGCGCTGGCCGAGAAGGACAGCGGCGTCGAGTACATCGTCGCGCCCGACGAGGGGCACGGTTTCCGCGCTCCGGGCAATCGCATGGCGCTGGCCGCGGCGATGGAGAAGTTCCTGGCCAAGCACCTGGGCGGCGAGTACCAGGAAGACGTCACCGACGCGATCACGGCGCGCCTGCACGAGATCACGATCGACGCGCGCGAAGTCAGTCTTGCCGGCGACTCCGCGGGCGAGAAGCAGGGCGCGGGCGGAAGCTGACCGAAGCGTCACGGGCATGGGCGTAGGTCGTCGACTCGGCCTCGACCATGCCCGTTCGAGGATTCAGCCGAGGTTGCTCGACGGTAATTTCCACGGCGTCCACCGCGGGATACTCGTCGAGCAACTTCCTCGCCAGCTCGTCCGGGCGGGCCAAGCGCCCCAGCCCACTGCGCCGCCGCACGAAGCGTTCGAACTCGCGGCGCCACGCCGGCTGCACGCTCGACAGCTCGTACCGACCGACCTCGTCCGGCGTGAGGCACTCGATCGATACCTGGGGCTCGAGCTGCGGCGCCGCATACATGCCCCACCCCGCCAGCTTCCACGGATTGAGCCCGTAGCCTCGGACCAGAACCATCTGCGCCGCCGGCCAGGCCAGCAGCAGGCCGAGAGCGACGTTCGTCACGAGCCGTGCACGGTCACGCTTCAAAAGAATATCCACCGCGGAAAGACCGCTCGCACCAGGACCAGCGTCGCGAGCAGCAACGCGGCCGGCGCAACCCAACGCGACAACCGGTCCCGGTCGTCGAACAGGGCCAGCGCCGCACAGAACTCGATGCCGAACATGAACTCGCGCGCCACGAGCTGGATCGCGAGGATCAGCACGCAGGCGACCCGCCAGGCCGGTGCGCGCGTCGCCGGAAGCAACAACAGGGCCGCCAGGCCCAGCTCACAGATCCACACGAGGTTCGACGTGACGACCAGCCACGGCGCATCGACGAGGTACGGTCCGTCGCCGACTTCGCCGGCGAAGGCCGCGAGTCGTTCCAGCTCGGCTGCGGGAAACAGCGGCGCCAGCGTCGCCCGGAACGGTTCGCGCTGGGAGGCGAACGCGAGATAGGTCCCGGACGTCCAGTGCCCCCAGACGAGTTTCTGCAGCCCGGCATAGAACAGCAACGACGCCGAGAGGACGCGAACGCAACGCAGCTGCAGCGCCGCATGCAGCGAGTCGGACGTGTCGAGCGCGGCGAAGGCAACACAGAGGAAGAGCTCCAGGTAGCGGTGGTTCCCGGCGTTCGGAAAGTAGCGCCAGATCCACCACGCCTGCAGCAGCGCCAGCCCGACGAAGGCTCGGCGGCGACCGCGGCCGGTCACGATCGCGACGGCCAGCAAAGACACCGCGACGAGCGACACGGCGTCCACGAGATCGAAGAACGTCCGATCGCGGATCGCCTTGGTCCAGTACTCGGCGCAGACGACCAGCGCCAGGATGCGCTGGAACGCGACGAGCGCGGCGGCGGATTCGACAGCCGTGAATCTCGTGTTACGATCCACTGTATCCAGACTTACATGCGGAGGAACGGAAGTGAATAGGACGTGGGTACTCTCGTGTCTCGCCCTTGTGGCGCTCGTCTCGACGCCGCTCGTGGCCGAGAGCGTCGTCGGCGCGGAGCGTTTCATCTGTGCCGTGGTCTCGGAAGAGATCTGCACCTCCTACGAGGCGTGTACCGTCGGGGGACCGTCGTGGGATACGGGCATTCCCGAGTTTCTCGAATTCGACGTGAAGAAGCAGATGGTCGGCACGACCGAGGCCGGCGGCAACCCGCGCCAGAGCAAGGTCACGATGCGTCAGGGCGACGGCCTGATCGCCGTGCAGGGCTACGAGCGCGGCAAGTCGTTCGCCGTGGTCGTCAACGAGGAGACGGGCGCCGCCACGGCGTCGGTGACCACGGACGGCGAGGTCATCAGTGTCTTCCTGAACTGCACGCCGAAATGAACTGCCGGTCGCTCGATCGCCGCGGAGGAACCTCATGAAGAAGATTCTCGCATTCATCGCCCTCGCCGCGCTGGCCTGTTTCGCCGGCGCCCAGGCCGAACAGAAGTCTCTGGCCTCGACCCTCGAGATCTACGCCTTCCCCGGCAAGGGCCAGGCGCCGGAGCAGCAGTCCCAGGACGAGGCGGAGTGCTATCAGTGGGCCGTCAAGCAGAGCGGCTCCGACCCGTTCGACCTGGCGAAGGACGCCGACAAGGCGAAGGAAGAGACCGCACAGAAGAAGAGCGGCGTCGACGGCTCGAGCCAGGGCGCCGGCGCGCGCGGCGCCGTCGGCGGGGCCGCGGCGGGAGCCCTGATCGGCGAGATCGTCAGCGACGACCCCGGAGGGGGCGCCGCCTATGGAGCCGCGGCCGGTATGATCCGCGGCCGCCGCCGGGCCAAGCAGCGCGAGCAGGCGCAGAAGCAGTCGATCGAGCAGCAGGGCCAGCAGAAACAGCAGCAGATCGACGGCAACCTCGACAACTTCAAGAAGGCGTTCAGCGTCTGCCTCGAGTCGAAGAACTACCTGGTCAAGTACTGACCCCGTCGGCGCGCGCCGACAGCCGGACCATTCAATGAAGGGACGGGCCGCTGGGCCCGTCCTTTTTTTGTGTTGAGTCGAACGCCACGCGTGTCGCGATCCGCGACACCCGATTACACCCTCCGCAGTTGATTCCCAAATAGCACTCCGGATTCCTGGATTCCGTTACATCGCTGCATATATTTGCGCCCCGAGGGCGGGGGTTCGCTGTGTGCGCTCCGCATGAATCGGGAGGCCTTCGGCCTCCTCGGAAGGAGACGGAATGGGAAGGAAATCCCTGACGGGATGCACGAGACTGGCCCTGGGGCTGGTGCTCGTCGCTGGATGCGTCGCCGCGCTACACGCCGCGCCGGCCGACAAGGCCGCCGAGGTGCGTGACGCGATCGACGATATCCGGCAACTACACGACGGTCTGCAGGCGGCTCTATCCGCGGGTGATGACGATACTGCCGCGCAGCCGGCCAATCGCCATGCGCGCAACGGAAACAAGACGGACGTCAACGCGCGTCGCTCCGACGTCCAGACCTCCACGGTTTCCGTGAACGTCGGCGACCGGGCCCGCTTGCACGCCGAGCGTTCGCTACAGCATGTCACGCGCCGCCTGACGCTGGCCGAGCGTGTCGTGGAGCGCAGTCCTGAGTACGCGCAGCACCACGTGGGCGTGGCCCGTCGCGAGCTCGACAAGGCCGCCCGCCGCATGGGCGTCAGCCTCGAGGAGGTGCAGTGATGAAGCGTTCCACCATGATTGTCATTGCCCTCGTTCTCGCGCTGGTGACGGCCGGCGCCGCCAGCGCCGCGCTACGCGTCGTGCCGAACCAGTTCTCGACGATCCAGGAGGCCGTCGACAACTCCAGCCCCGGCGACACGGTCCTCGTTCGTCCGGGCCAGTACCGTGAATCCGTCACGGTCGATGTTGCCAACCTGACAGTCCGAGGCATGACCTGTGCCCGCCGCACGGCCGTCGTCGACGGTGGCATGGGCGGCACGGTCTTCACGGTCGAGGCGGACGACGTACGCCTCGCTTGCATGACCCTGCGTCACGGCAGTGACGCGGTCTACGGTGACGGCGGCGACGGCATCGCGATCGACCGTCTGACCATCCTGCGGCCGCAGGGCTACGGCATTTACCTCGAAGCCGGCGAGAACTTCAGCATCACCGACACCACCGTGGTCTCCCCGGAGTACTCGGGCGTCTACGTCGGTGACGGTAGCGACGGCTCGATCACGGGCACGACGGTTCGCGGCTCGAACGAGTCGTGCTTCTCGCTCTACGGCGTCGACAACCTCGACTTCGCGCGCAACTCGGCTCACGGCTGCTCGAGCTACGCCCTCGAGGCCTACGGCGACAGCATGACGTTCTCGCGCAACACGTTCCGTTCGAACTACTACGGCGTGTACTGGTACGGCGATGGCGCCGAGTTCGACGACAACACGATCGACTCGAGTTGCTACGGCGACGACGGGCTGTACTTCGACGGTAACGACAACACGGTCAGCAACAACGTCGTTACCAACTGTTACTACGACGGCATCTCGTCGCACGGCGACCGCAACACCATCCGCGACAACGAAGTCAGCGCCGTGACGGACAACTACTGCCTCGAGGTCTACGGCAACGACAACGACATCCTCGACAACACCTGCTCGGGTGCGTACTACGGTTTGTATTTCGAGGGCGATGGCGTCGAGATTCGCAGAAACACCTTCGACTCGGCGTTGTACTCTCCGATCGAGGCCTACGGCGACGACGCGCTGATCGTCGACAACGTCGTGCGCAACGCGTACGACGGCCTGACCTTCGAAGGCGCCAACGGCACGATCGCGGGCAACGAGACTCACTCGGTCACCTGGTCTCCGTTCTCGATCTACGGCGAGAACCCCGTGGTTACCGACAACACGGGCAACTCGGGCGCCTACAGCGTGTTCGCGATCTTCTGCCACACCGACTGCTCGACCGCCGAGGTCAGCGACAACGTCGCCACCAACGCGGTGGGCGGCGAGTCCTGCTTCCACAAGGCCGGCGGCGTCGCGGCCGGCTGCGGCGAGCCGCTGTTCCCGGGCTTCTTCATCGGATCCGAGGAAGACGGCATTACGATCTCGGACAACAGCTCGACCGACAACCAGGGCTCGGGCTTCGAGCTGTACGTCGACAGCGCGACGATCTCGTCGAACGTCGTCCGTCGCAACGGTGCGGTGTACGGCGTGGGCGGCGGCTTCGTCGTCCGCGGTGACGACAACGACCTCGACGACAACGTCGCGGCGGACAACCAGGGCGCCGGCTTCGAGGTCCAGGGCAGCGGCAACACGCTGACCAACAACGTCGCCGAGCGCAACCTGCTCGAGGGCTTCTGGCTCTGGGGCAAGATCACGGGCAACGTCCTGACGGGCAACATCGCTCGCAACAACCACGCCGAAGGGTTCGACAACGAGGGCTCCAGCACGGACCTCTCGCAGAACACTTCGTTCGGCAACCGGACCGACTGCACCAACGACGGTTCTCTCGGCACGAACACCGGAAACGTCTGCAGCGATGACAGCGATTTCTCGTCGAGCGGCGAGATCGATCGCAACGTGTTCGATTAATCGATAAAGGAGTTATGCAAGATGCTAAGGAAACTTGGAACGGGGCTCTGCCTGCTCGCTCTGTTCGCGGTCGTCGGCTGTAACGACTCGGATAGCGTGCTCGTCCCCAACAGCGGGGAAGGCGCCGCCGAGCAGTTCGCCGAGTCCGTGATCGAGCCGGCCTTCGACGCGATGAACCGCTTCAACCTCGACGACTTGCTGACCCCGCCGGTCGCAGCGGCCCTCGGCCTTCCGCCGGCCGAGTGCACCGACTTCAGCGAGGCGTGCACGTCGGGCGAGCTCGAGCTCTGCTTCGGCCTCAGCGAGGAGACCTACGAGTTCACCGACTGCATGTCGGACAGCGTCGGCGGGATGCTCGACGGCATGATCACCGAGCTCGAGAGCGCGGTGGACTTCGACATCGAGATCGACCACGTCCACTACGACGGGGCGATCGAGCTGGTCTACGGCAAGGGCTGCGTGACCGAGACGATGAACGGCTTCACCGCCACGCGGTCGAGCTCGACGTCGTCGATCAGCGGTTCGCTCACCTACTGCGAGCAGAACAACCAGCCGAGCGGCGAGGTGACCTTCGTCATCACCGGCAGGGTCGGTTCGTGGACGCTCGAGATGGACCTCGACGGCTCCGATGTCGCCGACGTCATCGTCACGAACAACACGACGCAGTTCATCGAGTCCTGCACGATCGATCTGGCCAGCGACACGGCCAGCTGCAACGCCTCGATCTAGATCAAGGCTCCGTTTCGACGGATCAGGGCCCGGCCGCCTCGGTGGCCGGGCCCTTTTGTTTGTTATGCTGTCCGTGCGCCACTCGCGGACGGCAACATGCAACTGATCCAGATCCCGTTCAGCCACAACTGCATCAAGGTGCGGCGAACCCTCGAACTGAAGGGGCTGAACTACGACGTGCTGGACATCTCGCCGATGGACCGCGAGCCCGTCTTTGCCGCCACCGGACAGCGCCTCGTGCCGGCGCTCGTCGACGGCGATCGGACGATCTCCGATTCGACGGAGATCCTGCGCTACCTCGAGCGGCAGACTCCCCGACCGTCCCTGCTGCCGGACGACGCGGCGGATCACGCGGCGTGCTGGCTGCTCGTGGACTGGGCGGACCGGGCGCTCATGGCAGTCACACGCAGGCTGGCCTACTGGCAGGTCATCAACACGCCCGGCACGTTGGCCCGTCTGTTCTTTCCCACGCGGCGCGGACTCGCGCGGGGGCTGATGACGCTCGCGGCGCGCCGGGCCGTGACCCGACGATTCCGCCTGTCGGCCGAGCGCAACGCGCGAGATCGCGATGAGGTTCGTCGGGCGGCCCGGCTGGCCCTCGAACGGTTGGCCGGGCGCGACTTCCTGTTCGGAGATCGCGCCGGCGTCGCCGACGTGACGCTCGCGTCCATGGCGGCGCCGCTGCTCGCGGCCGGTGAGCAGGTGGGCGCGGACGACGCCATCCGCGACCTGCTCGCCTGGGCGGAGCCGATCCTCGGTGACGACGTCGCCCAGCTCTACCGCCCGCTGCGATCCTCGTAGGCCGGCTTGCCGGGAGGCGTCGGCGGGTTGCGCTTCAACTCGGCCAGCACCTCTTCGATCGCCCGCTCGAGCTGCGGGTCGCCGCCGTCGACCATCAACGACGGGTCGTCGACGACCGGGATGTCGGGCTCGACCCCGCTACCTTCGATGATCCAGCGGCCGTCGAGGCTGTAAATCCCGAATGTGGGCACCGTGACCACGCCGCCGTCGATCAACTGCGGAGCGCCGCTGATGCCGATCAGTCCACCCCAGGTCGTCGTGCCGATCAGCGGACCGAGCCCCGCCTCCTTGAAGTAGAACGGGAAGAGGTCTCCGCCCGAGCCGCTCCAGGGGTTGATCAGCATTGCCTTCGGCCCGTGATGCGCGACCGGCGGCCACTGCCAGTCCACGCCGTCGCGCACACCCCAGTAGTTGAACAGCGGCCGGTTGAGCAGCTCGACGAAGCGATCCGGAATCTGCCCGCCGCTGTTGAAGCGCTCGTCGACGATCAGACCCTGCTTCGTGAACTGGGCCTGGAACATGCGCACGAGCTCGGTCTGCCCGTTGATGCCGGTGCTCGGCACGTAGACGTAGCCCACGCGTCCGTCCGTGGCCTCCTCGACCTTCCGCCGGTTGGACTCGATCCAGGCCAGATTGCGCAGGCGGAACTCGCTGGCCAGCGTCTCGACGAGGACCTGCCGCGCGCCCTCGAGCGTCGGCGCATCGTTGACGGTCAACTCGACCGTCTTCTCCGCCAGGCCCTGAAACGCGGCCCACGGGTCCTTGTCGGTGTCGAGCGGTACGCCGTTGACGGCCAGGATGTAGTCGCCCTCGTCGATCTCGACACCCGGCTCGTCCAGCGGAGAGCGGGCCTCGGAGTCCCACTCGGCGGCGCGGACGATGCGCGCGATGCGATAGGCGCCGTCGTGCAGCTCGTAATCGCAACCCAGCAGCCCCGCGCCCTCACTCTCGGCCGTCTCGCGATCTCCCCCACCGCGGTAGGCGTGGGACGCGTTCAGCTCTGCGATCAGCTCGCCCAGGATGAAGTTCAGATCCCAGCGCGTCACGACGTCGTCCAGCAACGCCCCGTAGCGTCGGCGCATCTCGTCCCAATCGACGCCGTGCATGTCGGCGTCGTAGAAGTAGTCGCGTTCGAGGCGCCACGCGTCGTGGAACATCTGCCGCCACTCGGCAGCCGGGTCGAGCAGCATGTCCAGCCCCGACAGGTCGAGCTTGTCCTCGATCGACTGGCCTTCCGCCAGATCGACCAGGGCCAGTCCCCCGTCCTGTGCGACGAGCAGCTTCTGCCCGTCGGCCGAGATCGCGAAATCGTCCGCGTCCTCGAGTACGGTCTTCTCCTCGCGCTCCTCTAGGTCCCAGAAGATCACGGGGCTGGACTCGCCGTCGCTACCGGTGCGCGGATTGCGCTGATAGACGATCTTCCCCTCGACGGCGTCCAGCGAGCCGTAGTTTCCAGCCGCCGGAGGCAGCACGACGACACGTCGCTCGAACCCGTCGAGCTCGATCTCGACCGGCTCCGGCGCGTCCTCGGCGTCGCTCTCCTCCGCGTCGTCTTCCTCGCGCTTCTTTTTCTTCTTCTTTTTCTTGTCGTCCGCGTCCTTCTCGTCCGCGTCCTCGCCCTCCTCGTCCTCGTCGCCGCCTTCCACGTCGTTGCGCGGCGCCAGCGGCGACGCGACGTCAGCGCGCAGCGGCACGGCGACGATCCGGGTCGTGTTGGCGTAGACCCAGCTGTTGTCGACGTCGCTGTAGGACGGACCGAAGTTGCGGTTGGACATGAAGTACAGGTACTTGCCGCCGGGGGCGAACGCCGGGACGGCGTCGGAGTAGAAACCCGAGGTGGCCTGGTGCAACGAGCCCGCGGCCGTGTCGTACAGGAAGATCGCCGAGTTCTGTGTCTCGGCCGTGCGGGAATAGGCCAGCCAGCGACTGTCCGCGGACCAGTCGAAGCTGAAGCCGGACAGGCCGCCGTGGAACATGTAGCGCGCCTGATCGACCCAGGTGAGCTTCTCTGCGTCGATGTCGTAGAGCCAGATCTCCATCGCCTGGTCGATGAAGGCCAGCTTCTTGCTGTCGGGCGACCAGTAGATGTCGTAGCGGTAGCCCCGGCCGATCGACGTCAGCTTACGCTCTTCGCCGGACCCGTTCGCGGCGCTCAGCGTCAGTTCGTACTCCCCGGACCGGTCGCTGTGGTACGCGATCCACTTTCCGTCGGGAGACCACGCCGGATGTCGCTCTCCGACGCCCGAGCTGCGTGTGAGGTTGCGCGTCACGCCGTGCTCGGCCGGAACCGTGTAGATCTCTCCGCGGGCCTCGACCACGACTCGCTTGCCGCTCGGCGAGACATCGGCCGAACGAAGCCGGTCGCCGGTAGACTCCCTGCGCGGCTTCAGCGTCGCCCGGTCGGTTACGACCTCGACCTCGACCTTGCTCTGCGACTCGTCGGAGAGATCCAGCAGATACAGGTCGGAGCCGACGGTGAAGACGATCTCGTCCGGGCCGATCGACGGCCAGGCGACGTCCATCGTCTCGAACTTCGTGACCTGTCGCGTGGAGCCGCTCTGCGTGTCGAGAGCCCAGATGTTGTAGCGCTTGTTGGCGTCGCGATCCGACAGGAAGTACAGCGTCTTGCCGTGCCACATCGGTTGCGAGTCGTTGGTCGCCGACGCGGTGACGTTCTTCGCGGAGTGGCTCTCGAGATCGAAGAGCCAGATGTCCGGCGTCGCGCCGCCGCGGTAGCGCTTCCAGGTGCGGAAGTCTCGCCAGCGCGGCAGGTAAGCCAGCGTCTTGCCGTCCGCCGCGACCGTCCCGTACTCGCCGTACGGCACCGGAAGCCGGTTCGGCAGCCCACCCTGGTGCGACGTGCGGTAGAGCTGGTTGTAACGGTTGGTACCGCTCTTCATCGACGACACGTAGAGCAGCGACTCGCCGTCGGGGTACCAGTCGAGCATGCGATCCGCGGACGGGTGGTGCGTCACCCGCACGGGCAGCCCCCCCGCGACCGGCACGACGTAGATGTCCGTGTTGCCGTCATAGTTACCGCTGAAGGCGAGTTGGGTCCCATCCGGCGAGAAACGCGGAAAGGTCTCCTGGCCCGACGGCGTGCTCAGCCGCACGGCCAGACCTCCGTCCTTCCCGACGACCCAGATGTCGCCGGCGTAGACGAACGCGATACGTTCTCCGGATACGTCCGGATAGCGCAACATGCGGGCGTCGATACCGGCCAGCGCTCCCGCGGCGGTCAGCCCCAGCAGCAACACGATCAACAACAGGCGGGTCGGGCGCATCTCTCGCACTTCGATCGACTCCTTCCATGGGATGAACGGACCGGCATTCTCGCACGATCACCGGCCTCGCACCGGTGATACGTCCGACAACGCGCGAAAGGCGGATCCGGTTACGGGAGATTCGTGTTTCTGGAATCGGCCACTCAACGCGCTCCGGCCACCAGCGTGCGCAGGGCCCATTCGATCGCCGGACCCCAGGAGTCCCAGTCGTGGCCGCCCTCGAACGCGAGGTGTTCGTGCGGGATGCGGTTCTCGGCCAGGTGCTCGTGGAAGCGGACGTTGTCCTCGATGATGCGGCTGCGGTCGCTTCTGCCCCACGCCAGCCCGAGGCGGGTGAGCCCCACGTCCGCGGGTCTCTTCCAGCGCACGTAGAACTCGTTCGGCTCGAGCTTGTTCCGTTCGAACGGCGCGCTGATCGAGGTGACGGAGGCGATGCGCTGCGGAGCGTGCAGGGCCACTCGCAAGGCGCCGTACCCTCCTTGCGCGACACCCATCACGTGACAGCCGTCGGGGCAGGCCGCCACGGCGTACGCGCCTTGTATGTGCGGGACGAGGTCGTTCAACAGCCAGTCACGATACGCGGCCGAGCCTCCCGGTCGGTCCTTTCGCGCAGGGTCGCCTCGTGGAATCACGACCAGCACCGGCGGAATGCGCCCCAGGTGGTAGGCCTCGTCGAGCAACACGCCGATGTCGGAGCGTTCGAGGACGCTCTCGCCGTCCTTCGCATCGTGGAGCAGGAGCACCAGCGGGATCCGCGCCTTGCCGTCCCAGTTCGGAGGTACGTGCAGCGCGTAGTCGACGATCGGGACGATCGCCGAGCCGGGGGACGTCACGTGGTCGAGCCTGCGCGAGGTCGGCGAGCAGGCCACGACCGTCGTCAGGCACACGATCAGCGGGAGGAGGATCCGGCGTCGCATGGTCCCATCCTGGCAGGAATCTCCGGGACCGACAAAGAAGATCAGGGCGCGCGGACGGCGATCACGTGGTACAGGTCGTCGGGTACCACGCCGAACACGTAGGGCGCCGGCCCCCAGACCGACGAGTAGAAACCGGCTCCCAGCTCCTGCTGCATCGTCGCCACGCCGATGGAGGGTGTCCTGCGGATCGTGCGCGCCGAGGCGATCACCCGCCGGTCGGGAAGCCGAGTGTTGGCGTTGTTCGTCGGAACGACGAGCAGGTCGTGACTGCCGATCGACGCGCGCGACTGGTCGAGCGCGACCGCCCCTCCCTGCTCCATGTAGTGCTGGAAGCCCCAGTGCCCCATGAAGCACAATCGTCCGCCGTCGGAAGGCGCGGCCTCGGCGATCTCCCGTGCCGCCTCGCGCGCTCCGGCGGCCCAGTTGAAGTCGGCCCATGTCACGGCGACGGCGATCAGCAACGAGATCGCGACCGGAAGCAGACGCAGCCAGGGGATCGAGGGGAACGCCGGCGGGACGTCGGCCCCGCGGCGCGCGACGAGAATCCCGGCGGCGGGCGCCAGCGGGATCAGCGTTCGCGCCGCGACGAACTGATACAGGAACACCGCGAAGAACAGCGTCCCGAAGACCCACAGGGCGAGCAGGATCGAGGCGGCGTCGCGCCGCCGCCACAGATCGGTCAACGCCAGCAGCACAAGAGCGAGACCGCCCAGCACGAAGCACACCGCCTGCACGACGAGCCCCCACCGGGTCCCGTCCTCGTCGCGAAGCGCGAGCGCGCCGTCCCCGGCCAGGATCAACCCGCCGAGGACGATCAGCAGAGCCGCGGCAACCATGCCGGCAGCGCGCCACCGCCGCCACAGCAGCGGCGCGTACGCCACCAGCGCGACGACGCACCCACCGGTGAACGACAGCCCGACGAGAGCGCGAACCGGCAGGGCGATGGACGTCGCGTCGCGCCCGGCCCCGGCGTTCGCCGTCGCCTGGGCGAGCATGCCACTGCCGTACAGCTCCTGCGTCAGCAGCTCGTAACCCACGAGGGCCGTCACGGGGACGGCCAGCAACAGCGCCCAGCGCCGCGACGCTTCCCTCTGGATCAACGTGTAGGCCAGCAACAGCGGGATCAGGCTGATCGCGAAGTACTTGGTCAGGGCGCCCAGCACGATCAGAAGCGCGGCGCCGACCAGACGCTTCGGCCGGTGTTGCTGCAGGCCCTCGACCCACAGCGCGATCGCCCAGGTCCAGCAGGCGAGCATCATCGTGTCGCACATCAACGTCGTTGCCGTGAGCAGGAATACCGGCGAGCAGACGGCGATCAGGGCCGCCTCCTCCGCTCGCGGGCACAGATGTCGGGCCAGTCGATGAACCCCGACGGCCGCGACGGCCGCCCACAGGAACGCGCCCCAGTGCAACGCGGCCTCGGACCAGCCGAACACCGAGCCCCAGCCGGCGAGGAAGTACGCGAAGCCCGGAGGGTTGCTCATCACCTCGGACATCGGCTGCGGCACGCCGAACCAGTTGATCTCGAAGCCGAAGAAATCTCCGGGCGCCTCGGCGATCCGTTGCGCCGTTCGCAGGAACAACGGGTCGTCGACGTGCACCGCCTTCGCCGAGAACGGAGCGAGCAGGCCAAGGCACAGCAGGCCGATCCACAACGGCCACCAACGGCTATTCTGGGTCGGCGCGTCCACGGAGGCCCCTCCACGCATTGCGACCTGCGCCGGATTGTACCCCGGCGGATCCGTGCCGGATCAGGGAACCTTGCGCCAGCCCCAACGGTAGCCGTACCAGACCCACCAGGCGCCGAGGACCAGGCCCAGCCAGGCGATGCCCGCCTGCAGCAAGTTGGCTCGGTGGTCTCCCGAGATCGCCACCTTGAACCAGATCAGATCGGCGCTCCAGCGCGACCGCCCTCCCGTCTGGTACAGGAAGTCGTGCACCACACCGGCGACGTCGACGCGAGACCAACGAACCAGCGCGCGGGCGAAGGGGGGGATCGAGCTGAAGTCGGTCTTCGTGCCCTCGGGAATCGTCAGCTTCTCGCCCGAGACGCACAACTCGAGGTCGCGGGAGAGCTTGCGTCGACCGTTGGGCAAGCGTTCGGCCGCCAGCGGCGGGCCGTCGAGCTCGGACGGCCCGGACAGTGGAACGTTGCCGAGCGCCAGGGCCAGGCCGAGCAGGCCCACGACCAGCAAGCCCGCCCCGGTCCACGCCGGCCGCTTCGCGGCCTCCAGTTGCAGGACGACGGACTCTCCCGCGTCCGCCTCTCCGGTCGACCATTCGAGCGCCACCGCATCGTGCACCAGCGTGGCCCCATGGACGCAGACGGCCACGCTGATCAGCGCGCCGATCACCGCAACCACCCGGACCAGGATCGTCTTCGTCATGGCTCAGCCCGACGTTACTACACCCCGCCGCGCCGTTGAAGGCCGAGAATCCAAGGAATCGGGGCCGGCAAGAAAGGCTGTAATACGTCACCGCCGGCCCGGTCCTTTCCCCTGAGCGGGCGAGAACAATCCCGCCACACGGAGGAAACCATGTACGGAAGGAACGACAGGAAATTCATCGCCTGGGTCTGTCTCGTGTTGCTGAGCGCTTCCATGGCCCACGCCGTGACTCCCTCGTGGAGCGAACGCGGCGCCCTGGTCCGCGTCATCACGAAGTGGAACTCCAGCTGCGACAGCAGCAACCGCAGCGCCTGGGACAACATGGTCAAGGCCTGGTACGATGACGTGACCAGCTACAGCGAGCACGGCTCGGCCGAGTGGGCCCGCGACGGCTTTTACAAGAACGGATCGATCGTCGACAGCGATTTCATCGACGACGACGAGCAGAGCTGGGGCCGAGACGATTGGGACGACCGCGTCGACGAGCCCGACGCGACTTTCATCGCGACACACGGCGGCAACTGGAACAGCCGTTGGTACGGGAAGATGCGCGTCGACGAGGCGGGTGACGGCGACTGCTACGCCGTGCAACAGGAGATGAAGCTCGGCAACCAGGATATGGAGTTCCTGCACATGTCGTCGTGCTTCAGCATGGACTCCGACGACTGGGTCGACTGGGCCGACAGCTTCCACGGGCTGCACCAGATCCAGGGTTTCCACGGCATCATGTGGATCTCCACCGCCTACAACTGGCGTTACCGCGAGTTCAGCGACGACGGGTTCAACACCGGCATGGCCATCTCGTGGGTCGACAACCTCTACAAGTACCGCGCACACAGTGTGAACATGTGTCCGGTGTCGATGGTCGCCGGCCACAGCAACTCGAACGCCTGGTCGCGTGTCAACCACGAGCGCTACAACAACGTCTACTCGGACCCGAGTCCCCCGCAGTGGTTTGCGCTGACCTACATCCTGGGCTGCAACCCGAAGGACAAGGGACCGCTGCCCAGCTCGATCGACGAGCAGCCGAGCGCGCAGGCCCAGGGCGGCGTCGACGACCTGTTCGACTTCGCGCGCAACGGAGCGGCCTCCGGGAACTCCGGTTCGGGCGGCACCGGTGGCCCGGGTGAGCCGGGCCTCGAGGACCTGGACCGCACCGTGGCGACGCGCTCGACGTATCTGCTGCAGCTCGACGGCGCGCTGCCGACGTGGGACCCGTCGATCCTGGTCGCCCCGACCGGCTCCGACTGGATCGCCGCGGCGAGCGTCGCGGACATCGCCGCGGCGCTGGGCGACACCACGCCGGAGAACATCGTCGTCGAAGGCGCCAAGACGGTCGCGACCGACATCGCCGACACGAAGATCATCAAGATCGACACCGACGAGGGGCACCTGCGCTTCGTCAATCGCTCGCGCCAGTTCGACTACGACAACGACATCCCGCGCGCCTGGAGCGAGTCCGCCACGCAAACGATGGTCTTCAACGCGGCGTCGCAGCTCGGTCTGCCCTCCTCGGAGCTCGACCCGACGGGCGGCGGAATGCGCGTCGACACGCTGGGCGGACGCGGCTACGACGCCGCGAACCCGTCGCCCGACGGCGACGAGCAGCTCGAGCTCGAGCGCTGGCTGACGATCGACCGCTTCGTCAACGGACTGCCGGTCTTCGGGTCGCAGGTGCGCGGCGCCGTCTCGAACAACGGTGAGATCGCTCGACTGTCGGCCCGCTGGCCGCGCTTCGAGCTCGAATCCGGCCTAGTGCTGCGCAGCCGCCAGAGCGTGCTGGACGAGGTCGCGGACCACATGTGGGATGCCGAGCTCGGCGCGGCGATCGAGGTCGAGGCGCAGCTCGTCTACACGCGCGCGGGCGACAAGTTCATCCCCGCGGCGCTGGTCAGCTTCAGCGACCCGCTGTCCGGCGAGGACCTCGTCGTGCCGCTGGCCGACGTGGCCGACATCGACCTCGACGGCGTCGAGGACGCGCTGGACAACTGCCCGACGACGTGGAACCCCGAGCAGCGGGACGACGACGCGGACGTTGAGGGTAACGCGTGCGACAACTGTCCCGACGCGTTCAACCCGGGCCAGGAGGACACCTTCCCGGCCGATCCGGACGGCGTCGGCGACGCCTGCGCGCCGATCCACCACGGCTGCCGCCTGCCGGACGACACGTGCGAGATGCTCGGCTTCGACGACTGCAACGCCGAGGGCGGGACGTCGATGGGCGACGACCTGACCGAGAACCTGCGCTTCCACAGCAAGTCCTCGATCGAGTGGGACGCGGACCCGAGCGTGGACGGGCCGTACGCGCTGTATCGCGGCAACTTCGACGCCGGCTCGTGGACCTACGACCACGCGTGCCACGACGAGTCGCTGGCGACGCCGTCCGCGACGGACAACGCGACCCCGGCGTCCGGCACGGGCTACTACTTCCTGAGCACCGTCAAGGACCCGTGCGGCGAGAGCGCGCCGGGCGCGAGCAGCTCGGGTGACGCGCGGCCGCTGGACGCGCCCTGCCCCTGAGGGCGGGCTCACCGGAACGACCTTCCTCCGTGTAACCGAGGCGGGAGCCGGCGCGATGCCGCTCCCGCCTCCTTTTTTTGGTTCAGGATTCTGCGTACTCGAACCACGCCGTCCCGAGTGCGTACCGTCGCGGTCCTGTTGCTTCCGCTCGGACCGGCTTCTAGGGCCCGGCCCCGAAGCGTTCCGACATCGCATGTCGATCCGGGACCGCTCGCTCCCCCCTCCTTGGCAACGAGCACTCGGCGTCGTTGATCGCGATGTATCGCTCGACCGTCTTGACGAAGTCGACGCATTCCGTCGCGAACCCGCCGTCGATCAGCGTCAGGCCATCGACGCCGCTGTCGAGCGTGGTGACGAGCGTCGTCTCGGCCGTGGCCGGATCGATACGATAGATCTCGCGGACCCCGCCCGAGGCGTACAACTGCCCGTCCGAATCGAACTGCAGCGAGTACGCGGAGAAGTCCAGCGGCCCCACGAGCGCCATCTCCCCCGTCGCGAGGTCAACGACGTAGAGCGAACTGGGGTCATAGTAGTGGGGCCAGCCGTAGCCGCCCACGGCGTACATCGTCTCGCTGCGACTGTCGTAGGCCATGCCCGAGATACGCTGAGGCGCCATCGGTCCGACGCTCGTGAAGCGCCCCTCGAGCGGGTGCAGGATCACGAGTTCCGAGTGGCCGCTCAACTCGGTCCTTGCCGCGTACAGGGTCTCACCGACGTGCTCGAGCGCGTCGAGGGTCCGTGCGAGGTGAACCGTCTCCACGGCGGTTTCGCCACTCGGCAGGTGAAGCTGCACGATCCGCGTCCCGTCGGATGACGCGAACAGACGATCCGTCAGGGGATCGTGATCGAGGCCGCGCGAGACGTCCACGTCGGCCGAGAACACCTCGGTGACGGATCCCGTCCCCAGATCCAGCCTCACAACGGTATCGCCCCAGGCGGTCCCATAGAGCCCCTTCACCATGGGCACGGCCGCGCAGATGCGGGACGGGCCGCTCGGCAGCCGCGCCAGATCGAGCACGGCATCCGGGGTCGTATCGCTCCAGGGCACCGAGCTCACCACGCGCTCGATATAGAGCGGATCGGCCACGGTTCTCTCCACGAAGAAAGGCAACAGTCGTTCTTCGGTCGGATCAGAATTCTCCACGAACCTGCAGTTTCCCTGGACGCAGAGCGTTCGCTCGAGCTCGCCACGGGCGAGACGCACGATCGTACGCGAGACGTGGCTCCCACCCCCTCGCTTCTCGACGGCGAAGCGGTTGTCGCCGCCCGAGTTCCACAGCGAAGCGATCAGCTCGTCGTCCTCGACGATCGCGACGTGCCGCTCGTTCCGCTCCGCGCACGCCCTCAACGGGTCCACCGTCTCTCGGGCCACGCGCGTCCCGTTCAGATAGAAGGTCACGGCGTCTGGTGCGTCACACGACGTGCCGAGGAACTCGAACGCGATCGATGTCGGCAGTACGTAGTCGACCTCGACGGCGCGCACCTCGCCCTGCAGATCACCGTCGAACGAGGCAAGCTGCGCTCGCGCGCACTCGCCGAGTCCCGGCGTCACACTCAGGCAGACCATCGAATTGCCCTGCTGCGGATTCGCGATCGACGTACAGACGTCGCACGCGTCGCCCACGCCGTCGCCGTCGAGGTCGCCCTGGTCCGGGTTCGGCAGGTCGGCACAGTTATCCGAGAGATCGAACAGGCCGTCCGCGTCCGGATCGTCGCAGGCATCGCCACCGCCTCCGGGATGCACGTCGTCCGTCTGGCCCGCGTTGGCCGTGTCAGGACAGTTGTCGTCGAGGTCGGCGACACCGTCGCCGTCCGGATCGTCACAGGCGTCGCCGGGACCACCGGGGTGCACCGCGTCGCGCTGGTCCGCATTACGCAGGCGCAAGCAGTTGTCGTGCGCATCCGGAATCCCGTCCCGATCGACGTCGGACGCCACCGGGTCCGTGCCGGCGGCAAGCTCGGCGCCGTTCGTCTCTCCGTCGCCGTCGAAATCGGCCGCCGAATCGAGGATCCGGATCACGGTCCCCCGGCCGTGGATTCCGAAGTCGTCCATCGTCCAGCCCGCCTCGGTGATCGACCCGTCAGAGCTCAGCCGGAAGCCGATCAACACGTCCTGGCCGCGATACGCGCTCAGGTCCAGCTCATGGGACACGTACTCGATCGACTGACCGTCGCCCTCGATGCCGGTCCACGATTCCAACGCGTGCCACGTCGCGCCGAGATCGGTCGACAGCCGTACCGTCAGGCTGTCGAATCCGAACTCGAGCGCGTACCAGGCCCAGAATTCGAGTTGCGGAGATCCCGACGGAGCCAAGCCGATCAACGGCGAGACCAGCATCGTGTCCTCTCCGTTGCGGTACTCGCCGTGCAGGTTCGTGCCCCAGGCGTGCTGCCCCGATCGGGCGTGCGCCGGCCGATAGCGGGGCATGCCGTACTGCCAACTGCTCTCCGCACGGCCGTGAGAGAAGCCGCCGCCGCCCGACTCGAAGTCCTCGATCCGGTTCAACGCGGCGTCCGCCAGGCGGATCCCGATCCGTTCCGAGTCCTCGACGCCGAGCCCGATCAGGCCCGCGCTCGGAGCGAGCACGTCGATCGACACTCGCCCGTCGATGAACTCGACCACGACGCGATCCGTCCCGGCGCCGCTGACGAGGAGACCCTGATTCGCGCTCTCGGCGAAGACCGCCGGTGGATCGACAGTCAACGTGGCCCGCGCTCCCACGACGTCCGTGAGTCGCGAGCCGTAGTATCCGGTCAACTCGTACACGACCGTGATCGGTTCCGCTGCGATGGCGTTCTCCGGCGCGATCGGAAGGACACGCAGGACGTGCTCCGGAAACGCGTCGCAGACATCGCCGAGCCCGTCGGTGTCCACGTCCACCTGGCCCGGGTTGGCGTGATCCGGACAGTTGTCGAGCCGGTCCGGAACCCCGTCGGCGTCCGGATCGTCGCACGCGTCACCGATTCCATTCACGTGGACCTCGTCCAGTTGCTCCGGATTCGGCACCAGCGGACAGTTGTCGCTCGCGTCGGCAACGAGGTCCCGGTCGGTGTCGGGATGTTCGGGGTCCGTCCCGAGCTGCAGCTCCTGTTCGCCGGTCAGCCCGTCCGCGTCGCGATCGCCGGTCAGGTCGACGAACTCGATCGAACTGGACGGGCAGAAGATCTCGACGTCATCGATGTACCAGCCCGGATAGCTCGTGATCTGGTCGCTTACGAGGCGCCAGCGTATCCGGACCGTCTTCCCGGCATAGCTGCCGAGGTCGAGAGCGGTCCGGTACCAACCGAACGGTCCCTCCGAATGTTCGCGCAGGACACGCAATGGCGTCCAACTACGTCCGTCGTCATCGGAGAGCTCGACGAACGCCACATCGTCTGCCGACTCCTTGTGTAGCCAGAAGTCGTATCGCACCGATGGTTCGCCGAACGGAGACAGGTGAAGCGGCGGCGAGATCAGTCTCGCGTCAGCGTTCTCGGGATAGTCGTCGTTGAGGTCCGTACCCCACACCTTGTCGAGGTCATATGGTTCCGGCCCGACTGCCGGGAAACCCCACTCCCAGACCTGGGACGGATCGACCGCCGGCTCCGGCGCAGACCGCTCCAACGTTACCGGCGGCGCAGTGCTCTCGGCCACGGCCCCCTGCACCTCGGGCGGAGAACCGAACTCGAACGAGGTCTCGGCCGTGTAACCGCCGTCGTCCGCCTCGAAATCCTCGAAGTACTCCTGCGGAGTCCGCACGCCGACGCCCTCCGTGTCCTCGATCTCGAGGTTGACGGTTCCGGATTCGGGCGACGAGACGTGAATCGCGATCTCTCCTTCGGCAAACTCGGCGAGGACGCGGTTGGTGCCGCCTCCGTCGAGCAACGTCCCCTTTGAGGCCTCCATCCCGAACGTCGCGGCGCCGTCGAGGGTCAACGTGACGCGGACACCGTCCAGAATCAGCGGGGTCGTTCCGTCCAGGGAAACCAGGTGGTAAGCGACGACCGTGTTCCCGTCGATGCCGGCGACATCCGGCGCGACGACACGGATCGCGATCAATTCGTGGGGCACGACATCGCACACGTCGCCGGTGCCGTCGTCGTCCGTGTCTGCCTGTTGCGGGTTGGGGTCGGCGGGGCAATTGTCGACGGAGTCGACGGCCCCGTCGTCGTCCAGATCGTCGCAGACGTCGCCGGGTCCTCCCGGCGTCACTTCGTCGGCCTGGTCCGCGTTCCGGTGCAGGGGGCAGTTGTCATGCGGGTCCCACACGCCGTCGAAGTCGGTATCGCGCCGACCCAGGTGCGTTCCCAGCTCGATCTCCTCCTGGTTCGTGAGACCGTCGTTGTCGTCGTCGCGTTCGCCGTCGATCAAGGAGATCGCCGGTGTGTTCCCGGTCAAACCGAAACTGGCCGCTAGCCACCCCTGCGCCCCGCCGAACGGACCGCTGAGGAATCGCAGCGCGAAACGGACCGAGGAACCCGCGAACTCGCCGATCGGTGCATACGCGACGTGTACGTAGAGCGGGGACGCAGACAGGTGCTCCCACGTTCGCCCACCGTCACTCGAGATCTCGATCAGCGCCTGATCACCGTCCGCGAACTCGCCGCTGCCGGACCAGGCCACTCGCGCCCCGGGATCGTTCCAGACGTAGTACGGCGGGCTGACCAGTCGTTCGTCACGGTTCGCAGGACAATCGTCGTCCAGGCCCGTCGTCCAGGCAGGCTGGTCCCACGAAACGAATGGATCGTTCAGCACGGCGTGACCGTGCCGCCAGACGCTGTCGTCGCTCTCCGGCACGAAGCCGCCCGGTCCCCGCGTGAACGGAACGAAGAGGCCACCGAGCGTCGCACCGATGCGGAACACATCGGTCCCACGAACGACGAGGTGTTCCGGGTAACCCAACGGGAACGTAGGCGGCAACCCGGTCACTCCGATCGTTACGAGACCATCGACAAACTCGACCACCGCCCGATCCGTTGCACCGCCCTCGATCAACAGCCCCTGAGAGGCGACCGTATCGAACGTCGCGTTCGCCTCCTCCAGCGAAAGCTGGAAGCGAACACCGGTCAGATCGATCCTGTGCTGTGCGTGGCTGTCCATCAAGCGCAGCTCCAGATCGACCGTCGTGCCGTACGACGCGATCGGGGGCAGCTCGCTCTCGATGAACAGGATCGTGTCCGGATAGGGATCGCAGGCCTCGCCCACCGCGTCGCCGTCCGTGTCGAGCTGGTCCGGGTTCGCGTCGTCGATGCAGTTGTCGATCTCGTCCGGCAGTCCGTCCTCGTCGGGATCCTCGCAGGCGTCGCCCGCGCCTCCGGGGCGGATGATGTCCGTCTGGCCAAGGTTGAAGACCAGCGGGCAGTTGTCCAGGCTGTCCGGCTCGGAGTCGCCATCGGTGTCGGTCGAGCCCGGGTCGGTCCCCAGCGCAATCTCCTCGGAGTTGGTCAACCCATCTCCGTCATCGTCGGCGTCTCCGTCCACGACGAGGACCGTCTGCCCGACGTCGGAGACGCGCACCTCGTCCACGTACCAACCCAGGTCCTGACGCGATCCGTTCGACTTGAAGCGGAACCGGAGCCGGATCATCGACCCCGCGAAGTCGCTCAGGTCGATCGTCTGCTCCCTCCAGGGCGGATACCCCGAGACGCTTCGCAGACCGACCCACTCGCCGTCGCCGTTGCGCTCGACCTCGACGAACCCGCGATCCCCGCTGTCCTCGAAGTAGGAACTATCCCAGTAGCGCAGGGACGGTCGCGAGTCGGCGGGTAACGTGATCGGCGGCCCGACGAGTCGACTGTCGGCGTTCGCCGGGTAGAGGCCGATGAGATTCGTTCCCCACAACGGCCCGGACTCGTCGGAGACGGGGAACGGCAGCGCCTCGAGCACACCCCATTGCCACGCATCGATGTGGCCGGTCGACTCGAAACTGTTCTCCTCCGAGTCGAAGCCCTCGGAGAAGTGCTCGACGACGACGAGTCCGACGCCCGCGCTGTCCTCGCCCGCCAGCGAGACGGTCGCGATCTCCGGGAACGTCGCGGGGAGACTCACGCGACCGGCGACGAACTCCACCAGAACGCGGTTCGTCCCACCGCCCTCGAGCAGGTTCCCCTCCGACGCCGACGAGCCGAAGTAGGCGCCGCCGTCGAGTGTCAGCGTGACTCGGATTCCCTCCATCTCCGCAAGCGATGCGCCCTCGCGCGTCGAAAGCGTGTAGCTCAACGTCTCGGTCGCTCCGTACAGAGCGGCGTCGGGGCCGGAGGGAACGACGACCATGGCAAGCTCGGGATACGGGTCGCACGCATCTCCCAGCAAGTCGTGGTCCGTATCTTCTTGAATTGGATTCGCGATGTCGGGACAGTTGTCCGAGCCGTCGGCAACCGCGTCGGCATCCGGGTCGTCGCACGCGTCACCGCCGCCGCCGGGGTGCACGTGGTCGCCCTGCCGCGGATCCGGGGCGCCGGGGCAGATGTCGATCGCGTCCGGAACACCGTCGAAGTCGGTGTCGGCCCGGCGCGGGTCCGAGCCACGCTCGATTTCCGCCGCGGCGACCAGGCCGTCCATGTCCGAGTCCTCGGTCGGATCGACGAAGCGCACGTGGGCCGGAAGGTCCAGTACGGCGAGGTTGTCGACGTACCACCGTCTCGAGTTGGCCCGCTCCGCGAGGTAGCGCAACCGGAAGCGCAGCGGCTCGCCGGCGTACGCCGCCAGGTCGTACTCCAACCGGGTCCAGGAGTGGTAACTATCGACCTCCTGCAGCGTGGTCCACGTCGTCCCGAGATCGGAGGACAGATCCACAAACACCCGCACGTCGTATCCGCCGCCGATATGGCTGTCGAACTGGAGACTCGGCTGACGATCGGGGTGCAACTCGAACACTGGACTGACCAGCGACGCCGTCCCCTCGTCTCCCTCGGTGAGCCAGATTCGCGAGTGCGATCCCGACACCTGCGCCGGCTCCCAGACTCCGCTGTCGCCGTCGACCGTCAGCCCGCCGTCGCCCGCCTCCAGATCGGTCGCCCACTCGTCGCGCATCTCGATGCCGACGACCTCCGTGTCCTCGACGCCCAGCTCGACGATCTCCCGCTGGGAGTCGTGAACTTCCACAACCACGAGGCCGTCGACGAACTCGACCACGGCTCTCGATGTCCCCTCCCCGTCGATCAGCACTCCGTGCTCGGCAGGTCCGAACACCGCCGCACCGGTCAGCGTCAGCGTCGCGCGGACGCCCGCAAGATCGTCGACAGGCGAACCGTCCGCGGATCCCAGCCGGTACTCGATCGACGCGGGAGCATCGGTCGTCGCGAACAACGGCGCGACGGACCGGACGACGAGGCGCTGCTCGGGGTGAGGATCGCAAGCATCCCCCAGGCCGTCGCTGTCGGTGTCGACCTGAGCGGCGTTCGACGCGCCGATACAGTTATCGCCGGTATCGACGACGCCATCGGCGTCGGCGTCCTCGCAGGCGTCGCCAGGACCACCCGGAGCCGCGTCGTCCTCCTGTCCCGGGTTGTGCACGAGCGGGCAGTTGTCGAGGTCGTCCGCGAGCCCGTCGATATCGGAATCCGGCGCGAACGGATCGGTTCCGGCGATGGTCTCCGCAAGAGTCTCGATCCCGTCCGAGTCCGGGTCGAGCGTGCCGTCGAGGAAGATCGTCTGCGCCTGGACCCGGTCGATGCGGAAGTCGTCGATGATCCACAGGGCGGGCGCCGGGCCGATCGTCAGCACGAAGCGGAACTGCACGGTGCGACCCACGTAGTCGACCAGTCGTTCACGGACCGAACGGTAGTTCCCGCCGGTGGAACCACCGAACGCATCCAGCTCGACCCATGTCTCGCCCGCGTCGTCCGAGATCTCGAACCGTCCCACGGCGGGGTGCGTGCGGGAGAACCAGTGCTCGAATCTGACGTAGACGACCGGATCGGGCAACAGGGTGATCGGCGAGCTCACCAGCGTCTGCACGCTGTCGGGCACGTACGGGTCGTTCAGGCTGGTGCCCCAGACATTGACACCCGAAAGAGCGGCGCCGGGTCCCAGCACAGGTTGCCCGCGCCGCCACGAGTCAGCCGCTCCCGCGCGAGAGAACCCACCCGAGTCCGCCTCGAAGTCGGCGCGCAGCACGGCATACGACTCGAACCCGACCCGTTCGGTGTCCTCGCCGACGATCCCCACCGTCTCGGCGCTGGCGGTGACGATCGGCACGACGACGCGGCCGTCGACGAACTCGACCAGCGCCTGCGCGGTGCCCGTACCGGAGACGAGAACGCCCTCCTCGGCGGAGTCGCCGAACCACGCGCCTCCTCCGAGGTGAAGCGTGGCGCGCACACCGGAGACGTCCGAAACAAGGCGCTCGTACCTGTCGAGGAGCAAACACTCGACGCCGGCCGGCGAGCCCACCGCGCCATACCGCGGGGCCTGGATCAGAACGGTCAACCGATCGCTCGGGAATCGGTCGCACTCGTTCCCGACGCCATCGTGGTCGCTGTCCCGGTCCCCGGCGTTCGGCAGGTCGGGGCAGGTGTCCCACGCGTCGCGCACTCCGTCGCCGTCCGGATCCTCGCAAGCGTCTCCGGTCGAGTTGGGATGCACGTCGTCGGCCTGATCGGGGTTCGGGATGAACGGGCAGTTGTCCGTGCCGTCGACGACTCCGTCGCCGTCGCTGTCCGGGTCGTCGATCCGCGTTCCCACCTCCGCCTCGATGGCGTCGGTCAGGCCGTCGCCGTCACTGTCGTCCAGAGGGTCGCCGAAGCGAACGTCGTGCGGCAGCCCGCGAATCGCGAAGTCGTCGACGAACCAACCCGGGGCCCGATCGTAACCGTCGATGTAGAACCTCACCCGCACCGGGGAACCGGCGTAGTCCCCGAGATCGTAGGCGAGCTTCTCGAATCCGCCCCTGAATTCCTCGAGATGTTCGAGATGGTGCCAGGTGAGTCCGTCGTCGGACGTGATCGAGACACGGCCCTCGTGACCGTAGGACCACCCGCCGTTGAACCAGCTGTAGAACTCGAGACGCGGCGTGGACCCGCTCGGCAGTCGGTAAGCGCCGGAGGTCAACGTGGTCTTGAGGGACGAGTTGTTGATGTTCTCGCGCTCGGTCGCCCACAGGCGAATACCGGAGTGAGCTGCCGCGGGGCCGTTCACCGGGACCGTGCGCACCCAGCTGCCGGAGTCGGAGGTCACCTCGAAGCCACCGTCTCGCGTCTCGAAGTCCTCGTAGACGAAGTCCGAGATCGCGATGCCGAGCGCCTCGGAGTCGTCGCAGTCGAGTCGGATCGTCTCGGCGACGGCATTGGAGATCGTCAGCGTGACCGCACCGTCCACGAACTCGACCAACGCGCGACCGGTTCCACCTCCGTCGACGAGCACGCCGGACGAGGCCTGCGCACCGAAGATCGCGGAACCGCTCACGGTGAGGGTAGCCCTCACGCCGACGACGTCGTCTTGCACCTCGCGTAGCCGGTTCACGAGTTGGAAACGAACCGACAGCGGCACGTCCGCCGCCGCGAATCGCAGCGCCTCCGGCAACACGTACAGGTCACGGTCCGGGTATCCGTCGCACGCATCCCCGTAACGGTCCCCGTCCCGGTTGGCCTGATCCGGGTTGGGGTCGTCGGGACAGTTGTCGTGGAGGTCCACGACGGCGTCCCCGTCGGGGTCCGAGCACGCGTCGCCCGGGCCGCCCGGATGAACGTCGTCTCGCTGGGATGCGTTGGACACCAACGGACAGTTGTCCGCGCCGTCCGGGATCGTGTCGCCGTCCGTGTCGGAAACGGTCGGATCGGTTCCCGCCGAGAGCTCGTCCTCCGCGATCATCCCGTCCGCATCGGAATCATCGTCGGGCGCGAAGAACCGAATCGAGGCGGGGATTTCCGAGACGGCGACGTCGTCGATGTACCACCCGCCCCTGGCGGGGGACGGGCCCGCAGAGATGCGGAAACGGAAGCGGACGTCCTGCCCGAGGTATTCGTCGAGATCGATCTCGCGCAGTCGATACTCGGCGCCCCAGGGCACGTACTCCAGCCTTGTCCAGGTGTCGCTGTCGCCGATCGACGCTTCCACGCGCGGCGAGACGCTCATATCGAGCCAGCTGCGGTACTCCAGCGTCGGCTGCGTGTCCGCGGGCAGGGAGATCGTCGGAGTGACGAGATAGTCGGTCGAGCCCAGGAACGGGCCGTCGACGTTCGTGCCCCACACCCGCGTGCCCGAGTAGGCCTCCCCGGGACCGGACGTCGGCACGCCCCACTCCCAGGTGTCCTTGGTTCCGTGGTGCGTGAAGCCACCGTCGTCGAGTTCGAAGTCCTCGTACCACTCATCGACCATGGAGATGCCGTACCCCGCGTGGTCGAGGCCCCGCAGCACGACGGCTCCGGTACCGCTGCCGATGATCTCCAGGCCGACGCGCCCCTCGACGAACTCGACGACGACGGTCGACGTGCCTCCGCCCTCGATCAGCAGGCCCTCCGTGGCCGACTGGCCAAAGGTCGCGGCACCGTCGAGCGCAAGCGTGACTCGGATACCGGAGAGATCGTCGCGGAGTGCGCGCGTCTGGTCCTCCAGGACGTAAACGACCGGGGTCGCCTGTCCCGAGAGAGCAACGGCGGGTGCGATCGGTCGGACGCGAAGCGAGAACGTCGGGAACGCGTCGCACACGTCGCCCGCGCCGTCGTCATCGCCGTCGGCCTGGTCGGTGTTCGCCACGAAGGGACAGTTGTCCAGCAGATTCGATATCTGGTCCTCGTCGGTGTCCTCACACGCGTCGCCGACACCGTTTGCCGGTCGCAGGTCGACCTGCGACGGGTTGGGCACCGTCGGACAGTTGTCCTGCCCGTCGAGAATCGAGTCGTTGTCGGAGTCCGGATCGTTCGGATCGAGACCGAGTGCGAGCTCTTCGCCGTTCGTCAAGCCGTCGCCGTCGTCGTCCGCATCGGGGTCGAAAACCCGCATCGAGGGTTGTACGCCGCTGATGCTGAAGTCATCGAGATACCAGCCGTCGTCCACGCTTCCGCCGAGCCCCATCAGGCGGAATCGAACGCGAATGGGGGATCCGATCCACGAGGTCAGGTCGTAGGCGCTCTCCCTGAACCCCGGGTAGTACGAAACCGAGGCGATGTGATGCCAGAGCCCGTCGTCACCGAAAATCTCGACTCGTGCCTGAGAGCCGCCGACGATGCGCAGCCAGTGGAAAAAGCTCAGGATGGGCCGCTCGCCCTCCAGCAGCACGAGCTCGTGGGTCTCGAGCCACATGTCGGAGGAAGTGACGTAGTCGCCGTCCAGGTTCGTGGCCCATAGCTTGTCGCCGGAATAGGCAGTCCCCGGCCCCGAGGTCGGAACACCGTACTCCCACACGTCGTTCACACCGCCGTGCCTGAACCCACCGCCGTCGCCTTCGAAATCCTCGAAGATCTCTCGCGATCGGAGATGGATGCCGACACTCTCCGTGTCGTCGATGCCCAGATGAACCTGCTCGGAGAGATCGTCGCTCAGGTCCAGCACGACGAGACCGCCGACGAACTCGACCAGCGCCCGATTCGTACCGGCGCCCTCGAGCAGATCGCCCACCGAGGCCGAAGCGCCGAAGATCGCGTTTCCGCTCAGCGTCAACGTGGTTCGGATGCCCTCGACCTCGGACAACAATGCGCCCGCCTCGTCCTCGATCCGATAGGTCACACCCGTCGGAAGGCCGGCAGCGACCGCCTCGGGGGCGACCACGCGGGCGAACACGGCGAACGGCACGCTGTCGCACGCGTCTCCGATCCCGTCATCATCGGCGTCCGACTGATCGGGGTTCGCCGTGTCCGGACAGTTGTCCGAGCCGTCGAACACGCCGTCGCCGTCCGGGTCGTCGCACGCGTCCCCCCCCTGACCCGGATGCACTTCGTCGGACTGCGTCGAATTGTGAATCAGCGGACAGTTGTCGTCCTGATCGAAGACGAAGTCGTCGTCCGTGTCGGCGTCGGCAGGGTCCGTCCCGAGGGCGATCTCCTGCTCCAGCGTCAACCCGTCGCCGTCGTCGTCCGACAACGGATCGAGAAAAGGGATGCTCGCGACCGACGAGCCGATCTCGAAGTCGTCGATGTACCAGCCGGTCGTTCCGCTGAGCAAGGCGGAGAACGTGAACGAGAAACGTACGCTCTGCCCGGCAAACGCCGACAGGTCGTGGTATCTCAGCTCGAATTCGTCGGACTGCCCGGTCTGCGTGCCGAGAACGACCCAGGTCGCCCCGCCATTGTTCGACACGCGAAACTGCGCCGTGTTGCAGCAGTTCGCGTTGACGTCGCCCAGGTAGCTGCGAAACTGGGCAAACGCGCCCGACCCGGCGATGAAGTGAATCGGGGTCACGAGGGTGTCGACGTCGTTCGGCACGACTCCGTTCAGGTTCGTGGCCCACAGCCGCTCTCCCGACCATGCCGCACCGGGCCCCGAGGTCGGAATGCCGTGGCGCCAGAGGTTGTCCGGTCCGATGCGGAACAGACCTCCGTTGTCCTCCTCGAACTCCTCGACGATGCCCGGCTGGAAGACCAACCCGACGCTCTCGGAATCCACGACGTCGAAACTCACGGACTCCGGGACCGAATCGGTCACGTCGAGTGTGACGAGCCCGTCGACAAACTCGATCAGCACGGCGCCGGTTCCCCCCCCGGAGACGAGCGCTCCCTGGCTCGCCGTGGCCCCGAAGGTGGCCGATCCGTCCAGCGTCAGCGTCGCGCGGATCCCGGTAAGTTCGTCGGCGACCGCGCCGTCGAGCCGGAGTTCGTAGGAAACGGTGTTCGCCCGGTCGACGAGCAGAAACTCCGGCGCCTGCAGCGCGACCTGCAATAGACCATCCGGCACCGGGTCGCACGCGTCGGGGACCCCGTCGCCGTCCGTGTCGGGTCCGGTCTCGCATTGAGCCGCCATCGAGTACACGTCGTCCGAGGCAACGGACGAGCCCGGAACTGCGAGCACGAGAATCAGGCCGAGCGAGACACACAGAACTCGAATCATGGAGCCTCCGTTGGACGCAGTTATACCGTGGAGACAACGGGAAATCAAGACACAGAACACCCCAGCTGTGTCCGTTGACTCCGAGCGTTGCGCAAGGCGCACGATTCGGAACGAAGGGGCAACGGGGACGCCCCCGCCTACTCCGGCCACTCCGTTCCGAGGACGTACCGCTCGAACCACGGGGCGAGGTCGCGGTCGGCGACCCAGCCGGCCATGCCGATGAAGTTGCGCGTCTCGACATGCTTGAAATCGTAGTTGGTCAGGTAGCTCTTCATCAGCGTGAAGAACTTCTGATCGCCCAGTTCCTGACGCAGCGCGTGCAGCACGAGCGGCCCCTTCGCATACAGCAGGTCGGTCCGGGTCCAGAACGCTCCCTCCCCGCTCAGCCGGTTGGCGAGATAGATCGAACCCAGGCGACCCACGTCACGGCTCTGCCGCTTCCACTCGGTCATTGCCTCATCGAACTCTCGCTTGCGCCACAGCTGGCCCATGGCGAACGCGGAGAAGTACTCGGCAGTCGACTCGGAGAGCCACTGCTCCTCGTCGCTCGACATCTTGGCCACGTGGCCCCACCAGGTGTGGGCCACCTCGTGCGCGAACCGGCGATTGAGACCCGACGTCCAGCCGCGCGCCGTCAGCACCGACTCGAACGCCTCCCGCGTGAGAAAGATGATGCCGGGCGGAGCGATGCCGAAGCCGTAGGCGTTGATCTCGATGACGTGCAGCTCCTCGAACGGATAGTCGCCGAGGAACTTGCGATAGAACCCGAGCAGCGAGTGGACGTTGTTGGCGATCTTCTTCATCGCCGCGGGTTTGTTGAACGCGTAGCTCGACACGTGGACGGTCACGCCTACGTGTTCGTGCGTGTACGTCTTGTACTTGCCGGCCAGGACCACGGGGAACTGGATCGGCTTGTCCATCCGGAACTCGGCGCAGTCCAGCTTCTCTTCCTGCCAGCGCCGGACGATCGTACCGTTGGAGAACGGCGTGAACGGCTTCGCGACCTTGACCACCGCGTGGTACGTGAAAGCCTGCTCGTCCATCCGTTCCGAGATCGGCAGCCACTCCGCGATCGGCAGCCACCAGAAGTTGTCGCCGCCGGGACGGTACAGCAGGTCGCCCGAGACGCTGAAGTGAATGTCGATGCTCTCGCCGGGCTGCAACGTCCGCGGGAGCTCGACGATCACGTCGTTGTCGCGGTGCGAATAGGGCAGCCGCTTCTCCCCGTCCAGCGTCACGCTGTTCATCTTGTACGGGTAGCGGTCGGGGCCGATCCTCCGGTTCCACAACGAGAGGTCCACGATCCGCAGCGGGGCCACCGCATGGATGGTCTGCCGCACCTCGAGGTTCGCGGTCCGGCCGGCCGGATTAACGAGCGTCAGATCGACGTCGGTCATCACGAAACGTCGCGGGCGGGGTTCGAGTCGCTCCCGCCCGATGGGCTGCCGGCTGAGCGTGCGCGGGTAGCGGATGCCCTCCAGGGCCGGAGTCGGCTCGCGCACCTTGCGCATCACCATGAACATCTCGTCGAACTCGCGGATCGTGTCGTACATGTAGACGACGTCGTGTTTCCCCGTCCGGAGCTGGGCGGCGACGAAGCCGGCTTCCGGGTTCGACAATCCCTGAGCGACACGGTGCACGACCGGAACGAACTCGTCGGCCGCGAATCTCCTGCGCAGCTTGTCGAACGCGCTCTGCGTAGACGCGTCCACCTCGCCCTCCGGCCACGGTTTGCCCGCCGCCAGTGCGGCGACCGCGCCCGGGTCCCAGATCGCTGCCGCCTTGACGGTGCCGCCGATGCCTCCGTCCTTCGGCTTGTACTTGCTGGCGTTCACGATGTTGGTCGCGAACGTCGCCAGCTCCAGCGGGTCGGCGGAGCGGTAGTTGAACGTCCCGTCGCCGAGAAAATAGACGCCTGCGGGTTCACCATCGACGAGGATCGGAGACAGCGAGCCGGAAGCGAACACCAGCGCCAAGGACCCCGATCGGTACTCGGCGGCCTCGACGGATACACCGGCCGCCAGGCGCGCGCCGTCGATGCTGCGAACCAGTGTGTCCACGGGAGGCGCCGCCTGCACCGCGGATGCGAGAAAGAAAACCGCGAGGACTGCCGCCGGACCACGCATGCCATGCCCCTGGAGTTCGGAGTGTTCACCCAGTATGACGTGTACGGGATGCGCTTCCAAGACCGAACGGTGCGGCGATCAATCCGTTCGTCGTATCCCGTCGTGCGGCCCGGATCGGCGCTGGAGCGCGAGGATCGCCAGCAACCCGATTGCAGGCAAGAGCGTCACGATCGCAGCGGGAAGCGCCAGGTCGCCCAGCCGGTCGGCGAGAAACACCGCGCCTTCTGTTAGCTTGTAGATCCAGTTGTTGACGCAGATCATGTCGCAGTCGATCCGTCCGCCGATGACGAGATCGCCCTCCGGGCCGAGTGAGATCGGGGGGCGGCGCTGCTGCAACACGACGAGCGCCTTCGTCGTGCGCACGGACTCGAACAGAAAGACGGTCGCGAGCGATACCCGCACGACCAGGGGTGCGCACGACACGGAACGTACGATCCAGACGACCGCCAGGCACACGTACGGCTGCAGGTTCAGATGTGCCACCCCGTTGGGGAAGTACTCGAACGAGCACAGGATGTTGAGTGGAATGCCCAGAGCCGAGAACAGCAGCCAGAACCTCCAGGTCGGCCCGCACGAGCCGGAGTCGGCGCCTGCCTGCGCGGGTGGGCCTCGCAGGCGCATTACGCCCATCCACAGCAGCGCGAGACAACCCGCGTAGCCGAGGCCTCCGAACAGACTGTTCGGATTCGCCGCGAGCGCCGAGAGTCGCTCGGTATTCCGATTGAGCTGCGAGTCATCCGGTCGATACTCCTGCGGCATGCGCGGATCGCGCTGCACGACGGGAATGGCCTCGCCGAGACCCTCCATCGAGAAACGCCAGGTGTACGGCAGAGTCGTCGTGATGAGATTGCCGACAAAAGCGCGGCCCCAGCCCATCGAGTGCGTGGTCTTCCCCTCCTCGACCATCGAGCGCGCTGCGATCATCGTGGTGTTGGAGGTCAGCGTCTCCTTCAGGCCCAGTACGACGACGTTGTACATCAGCCAGTGGCCGGCGAGGAGATTGCACGCGACGAACCCGCTCCAGATCGGCCGCCACCAGCTCCGCTCGCGCCGGGCGACGTACCCATAGTGTGCGGCGAAGAAGACCGCGTACACGACGGCGAGGTAATGCGCGAGAAACGCGGTCGCGAAGACGAGAAAACTGCCGGCCGCCAGAAGGCCGTCCCGCCGACGCATCGCGATCACGTACAGATGGATCGCCCCGAGCACGA
>JAAELQ010000219.1 GCA_024226515.1 bacterium
CCGAACGGACCGACCTTGTGGTCGGCAACCAGATCCGCTTCTTCCGCGCACCTACCCGATTTCTAGAATTATGAGCCTTCGAATTTGCAAGATGCCCGAGGGAAACGTCGCTAATTCATCCTACGGCGCAGGCTCCTAGTCTGGCGTTATTCCCTGCGGAAGATCGCCTGCGCCGGCGTCCCCGTCGCGCTGCGTTTCACGCCGCGGCCGGGATTGGCGGCCAGACGCTCCAGCACCTTCAGCGCGGTCTCGACCGATTCCGGCGCCCCGGCGCGCGCGGCGAGCTGCTCGGCGGTGCCTCCGTCGGCGTCCGCCGCCAGCGCGGCGAGCAGCCGGCGCTGCAGGTCGAGCACGGCCGCCGCCGCCTTCTTGCCCGCCTCGACCCCGGGCTGATGGTACGCGTTCACGCGCACGAGCTCGGCGTAGAGACCGACCGCTCGCTCGTAGAGCGCGATCAACGCGCCGACGCGCTCGGCCGAGACACGATCGACGGTCAGCGTGATCGACGGGCGCCCGCTGTCCCACAGCGCCTGGCGCGTCCCGAGGAAGAAGCCGTGCAGAAAGTCGCCCGACGTCGTGCCGTCCTCGACCTCGATGCCGGAGGCGGCGCCGTCGTCCAGTACCTCGACGAACGTGGCGAAGAAGTTCGGCAGACCGTCGCGCAGCTGCTGTACGTAGGCGTGCTGATCGGTCGAGCCCTTGTTGCCGTACACCGCGATCCCCTGCTGCACGACGTTGCCGTCCAGGTCGCGTTCCTTGCCCAGCGACTCCATCACCAGTTGCTGGAGGTAGCGGCTGAACAGCGCCAGACGGTCCTTGTAGGGCAACACGACCATGTCCTTCGTGCCGCGGCCGTCTCCCGCGTGATACCAGGCCAGCGCGAGCAACGCCGCGGGGTTGCTGCGGGGATCGGCGGCGCGAGTCGCCCGGTCCATCGCGGCGGCTCCGCGCAGCAACGCGTCGACGTCGATCCCCTGCAACGCCGCGGGAAGCAGCCCGACGGCGGACATCACCGACGTCCGTCCGCCGACCCAGTCCCACATCGGGAATCGTCGCAGGAAGCCCCGTTCCTCGGCGAAGTCGTCGAGCTTGCTGCCGCCCCCCGTCACGGCAACGGCGTGCGGCCCGAGCTCGAGTCCGAGCGAGCGATACGCGGCCGCGGCCTCGAGCATGCCGTTGCGAGTTTCGGGCGTGCCGCCCGATTTCGAGATCACGACCGTCAGCGTGCGCGAAAGGTCTCCGCCCAGGCCGCGCAGCACGCGCGTGATCCCGTCGGGGTCGGTGTTGTCGAGAAAGCGCGGGCGCAGGCGATCGCCGGGGTTACCCAGCGCATCGGCGACGAACTGCGGCCCCAGCGCCGAGCCGCCGATCCCGACGATCAGCGTGTGTTCGAAACTCTCCCCGGAGGGCGTGGTGATCTCACTCGAGCGAACGCGGCCCGCGAACTCGACGACGTCGCGTAGCGTGTCGCGGATCTCGGAGCCGATCTCCGGCGTGGGCGCCAGCTCGGGTGCGCGAAGCCAGTAGTGGCCCACCATCCGTTCCTCGTCGGGGTTGGCCACGGCCCCGCCCTCGAGCCGCCGCATCGCCTCGATCGACGCCTCCAGTCGCGGCGTCATGCGCTCGACGAACTCCGACTGCAGCCCCATGCGGCTGACGTCGAGGCGAAAGCCCTGCCCCGGGTCGTCGTACAGCCACTCGCGGTAGCGTTCCCACTGCCCTTCTGCGCTCATCACGGCTCCTTTCGAGAGGACAGGATAGACCACGGTCCGGCAGCTACAATGCCCGGCGGGCGGACGCACCGCGGAGGGTTCTCGAATGGGTCAACGACACGACTACGACGTCATCGTTCTCGGCGGCGGCTCCGCCGGCTCGGCGGCCGCCTCCGCGGCGGTGGCCGCGGGCGCCAGGACGCTGATGATCAACTCCGGCGAGCTCGGCGGCCTGTGCATCCTGCGCGGCTGCATGCCGACCAAGGCCATGCTCGCCTCGGCCCATGCGATTCACGAGGCGCGTCACACCGAGCCGTTCGGCATCCGGCTCGACGGCAGCCTCACGGCGGAGTTCCACAAGATCATGCAGCGCAAGGAGGCGCTGGTCCAGCGCTTCAAGAAGGCGAAGGTCGACAGCATCGAGGCCCACGACTACGAGGTGCTCGACGCGTTCGCGCGCTTCGCAGCGGACGGCTCGATCGATGCCGACGGTCGCCGGCTGACGGCCGAGCGCTACGTGGTCGCCACCGGCTCGACGCCGGTCGCGTCGACGATTGCGGGCCACGAGAACGTCCCCGTGCTCGACAGCGACGGCGTCATGCGGCTCGAACGCCAACCGAAGGCGTTGCTGGTGCACGGCGCAGGTCCGATCGGACTCGAGCTGGCGCAGTTCTTCGCGCGCATCGGGACGCGGGTGCTGCTCGTCAATCGCTCGCCGCTGCTGTACCGCTACGACGCCGAGTGCGGCGAAGAATTGCACGCGGCGCTCGAGGCCGAGGGCATCGAGCTGATCGCTCCGGGCACGATCGAGCGGCTGGAGCCGTGCGGCGACGGCCTGCGGGCGCACATCTCGAGCCGCGACGGCGCGCGCGCGGTCGAGGCCGACGTGCTGCTCAACGCGCTGGGGCGCAACGCCGCCCTGGGCGGCCTGGGCCTGGAGCACGTCGGACTCGACGCGACGGGTGGCCGCCTGTCCGTCGACGCGACGATGGCGACGTCCAACCCGCGCATCTACGCCGCGGGCGACGCAACGGGCTCGTTCCAGATCCTCCACATCGCCAACCAGGAGGGCGCGGTCGCGGGCTACAACGCCTGCGGCGCCTCCCCGGCGAAGACGATCGACTACCGTCTCAAGATGGCGGTCACCTTCACCGACCCACCGTTCGCGACCGTGGGCGCGACCGAGGACGAGGCCCGGAAGGACGGCGACGTCCTCGTCGGCCACGCGAGGTTCCCCGAGACGGGGCGGGCGATCACGATGGAGACGCGTCACGGCCTGTGGAAGCTGTTCGCGGACCGCCGGACGGGCGAGATCCTCGGCTCGGCGATCCTCGGGCCTCGCGCCGACGACCTGATCCACACCATCGCCGCCCTGATGCACTACCGGGCCGACTTCCACGAGATCTTCAGGATGCCGTGGTACCACCCGACGCTGTCCGAGGTGATGCTGAACCTGGCGCGCGACCTGAGGTCCCAGGCGGGCGAACGGCCCACGGCGCTCGAGGAGGGCTGTGACGAACGCCCGATGTAAGCTCGCGATCCGACCTCTGGTAAACTACTCGCACCAACCCCGACCGAGAGTCGTTGGAGTGTTGTTCTCTTGAATCGACCCGTCTCCCTGGCCGCCGAACGAGCCGTTCGCGCTCTCCGAGAACGCGGCAGATCGATCTCCAGCGTCGAGCTGGCGCGTACGGTCCTGTCGCTGACCGCGATGGACGAGGAGACGGCCACGCAGCTGCTCGAGACGGCGTTCGCCGGCGACTCGCGTCTGACCTACGGCGGCGACTCGTGGTGGCTGGAGGGCGTGCCCGAGCAGGCGCCGGTCGAGAGATACTCGGTCACGGACGATCCGGATCGCGTGCTGCTGTTCGTCGACGGCGAGCCGCGGACGCGCAGTAAACCGTTCACGATGACGACGATCTCGGCGCTCCGACTGCGCATGGACGACGTCGTGGCCGCCTGCGGTGGCGATGTCGTGGAAGGTCCGGCCGGCAGCCGTCTGCGCCGGGCGATTCTCGAGATGCTGGAAGGGGCCGTGCCCGTGCTCCACGACCCGCCGGGTGCGTTGCAGGCGGTGGAGTCCTGGCTGCGGCGACCGTTGACCGCGCCGATCTCGCTGCGCCGCATCGCGCAGCGGCGCGAGGAACTCCCCGCGCGCCACGACCTGGAGCAACTGTCCGCGCACCTGGGTCTGGAGTGGCGCGAGTCCGACGATCCGCTGGAGCAGGCGGACGCGCTCGACGCCTGCCTGGAGGCTCTGCGCAAGCCCGGCGAGAGCCTGCACGACCTGCGCTCGCTGCCCCGCCGCGGCGCGCCGCCGATCGACTGGTCGCGCTACGAGTTCGACGCCGCTCTGCTGCGATCGCTGCCCCGCGTGCCCGGGACGTACCGCTTCTTCGATCGCGACGAACAGCTGATCTACGTCGGCAAGTCGAAGAACCTGCGCGACCGCGTCGCGTCCTATTTTCGCGAGGACATCATGCGCCGCCCCGAGCGGGTGCAGAAGCTGCTCGATCGGCTGTACCGCATCGAGTTCGACGCGGCAGGGTCCGACCTCGAGGCGATGCTGCGCGAGGCGGAGCAGATCCGCCGCGACAAGCCGAGCGAGAACGTGCAGCGCCGGATCGACGCCGATGCGGGGCGCGGGGCGCGCCTGCACTCGATCCTGATCCTCGAACCCGCCGAGCCTCCGGCGGTGCTACGCGCGTACATGATTCGCCACGGGCGACTGATCGACCGGGTCAAGATCGGGCCGCGCGGCGGAGGGCTGAAGCGCATCGAGCGCGTGCTCGACGACTACTTCTTCTTCGTTCCCTCGGGGCCGACCACCGTCGAGGGCCCGGACCTCGACGTCGAGATCGTCGCCCGTTGGCTCGCGTCGAACCGGGACAGCGTCGTCGCCTTCGACCCGACGGACCTGAAGTCCGCGAAAGAGGTCATCGAGCGGCTGCGCTGGTTCCTGGGACAGGGCAGCCCGTTCGACGCCGACGGCTCGCCCGTGTTTCGGAGATGACAGGGGTCAGACTGTGCATTGTGCATTCTCGGCAACTGCTCTTACCCAAGGGGCGAATGCACAATGCACAGTCTGACCCCGATCATTTTGAACGGATCTTCCGCGTCAGCGGGTCCCAGCGCCATTCCGCGACGCCCGGTTCGAGGTGCACGCCGCCGACCCAGCGGTCGATCGCCTGGTAGCGCGTGCGGTCGATGCTGCCCGTGAGCACCTTGCGCCCGGCGTCGGTCACCCGCACGCGCCGCCGCCAGTCGGGCGTCTCGCGGGTCGCGGCGAACGGCGGCTCGCCATCCAGCGTCTCGAGCAACGGTTCGCCCGCGGTCAGCGTCGTCACGTAGTCCGCGAACGTCCAGTCACCGACGAACGGCTGTGCCTCGGCGGCGATCTGCGATTCGCGAAACAGCATGTCGAGCGGCTTGGGGCCCTCGGACAACACCTCGAGGATCTGCCTCTCGGAGCGGCTGAGGCCGTCGCGGGTCGACGGGAACTGCTCCAGGTGACGCGCCAACGCCGCATCGAGGAACGGCAACGCCTCCAGCTCCAGATTCAGGAAGTCGACGACGCGGCGCGGGTCGCTGCTGGTGAACGCCGCCCACCCCCGAGCGGCCAGTTGCAGTTGATCCTCGGTCACCTCGGCGCGGGTCTCGTACAGCTGCCCGAAATGCCGCGGTTCGAGCTGGCCCAGTCCGCGGAAGTTCTCGATGCCCTCGAAGCGATCGATGCAGACCATCGTCAGCCGCACGTGTAGCGGCGCGCGTAGCGAGAACCAATTCAGGATCTGCAGGATCTGCAGCTGGTCGTACAGGTCGTGCTCGAACCACAGCACGATCTCGTCGAAGCGCTTGAACGAACGCAGCGTCGCGTCGCGCTCGGCCAGCGACGCATGTAGCTGTTCGTAGTCCCCTCCGCATCCGGTCTCGGCCAGGAATCGCGCGCGTGCGCGCGTCATCTCGGCCAGCGAGAGACCGGACGGCACGGGCCCCTCGTGCAACACGTCGCGCCACGGCAGCACCTGCCCCTCCACACCGCTGAGCTCGAGCAGCTCGCCCGCGGCGTCACCGTTGGTCACGTGAAGCGTGAGAGACATCGACTCAACCTCCGCCGGCCGGACGTCCGTCGCGCGAGATCAGCGCCGGCAACCGCCGCATCGTGTCGAACAGCGTCGCGCCCGCCTCGGCGAGCCCGGACGCATCGCCGCGCGGGGCGTAGGCCAGGACCGTCATCCCGGCCGCAACCGCGGCCTGCACTCCGGGCAAGCTGTCCTCGACGACCACGCAATCCCCCGGCGTCACACCCATGCGTTCGGCGGCGTGCAAAAACAGGTCGGGCCACGGCTTGCCGCGGCCCACGTCCGCAGCGCTGAAGATGCGTCCCTCGAACAGTGGAAGCAACCCGGTGAGCCCCAGCGTCAGGCGGATCTTGCGCGTCGGGCCGCTCGACGCGACGCAGTACGGCGTGTCCAGATTCTCGACGACTCCGCGAACGCCCGGCACGGGTCGCAGATCGCGACGGAAGGCCTCGAACGTCGCGCGCTCGAGCTGCGCGAGGAACTCCTGCGGGACCGGCCGGCCCAGGCGTCGCTCGACGGTCTCGACGCAGCTGCTCATGCTGCGTCCGATGAACTCGCGACACACCTCATCGAACTCGATCTCGAGACCGATCTCGTTCAGCGCACGGGTGAACTCACGGTTGGCCAGGGGCTCGCTGTCGACCAGGACCCCGTCGCAATCGAAGACGACCAACAATCAGCCGGCCAACCGACCGGCTGCGGCGGCCAGCTCGAAGTCCTTCCGGGTCACCCCGCCGGAATCGTGTGTCTGCAAATCGATCACGACGATCGAGTAGACGTTGGACCACTCGGGGTGGTGGTCCATGCGCTCCGCGACCAGTGCGACGGCGCTCATGAAGGAGAACGCCGCGACGAAATCGTCGAACCGGAACTCGCGATGCAGCTTGCCGCCGATCAGTTCCCAGCCCGGCAATTCCACAAGCTGTGTGCGAACCTCGGTCTCCGACAACTTTGGCGCTTGGCCCATGGCTCAATCCAACCTTATTGAGTTCGCGATCAGTTCCTGGCGGCGATCGTGTCGCTTTCCCGTACACTAGTTTATGTCATGTCTTCGCCTCCACACCTGCCCGCTCGCTACAAAGCGCTACGCCTTCTTGGCGAAGGCGGGGCGGGACGTGTCTGGTTGGTGGAGGATACGGAACGACCGGGACGCCGGCTGGCGCTGAAGGAGTTGCTCGATGCCGAGCGGGCGCGAAGCCTGCGGCACGAGTTCGCCACGCTGACACGGTTGCGCCACCCGAACCTGGTTCGGGTGTTCGACTTCGAGCTCGAACCGCACAGCGCGCTGCCGTTCTTCACGCTGGAGTACGTCGACGGCGTCGACCTCGCACAGGCCGTCGCCGGGGGCGGCCCGGAGGCGTTTCTCGACCTGACGGCCGAGGCGCTGCGCGCGCTGGACTTCCTGCATCACTTCGGCGTCGTGCACCGCGACCTGAAGCCGGCGAACCTGCTGGTCCGCGAGCGACCGCGGCTGGGTTGCAGGCTCGTGGTCCTCGACTTCGGCCTGGCGCTGGGAGACGTGCAGCAGGCGGAGGGCGACGTGCCGACGGCCGGCGGCACGCTGCCTTACATCGCTCCCGAGCTGTTCGAGGGTTCGCGGCCCGACCCGCGGTCCGACCTCTATGCGCTGGGTGCCGTGCTCTTCGAGTCGCTGCACGGGGCGACGCCGTTCCGGCTGACCGAGGACGTCGGGTCCTTCATCCAGACGGTGCGCGACGGGCGCCGCGCGCGACCGGCGGCACCCGCGGACTTCCCGTCGGGGGTCGCGGGCTGGCTGGAGGAGTTGCTGTCGCCGGACCCGGCCCTGCGCCCCGGAAGTGCGTCGGAGGCGCTGGCGCGCTTCAACGCGGCGTGCGACGTGAGCTATCCGGCCGAGACCGGAGCCGGACGGGCCGCGCGCCTGGCCTCCGGTGCGCCGCCCGGACGCGAACCCGAGATCGAAGCGCTGTGGAGTGCGCTCGCACCGTCGGACGAGCCGCGCCTCGTCTGGCTCGCGGGAGGGCCGGGCAGCGGGAAGCGGCGCATGCTGCGCTGGCTCGGTGGGGACGCGCTCGCCCGCGGCTGGGAGGTGTTTCACCTGCGCGACGCCGGCGAGGATGCGAACGCCCGGTTGCGAGACTACCGGCGCAGCGCCGCCGAGAAACCGACGCTGGTCCTGGTCCCCGAGGTCGACGCGGCCGGCAGCCACGTCGTGGAGTTCCTGGAACGCGTCGCGCGCGAGGGGCGACAGGCGCCACTGCGCGTCGTCGCCGCGTTGACGCCGGGCCGCATCCGCGCCCCGGCTCTGCAACGGCTGCTCGAGCACACCGGACGCGTGCCGACGCTGCGGCGCGTCGACCTGACGCCGCTGGACGCACCCGGGCTGAGCGCGATGATCGTACGCGCCACCGGAGCGGGCTCGGTCGCGGGGTCGCGACTGAAATGGCTGGCCGACGCTTCTGAAGGGCATCCGCAGACCGCCGAGGCGCTGCTCGTCGAGGGCGTCTGGGAGTCCGGCGGGCGAGCATCGGCCGCGAGCGCGTCGATCGCCGATCTGCTCAACACTCGTCTGGAGCTGTTGTCGTCGCCCGCCGTCGCGCTGCTCGAGGCACTTGCCGCCTACGGCCGAGCGATCCCGGTCGAACCGGCTGCGGCGCTGGCCGGCCTCGAGCTCGATGCGGCGCGAGACGCCGGCGCCGAGCTCTCGGCGCTGGATCTGGCGCGTGACGAGGACGGTGGACTGGGCGTCGAGTCGAGACAACTCGGCGCGATCGTGCTGCAGGGCATCGAACGCGAACGAAAGGCCGACCTGTTCCGTCGGGCTGCCGAGTGGGCCGAGAGCGACGACTCGTGCGACACGGCGTCGCGCGCGCGCCTGTGGAGCGGCGCAGGCGACGCGGAACGCGCCGTGGGGCTCGCACTGCACGCGGCGCAGGCCGCCGCGCGTGACGAGGACCCGCTGCTCGAGGCCGACAGCTACGCGTTCGCGCTGCGCCAGTTCGCACGTCGCGATCCGCGCCGACTCGATCTGCGCATGGCCCAGGCGAAGGCGCTGCACCGCGCGAACCTGGCGCAGGCCGCCGCCCGCGCGCTGGGCGCCGCGCTGCGTCTGGCGGACTCGACCGAGCGGCGTGCGGACATTCTGGCGCGCCAGGGAGTCGTGCTGATGCTGGCCGGGCGCTTTGACCGGGCACGGGAAACGGCGGACGAGGCATTGGCCCTGGCGCACGAGCGGAACCTGCCCGAGATCGAGGCACGCGCCAGGCAGGTGATCGGCTCCGTACTGGCCCGTACGGGCCGCGGCGAGGAGGCTCTTCCGTACCTCGTCGACGCCGTGGACGCGTTCGCCCGCGCCGGCGAACGGTTCGACCAGGCGCACGCGCTGCAGGCGCTGGCGCTGTGCGAGGTCAACGAGGGTGCGCCCGGCGCACGCGAGCACTTCGAACGAGCGATCGAGCTGTTCCAGGAGCTGGACGCGCGCGGCAAGGGACTGATCAACAGCGTCGGCCTGGCCGTGATCGAGCAGCGCACCGGCAAGTACGACGCGGCGTGGGAGATGCTCGACGAGACGCGGCGCATCGCCGCCTCGTCGCACAACCTGCTGATCGAGGGCGTCGCCGCCGCGACGCTGGCCCAGGCATCGATCTTCGTCGATCGCCATGCGGACGCCGTAGCCTTCGGACTCGAGGCGGAGAATCAGGGCCTGCACCTCGGCGACGATCGGCTGCGCTTCGGCGCCCGCGCCGCACGCGCGCAGGCGCTGGTGCGCTGCAACCGCCCGGCGGAAGCGCTGGAGCTGCTGGAGTCGATGCTCGCCGCTCCGCACGAACGCGTGGACCCGGTGATGGTGGAATACGTTCGCCTCGCGCGAATCGAGGCCGCGATGGCCATCGACGGCGCGAACGACGACGGGCTTGCGCACTCGCTGCGGGCGTCGCTCGAGACGACGCGCAAGCTGAACGATCCGGACACGTTGCTCTGGGCACTGGCGCTCGAGGCCGAGCGCGCCGCGTTGCGCGGGGACGTCGAGGCGCTGCGATCCGCGGCGGGAGAGCTGGACGGTCTGGCCGACCGCGGAGCGGGCTGGGACCAGCCCGCGTTTGCCCTGCGCGTCGGGCTCGCGCGCGCGAAGGCGGCTGCCGACGGCGGGCGAGCGGACGAGGAGATCGACCTGTCGCGCAGCGCGCTCGAGAGCGCACAGGCACACGGCCTGCCGTCACTCGGCGCGCGCGCCGCGGTTCGCCTCTCGGCGGCACACCGCGCCGCCGGCGACCTCGACGCGGCCGACGCGGCACGCGCACGGGGTCGCGAGCTGCTCGACAGAGCCGCAAGCCGCATCGACGACGCCGAGTTGCGGCGCGGCCTGACCGATCATCCGCACCTCGCCGCCCTGCGAGCCGAGCGCGAGGCCAGCTCGGACCGCCGTCTGCTCGCGCTGTACGACATGATCAACGCGCTGAACTCGAACCACGATCCCGACGACTTGCTGTCGTCGATCCTGGTCATGGCGCTCGACGTCGTCTCCGCCGAGCGCGGGATGATCCTGCTGCGCAATGCGGCGACGGGCGGCTTCGAGGTCGCCCTGTCGCGCAACCTGGACGACGCGACGATCGACGATGCGGGGGCGGTGAGTCGACACGTCGTCGCCGAGGCCGGCGAAGGCCGTTCCGTGCTGGCGATCGACGCGGCGCAGGACGTGCGCTTCTGCGAGCTGACCAGCGTCACGCGCTACGGGATCCACTCGTTGATGTGCGTACCGCTGCGCTCGCGCGGACGGCTGATCGGGGCCGTGTATCTCGACAACCGGATGGGCGGACGCACGTTCACCGAGGGCGATCTGCGTTTCCTCGAGGCGTTCGCGGACCATGCGGGACTGGCGCTGGACAACGCGCGCGCCCGACGGCGGCTCGAGCGCGAGAACCGCAAGCTGCAGCAGGTCGCCGAGCGGCGCGCCGGATTCGGCAACCTGGTCGGCGACTCGCCCGCGATGCGCGACGTCTTCGCGCTGATCAAGAAGACCGCCGACAGCGACCTGCCCGTGTTGATCCAGGGCGAGAGCGGCACCGGCAAGGAACTGGTGGCCCGCGCGATCCACTTCAACAGCCCACGGCGCAAGCAGGCCTACGTCACCGAGAACTGCGCGGCGATCCCCGAGACGCTGCTGCAGAGCGAGCTGTTCGGCCACGTGCGCGGTGCATTCAGCGGGGCCGACCGCGACCGCGCGGGGCTGTTCGAACACGCCCACGGCGGCAGCCTGTTCCTGGACGAGGTGGGCGAGATGTCGCCCGGGATGCAGGCACAGCTACTGCGTACGATTCAGGAAGGCACTGTGCGCCGCGTCGGCGCAGACACGACGACGCGCGTCGACGTGCGTGTCGTGGCGGCGACGAACCGACGACTGCAAGAAGAAGTCGCCGCCGGACGCTTCCGCGAGGACCTGTTCTACCGCCTGCAGGTGCTGGTGATCGACCTGCCGCCGCTGCGCGAGCGACCCGGCGATCTGTCGCTGCTGATCGACCACTTCCTGCGCCGCATCGCCGAGCAGCGTCAGCGTCCGCTGCCGGTCGTGGACGAAGAGACGCGCGAGTTGCTCGAGACACACGCCTGGCCGGGCAACGTGCGCCAGTTGGAGAATTGCCTGCAACGGCTGTCGCTGCTCGCCGGAGACGACCCGATCACGCGAGGCGTCGTCGAGATGGACGTCGACCTGAACCAGGCGTTGCTGGGCGGCGGGGATGCGGCCCCGACGCTGACGCTGCAGCAGAGCGAGCGGGAGCGTATCGCGGCCGCCCTGCGCGCGGCCGGGGGCAACCGCTCGCGCGCGGCACGGTTGCTGGGGATCTCACGGGCCACGATCTACCGCAAGCTGCGCGAGTACCGGCTCTAGGCTTCCCGGGCGCGGCGCGTGTCGATGAACGACTTCACGCACAGCGCCACGAAGATCAGCGACAGCACGCACATCGCCCCCTGAGCGGCGACCTTGGCCGGTCGTTCGAGTTCGGCGCCCGACAGCAGCGCCGGCAGGTGCAGCAGCGCCGGGGCGCTGCCCAGAAACGCCAGGACACCCAGCATCGCGGCGCCGTGCATCGCGTGCTTCAGCAGACTCTCGCGCATCGCGAGCACCCCGAGGACGTTCAGCGGAATGCCGAACAGCACGGGAATCAGCGCCGTGAGGCTGACCCGGTCGGTCATGAGGTAACCCACGAGCCCGAGGGCGATCAGCAGGTCGCCGTAGAGGATCGTCACAATCGGCATCTTGGTCCTCGGCGCCGCGCTACTGGATCAACCGGATCGCGAACGGGTAGCGGTAGCTCTCGCCCTCGTTGGCCTTGATCGCGGCGATGATCGCCAGGACGACGTCCACCACCAGCACCACCAGCAGCAGAACGAAGCCGATCAGCACGAACATCAGCGGAATGCTGATCATCGCAGCGATGAACATCGTGATCTGGAAGTTGAGGGCCTCCTTGCCCTGCTCGTCGATGAACGGATGGTCCTCGCGCTTGATCAGCCAGATGATCAGCGGGCCCAGGACGAACCCGATACCGTTGAACAGCAATCCGGCCAGCGGAATCAGGTGGCACGCCGACGCCCACATGCGCGCCTCGCGCGGGGTGCCGGCCTCGGTCTGGGTCTGCTCGCTCACGGTGCTCTCCTCCGAACGTGACCTCGGTACTACAGCATCTTTTCGAGACATCGACAAGGACTACGGAGAATCGCCGGCGAGGTTACGCGTCCGGCTCACCTCCGCGATACAGACGGATCTCGACCTCCTCCAGCGTGGCGAGGCCCTCGCCGATCGCCGCGTCGATCGTCGGCAGGAAGCGCTCGATCTTTTCGCGCGTGTCCACGATCTCGATCACCATCGGAAGCTCCGAGGACAGTCGCAGGACCTTGGCCGTATGCAGCCGGCTGTGTGCCCCGAAGCCCTCGACCCCGCGCAGCACCGTCGCCCCCGCGAGGCCCTGATCCCGGGCCTGCCCGACGATCCACTCGTACAGCGGCCGGTCCTCGTGGCGGTCGTTCTCGCCGACGAAGATGCGCAGCAGATGTCCCCGTTCCGGCAAGACCATGTCACACCTCGAACACGCGCGAAAGCGAGTAACCGACCCACACCGCAGCCAGGCCGAGCACGACGTGCAGCATCACGTTGGCCAGCGCCCGCGTCGTCTCGGATCCACGGGCGAGGGCGTGCGTCTCGTAGCCGAACGTGGAAAACGTCGTGAATCCACCGAGCAGCCCCAGGAACAGGAACAGCCGCAGACCGGGGCCGATCAGCTGCCGCGAGTCCGCGATGCCGCCGAGCAGGCCGATCGCCAGGCAGCCGACCAGGTTGACGGCGAGCGTCCCGTGCGGAAACGACGAGGCCGGCAACCAGCGGTGCACGAGCCCGGACAGACCGTAGCGCAGCACCGAACCGAGGAAGCCCCCGGCGCCGACCAGCAGAATCCCGGTGGCGGTCTGCTTCACGACAGCCTCCGCACGAAGTGGAAGCTGGTGATGTCCATCCGCTCGCGCAGGTAGAAGCGGTGCGCCGCCAGGCGTTGCGTGCCGGAATCCAGATGCAGCTCGTCGCAGCCTTCCGTGCGGGCGTGCTCGACGAGCCAGCTCAGCAGAACGCGGCCGTAGCCGCGCGAGCGCTCGGTCGCGGCGGTACACAGGTCGTCGACGTAGAGGTAGCGGCCCCAGGCCAGGTTGTGGCCCATGCGAAACCCGGCGACCGCCTGCGGCGCCCCGTCGTCGGCCGCGAAGATCAGCAGGTAGCCCTCCTGCTGCTGCAGCCGCACGCGCTCGACGAACGCCTCGCGCTCGAGATGCGGGCGGAGCTGCTGCATCACCGGGAAACAGCCCAGGATCTGTTCGTCGGCATGGGCGATCTCGACGGTCATCGTTCGGGAACCTTGGGCTCGACGCCGGAGTCGCCGCCGAACTGCGACAGCTCGTCGGCGATCGTCCACCAGTCCGCGGCGTGATCGACGTACGCGTGTGCGTCGGGCAGCCGGTCGATCTCGCCGTCGATGTTGGCCCGCGCGACGTGGATCTCGTCCGGCCAGCGCGGGCCCTCGTAGAACAGCGTGCTGCCGCACGTCCCGCAGAAGCTGCGTGTCGCGTCCGTGTCGGTCCTGTAGCGCACCAGGGAGTCCCGACCCGCGGTGACGCGGACCTGGTCCGCCGGATAGCCGGCGTACGTGACGAAGGCCGCGCCGTGCGCCCGGCGACAGTTGTCGCAGTGACAGTGCGCGCAGAACTTGCTGGGCGATCTCACATCGAAACGGACCGCGCCGCACGAGCACGACCCCGCAACGGTCACCGTCGCTGATTCACTCATCGAACACCTCGTTCGAATCCGGGATGGCGAGGATCACGAGAACATTCTACCGTGGCCCTGCCGGGAACTTCACAACCCGGTCAAGGAGGGCTTCGTGGCCGACTCTGAGCGTCCGAGACCTGGAAGCACCGTCTGGGTCGATCTGACCGTTGACGACGCCGAGGGCATGAGCGAGTTCTACACTCGCGTTGTCGGCTTCGAGCCTGCCCCCGCCAACATGGGGGACTACGACGACTTCAACATGAACATTGCCGGCACGGACGAGCCCGGGGCAGGCATCTGCCACCGTCGCGGCAACAACGCCGACCTTCCGGCGCAGTGGATGGTGTACTTCGTCGTGGCGGACCTGGGCGCCAGCGTGGCCGCCTGCAACGAGGGCGGCGGCGAGATCATCGTCGGCCCCAAGGGCATGGGCGACCACGGTCGCTACTGCGTGATTCGCGATCCGGCCGGCGCGGTCGCCGCGCTATTTCAGCCCGCCGACTGACGCGCGCGCCTCGAGTCGCTCGAACATGCGCCGCGACGCCGTCGCAATCTCGGCCACCGCGCCCTCGAACGCCCGCTGGTTGGCTTTCGACGGAACGCGGTATCCGCTGATCTTGCGCACGAACTGCAAGGCGGCGTCGAACAGTTCGTCGTCGCTCGGGTCCCGGCCGGGTTGTCTCAGCTTCTTGATGTTGCGGCACATCGTTCGCGCCTCCTTCGTGCAAGCGATCAGGGCCTGGGGCTTGCCACCCCCCAGTAGTTGTACGTCGCCGGCTTGAGCCCGGGCAGATACATCGTCTGCATCTCGCGGATGTCGAAGCCTCCGTCACGCACGAGTCCCGGGATGTCGCGGTCGAGATTGCAGCCGCCGCCCATACGCTTCCAGATCGGGTTCAGCCGGCGCTGCCACCTGCGCACGCCGGCGTCCGGCGCCAGGCCGTGCTCGCAGAAGACGAGCTCGCCGTCGAGACGCAGGACGCGGCGCATTTCCTCGAGCGCCGGAGTCGGATTCGGAATGGTGCACAGCGAGTAGGTGACCAGTACGGTGTCCACCGTGGCGGACTCCAGCGGGATCGCCTCCGCGCCGGCGGCCACGTGCTGCGTGGTGAACTCGACCTTCCGCTGCAGCTCGCCGGACATGGCCCACATCTCCGCGGACGGCTCCAGGGCGAACAGGTGCTCGACCTTCCCCGGATCGTAGTGCGGCAGGTTCAGTCCCGAGCCGGCGCCGATCTCCAGCACGCGGCCCGCGGCCCGCGGAACGACCTTCTCGCGCTGCCGCCGGTTCGGCTCGCCGCGGCAGGCGAAGTCCACGATCCGCGGCATCAGGTATTTCGAGTACAGACCCATCGCTGTACTATCATCGCCGATCGTCGGACCGATTTCGATCTACTTTTCCGCGAGGCGCCGTGACCGAGCTACCCGAGAGCCGACTGCTGACCTTCATCGACGAGCCACGCGAGTTCGCGGCCTACTTCTTCGAGGGTCAGCGCCTGATTCACGACCTGGCGTTGCTCAACTCGATCCGCGGCGACGGTTTTGCCTATTTTCGCGACGTCGTGCTCAGCATCCAGCCGACGATCGCGCTGCTGAAGGGCGGCGAGCAGTTCGGCTTCTACATCGACTCGGCGGCACCCTACTTCCGGCTGAAGATCGAGGCCGGCCACCACGGTGCGACACGCTGCATGTTGCTGCCCGAGGAGTTCGCCGAGTTTCCGGAGTCGATGACCGGCAGCGTGCGGCTGCTGAAGCTGTTTCCGCGCAATCGGCCGCCCTACGAGTCGATCCTCGAGATCGAGGGCGTCGCGCTGCGCGAGCTGGTCAACCGCGTCCTGGACGAGTCGTACCAGGTCAACAGCTCGGTCAAGGTCTCCGAAACCAGCGATCAGAGCCTGATGCTGCATCAGCTTCCGTTGCTCGAGTCGCAGGACGATTATGTCTATTCGCGCGAGCGGCTCGACGAACGGCGCGCCGAGGTGCGCGAGGCCGTCGAGGCGATCTTCGCGCTCGGGCTGTGCGAGGTGCCGGAGATCGCGGACGCCTTCGCGGAGATCGGCTTCCGGCTGATCGCCCACCGTCCGGTCAAGTTCCACTGCTCGTGCTCGCACGCGCGTATGGTGCAGAACCTGATCCCCGTCTGGGCGCAGGAGGGCGAGACGCTGTTCGATGCCGGCGAGACGACGCTGACCGTCAAGTGCGAGTACTGCAAGACCGAGTACGTCATCGCGCGTGACGAGATCGCCGGCGCGGGCGACCCGAGTCACTGAGGATCATCCAGCCGCGTACCCGGGCACGTCGCACAACCGCGCCTTGCCCCGCACGAAGATGCCGCTGCCACGCCCGATCTCGCGCCCCTCGACGTCGGACACGATCGCCTCGACGATGAACTGCGTCTTGTTGCGGTTGACGACGCGGGCGACCGAGCGCATTCGCCCCGCCGACACGGGTCGAGTCAGGTACGTCGTGAACGACGTCGTCAGCACGAACACGTCACGCTCGAGCGAGTTGGCGGCGAAGAACGCCGAGGAATCGAGCAGGTGGAAGTAGACCGAGCCGTGCACCGCCGCGGCAGCGTGGTGCAGCCTGTCGGAGATCTCGAGCTCGATCTCGCACTCGGCGTCGGAGATCGAGATCGTCGGCCGATAGAACAGGTTGATCGGCGCCGACAAGAACATCGTCTCGAGTGCCGTGAAATGAGGGTCCTTCGACATCGCCTCAACCTCGCCGGGGTGCGGGATCGAGTCTCACGACTCGAGATCCTGCAGGACTTGCCGGATTCGTGTCCCGTCGGCCTTCGCCAGGCACATGATCTTGCTCGACGACTGCCCCCGCGTTTCGATGGTCACCTGGTCCCAGAAGATCCCGGACCGATAGTCGAAACCCGCCACCTTGCGCCAGGGGATCTCCTCTTCCTGCTGACTCAGGTTGAACAGGCCGGGCGTGCAGATGACGATCTTCTCCTGCGTGAAGCGGATCGTCTGACACAGCAGCCGACCGCGCTGCAGCAGGGTCGGCATGAGCCGGGCCTCGACCTCGAACGGTTCGAACTGGACCCGTTGCCGCGGCGCCTCGTACCGCTGGCCGCACCAGCGGCACAGCTTGGCGTCGGACCAGTTTCTGGCGCCGCACTCGGTGCACGGCTTGCCCTCGACGCGCTCGCCGCAGAAGCGGCAGAACTGGGCTTCGGCGGGAATCTCGCTGAGGCAATCGGGACAGTTCTTCATGCTTCCCCGCAATCAGGCCTGCGTGTCGTCCGCAGTCAATACGCCCGTTTTCTTGAGGCGCGCCTCCAGCGCCTGCACCCGCGCCAGCGCGCTCATCCCGAAGATGAAGCCGATCACTCCGAGGCTCATTCCGACGACGTCCATCGTTCTCCTCCCGTCAGTTCAGCTCGTGGCTCTCCAACCACGCGGCAATGGATTGTCGCATAGCCGGAGCGAGCCGCGGCCATTGCCACTGTCCGTGCGCATCGCGTCCGGGATCCAGCTCCAGGCGGTGATCGGCGTCGGGGAACACGTGGACCTCGATTTTCTCGGGGTGCGGGAAGAGACCTCGCAGCTTCTCCGCGTTCTCGACGGGAGGCACGACCGGGTCGGCCCCGCCGTAGAGCAGCAGCACGGGCAGGTCCAGCTCGGAGACGAGCTCGGCCGGCTGGAACGCGTGATTCTCGCGCCACCAGGCGAGATCCGTCTCGGTCAGCGGCTGATCGACGAACGCGCCCCAGTCCGCATTCTCGGCGCGTCGCGCAGCCGCCTCGAGCAGCGGCCAGCCCTCACCGGTACGGACGACGTAGAAGTAGAGCCCCGCGTAGGCCAGCGCGTCCTCGATGGCGGACTCCGGCATCTCGGCGCCGCGCATGCGGTACTCGATCTTCTGCAGCTCCTGTTCGCGCGGCGTCCCGCCCGCGGCGGAGGAGAGATTCAGGAACGCGACGTCGCCCAGGTCGCCGGCGACCATCTGCGCGATCCACGCTCCCTGACTCGCCCCTCTCAACCCGATCCGGCTCGGATCCACCTCGGGTCGCGTGCGGAGGAAGCGCACCGCGGCCGCGCCGTCTCCTGCGAGCTTGCGAAACCCCGCCGCCTCGTCCCCGCCGGACTCTCCGAAACCGCGCTTGTCGTAGTACAGGACCGCCAGACCGTGGCGCACGAAGAAGTCGGCCCACGAGCGATAGGTCCAGCTGTCACGACCCTGCGGCACGGAGCCGTGCAGCAAGACCACCGCGGGGTGCGGCCCCTCTCCCGGGGGCACGACCAGCCGACCCACCAGCTCGATTTCCCCGCTGCGGAATCGCACGTCGTGCGACTCGAACGCCGGAGCTGCCGCGCGCTTCAGGCGCAGCGTCAGCGCATCCTCGCCCAGCGACTTCTCGCCGCGCGCCGTCCCGTCCGTCACCGTGACCGCCAGCGGCCCGAGACCGAACGGCAGCTCGATCTCCACACCGGCCGCGCTGGATGTGACCGGAATCGGCTCCCACGCCATGACGAGACTCGGGATGTCGAGCTTCGCGGCGAGCTCGTCGCCGTCCACCGCGAGTTCGATGCGGATCGGCATCTCGGCGCCGCGAAAGCTCAGGGCGCCCTCCCAGTGGCCGAGGGCGGCCGGAGGCATCGCGCCGGCGACAGAACCGACCACCGACAGCAAGACGACCATCGCCGGGAAACGCATCATGGACCTCGTAGGTTCCCGGCGACGGGAGCGGGATCATCACCGCTCGATCACCGGGAGCACTGAATGGGACGCTCGGGCCGCGCCGAAAGTCGAACGGTCCGCTCTCCCGTCAACGTTTCTTGCCGGTCGCCTTCTTCTTCGCGGTCTTCTTCTTGGTCGGCTTCTTCGCGCCAGGCTTGGCGCCTGCCAGCTCGTAGCTCTCGTCGAGCCATTTCTTCCACAGCTTCTTCGGCAGCGGCTCGTCCTCGCTGAACCGCGCCGTGACCCACCCCATCGAGGAGACCTCGAACCGGTCCGGCGTCTTCGCGGCCAACCGCGTCGCTTCCGCAATCGACCCCTTCAGCTTGAGCATCGCCTTGAAGCGTCCGCCCTGGGGGCCGATGTAGAGAAACGCCTTCTTGCCCACCTTGAACGAGCTCTGCGTGCAGGCCGTGCCCCGATCCACACCGGCGAAGCGTCCGGCCTCGAGACGGATCGGTGCTGTCGGGTCCTTGACGGTAGCCATCCGGGCCTCCTCCCGCGTATCGACCCCGGGATTGTAGCGTCAGACGCGCTCGACGGTGCCGGTCAAAGCGGCTTCCGCGCGACGACGCACCAGACGCGATGTTCGACGTCGACCGGGTCGGGGTACTTCTCCGCGAGCAGTCGGCCCAGGGCCTCGTCGAAGCGCGGCACCTCCTCCGGCGACAGGCCCCCGGAGCCGACACCGTTGCAGGTGCGCATCCGGCCGCGCCATGCGGCGTGTGAGAAGCGTTCGTCCTGCTGGTAACAGAATGCCTCGACCCGCTCGAACCCGCCGCGGATCGCGTCGTCGATACGTTGCGGGTAGACACCGCTCTCGCCCGCCATGTTCCACGACGGGTTGAACCGCAGCACCAGCTCTTCCGTATCGCGGGCCACCGGCGAGTGCTGCGCCAGGTACGAGTAGTGCGCGATGACGAGGATGCCCGCGGGACGCAGCACGCGCAGCGCCTCGGCCATCGCGGCCTCGCCGTCGAACCAGTGCCAGCACTGTCCGGCGGTCACGAGGTCGAACGACTCGTTGTCGAACCCGGTCTCTTCCGCCCGGGCGACGTGGAACCGCGTGGCGTCGGCCAGGTCGCGCACCTGCGCCAGCCGCTCGGCCGCCGCGATCTGCTCCGGCGCAACGTCGATGCCGGCGACCGCGGCTCCCCGCGCGGCGAGCTCGAGCGCCATGATCCCCGGACCCGTCGCCAGGTCGAGCGCGCGGGCGCCGCGGACGGGCATGAACGCGTCGATCCGTCGGTAGAACGAATCCGGAAACCCAGGACGATGCTCGGCGTAGTCGTCGCTGTGCCGGCCGAAGTCGACCGGGTTCATCGGGCAACTCCCCCGTGCGGCTTGCGCCAGACGATCGAGTAGCGCCACAGCAGGTGTCGACGCACCTCCGCACCCGGCAGGATGTCGGCGCACGTCCGGCGCACGTCCTTCAGTCTCGGGTAGGTATCGCCCCTGCCGTGCTCGGCCCACAGGCGCCGGGCCTCGGCCGACTCGCGGAGACTCCCGGTCGCCCGGAATCGGGCCCAGCGCGCCACCGGCAGCGCGATCGCGCCGAGACAGCGCTCGACCAACGACGCGTCGTCGATCAGATCCAGCACGATCAGCGTCCCGCCCGGACGCAGCGCGTCCGCGAGATCTTGCAGCGTTTCCGCGAACGGCAGATGGTGCAGCGTCGCGATCGAGGCGACGCAATCGAACGACTGCGTCGGAACGGGCCACTCGAGCGCATCGCCGATGCGGTACTCGACGTTGTCCAGGCCCGCAGAACGGGAGCGGGCCACGTCGATCATGTTGGGCGAGAGGTCGATCCCCAGCACGTGTTCGGCTCGGGATGCCAGTTGTCGCGAGAACTCGCCCGTGCCGCAGCCGAGATCCAGGGTGGGCCCGATCGCAGCGGGCAGCCGGTCGAGCAGGTACGCGTGGTAGTACGCGTTGTGGTCCCACTCGCCACGACCCAGCAACGCGATGCGGTCGAAGTCGTGCCGAACCTGGCTGGTCGTCGCGCTCATGCGTCCCCCGGCACGGGGATGATGCCACATCACTCGGCGGTCCTGTCGACCTCCGCGGCGATCGCCGTCAGCAGATCGGCCGTCGCGGCCGATCGTTGCCGGCTGAGCGCCTCGGGCCAGGCGCTGTTGATCGCCACGACGAGACGCCGCGCCGGATCGATGTGGATCAACTGGCCGTGGATGCCGATCGCGCGGAATGTTCCGTCGTCCGAGGTCCACCACTGGTAGCCGTAGCCGCGGCCGGCCCAGCCGATCTGCACCTGCGTCCGCGTGGCGGCCGCGAACCAGCCGTCGGGGACGATCGAGCGGCCGTCGATCCTGCCGCCGTCGAGGACGAACTGGCCGAACCGCGCGTAGTCCCGCAGCGACGCCTGGAGGCAGCAGCCGCCCAGCTCGTGGCCACCGCGGTCGAGTGTCCACGACGCCGACTGCTGCATGCCGTAGGGCGCCCAGAGCTTCTGCGACAGGTAGTCGGCGAGGCTCTGCCCCGTCGCCGAGGAGACGAGGACGCCGAGCAAGTGCGTCTCGCCGGTCTTGTACACCCACTTCGCACCCGGCTCGGCCTCGGCGGGCAGGCCGCGCATGTAGCTGACGGTGGCGTCCAGGCCGCGCTCGATCGGCTTCGAATAGAAGCGGGCGATGTCGGATTGCGGGTCGGAGTAGTCTTCGTTCCAGCGAACGCCCGACGTCATCGTCATCAGCTGCCGGATGCTGACGTCGTCGTACGCGCTGCCGCGCAGCCCCGGGATGTACTGCGTCACCGGATCGTCGATGCTGGAGATGAACCCGTCCTTCACGGCCGCTCCGACGAGCGTGCTGGTGAACGACTTGGCGACCGACTGCGACACCCAGCGCCCGGCGTCGCTGTATCCGAGACCGTAGCGTTCGAGGCGCACGGCGCCGTCGTGCAACACGATCAGGCCCGCCACCTTCTGCTCGGACATGAAACGCTCCAGCTCAGGCTGGAGGGCGAACGGTGCGCCGGGAGGCAGCTCGCGCACCGACGTCCCGCGACGCACCTCGCGCCCGCGATAGACGGTGTCCCAGTTGGCGAAGCCCACCTCGAGCTCGGACTGGTCCCAGGAGAACGAGTTGCGCGACAGCGACGCCGGATCGAGCCTACCGCTGGAGTTCGAGCTGCACGCCGCGCAAAGGGCCAGCACGGCGACGACGACGCAACGCCGCATCAGTCTTCCGCGGCGCCGATGCAACGGGCCAGGCCGGGGTCGGTGGTGCGCAGGCGCGCGGCGGCGGCGGAGCTCGGATCGAGCATCTCGAAGTCGACGAAGTCGAAGCCCGGCGCGACCGAACAGCCGACCAGGACCGTGCCGCCGAGCGGCTCGGCGGCCTGCCACGTTCCGGCCGGCACGACGTGGCAGAAGCGCTCGGTGTCCGCCGACAGCGTGACACGGGTCGGCGGCGCCTCACCGCCCTCCCACAGGTGGAGCCTGACGCCGTCGCCGCGATAGAGATTCCAGATCTCGTCCGACGCGACGCGATGGAAACGGCTGACCTCGCCGGGGTCGAGCGAGAAGTAGATGTGGGTCAACGCGGACCGCGACCGGCCGTCCCCGGCGAGCACGACGGCGTCCGAGCGAAAGACCTCGCGGAATCGGCCGCCCTCCGGATGTTCGACGAGGTTCTCGGGTCTCATCGGCTTCACGGCCCTCGCGTCCTAGCCTTCGTGAAAGCAGATCTCGAGACAGTTGCCGAACGGGTCCTCGAAGAACACGGCGTAGTACGTGGCGTTGTACTCGGGGCACGCCCTCGGCCCGCTGACGTTTCCGGCGCCCGCACTCTTGATCACCTCTCCGATCGCGTCGACCTCTGCGCGACTCTTCGCCCAGAAGGCGATACGGTTGGCGTTCGCCCGATGGTCCCTGTCCTCGGTGAAGCCGAACCAGGCCTGCCGGGGAGGCGTCCCGTCGGCGTCGAAGCCACTGAACGTCTTGCCCTTGTTGCCTTTCTCGAAACCGATGGCGGGGAGGATCTTCGAGTAGAACTCCCACGCCTGCTCGAGGTCGTTGACCCGCAGGTCGATATGTTGATATGGGTTCTTGCTCATCTCTCGATTGTATCGCCAAACGGCTCGCGGGGCGCAGCCCTCGCGCGCGACTCCGACCAGGGCCTCTCTTGCGACCTACAGCTCATGCTCTCTGACGATGAACGCCGACGAATTCGCGTGATCGATGAAGTTCCCTTCATCTTCCAGCAACGCGGCACCCAACCGCTGCCCTTCGGGCGAGCTCATTGCCTCCATCAGATCCTGTTCTGACTCGAACCACACCTCGGCCACGCCATCGTATTCGGGCAGCATGCCCCTGGAGCTTCTCAGCCCTTCGTTGAGCGGAGAATCTACGGTATGAGCTTGCACGTACTTCTTCGACCTCATGCCGTCGGCGTTTTTCTGGAAGAACGGGCCGTGTTGATTGAGCCAGTAGTCCTGGAACTGCTCGCGCGTCATATCCGGATGTCGGCGTAAACACATGACCATCTTGATCATCTCTTGTCGCTCCCTGAGTGTGGTTGGTTGACCTGTTTTATCGAGGCACTTCGCTGAGCGGCTACTGCCGCTGCCGACTACCAGACATGCCGCACCGCCAGTCGAGGACGCTCACTGAGATTGACGGTCGCCGCATGGACGCAGAAACACTGATACAGAAGAACGTCTCCACAGCGTGGCGTCAACTCGACCGGCGCACCCAAGTCGAGAGTCTGCACGTCCTCGTTCAGCGCCCACATGTATCGATACTTCGTCCTGTCGCTACGGGCAAGCGCATCCATCCTACGATGGGACCCCGGCCATACCGCGGTGCCTCCCCCCTGAGCGTTGACGTCGCCAAGATAGACTATCGTCGCGACTCTGAACGGGCGCGGGAACGTTCGGTGGCGCGCAGCCTCGTTGGCGTGATCGACGTGTGGAGTACGCCAGCGCCATTCACCCGTCTCTGGAACGACGTTGAGCGTGTGTGTCGCGGCCGGCCTCAGAAAACTCGCAACATCGTCCCTGGGCAAGCTGTGCGGCCACGCACAGGTGCTCATCCGTGTAGCAAGCGGCGAGGCATGGGTCCTTCATCAATCGAGGACGAGGGCCGAGCGTCGTCCAGCTTTCGCGCGAGCGATGCGAAGCCCCCATGCAGCGCCACATGGCCCTCTCCGCCCGAGCAACGGTCTCTTCTGGAATGAGCCCTGACACGAGCAAGTAGCCCTCCCGGTCGTACTGCCCCATTTGATCGTCCGACAGGATGGATCGACGGCGCCCGCCCTGAATAGCAAATAGCGCTCGCGCAGCGGCTCTTTCAGCAGCGCGCCTGACACGTCGAAGCTTGCTGGCGAGCTCGAGCATCGCCGTGGAAGCCACTGACCACCACCTTCTAGACTACCCTGCGGGGCGGCCCGGCAGGACCCCGATCGACTTCAACATACTCCGGGGCTGCTCGACGCCACAAACTCTTGCCGAGCACACCGTTGTCCGCCCGAGCTTCTCCTCGAGCTTTGATTGCACACGTTTCGCACCGACAGTACCCTCGCCCTCGGGAATCCCGCCTCAGGCGTTTGGAGAGAAGATCGATGAGAAGCAAGTGCGAACCTGACAACTCTGCACGACCTCTTACCATGACAGTCGAACGACTCATGAAGGCAGACGCGAGCGACATCTACCAAGCATGGACCCAGAAGCTCGACTCTTGGTTTGCACAGCCAGGGGAACTACTCATGACCCCCGAGGTTGACAGGCCATTCTTCTTCTACAACCGGCACGACTGGGGAAGACATCCTCATTACGGTCGATTCCTGGAGTTGAAGAAGGATGAGTTGGTGGAGATGGCCTGGGTGACCGGGGAAGGCGGAACGGAAGGCGCCGAGACAGTCATTCGAGTCGAGCTGTCGGCACGGGAAGACGGAACACTACTACGGCTCACGCACTCGGGCTTCTACAATGAAGAGTCCCGAGATGGACATGCGGAGAACTGGCCCGAGGGATTGGAAGTCCTGGACCAGGCCCTGTGTGCGGAGAAGTAGTCCCGAACGGAACACCTCAGTCCGGCTTCTTGCGCGTATCGGAGTTGTCCGAGCGCACCACCGCAACAAACGCTGCCGGCGGCGTGCCGCCGGAACCGCCACGCCCCCCTCCGCGCGTCCAGGGCGGAGCGGAGGCGGGCTGGAGGTCTTCCTCGCGGTCGGCTGGGCCCGGTGCATCGGGGAAACCGAAGCGCATCCGCAAGATCTTCTGCTCGCGCGGAGTGAGCTCGAGGAGTTCACACTGTTCGTTGGATCTGTTGTCGCTCATTCCCTTCTCGTCTATCTAACGCTGTTTTCGACTGCGAGCCGACTTGGCGCGAACCGTGCGCAAGCACAGGCCGTGACAAAGACAGTTTGCGCATGCAAGCGGCGTGACTGTCCGCTTCAAGACGCTGTCAGGCGGTCACTCCGGTCTAGGCGTCTTTGTTCTTGTCATCCCAGATCATCGGTTCCCAGAGTTCGACCTTGTTTCCCTCTGGATCCATGATCCATGCGAACTTCCCGTTCTCGTGCGACTCCGGTCCCTTGACGACTTCCACACCGTCTGCACGGAGCTGTGTGAGCATCTCGGCGAGATTATCAACACGGTAGTTGATCATGAAGGAAGACTCGCTTGGACTGAACCACTGGCTGTCCTTCGCGGCGAGATGCCAGACAGTGAGCCCTCGGTCCTCGGCCTTGTCATCCGGCCACTTGAGAACAGCGCCGCCAAAGTCCTCCAGCGGCATGCCCAAGTGCCGTTGGTACCACGAGGCCAAAGCCGCGCCGTCACCCTTACTCCTGAGGAAGACGCCGCCGATCCCGGTAATTTTCGCCACCATGGTCTCCTATCCGTCGATTCGCCTGACGTTGGGTTCAACTCTCGGTTGACGGCTTTCCGACGTCACGAGGCGGGACCGGAAGCGCGTTGCCTGGAGTTCCGTTGGACTCGTTCCCCGGCGGTCCGAGAAGCCAGAAAGTGCAGGCCTGCTGGCGCTTTCGGATGCGGTCGACTGCCCTTCGTTGACCCTCGCGGAACTCCCGGTATCGAGCCGGACCGTCGTAGTCGCGAGCATGCGGCGAGATCCAATGTCCGTCGTCACACATTCCGAGTCCGTCACACGTCGTCTTCACCTGCAACCGCGGGAGGCCGGTTGTCAGCTGCAAGATGACCTGCAGGCCGCCGACCGGCGCGTCCCTGGCTATTCAGCATACTCCGGCGCCAGCCACAGCCAAAGCAGATCGTGAACTTTCGCGGTGTGAATGAGACAGCCAGGGCGTGCCAGGCCGGATCCGTCAGCTCCAACGCCTGGCCAGACGGCATCCCGCCTGGTTTCCCTTGCAGCTCAGCCAGGATCGAGCGGGGAAGAGTCCGTGGCCCTGTCTCGAAACGCAGCCTTGAACCGTGCCAACAAGTGGGCATCATCCGGGACCATTTCGGCGTACCGACTGTCTCAGCAGCAGCCCCACTCATGCCCGTCTATCGCCGTGACGGCAGCTCCGAATCGAGGCCGTCACATTCTTCCCAACCTTCAGGTTCAGTCCATTCGATACCTGAGTAGGCAAAGCACACGTGCCAACACCCACCACCGATGACACGAGACACACGATCACCGACTCGCCGCCGATGCTTCGAGTTGGCGAAACAGTCGACGAGGCACACGTCGTCCTGATCGCAGCGCCGCTTGAGATGTGCCATCCAACACTCCTCGATCGGCGACAGCTCGGCCTGTTCCGCAATTGGGATCTCGCAAGGCCGGCTGGGATCGGGTGCGCGCGTGGGAACGGCGACAACCAACTCGGGAGATTCGCGCACCGGGGCGCCGCAACCCGACACCAGCAACAAGCCGAAGATCATTCCGGTCACACCGCGATACATTTGTGCGCTCCGTGCTACCGCTGCCAGAGGCCGTGGTGGATGCCGCCCGCCGTGTAGATGGCGAAGGTGCCGTGGCCGGGGATTTCCATCGGCGGGTGAGCTACTTCGCCGCCGGCCTTGACCGCCGCCGCGACGGCCGCTTCGATGTCATCCACCAACCAGTACGGCCGCACCACTGGCTCCTCCGCCTCGTTCATGGGCGCACGCACCCCCACGAGTCCGCCTCCCGGCAGCGCCGCGGTACGGGCGTTGCCGAGCCCGGCGTCCGGCCCGCCGCAGTGCACTCCGTTCGCTGCGGCGTACGCAGCGCACACCGCGTCGACCTCCTTGGTCACTATTTCGAGATAGTGAATCTGCATCAATCTCTCAGCTCCTCGAGTCGACATGGTCGGCCTGACGTTGTTTTCAACTGCGTGCCAGGCCGGAACGGTCAGGTCCAACGCCTAGTCAAGCGGTTTCCGGCTAGGTGCAGCACGTTCTGTTTGGCGCGCAGTTCTCGAAGATGTCTCTCAAGTATCCGCCAAGGCCAAAACGCTTTGCTCCATACGCTTGAATGACTTTGGCATCGTGGATCAAGTGCCTTTCAGTCAAGGGCCCCGCGTCCGAATTGCCATAGGTCACAATGATGAAGCGAAGGTCAGAGGTCGCGAACAACGAATACTCGACCATCTCTCCCGGGGTGGAATCTCCATCAACCTGTTCGATGCGCCACGACAGCGAGCCATCTGGCCATCGGGCAGCACGCCATCCAGCCGGCACCGTCTCCTTCAGCGCCTTCTCAATGTGAGTCGCAAGAGACTCAGCATTCTCGAATGGCTGGATCATCTCCGAGAAGTCGCTCATGGTCCTATCCTTATGACGTGATGCCGATCAGCGGTAGCCCGCAGAGCCGTTCCGCTGCATCGGCTTGTTAGGCGCCGCAGCTTGGCTAGCTATGGAACTCTGAATGCAAGCTGGTGGAACGAACCGGGCTTCCGACGATTGATTGCTTCGTCCGCAAAGACCCTTAGGGACAAGGTGATCGCAAAGCCCATGCTAGACAGCATGATCCCCATTGTCCTTTTCGTGGAGCCACTCCCCAACGCCCCACGCCAAGCGCCTCCAAGAAGACGCTAGTGGGAACTCGACATGCACGGATTCACTTCCGAGACCAGCAATGACGGCAGTGCCGTCTCGCTCCCCGACAAGGGCGAGATATTGAGCATCGCGTTTCAAGTAGAGCCCTTCCAGCACTACCGCGTTCCGGCCTGCGTCCGCGGTACATGCCATCCGCTCGAGTTCCCGGCGCCTCGTCACTCCTGACGGAACGGAGTCGTCACTTGGACAACTCATCTCTAATGACACTGGATCACGCTGAGCTATCCAGTCGGAACCCTGCATCTGCTTGCGCAGGTCAGTCACGCTCATCCCGGCCTTGGGCAAGTAATCGAGCGCCTGCCCAGATAAAGCGAAGTATGGTTCGTCATCTTCGAACTCCCACACGGCGATCCCGAACAAGTCCGCTACCCGGCGGAAACTGAACGGCCACGATTCAGAGATCGCCTTCTCATCGCCCTCCACATCGCACTCGTGGAAGAGGTAACGATTCAATTCGAACTCTATCGTCACGGCAGTCCCGTCTGTCTAACGTTGTCTTCCCTTGCGAACGGCGAAGTCGGTCGTCAGGTGCAAGATCCTGTTAGCCATCAGCCCTCGCTCGTAAGCGGTCGAGCAACGGCGTTCTTCCCATCCCCTTTATGATCAGCTAGAAATAGGCGTTCGTCGGAATTGCCGGCATCTCGAAAGCAACGAGGAGAACGCCGATGCCCAAGACCCGCAGCCATCGCACCCGCCGCACAA
>JAAELQ010000220.1 GCA_024226515.1 bacterium
GAACTCTCGCAGCTCCCACGGCGACCCGAGGAGGATCTCGTTGGTGCGGAACTGGGCGAGGGCGCTGCCGTTGGGCGAGGTCGGGTCGGCGCCGACCGTGGCGAACTGGTCCGTTACCGCCTGCAGCGCGTCGCGGTAGGCAGGCCCGTGGTCGGCGAAGTTGCTGAGCCCCGCCCACTGGATCTGCCAGTTCTTGACGTCGCCGCAACTGTCTCCGGGCAGCTTGAACTCGAAGATCACAGTGAACGAGCTGGTGAAGTTGCCCCCCGGAAGGACTCCGAACACGAAACGGCCCTCGCCGGCCTTGACCGCATCGGCCGCGGGATCGTCGTTCCGCAGGTCGGGCCGGTTGACGATGGCCAGCAGCCGGAACGGGGCGATGGAAAAGTCCACCGGCTCGCCGCCGCTGGCCGTGATCCAAGGCTGGATGATCGCCGTTTCCATGTCGTCCCGGAGGAGTGTGTCGAAGGTGTTGATCGTCTGCGGAACGTTGAACGTCCGCAGGAAGGTGAGCACGTAGTCGGAGAGCGTCTGGTGATCGGTCGTCCCGGCGACGGCGGCGGCGATGGAGCCGAAGGTCCACGGGCCGCAGTTCTCCGGGTCGGCCGCGGTGCACGTCGTGCGCACCGGGTCGTCCACCACGTCGGGGTGGATGATCATCAGCGACTTGAATTTCTCGACGTTGCACTCGTCGGGGCAGAACGTCGTCGCGCAGGTCGAGCCATCACCGTTGTAGGTTCCGCCCAGACTCTCGCACTCGCACTGCCCGTGGGTCTCGACGCAGGAGTCGTCGGGCAGGCAGCACGAGCCTGTCGGCAACACCGGACACTGCACGGCCGGGTCGGGCCCCGGGTCGACGGTGCCGCCGACCCCGATATCCGGGCCGCACGTGGTGCCGTCACCCTCGTAGCTGCCGCACTGGGCGAGACAGTCGGTCTGGTTCGTTTCGATGCAGGTGCCGTCGGGCAGGCAGCAGGCGCCCGTTTCCACCGGGCAGGTCAGGTTGGAGCAAACCGAGCCGGTGCCCTGAAAGACTCCGCCGAGCAGCTGCTCGCAGTAGCTCTGCGTCTGTCCGTCGAGGCAGCTACCGTCGTCGAGGCAGCAGGCCCCCACGCACGGGCCGGGATGGTCAACCGAGACGCCCGCGGCGTCGGCGAAACACTCGTTCTGGTAGGTCACGCCGTCGCAACCGCACACAGGCGCGATGTCGTCGGGGCAGGCCTGGGGTACGAAGGTGCACGTCCCGAAGAAGTCGCAGCAGCACTCTCCGAAATCCGTCTTGCAGAACTCCCCGTCGGGGCAGGGAATGCCGGCGATCCCGCCGCAGACCTGGCCGCAGGTCTCGCCGACGGTGTCGCAGGTGGACTGGCCGCCCGCGTCGTTGCAGGCCCACTCGCCGTTGCCGCAGCAGGTCGCTCCCTCGAAGCAGATCGGATTCCCGTAGTGGCCGGGCTGCTCGTAAGGATCGCAGCAGTCGCAGACCTGGCCGTCGAGATCGCACGTGGAGCGGCCGGACGCCGTGTTGCAGGCCCAGCTGCCGTCGGAGCAACACTCGAAGCCGTGGAGGCAGAGCGTGTCGCCGCCGATGCCGGGCTGGGTCGACGGGTCGCAGCAGTCGGCGCACGCGATGCCGTCGAGGCCGCAGGTCGAGTTGGCGCCCGCATCGTTGCACTGCCAGTCGCCGGTGGCGCAGCAGGTGGCACCCTCGAAGCAGAACGGACTGCCGTTGACCCCGGGTTCTTCGTGGGGGTTGCAGCAGGTCTCACAGACTAGGCCGTCGATGTCGCACACCGACTGGGTGCCGGTGTCGTTGCATTCCCACTCGCCCGAGGAGCAGCAGGTGTGCCCCTCGACGCAGAGCGGATTCCCGTGCTGGCCCGGCTCCTCGAACGGATCGCAACACTGCCCCGTGCAAACGGCGCCGTCCAGCACGCAGGTCGAGCTGGTGCCCGCGTCGTTGCATTGCCACAGGCCGTCGGAGCAGCAGGTGTGTCCTTCGATGCACAGCGGGTTGTCGTTGACCCCGGGCTCGTCCAGCGGATCGCAGCAGGTCAGGCAGGCGATCCCGTCCACGTCGCAGGTGGAATGGCCGGCGCCGTTGTTGCACTGCCATTTGCCGCCGGCGCAGCAGGTGGCGCCTTCGAAGCAGATCGGGTTGCCGTTGATTCCGGGCTCGTCCGCCGCGTCGCAGC
>JAAELQ010000221.1 GCA_024226515.1 bacterium
CCAATGACAACTTGGGTGTCAGACTGCAGAGGCAGATGAGGTGGCGGAGGAGGAGAACAGAGACGAAGCAGTTCCGGAGGGAAGTCGTCTATGTTGAAGTCTGGCAGCAAAGACTCCATCCTCGAAGTGCACTTGGTGAGATCACCAACAGTGTAAGAAGAATGATCAGCAGCAGGGATGCGAGAGCTGGACTGCGAAGGCAGTGGTCCAGAAAAGTGCTGGAGATCATTGAGAGAAGTGAAATGAGCAGGCTCAAAAGCCAACAAAGAATCAGAATAACTGAAAGAAGGAGACGGAGAACCACAGGAGTGGTGAATAGAGTCAGGCTCCAGGACCGGGGACAAAGCAAAAACAGAAGACGAAGAGACGACCGGAGGAGACCGGGAATGGTCACAGCGGTCTTGAGAAACATCCTTCGCGACTGTATCCGATAGCGAGTCCACTCGTGGGGTCCAGGACTTGAAGAACTGAGCGTCCCCAATGAAAGAAGAAGCAGTACCTGAAGAGAAGGAAGACGAAGGTCGACGGTCAACAGGACTGGAAAGCGTAGGCGTGACGGCAGTAGGAGCAACATCACGAGGCTCAGACTTGAACTGAGCGATGCTGGAGGGGTTGGAAGCGGTGTGGGCACTCAGAGTGGGCACACCAACACCAACAGCATGAACTGAAATGAAGGAAGGCTCAGGCTTGGGCTGAGCAATTTTGAAGACACTTGAAGCTGTGTGGGCGCCAAGAAGGGGCACACCAACACCAGAAGCATCGACTGAAGTTGAGGAAGGCTCAGACTTGAGCTGAGCAATGCTGGGGAGGCTAGAAGCCATGTGGGCGCCAGAAG
>JAAELQ010000222.1 GCA_024226515.1 bacterium
ACCGCGATCCACACGATCTGATTCAGCCGGACCTCGGGGCAACAGATGATCTTCCAGGTCGCGACGCGGCGGCACTTGCTTCACCGGAGCACCCGCGTGCGTCGCACTCGCCGGTCCCACGCTGAACGGGTCCGACGGGCGAACCTCGATAGATGTTTGGTGCAGACGCGTTCTGCAACCGAGTCGAGAAGACGTCTCAGACACGCCGCATTCGACCGCCACGCATCAGGATCGCCGGGGGCCTCCGGAGTCGGAGGGAGCGCGGTTCGTACGCGCACTTGACATTCGGGGCCATATAGAGGTTAGGCCCCGGCGACGGAACTTGGAACCGCGATCCAAGAGCCCGACGCGCACGTCACTCGGGCACACGCTGCGACGCCGGACCAAGCAGGAACACAACGTAGACCTCCTTGGTGATCTGAACGGGCGGCGGCACCCATACAAGCCAATCCTCGATCTCGTCATCGGCGGCGTCGCCGAAGACCGAGCCGCTCCCGCCGCCCTGCCAGCTGCGCGCCTCACGAGTAGCAATGCCATAGACAGGGCCGAGTGCGCGGCCCGCCGCAGTCGCAAGCGAGTCTGCCTCCTTTCGGGCGACTTCGACTGCGCGAGTGAGCACCTGCTGTTTCATCTCGGCTTCGAGATTCGAGCGCACTCGTGGGCTCCAGATCGCCGTCACACCAGCGGCGGTGACCTCTTGGACGAGCTGATCGAGGAGAGTCATGTTGCGCAACTCGACCTCGATCGTGCGGCCGGCTTCGTAACCAACGATGGAGGGCGTGTCGTGCTCGTAGTCGCGGACGACATCGAGTGTTACCTGACTTGTGGTGACATGCTCGCGCTTCACCCCGAGTGCACGCAGCGCTGTTAGGACGGCCTTGGTCGTGGTGTCGACTGCCGCCTTAGCCTGAAGCCCGTCTTGCCGCGTTTTTGACACTTGCAATGTAAGTTCGAGGTAGTCGGGCTGCGCCGTTGCGGTACCGGAACCGACTACGACGATGTGCGGTGCAGACGGGAGTGCGGGTGGATCGCTGGCGCGAGCGCTGAGTACATAGGCGGAGAGCACGAGGGCGGCGGACGCATAGTTGCGTATGTTCATTTCGAGGTTCCTCGAGTGTCGGGTCCGATCAGACCGTGCGACTGGGAGTGCCCACCAACTCGGGCGACAAGAATGGCTGGCTGATGGACGAGCGTCATAGGCCGGACCGCAGAGTACGGGCCGATCTGCAGACAGCTTTCACGACATGCGAAAGGGCGACGACGGACACCTGTCTCGGTGTGCGGTAGCGCAGCTTGCGAGGGGCCTAACGATTGAGCTCAGTTGCGGGCCGCGGCGACGGTGCCCCGACCGCACAACCATGGTAGGACCTGGAAGCGAAGAGTGGGCCGGCGATAGCCGGACCTCTGAGCGGTTGGACGTCATGCGCGCGGCGGCGGCCCGTCAACTGCAGCGATTTGAAACTCATCATGGCCCCGCCGGTGACGTGTTCTCGCCGCCGTGGCG
>JAAELQ010000223.1 GCA_024226515.1 bacterium
AGGCGGAGGGAACGAAAAGCAGCAACGGGTGAGTAGGTTTCATCAAAATCCAAACCTTCAACTTGGGAAAAACCTCTTGCACACAACCTGGCTTTGTGTCGCAAGACCTCACCAGATGGACCCAACTTTCTCCGAAAAACCCAAACATTATCAACCACCTTTCGCCCAGCGGGGCGATCCACCAACTCCCAGGTGTTGCGTTGTTCCAGGGAGTTCAACTCCAGCTGAGCCGCCTTTATCCAATCATTTGCCTCCGCAGACTTCTGGGCATCCCAAATGTTTGTCGGTTCCTTTGGGCGAGTCTCTGAAGCAGAAGCAAGGTCAGTGAAAAAGGAAGAAGCAAAGTGAACGAACTCATCTGTTTTCTCCGACTCGATGAAGTCCACCATGGCCTTGTAGGTGACCATGGGACCCCTGTCTGGAGCACGACTGAGACGAGTTGAACGCCGAAGAGCTGGAGGTGATGAGGGAGGAGAAGAGTCATTGTCGTCAACGCGAAGTGGGGCAGAGTCGGCAGCCACTTCGTGGGGTTGAACTGGGGTAGCCTCCATGTCGGGGTCATGATCTGGTGGAGGCACGTCACAATCCGAAGGAGGAGTTGGACGTGGCACCGGGTCTGAAGTCTGAGCATGAGGATGAGTTTGAGACTCTCCCCCTGACTCGGAGGAATGAAGCGAACACGAAGTCATAGACGGGGTTGAACCGGGGTCCAGAATGGGGTCATCGAGGGCGTAGTGCCTGGAAGTGTCTTCCCATTTGAAAGGGTACACGTTCTCATTGACCTTGACATCCCTGGAGCA
>JAAELQ010000224.1 GCA_024226515.1 bacterium
CTGCCTTTCAATTCTTCTAGTTTCTGAACACCCGCGTTCCGAGCCACAGCAGGCCGGCCGCCAGGAGGAGCAACCCCCACTCGCCGACGGTCGGAATCGCCGTCCCGGCTTCGATGGTGCAGCTCGAGGAACACCCGTCTCCGTCGACGTTGTTGCCGTCGTCGCACTGCTCGTCATCCTCGCGCACGGCGTTCCCGCATACGGCGGGTTCGGCGAACTCGATGGTCAGGGCCGGTCGCAGGGCGGCATCCGGGGTATTGCGCGAACTGAAGGCCTTGCTGGCTCCGCCGCCGGCCTCGAAGCCGCGGAGCAGCCAGCCGAAGTTGCTCGCCGGGGCGTCGAGCCAGGCCTGCACGTCGGCGGCGAGGCCGGCGCCCGACCAGACGTAGCTGCCGGGCGTCGATACGTTCTGCGAGGCGCTGGCGGCGCCGGCGAAGTCCCCGCCGGCCGTGCTCCAGAACGCGGTGTCGAAGAACGTGTGAGCCCAGGTGGCGTCGCCGGACGCCGCCGGTGCGCCACCCCCGCCCCCGCTTCCGGGACCGCCGCTGGAGGAGGCCCCTTCGCCCCAGTCCGCCAGCAGCAGATGCAGGCCGATCGCGGCCTCGGTCGGCTGGCCGTGGGACAGGTTCAGCGTCAGGACGGCGCTCTCGATCACGGCGCCGGCCGGAATCGCTCCGGCCACGTCGAAGGCCATCAACCCCCGCCGCGGGCTGCCGCCCCCGCTCGCGCCGGCGAAGACCGAGGGGCCCATCCCGTTGCTGCGGGCCGCGTTGTCGGCGTAGATCGAGTTGTCCTTGGAAGGTGTCAGCACGACCGATCCGGCGATCGCGGGGACACAGAGCAAGGTGGCGAGGGTTCCGACGAGCAGCAGTCTGCGCATGATTTCTCCGGCGGCCTCGAGACGGGCCTCGCCGGGAACATACGCCCCAAAACGTCGCTAGGCCCCCGGAAATCCGCTGCGGCGCAGGATCGAACGGCTCTCGGGCCGCACGAGCTGCCCGCAGGCCGCAGCGACGTCCGAGCCGAGGGAATAACGATGAGTCACCTGGAGCCCGCCGGCGCGCAGCGCCTCGCCGAACGCCTCGCGGCGGTCGCGCGAGGTTGCACGGAATCCGGGCGTCCCGTCGACGGAGTTGTAGGGGATCAGGTTGATCATCACGTCGAGCCCGTCGACGTACGACCGCAGCGCGTCCAGGTCCGCATCACCGTCGTTGATGCCGTCGAGCATCAGGTACTCGATCATCACCCTCGATCGCTGGACCTCGTTGACGAAGGCCACGGCGCGTCGCAGCTCGTCGAGCGAGTGGCGGCGCGTCAGCGGGACCAGTCGCTCGCGCACCTCGGGGCGTGCCGCGTGCAGGCTCAGCGCGAGACGCATGCGCGGATAGCGCTCCGCGTAGCGTCGCATGGCGTCGGGAACTCCCACGGTCGACACCAGCAGGTGCCGCTCGGACAGGTCGAAGCAGCGTGGCGAGCGAAGGACGTCGAGCGCTGCGTGCAGCTCGGACTCGTTGTGGAACGGCTCGCCCATTCCCATGAACACCACGTTGCGCAGCCGCCGCCGCTCGGCGGTCAGCAGTCCGCTCGCCTGGATCACCTGGTCGAGGATCTCCTCGAGCGTGAGGTCGACCGCCATGCCCATCGCCCCGGTTGCGCAGAACGCGCACTTCGCGGCACAACCGACCTGCGTCGACACGCAGACGGTCGATCGCCCCGAGGCGATACGCAGGATGACGCTCTCCAGCAGCAGCCCGGCGCGCGTCCGGAACACGAGCTTCGTCGCGCCGTCGCTCGTGGAATCGTGGCGCGACTCCAGCGTGAGCGCGTGGAACTCGAGCTCGTCGCGCGCGGCGGCGCGTAGGTCGGCGTCGAGCGTCTCCAGCGCCGCGTTCGCCCCGGAGTTCTTCTTGTAGAACTCGTTGCGCAGCCGTCTCAACTGCTGCGGATTGACCCGCCGATCGCGGAACCACTCCTCGACGCGATCCGCGTGGTGGATGTTCGGCATGGGAGGATCCTACCAGTCGTTGCGCGGGAGATTCGCGTGATGCGCTTCAGCGCGTGTGGAAGCGTAGGCCGACGCGATAGCTCCGTCCGGGGCCGGGGAAACCGATGAACGTCTCGTACTCCTCGTCGAGAATGTTGTCCACGCGCGCTCGCAGCTGCCACTGACGTGCAATGTCATAGCTCAACGCGCTGCCGAAGATCTCGAATCCCTCCGTCTCGAAGCGATCCGTGATGACCAGCGAGGCGTCGGCCATCTCGGAGACGCCCTGGGCGTCGACCTGCCAGCTCAATGCGTCGATCGGGCGCCAGTGGATGCGCAGCCCGCCGATCCACTCCGGGCGTTGCCGCAGTTTCTCGTCCGTGCCCTCGATCTCCGTATCCTGGTACGTGACGTTCGCGGCCACCTCGAAGCGCGGGTGCGGCTTGCAGGTCACCTGCAGCTCGGCTCCCTGGGTCGTCACCTCGTCGCGGTTGACGAAGCCGATGTTCTCCGGCGGGACCTCCGGCGGAAGCAGGAAGTCGATCAGCTCGTCGTAGGTCACGTAGAACAGCTCGAGCGACGCGTCGAACATGCCGTCGAGGAACGTGTGCGCCACGCCGAGATCGCCGCCGAGCGCGATCTCCGACTCGAGCTCCGGGTTGCCGCCCAGCGGGGTGGCCAGCGCGAAGAAGCTCGGCAGATCGAAGGCGCGGCCGGCGGAGGCGCGCAGGGTCGTTCGGCCGTCGCCCGGGCGGTAGGCCAGGCTGGCCCGCGGCGAGAAGAACAGATCCTCGTCTTCGGGGTCGTCGAGGCGCGCCGCCACCTCCCACTGCAGCGGACCGCTCTGCGACACGAACTCGACGAACGCGCCGACCGTCTTGCGATCCAGCTCGAAGGGGACCGGGCCGCCACCGAACGTGGCGTCGTTCTCACCGTCCTCCCAGCCCAGCTCGGCCCCCACGATCAGGCGGCGCTCGCTGCGCTCGATCAACGGGACGCTCCAGCCGAGCGTGGCGTTGACGTACGTCTGGTCCTCGACCTGCTCCAGCACGCCGGCGCCCGGCGCGAACCCGGGCGTCGTGCGTTCGGTGTCGTGCCGCAGCACGCGCAGATACAGGGCGTGATCGCGTCGGCCGCCGCCGATGCGCAGGTCGCCGGCGAGGCTGACCTCGGTGTGCTCGGAGTCACGCAGCTCGGTGTCGGCCTCCGGCCCGCCGGAGGCCTCGGGGTAGTCCAGCGTGTCCCAGGTCGAGACCCTGCCGCTCAGCCGCAGCGATGCGTTGTCGCCGAGCGGAATCGAGCCGTTGCCCTGGAGCGCGAACTGCTCGAACGACTCGTCTCCGACGCGTCCCTCCTCCTCGTCCCACGTCACGCCGACGAAGAAGTCCCGATCCTCCCCGCCACGGGAGATCGAGAACGCGCCGTGGATCAGGTCGGCATCTCCCGTCTCCAGCGAGGCGGACAATGCCGGGGCGTCGGTCGTCCCGCGCCGTGTGATGATGTTGATCGCGCCGGCCAGTCCGGTCGCACCGTAGACGGCGGAGAGCGGCCCGCGCACGACCTCGATACGCTCCACCGTGTCCGCGGGCAGCGTATTCAGGTTGACCGCGCCGCCGAGCTGGTCCGTGGCGTCGTTCAGCGGCACGCCGTCGAGCATGACCACGGTGAAATCGGGGTCGCCGCCGCGGATGTGGGCGTAGGCCAGGCCGGCGCGCCCACCGGCGGCCACGACGTCGAC
>JAAELQ010000225.1 GCA_024226515.1 bacterium
AGGTCGCCGTCACGATCGATATCGGCAAAGCCGGCATCGGTGGCACCGGCGCCGACGTCGATCTGCAGGTTGTCATGATGGAAGGCAAACGGGCTGGTGCTCCCGGTGGTCGTGTCGTTGAGGAACAGGTAGCTGGCGCCGGCTCCGGCCAGGAAGAGGTCGAGGTCACCGTCGTTGTCGGCATCGCCGCAGGCGACACCGGAGACGTTACCGGTGATCTCCACCCCCGATGACAGAGCCGGCTCACCCGTGGCGGCGAAGGCACCGCTGTGGTTGCGCCAGATCTGGTTGTCGCCGCCATCCGTCCAGAAGACGTCCAGGTCGCCGTCAGCATCGAGGTCACAGAAGGTGACCCCGCCCTTGTTGCCGCCCGAGGCCTGGGCACTGATGCTGGGATCGAGCTCGAAGCTGCCGTCACCGGCACCGTGGTACAGGCCGTGGCCGTCGTCCTTGCGTGCCAGCACGTCGACCCAGCCGTCAGCGTCGTAGTCACCCACCGCCAGGTAGTCTCCGGAGGAGCCGCCCGCCGGCAGGCCGAGAGTGTCACCGTCAGGAGTGGCATGGCTGAGCCAGCCGCTGCCGTCGTTGGCCAGGATGTCGATGCCGTAACCGTCGTTCTCGAAGATCAGGTCGAGGTCGCCGTCGTTGTCGTAGTCGATCCA
>JAAELQ010000226.1 GCA_024226515.1 bacterium
CACGTCGTCGTCGCCGCCAACGACGACGACCCGGGTTGCTCGGGATATACGTCGATGACGACGTGGTGCGCCGAGGAAGGGCTCGAGTACCTCGTGCTCGTCCACGGCTTCCTGCAGGAGACCGGCAACTTCGAACTGAGCTCGATCGACACCGGCCAGACCTGCACGCCTCCGGGATACTGCGAGTAACGCTTTACGCAACTCAAGTCAATTGACTCAGGGAGCCTCGGGTACGATCATCGTGAAGCCGTCGATGCCGAGCAGCCTGGCCAGCGGCCCGTCGTAAGCCTCGATCAGGTTCGGCCCCGGCGCATCCGGATCGGTGATGTAGACCCGCGCCGGATGCACGATCGTCGCTCCCCCCGGCAGCTGCGCGATGCCCTGCGCGGCCGGGGACAACGCGATGCGCCCGTCGGGCAGCAGATCGACGCCGTCGACGTTGGCCATGCCCAGCGCCGAGGCGTCGAGCACCTCGTCGATCGCCCCCGTCGTCCGGTCGAAGCGGAACACGCGCGACGGATACAGCACGCGGAACGTGCCCGTGCGGTCGACCACGACCTGCGGCGTGCCGACCGAGAACAGGTACGTGTCGGTGTCGACCATGTCCAGAGCGTTCAGGCTCTGCAGGTTGATCCCCTCGGCCGACCAGTCGAGGTCGACAGCGATCGTCCCTCCCGCGCCGCGCATGTACACGTTGGCCGGCGACAGGATCACCGGGCCGCCCGGCGTGAAGACGAAGGCCCATGTCGTGACACTGAACTTGTAAGTATCCGGATCGATGACGTCCAGGGCATCCAGGTTCACGGATCCGGGAAGCTGCGTCGGGAACGCCGCCCCGATGCCGCCCGGTCCCGGTGGATCGTCGCCGTAGACGTTCTGTGAGGTGAGGATCAGACCGGGGATCTGCTGGATCCTCGGCACCGAGAAATCGAGCCGGTCGCCCGCGTCGCAGATCCCGTCCGCGTCCGCGTCGTCGCCGTCGTCGTCGATGGCGCCGCCGCTCTGGTCGGCGCCGGTCAACGTGCAGTCGTCGCAGGTATCGATGTCGAGGTCGCGGCACACGGTGGGGTCGAGCGGGTCGCCGTCGTCGGGATCGTCCACGCCGTCGTTGTCGTCGTCCGGATCGCCGGCGTTGCACAGGCCGTCGCTATCGGTGTCGAGACCGTCGTTCGCGGGCAACCCGTCCGGTTGCGGGCCGAAGCCGTCCACGCCGTTCGTGCAGTCGTCGCACGTGTCGTTGTCCGTGTCCGCACAGACATTCGGGTTCGTGGGATCGGGATCCTGGAGGTCGCCCACTCCGTCGTTGTCGTCGTCCGGATCGCCGGCATCGCACAG
>JAAELQ010000227.1 GCA_024226515.1 bacterium
CGACGTGTTGCCGAGACCCCATGTACATCGTTTCGTCGTGCACGACGTGTTGCCGAGACCCCCACAACATCGTTTCGTCGTGCACGACGTGTTGCCGCGACCCCATGTACATCGATTCGTGATGCACGAAGCGTCGACCGCGTCGCCGGAGACGTCGGAGACGGCGATCGGCGGCCACAAAGGAAGCGAACGGGACGTCGATCAGCCGATCGGAGGCCACCAAGGACGCGGACGGGACGTCGATCAGCCGATCGCAGGCCACGATGGAAGCGGAGGACACGCCGTTCCGACGATCCGACGCCAGGGGCGAGGCCTACGAGATGATGAAAGACCTGATCGAGACCATGGCGGACCGGCCGGGATTCGAGGCGACGGTCCACCCGCTTTCCGGCGACCGGTTCGAGGTCGGTGCCAACGACGTCAAGGTCCTGGTGGCGCTCCTGCTACGGCGGCAGCGGGAGCGGCGCGGCATCACCCTGGCCGAGGCGGCGGAGCGGCTGCAGCAGAAGTCGCGCAACGCCTATGCGCGCTACGAGCAGGGGCAGGCGGTGCCGACGATCGAGAAGCTCGAGGAGCTGCTCAAGGCGATCGCCCCGGACCAGCAGCTGGTGTGGCGCCTCGCTGGCTGACGCGCAACCCCCAGAGCGGATCTTTTCACCCACCTCG
>JAAELQ010000228.1 GCA_024226515.1 bacterium
CATCACCGGCATCGCGTTCCGCGCGCCGTGGGGCCGTATGCGAGGCGCCGGCGACGCAGACATATGCCCGGCATAGGGAAGTCGGCGCAACGAAGCAGACGACCCCACGCCGCCGGAACCCTCCGGGCGCATGGGGGTTGCGGGCGCATGCTTCGTTGTTCGTCGTTGACGATACAACAGCATCGACTTCCTCCTCTCGCCTCGCCTGCACCGCGCAAGACCCATGCGCGCGATGCCGGTGATGACTCGGACTGGCTCCTAGCAGTCCAGCTCGGCGCCGGTCAGGATGCTGAAGATCTCCAGGTAACGCTTGCGCGTGCCGTCGACGATGTCATCGGGCAGCTCCGGAATCGGCGGCTCCTTGTCCCAGCCGATCGACAGCAGGTAGTCGCGCACGTACTGCTTGTCGAACGAGGGCTGACCGCGCCCCGCCTCGTACTCGTCGGCGGGCCAGAAGCGCGACGAGTCCGGCGTCAGCACCTCGTCGGCCAGCACCAGCTTGCCCTCGGCGACACCGAACTCGAACTTGGTGTCCGCGATGATGATGCCGCGTCCGCGCGCGTAGTCCGCGCCGGCCTCGTAGAGCTTCAGCGTCAGGTCGCGTGCCTCGGCCGCGCGTGCCTCGCCCACGAGCTCCGCCGCGCTCTCGAACGAGATGTTCTCGTCGTGTCCGTCCACCGCCTTCGTCGCCGGAGTGAAGATCGGAGCGGGCAGCTTCGCCGACTCGGTCAATCCCGTCGGCAGCTCGATCCCGCACACCGTGCCGCTCTTTTGATATTCCTTCCAGCCCGACCCCGACAGGTAGCCCCGGGCGACGCACTCGATGGGCAACATGTCCAGCTTGCGCGCCAGCACGCTGCGCCCGGCAAGCTGATCCGGGTGTTCGCGCAGACCCTCGGGAAACTCGTCCACGTTCGTCGTGATCGTGTGGTTCGGCACGAAGTCGGCCATCCGCCGGAACCAGAACTCGGAGATCTGCGTCAGCACCTTGCCCTTGTCGGGGATCGGCGCCGGCAACACGTGATCGAACGCCGAGATGCGATCCGTCGCGACGATCAGCAGGCTGTCGCCGCAGTCGTAGATGTCTCGCACCTTGCCGCGCGACAACAGCTTGGCGCCGGGGATCTCGGTCTGGTGAACGGCGGTGGTTCCTGGCATCTGCGTAACCCTCATGAAATGCAAAACGCGAGGCTATCCCGCCCCGCCCGGCCTGTCAATTTCATGCCTGAGAACGGGCGTCGTGAACGACGTTGCCCGCCACGATCGTCACCACCGCCGAGCCGCGGAGCTCCCAGTTCTTGAACGGCGTGTTGCTGCTCTTGGACTCGAACTCGTCGACGTCGATCTCCACCTGCCGCTCGAGATCCAGCACGGTCACGTCGGCGTCGGCGCCCTTCGCGAGACGGCCCTTGTCGAGGCGCAAGATGTCCGCGGGTCCGACGGTGAACAGTTCGACCATCCGACGCAGGTCGATCTTGTCACCGTGCACCAGCCGGTCGAGACACAACGGCACGGCGGTCTCGAGCCCGACGATGCCGAACGGGGCCACCGAGAACTCGACGCACTTCTCGTCGCAATGATGCGGTGCATGATCGGTGGCGATCGCGTCGATCGTCCCGTCGACCAACCCCTCGATCATCGCGGCGCGGTCCTTCTCGCTGCGCAGCGGCGGGTTCATCTTGGCGTCCGTGTCGTACTCGGCGACCGCCTCGTCGGTCAGCACGAAATGGTGCGGCGTGACCTCGCACGTTGCGCGAATGCCCTTGCGCTTGGCCTGTCGCACGAACTCGACGGCGGCTGCGGTCGAGATGTGAGCGATGTGCACGTGCCCACCGGTGTACTCGGCGAGCAACAGGTCGCGCTGGACCATGATGTCCTCGGCCACGCCGGGCCAGCCGCGCAACCCCAGCCGCGTCGACACGTCACCCTCGTGGATCACGCCGCCGTCGACCAGCGCCGAATCCTCGCAGTGGTCGATGACGGGGATGTCGAAGATCTTCGAGTACTCGAGCGCCATGCGCATCATCAGACTGGAGGTGATCGGCTTGCCGTCGTCGGAGAAGGCGCACGCACCCGCGTTCAGCATGTCGTGCATCTCGGCCAGCTGTTTGCCCTCCTGACCCTTCGTTACGCAGCCGATCGGATAGACCGGCACGCTGCCGTGCAGCCGCGTCTGGCGCAGGATCAGCTCCGTCACCGAGCGCGAGTCGTTGACCGGCACGGTGTTGGGCATGCAGGCCACGCCGGTGAACCCGCCGACCGCGGCGGCCTTCGTGCCCGTGGCGACGGTCTCCTTCCACTCCTGGCCCGGCTCGCGCAGGTGCACGTGCATGTCGATGAAGCCCGGGCAGACGACCAGGCCCGACACGTCCAACGCCTCGGCGTCGCCGGCGTCGACCCGCCCGCCGATCTCCGCGATCTTGCCGTCGTCGATCAATACGTCGAGCTTCGCGTCCGTGTCGGACGCCGGGTCGACGACGCGCCCACCTCTAAGCAGTAGTTTCTTCACGCCCCGCCTCTCCGGCCAGCAAGTACAGCACCGCCATGCGCACGGCGATGCCGTTCGTGACCTGTTCCAGGATCACCGACTCGGTCCCGTCGGCGACGGGCCCGGAGATCTCGACTCCGCGATTCATCGGGCCGGGGTGCATCACGATCACGTCGGATGCGGCCGTGCGCACGCGCTCCGGTGTCAGCGCGTAGAGCTGCGCGTACTCACGGAGGCTCGGGAAATAGCCGGCGGTCATGCGCTCGCGCTGGATGCGCAGCGCCATCACGACGTCGGCGCCCTCGATTGCCTGTTCCGCGCGGTACGCCACCTCGCAGCCGAACAACTCGATGCTGTGCGGAAGGAGCGTCGGCGGGCCGCACAGCACGACTTCGGCCCCCATCGTCTTCAGCAACATGATATTCGACCGCGCCACGCGACTGTGCAGGATGTCGCCGACGATAGCGACGCGCAGGCCCTCGAGTCGCCCCTTGTGCTTGCGGATCGTGTAGGCGTCGAGCAACGCCTGCGTCGGGTGCTCGTGAGCCCCGTCTCCGGCGTTGATGATCGAGCTCGCGCTGTGGCGCGCCAGGAAGTGCGGCGAGCCCGGCTGCGAGTGGCGAATGACGACGAAGTGCGGCGCCATCGCTTCCAGCGTGCGCAACGTATCGATCAGCGTCTCGCCCTTGGTGAAGCTCGAGGTCGAGGCCGAGAAGTTGATCGTGTCGGCCGACAGTCGCTTCTCGGCCAGCTCGAATGACGAGCGCGTGCGCGTCGATGGTTCGACGAAGAAGTTGACGACCGTCTTGCCGCGCAACGTCGGGACCTTCTTGATGTCACGCGTTCCCACCTCGGCCAGGCTCTCCGCCGTGTCGAGGATCAGCGCGATCTCCTCGCGCGACAGGCCGTCGATCCCCAGCAGGTGTCGACTCGAGAGTCTCATCGGTCGCCCCCGCCGTTCGCACCGCCCTTCGGCTTGAGCAGCACGACCTCGTCGACGCCGTCGATCTCGTCGAGGTGCACCTCGACGTGCTCGTCGAGCGAGGTCGGGACGTTCTTGCCGACATAGTCCGCGCGGATCGGTAACTCGCGATGTCCGCGATCGACGAGGACCGCGAGCTGGATCCAGTCCGGGCGGCCCAGGTCCATCAGACCGTCGAGCGCCGAACGGATCGTGCGACCGGTGAACAGAACGTCGTCGAACAGCACGATCTTCGCGCCGTCGACGTCGAACGGGATCTCGGTCTTCTTCAGCACCGGGTGATCCGCGATCCGCGAGAGGTCGTCGCGGTACAGATTGATGTCGAGCATTCCGACGGCCGGCGCCCGGTCGGCCAGCTCTTCGAACTTCGCCGCCAAACGCAACGCGAGGGGCACGCCGCGCGTGCGGATGCCGACCAGACCGATATCGTCGAGGCCGCCGTGTCGTTCCAGGATCTCGTGGGCCACGCGCGCGAGGGCGCGGTCCATCTCGGCGCCGTCGAACAGGCGCGTGCTGTCGTGGGTGGTCATCTCCGCTACTCCTTGCGGCCTCTCCGGGCCCGCTTAAAGGAAAAAACTGGAGGTCCGTGCAGTCGGCCGTATGCTAGTCAACGCTGCGGGTCGCTGCAAGGTTGGTGTGTTGTTGCGGGAGCCCCCGGGGGCCTGCCCCCGGACCCCCCGTCCGCACTCCACGACGGCCGCGGACGGCCGTCGTTCCGTTTGGTGCTGGGTTTCTTCCCGGAGGCACGATCGCTGCCGCTAGGTCCACCTCGGCGACGGTCCTCGATTCAACGGAACCGGATCCAGTCCAAGCGGTGAACAGCTTCACCCGACCGTATGGCACCGTCCGGGAGAACATGCACCAAACGGAACGATGGCCGTCCGCGGCCGTCGTGGAGTGCGGACGGGGGGTCCGGGGGCAGGCCCCCGGGGCATCCACTCCCAAACCTTGAACAGCCCACAACCTTTGTCTATCCTGCCCCGTCGAGAAGCTCCAACATGCCCCAAGACATCACGACGACGGTGCTGCGAAACCTCGCCCTCGGTGGAGGGAATCACCTCGTCGAGTTCGACGCACCGGAGATGGCGCGCGAGATGCAGCCCGGGCAGTTCTTCATGATCGGCATCCCCGGCTCCGAGACCCTGCTGCGCCGGCCGTTCAGCGTGTGCGGCCTGCCCGGGACGTTCGACGACGGCGCGGACGGAGCGCTGCAGGTGCTGTACAAGGTCTACGGCACGGGCACCGCCCTGCTGGCGTCGCTCAAGCCGGGCGCACGGCTCTCCGTGCTGGGCCCGCTGGGCCGCGGCTTCGAGCCGCCGGACAACGCCGCCGCGCAGCCGGTCTTCGTCGCCGGCGGTATCGGTTCGGCGCCGTTTCCCGCGCTGGCCGCGACGCTGCGCGACAAGGGGCCCGCGCCGCGGATGTACTACGGCGCGCGCGGCGAGGCGGATCTACCGTTGCTCGACTGGTTCCGCGAGCACTGCGCGGACGTCGTCGTCACGACCGAGGACGGCAGCGTCGGCGAGCGCGGCCGCGTGACCGAACCGCTGGCGGCGCTGCTCGAGTCCAGCGCGCCGGACTCGCTGCACCTCTACGCCTGCGGACCGGACCCGATGCTGCGCGCGGTCGCGGCGACGGCCAAGCGCTACGGCGTGATCTGCGACCTCGCGCTGGAGGCGCACATGGCCTGTGGCTTCGGCGTCTGCCTCGGCTGCGTGGTTCCGACCCACACCGCGGGCCCGATGGGCTACGAGCGAGTCTGCGTCGAGGGCCCGGTGATGCGGGCAGAGAGGCTCGCATGGTGAAGCCCGACCTGTCGGTCAGCGTCGGCCCCCTCGAGCTGAGCAATCCCGTGATGGCCGCTTCGGGGACCTTCGGCTACGGACTCGAGTTCGAGCCGTACCTCGACCTCGAACAGCTCGGCGGATTCGTGACCAAGGGACTGTCGCCGAGACCCCGGGTGGGCAACCCGCCGGTGCGCATCGTCGAGACGCCTTCGGGCATGCTGAATACGATCGGCCTGCAGAACGTCGGGGTCGACGCGTTCATCGAGGAGAAGCTACCGGCGCTGCGCGGCAAGAAGACGCGCGTCGTGGCCAACGTCTTCGGCGAGACCGAGACGGAGTACGTCGAGGTCTGCACGAAGCTGGACGCCGTCGAGGGCGTGGCAGGAATCGAGCTCAACGTCTCGTGCCCCAACGTCGAGAAGGGCGGCATCATCTTCGGCAGCGACCCCTCCGCCCTGGCTCGCATCACCCAGGTCTGCCGCAAGGCGACGAAGCTCCCGCTGGCGGTGAAGTTGTCGCCGAACGTCACGGACATCAAGGTGATGGCGCGCGCGGCCGAGGAGGCCGGTGCCGACATCCTGTCGCTGATCAACACGTTCGTCGGCATGGCCGTCGACGTCGACCGGCGACGGCCCGTGCTGGCCAAGGTCTCCGGCGGACTGTCCGGTCCCGCGATCCGGCCGCTGGCCGTCTGGCTGACCTGGCAGACGGCGCAGGCGGTCAAGATCCCGATCATCGGCATGGGCGGCATCGTCACCGCTCGCGACGCGCTCGAGTTCATCCTGGCCGGCGCCTCCGCGGTGCAGGTCGGCACGTCGAACTTCGTCCACCCCGACGCTCCGATCCGCGTGCTCGACGGGCTGCGCGATTACCTGACGCGGAACGGGATCGCCTCGATCCGCGAGCTGGTCGGGACGCTCGACGCGACGGTGCGAACGTGAGGGCCTCCGATCGCATCTGGGTCGCACTCGACACACCGGACCTCGACACCGCCCTGCAACTGGCCGATCGCCTGTCGGGCGCGGTCGGCGGATACAAGGTCGGGCTGGAGCTGTACGGCGCGCACGGACCGCGGGTCGTCGAGGAGCTGCGCCGCCGTGGGGCCGGGGTCTTCGTCGACCTCAAGCTGCACGACATCCCGAACACGGTCGCGGGCTCGGCCGCGGCGCTGGCGCGGCTCGGTGTGTCGCTGTTCACGATGCACGCGCTCGGCGGCCCGACGATGCTGACCCGCGGAGTCGAGGCGGCCGATCGCGCCGCCGACGAGGCGGGCGTCGCTCGACCGACCGGCCTGGCCGTCACGATCCTGACCAGCCACTCCGACGCGGAACTGGACGCGGTCGGGGTCGCCGGACCCTGCAGCGCGGCGGTCCTGCGCCTGGCCGGCATGGCGCGCGACGCCGGCGCGGGCGGCCTGGTCTGTTCGCCGCTCGAGATCCGCGCCGTGCGCGAGGTGTTCCGCGAGGCGACGCTGGTCGTCCCCGGCATCCGGCCCGCCTCGACCGACGTCGCGGGCGACGATCAGACGCGCAAGGCCACCCCGGCCCGGGCCGTGGCCGACGGCGCGGACCGCCTCGTGATCGGACGCCCGATCACCCGCGCGGACGATCCGCTCGCGGCGGCGCAGGCCATCGCCGCCGAGATCGAGCGCGGCTGACCGGCCGGAACGGCCCTCGCGGGGTACGATGATCGTTCGGTCCCGGGAGGTTGCTCCGTGACGTGGTTCAGAGTCTGGGCGGTCGTCGTTCTCCTTCTGTCGTGCGCGGTCTCCGCGGCGGAAACGCTGCGCACCGAGGACATCGTGCGCCTGTTCGTTTCGGGGGCCTCTCCGAAGGCACTGATCGAACGCATCGAGCAGGCGACCGTCGAGTTCGACACCGACGAGGAGATGCTCGACGAGCTGCGCCTGGCCGGGATCCCCGACGAGGTGATCCGCGCGATGGTTGCGCGACAGGCCAAGCTGGACAGTGAGAACGCTCCCGCCGACCCCGCCGCGGAGGACGCGGAACCCGACGGTCCGCTGCTGCGCGTCCGGCTCAACCCGGACTGGGAGCCCAAGGAGGACCGGACCCGCCCGCGAATCCGCGTGCTCAACGAGATCGACACGCCGCTGATCGAACAGCTCGGGCTGCGCGCGAGCGAGGACGCGATGTTCACGGGACTGGCGCTGTACCTCGCCTGCACGACCGCCGACCACGTGCCGGACCACTGGCGCGGCAAGTCGCCCCTGGGGCGCGACTTCAACTCGATGCCGCGCCATCGGATGCTCGTGTTCCTGGCCGACTTCGACGAGGTGCCGGTCGGCAAGACGAAGGACTTCCTGCGCAAGCTGGGCCACGTCGGCGGGGCGCGCGACGGTCTGGCGCCGTGGCAGATCCTGCAGCTCGAGCTACCCGAGCGGATCGAGACGCCGATCGAGGTCGGCGTAACGCATGACCTCGTCCTCGGCGTGGCGCTCGAGGCGGGCGGCCGCTACTACCACGTCGCCGGGGCGACGTGGGACGGCATCGTCCCCGCGGACCCGCCCTCCGAGCTGGCTGCGCGCGTCGTGTCGGGACGCAACCTCACGCCGGGCGAGCTCAGCGTCGACGCGCAGGAGCTCGACGCGGACGAGTGAAGCGTGTCACTGCAGCTGCAGCGACATCAGCTTCGAGACCCCGGGCTCTTCCATCGTCACGCCGTACATCAGGTTCGCCGATTCCATCGACAGCTTGTTGTGCGTGATCAGGATGAACTGGGTCTGCTCGGCGTACTCCTTCACCATGTGGGCGAAGCGTCCGACGTTGGCGTCGTCGAGGGCGGCGTCGACCTCGTCGAGTAGACAGAACGGCGACGGCTGGTAGCGGAAGACCGCGAACAGCAACGCGATCGCCGACAGCGCCTTCTCGCCGCCCGACATCAGCTGGATGCTGCCGAGGCGCTTGCCCGGCGGCTGCACGAGAATCTCGATGCCGGCCTCGAGCACGTCCTCGCCCTCTTCCAGGCACAGGTCCGCGCGGCCGCCGTTGAACAGCAGCTGGAACACTTCCTGGTAGCTCGCGCGAATGGCCTCGAACGCCTTCTGGAACCGCTCGCGTGAGGTGCGGTTGATGCGACGCGTCTGCTCGCGCAGCGAGGCCATCGAGTCCTCGAGGTCCGTGCGCTGCGCGGTGAGGAACTCGTGGCGCTCCTCCAGCTCGGTGAACTCCTCGATCGCCGCCATGTTCACCGGTCCGATACGCTCGATCCCGGCCCGCACGCTCTGAACCTCTTCTTCGAGCGCCTCGAGATCCGCATCCTCCAGCGCGTCGCCCGCGAGCAGCGCCGCCTCGGAGACCGTGCAGCCCAGCTCCTGGTTGCACAGGTCGTCGAGGTGCTCGCGCTCGGTCTCGGCCTTCGTGCGCCGCAGCTCGGCGTCGCGCGTCTGCTCGCGCACGCTCTCGAGCTGCTCGCGAATACCGCGCAGCCCGTTCTCTCTCGCGGCGAGCTTCTCACGCCGCTCGTTGATGTCGCGCTCCATCTTCTGACCGTCGCGGCCCAGCGTCTCGCGCTCTTCGAGATGGCGGATCATCTCCTGCTCGGTCGCGAGCCGCAGCTCTTCCGCGGCCTTGGCGCGCATCCGCGCCTCGCCGGACTCGGCCTGCGACGACTCGAGCCGCGCACGCATCTCGTCGAGCGATTCGGCCAGCCGCCGGCCCTCGCCGGTCAGCGACTCGAGCCGCGCCTGGCCCGCGGCCTGCTCGGCGCGCACGGTGGCGAGATCTTCCGACAGGCTGCGCAGGTCGCCCTGCGCCTGTTCCAGCACCGACGCGCGCTCGCCGAGCTGCTGCTCGAGCTCGCTCTCGCTGCCGTCCGCGTCGGTGGACTCGGCCTGAAGCTGCGCGAACGACTCGCCGAGGCCCGCCGCCTCTTCCCCGAGCGCCGCGATCTCGTCCTTCAGGACCTCGGTGCGCCGGCCGGTCTTCGCCGTCTCTTCCGCAGACTGCTTGGCCTGTACCTCCAGCTCGACGGCGCGGTGCGTGGCGCGCTCGAGCGCAGAACGGCTCGCGTGCAGCTCGTGCTCGAAGCCCTGCACCTCGCCGGCGAGCTCGCCGGTGCGTTCCTGATGCCGCGCGACCAGCGCCGAGGCCTCGGAGGCGTGCGCCTGAGCTTCGTCCATCTTGCGCTTGTGCGCCAGCAAGCCCTGGTCGCCGTTCTGGCGGCCGCCGGCGGAGATCACGCCCGAGGCGTAGACCACCTCTCCGGCGGAAGTGATGTAGTCGGTCGACGGATACTGCCGATGCAGCTCGAGCGCGGCCGGCAGATCGTCGACGAGCACCGCGTCGCCGAGGCGATCGCCCACGACGCCGTTCGACGAAGCGCGCAACGTGACGCGATCACGCAACCGTCCGTGCACGCGTGGGTCGCCGAGCACCTCGGCCGGCACGTCACCATGTCCGTTGGGCGTCACGCCGACCGCGCAACCGCCGCTCGGTTGCGCGCGGCTGATCAGCGACGTCCGTCCCGCGCCGGTAGCGCGTAGAATCTCTGCGGCTCGCTCGACCTCATCGTCGTCGTCGAGGATCACGGTCGGCAGGAAGGTCTGCAGGTAGCTCTCGGCGACACCCTCGACGTCGGCGCCGGCCTCGATGAAGTCCGCGACGACACCGACCGGCGTGATGCCGCGCTCGGGCCCGGAGCCGAGCAGCGTACGCACGCCGTCGGACACGCCCGCGAAGCGCGTCGCGACGTCCTGCAACGTAGCGAGGCGCGCGACGGCCGACTTCTCCGCCTCGCGCGCCGCCGCCAGCTCCGCGGCTTCCGCGGTGTGACTCTCCTTGGCGGCTCGCAGGTTGGTGTCCAGCTCGGCGCATGCCGCGCGCTGCTGCTCGACGTCGACGCGCTGCTGCTCGCGTTCGCGTTCGATCTCACCCTTCTGATGGGTCAGCCTGTTCCAGTCCTCGTTCGACGAGGTGCGCTCCGCGTCCAGCCGTTCGATCTGCGCGGCGTTGCGTTGCAGCGCCTCCTCCGTGCTGCGCGCACGGTTGCGCAGCTCGACGGCGCGGTTGACCGCCTCGAAATGGCCGCGACGCAGCGTCTCGGTCTCTTCGACGCGCGAGCGGTGTCGCTGTTCCGCGTCGAGCAACGCCTGCTGCCGCTCGTCCATCCGCACGCCGATCTCTTCGAGCTGCGTCGTCGCCTCGGCCAGGCGCTCTTCGTGTTGTTTGCCGCGCTCGAGCAGCTCGACGTGCCGCGTCGACAGTTCCTTGGCCTGCGTCTCGTGCCGCTCTGCGGCCTCGATCGACTCGGCCTTCTTCTCCTTGCTGGATCGAATGCGCGCCTCTTCGCGATCGATCTCGAGCTCGAGCTGGTGCAGCTTCTCCGCGGTCTCGCGGAACGTGTTGCCGGCGGTCTCGAGCGCGGTGCGCTCTTCTTCGAGCTCGACCTCGAGGCGCGCGAGCTGCGCCGCCGTCTCGGCCTCCTGATCGCGACTCGACGTCTCGGTCTTCTGCAAGTCGGTCAACTCGGCGTCCAGCGCGCGACCGCGCACGCCGAAACGAATACGCTCTTTCTCGCGCAGCTCGTCGCGCAGCTTGCGGTAGCGTCGCGCGCGTGCCGCCTGCCTCTTCAGCGAACGAATCTGGCGCTCGACCTCGACGACGATGTCGTTGACGCGCAGCAGATTGGCCTGCGTCGCCTCCAGCTTCAGCTCGGTCAGTCGCCGCTTCTGCTTGTAGCCCGAGACGCCCGCTGCGTCTTCGATCAACAGACGGCGTTCCTTCGGCTTGGCGTTGAGGATCTGATCGATCTTGCCCTGCTCGATCGTCGCGTAACTGCGCGCGCCGACGCGGGCCGCGTTGAGCAACTCCTGGATGTCTCTCAGGCGGGCCCGCGCGCCGTTGATCAGGTAATCGCTCTCGCCGCTGCGGTACAGCCGGCGCGTGATGACCATCGTGCCCTGCTCGCAGCGCGGCATCCCCTCGGCGCCGCTGAGGTGCAAGGAGACTTCGGCCAGACCGAGCGGCTTGCGCCCGGCGCTGCCGTTGAAGATGACGTCGGCCATCTGCTTGCCGCGCAGCAACCTCGGGCTCTGCTCGCCCAGCACCCAGTTCAGCGCGTCGCCGATGTTGGACTTGCCGCAGCCGTTGGGCCCGACGACAGCCGTGATTCCGCCTTGGAACTTCACCTCGGTCTTGTCGCTGAACGACTTGAAGCCCGAGATCTGCATTTTTTCGAGTGTCAGCATGCCTCTCCGGCTGCCCTCCGCCTGCCCGCAGGGTCCTGATTTCGCGCCGAATAGTACACCGGTCGCGACTCCCCAACAACAGCCGGCCCCAACATGGCGAACGATTTCGCAGGCACGCCCCAAGATATTGGGGCCTTACGCGCAATCGCGATCGCAGCCGGGGTCGTCGAGAATCGGTCCGAGGATGACCCGCGGGAGTCGTCGGGAGCGGCTATGCCCAGATTTTACGGGAAAAAGAGGTGCGTGTCGCGGCCGGGCTCTAGTGGTCGCGGTTGAGCAGCAGGTCGGGCAGCATTTCCAGCGACCGGCGCTCGTCGCCTTCGGGGAAGCCGTCGAGCTCGGCACGGGCCGCCTCGGCGTAGGATCGCGCCTTGGCGCGGGCCCGCTCGAGCGCTCCGGTCCGCTCCAGCCGCTCGCCCAGTTCGAGCACCTCGGGGGAATCGGGCGCCGAGCCGTTCATGATGCGCTGCACCAGGGCGAGGTGCTCCGGGTCGCCGCTTCCGAGCAGGTCGATCACGGCCAGCGTCGTCTTGCCCTCGCGCAGGTCGCTCGCCGCGGGCTTGCCGAGGATCTCGGCGTCGCCGGTCAGGTCGAGCAGATCGTCCACGAGCTGGAATGCCATGCCCACGTTGAGCCCGTAGCGTTCGAGCGCCTGCTCGCGTTCCGGCGAGACTCCTGCCAGCATTCCGCCGAGCGCGCAGCAGCAGCCGAACAGCGCCGCCGTCTTGCGCTGCACCAGGTCGAGGTACTCCTCGGAGGTCAGGTTCGTCCGTCCCTCGTAGCGCGTCTGCAGCATCTCGCCTTCGGTCATGCGCAGGGTGACGTCGGCCAGCCGCTCCATGACGCGCAGGCTGTCTGCGCGCAGCGCCATCTCCATCGCCTTGGCGAACAGGTAGTCGCCGAAAAGGACGGTGACGTTGTTGCCCCACTTGCCGTTCACCGCCTCGCGGCCGCGGCGCGTGGTCGCCTCGTCGATGATGTCGTCGTGGATCAGCGTGGCGGAGTGGATGAACTCGAGGACCGTGGCGAGCAGGACCGAGTGCGGCCCCGCGTAGCCGCACATCCGCGCGCAGAGCAGGTGTAGCGTCGGCCGCACGCGCTTGCCGCCGCCGTTGGCGATGAACTCGCCGATCTCGTCGATCAGGCTGAGCGGGGACGCGAGGTTCTCGCGGAACAGCGCCTCGACCTCGGTCAGCTGGGCGGTGATGGGTCGGGCGATCGCTGCTCGGGTGAGCATGGGGTCCAGAGGCGGCCGCTCGGCGCTCGGGCCGGTCATGTTACTCAAGGCAGCCCTCTGTCGGATGGGTTGGATCCCCGGCCGCGCCCTTCGCGCTCAGTCTTTGCGAGCCCGGTTTGACGCCTGGATACTATCAAAGGCCCCCTCCTCCGGCAATCCCGGGCCCGGGGGCGTGCTCGCCCGAGACGAGCGTCCCGGGAGGCGGCTCGAAGGTGAACCGTTCGGGGGCGATCCCCCGGTTTCGCTTCAGTTTGGTGAAGCGATAGATCATCCGATTCCCGCCCGAATCCAGGACCTCGACCGTTTCGATGCCGAACTGCGGCGGTCGCAGTGTGAGCACGATCTGCTCGAAGCCGTCGTCTCCCTCGCGCGGAACCAGTCGCAGGCGATAGGCCCCCTGGCCGCCGAGCTTCGGGGTCGCCAGCAGACCGTGCTCGAACAGCTCGGCCAATGGGCGCGACCCGGCCAGTAGCGCAGCCAGCAGATCCCCTTCCGGCAAGTCGCCCAGGATCAGGTGCTCGTCCTCGGCCTGGTAGAGCCAGGTCTGTCCGTCGACCAGCAGCGCCACCTTTCGCTCGGGCCGGAGGTAGTCCCAGCGCATGCGGCCAGGACGTTCGAGTCCCAGCATCCCCGCCTCCTCGTGACCCTCGCCGAGGGCGCCCGAGATCAGCGTCTGCTGGAAGCTCCCCTGCAGGTCGCGCGTCTGCAAAAGCCACTGCTGCAGCCGCTCGAGGACCTGGTCTTCGCCAAGCTCGGCCGCCTCGAGCGGGCCGGCTGCCGCCGACGCCAGCAGCACGCAAAACGCCGCCCCGAGCACTCTGTTCGTCCGCTGCTCTACGCTCGTCCGGCTTGCCAAACCCATGCTCCGGTGATAATCAAGTGAACCTCGTCAAGGAGATCATGATCTTGCGTCCAACCGCTTTTGGCAAACCGACCCTCGGACGGATCGCCGCCCTCGGCCTCGCCGTCCTGACCCTGGCCGGCCCGACCCTGGCCGCCGAGGCCACCCCCGCCGAGGCGGTGCGACTGTACGATGAGGGCAACTACGCTGGCGCCCGGACGCTGCTCGAGGCGATCGACGCCCGCGGCGAGGCAACGGGCCCGCTGCTCTACCGCCTGTACTACTGCCGCAACCGCGCGGGCGACCCCGCGGCGCGCGAGACGCTGGCGCGCGCCGTCACCAAGCTCGAGAGCGAGGCGCCCGCGGCGACGGAACTCGAGATTCCGTTCTACCTCTCCAACGCCTACAGCATCCTCGGCCGCGCCCCCGATTCGCGCCGGGCCGCCGGCGCGGCGACCACGCGCATCGAGTCGGGTGAAATCGTCGCGCCCCGGGATTGGCTCGGACTGTTCCGCGTCGGCAAGCTCTACGCCGACCAGGCCAACGAGGAGCAGGCCTCCGAGTGGTACGGCAAGGCGCTCGACGCGCGCGGGCCGGACTCGTCGTCGGCCTACATCGTCTGGGCCGCGCGCTACCTCTCCGACCGCGCCGCGAACGTGGGCGACACCGAGCAGCTCGTCGAGTACCTCGGCGTCATCGCCGAACAGGACCAGGCGAACGTCGCCGACCTCGACCGCCTGGCCATGGCCCAGGTCCGCCTCGCGCGCTTCGGCGCCGCCGAGCAAACCTGGCGCGCGGCCGAGCGCAAGAACCCGTCCCAGGGCGACCGCGCTCGCTACTCCTGGCGCCTGGCCAAACTTGCCGCCGACCAGGAGACGCTCCCCGACATCACGCCCGACGGTCGCTACTGGGAATCGCTGAACAAGGAAGACCTCGAGAAACTGCTGCAGGAGCAGTCCACGATCGTGCGCGAGTCCAAGGAGACCGCGGTCCCCCTGTGGGAGGCCGCGAACGCCCTCTACGTCGAGTCCGAGGCGCTCAAGGCCGAGCCTGAGCCCGAATCGCGCAAGCAGCGCAAGCAGCGCGAGAAGCAGATCAACGAGCTCGACGCCGAGCTTCAGGCGGCCGGCGACGCCTGGCGCGCGGACGGCGAACCGCTGCAGGCCGTCATCGACGAGGCGAAGGCCTATTTCCTTGCCGGTGCGTTCGAGTACGTCGGGAGAGGGAACAGCATTCGCGAGGCCGCGTTCTTCGGAGGCTACGCGCCGCTGATCTTCCACGCCCGCGAGTGGCAGATCCGTAAGCCGTGACACTTCACCCCGCTCGTTGAGTCGGCCGGCTCGCCTCGTTGCTCGTGGGCCGGGGCCCGGGCATTCCGGCCGAGCAGAGACTACAGACGATCGGCGAGATCGCCGAGGACGGGGATCTTGAAGCGTTCGCCCTCCAGGCCGCGCACGATGCAGACGAGGCCCAGGACCCCGATGCCGAGGGCGACCAGCCATGCCGCGACCCAGAACAGGTCGCCGAAGAACGCCCAGAGGAACGCCTCGAAGAACAGGTGCAGCGGCTTGAGGATGATGTAGAGGGCGACGACGACGGCGGAGAGAAGCAGCCCCTGCTTGGCGTGCCACTTGACGAACTCGCGGCGGCCGGCGACGAGCGAGACGAGGACGAGGGGGCCGAGGTAGCCGAACACGAGCAGGACACGATCCTGGTCGCTGAGTTCCTCGGACAGGTGCTCGGTCGTCGCCATGCGGCGGTTATATCCCTTCCGCAACGGAAGCGTCAAGCAAGCCACGGGACGGAAGTTGGCGGGTGCTATATTTCGCGCATGACCCAGGCGCGTTCCCCGAGTCCGATGTTCCGCCAGTATCGAACGCTCAAGAACGACCATCCGGACGCGATTCTGCTGTTCCGCATGGGCGACTTCTACGAGATGTTCTTCGAGGACGCGAAGGTCGCTGCGGCCGAGCTCGAGCTGACACTGACCGCCCGCGGCAAGGGCACCGAGAACGTCGTGCCGATGTGCGGCTTCCCGCACCACCAGCTCGACGCGTACTGCGCGCGCCTCGTGCGCGGCGATCATCGGGTCGCGATCTGCGACCAGGTCGAGGACCCGAAGCAGACCAAGGGGCTCGTGCGCCGCGAGGTCGTGCGGGTGGTCACGCCGGGCACGGTCACCGACCCGTCGCAGCTCGAGGCCAAGGAGAACCTGTGGGTGGCCTCGGTCGCCACGGTCAAAGGTCACGCGGGCGCGGCGTTCCTCGACGTCTCGACCGGGGAGTTTCTCGGCTGGCAGCCTGAGGAGGCGGGCGCGGGGCAATGGGATGCCCTGGCGGATCGGCTGCGCAGCTTCGCGCCGCGCGAGATCCTGCATGCCGAGGACCTGGACTGGCCCGAGTCGATCCAGTCGAGAAGCGCCTCCACCGCGGTGCTGACGCCGACCGACCCGTACGCGTTCTCGCCGGCCACGGCCGAATCCCTGCTGCAGCGCCACTTCGCCGTGGGCTCGCTGGACGGCTTCGGCTTCCGCGAGCGCGACGCGGCGGTCGCCGCGGCCGGCGGTCTGCTGCAGTACCTGCAGGACACGCAGAAGTGCGGCCTGGAGCAGATCACCGAGATCGGTTTCCATCAGCCCTCGTGCTACCTGCTGCTCGACCCGGCGACGCGGCGCAATCTCGAGCTCGAGCGCTCGCTGCGCGACGGGGGCCGGCGCGGGTCGCTGTGCCACACGGTCGACTCGACCGTGACTCCCTCGGGTGGCCGTCTGCTGCGGCGCTGGCTGCTGGCTCCCCTGCTCGATCCGGACGAGATCCTCCGGCGCCAGGACTCGGTCGAGGAGTTCGTGCGCCTGCCCCGGCCACGCGAACGCACGCGCGAGCTGCTCGGCGGCGTGCGCGACGTCGAGCGCCTGCTGACGCGCACCGTCTCGGGGACGGCCGGACCGCGCGACCTCGCGGGCTTGCGCGCGTCACTCGAGCGCGTCCCCGAGGTGACCGACGCCCTGGCCGAACTCGACGCGCCGCTGCTGCGCGAGGCGATCGACGGGCTCGACCCGTGCACCGACGTCACCGAGCGGCTGCAGGCGGCGCTGGCCGACGAGCCGCCGGCGACGCTGCGCGACGGCGGCGTCGTGCGCGACGGGTTCGACGCGGAGCTCGACGACCTGCGCCGTATCCGCCGCGACGGCAAGTCCTACATCGCGTCGCTCGAGCAGAAGGAGCGCGAGACCACGGGCATCGCGAAGCTGAAGGTCAAGTACAACAAGGTCTTCGGTTACTTCATCGAGGTCTCGAAGTCGAACCTGAAGCTGGTGCCGGAGAGCTACCAGCGCAAGCAGACGATCGCCAACGGCGAGCGCTTCGTGACGCCCGAGCTGAAGGAGTACGAGTCGAAGGTCCTGACCGCGCAGGAACGGATCGAGACGCTCGAGCTCGAGCTGTTCCAGACGCTGCGCGCGGAGGTCGCGCAGCAGGCCAGGCGGTTGAAGGCCGTGGCGCGCGCGGTCGCGCTCGTCGACGTGCTCGCGGCGCTGGCCGAGACCGCGGTTCGCAACGACTACAGCCGACCGGTCGTCACCCGCGGCGGCGGACTCGAGATCGTCGGCGGCCGGCACCCGGTGGTCGAGCAGACCCTGACGGAGGGACGCTTCGTCCCCAACGATTGCCGGCTCGAGGCGAGCGGACGCGCGATCGCCGTGCTGACGGGTCCCAACATGGGCGGCAAGTCGACCTACTTGCGACAGGTCGCGTTGATCACGCTGCTGGCGCAGGCCGGCGGGTTCGTGCCGGCCGAGAAGGCCGAGCTGGGCGTCGTCGATCGCATCTTCTGTCGCGTCGGCGCCTCGGACAGCCTGGCCGAGGGGCAGAGCACGTTCATGGTCGAGATGACCGAGACGGCCAATATCCTGCACCACGCCACGCCCGGCAGCCTGCTGCTGCTGGACGAGATCGGGCGCGGCACGTCGACGTTCGACGGCCTGTCGATCGCGTGGGCGGTGATCGAGCACCTGCACGGGCTGAAGGGCGGCGCGGCGCGAACGCTGTTCGCCACGCACTACCACGAGTTGACCGAGCTGGCGGTCGAGCTCGGCAGCGTGCTCAACCTACGCATGGCGGTGCGCGAGTGGGGCGACAAGGTCGCCTTCCTGCACCGCGTCGAGGCCGGCGCCTCGGATCGCTCCTACGGCATCCAGGTCGCTCGCCTGGCCGGCGTGCCGGCCGCGGTCGTCGACCGGGCCAAGGAGATCCTGGCCAACCTCGAGCGCGACGAGTACGGCACCGACGGACAGCCACGGCTCGCGCGAGGCAAGCGCGGTCCGGCGGCCGACGACCGCCAGACGTCGCTCTTCGGCGATGTCGAGCCGGAGCGGGCGGCGGGTGCGCGAGATCTGTCGGCCGAGGCCGGACGGATCCTCGCCGATCTGCGCAGCAGGGACGTCAACGGGATGACGCCGCTGGAGGCGCTGGGGCTACTCGCCGAGTGGAAGAAGGAACTCGGCGAGTAGGCCGGGCGGGCGCTCAGAACGAGACGAGAGCTTCCTTCTCGTCGCGGTACGTCTCGAACACTTCTTCCAGCTTGGTCAGCTGCAGCAGGTCGTAGACCTTGCCCGAGGGGTTGAGCAGCTTGACGGTGCCGTCTTTCTCGGTCGCGCGCTTGTAGCAGGCGACGAGCTCGCCGATTCCGGCCGAGTCCATGTACGAGACCTTGGACAGGTTGAGCAGCAACTTGCGCTCGCCGTTCTCGAGAAGGTCGTGAATCTGCTCACGCAGCACGACGTCGCCCTCGCCGATCGTGATCTTGCCCGACAGATCCACGACCGAAACCGGGCCGATCTTCCTCACGTTGACCTTCATCTCTTACCTCCGTTGCGTCGTTCAGGCGCCGGGGTCCTTGCGACCCCCGTTGCGCTTCCTCAGCGTGATTTCCATTCCGCGATCCCGGCGTCGCCGGTAATCGACTTCATCGACGAATGCCCGGATGAGCAGCAGACCACGTCCGGACGTGTCGAGCAAATGACTCGAATCCCGCGGGTCCGGAACCGACTTCGGTTCGAACCCGCTGCCCCGGTCCCCGATCGTGGCCGAGAGCCCGTCGCCGTTGACGGTGATCTCGATGTCCACGTCCAGTTCCGGGTCCTCGCCGTTCCCATGAACGATGGCATTGATCGCCGCTTCGCGCACGGCCAATCCCACGTTCAACGCGTCATCATCATCGAATCCCGCAAACGTCGCCATCTTCTCCGCCGCATTGTGCACGAGATCGATCAGCCGAATCTCGCTCGGGATGACGAGTTTTACGGAAGTCTCGGTGGCCCTGCTTTCGTGCATTCTTCCCAGTGGTTCTCGATGCCCGGGCCCGGTGTCTTCCGGAACGACGAAAAAGCATACCCAGCGCCCTGCCGCAAGTCAACGAACCGCGGCGCGGCTACCTCTCGTCGAGGAAGGACCGTACCAGGCCCTCGTCGACCGGCCCGGCCCAGCCGGTGTACGGCTCCAGCGAAGGCGGACGGTCCGCCGGACGCGGCTGCAACCCCCCGCGGACCAGGTCGATCAGCTCCTCGCCGACGCCTTTGCCCAGCTCGGCCCCGTCGGGGGTCGGCGGGGAGAGCTTCTGCTGGATCAGCTGGGTCAGGTCGTGGGCCGGGAAGGGGCGGTTGCCGGTCAGCATCTCGTAGGCGATGCAGGCCACGCCGTAGGTGTCGGACCGCGGGTCGTCCACCGCACCCGAGAACTGCTCGGGCGCCATGTAAACGGGGGTCCCCACGAGATGCGTCGGCAGGGTCAGCGTATCCCCCGCCAGGTTGATCACCGGCTTGGCCAGGCCGAAATCCATCAGCTTCACCTTGGAGTCACGCGTCAGCATCACGTTGCTCGGCTTGATGTCGCGGTGGATCACGCCCTTACGGTGTACGTAGGCCAGCGCCGCGGCGAGTTGTCCGATGATCGGTTTGACGTGGTCGACCGGGATCGCGCCGTGACGCTTGATCACGCGGTTGAGTCCCGGCCCGTCGCAGTACTCCATCACCAGGAAATGCGTCCCGAAGGCGGAGAACCTGCCGAACAGGCGGGCCACGTTGTCGTGCTCGAGGTGCTCGACGATCGCAGCCTCCTGGCGGAAGCGATGCAACGCTCCGGGCTCGTAGATCAGCCGGTGGCTCATCATCTTCAGCGCAACGCGGCGTCCGGTCGCGACCTCTTCCGCCGCGTAGACCACCGCCATGCCGCCGCGTCCGACGCAGCGCCCCACGCGATAGCCGTGGAGCAGCTTGCCCCCCACCCCGTCCCGCTGTCCGCCGCCGAGGCGGTCCGCGATCAGGTTGGTCAGCAGCATGCCGAGCTCGAGATGCTGGCGCGCCAGATCGTGGAAGTCGAGCGCGGAGAGCCCGAGGGCGCGCACCTCGCCGACCGCGGTCACGTCCGCGCTGCGCTTCTCTCCCGTGATCAGCGCCATCTCGCCGATGACGTCGCCGCGTCCGGCGCGCGCGATGTGATGCGCGCCTCCCGACGGGTCGCGCACGCTGACGTCGACCTCGCCCTCGAGCAGCACCAGCAAGTGGTCGCCGGGATCCTCCTGTCGGATCAGGACCTCTCCCGAATCGTACAGGCGCTCTTCCATGCGGTCGAAGATCTCGGAGACGACGTCGATCGGCAGCTCGTGGAACGGCCGCGAGACGGCAAGGTGGTGCCGTGACTCCTGCCTGGTCTCCTTGATTTTCACGAGGCGAGCCCCTCTCTCCGGTCCATCATACCAGCCGCCTCGGCCGGCAAAGAGATCCCGGCTCGAACCAGGGGAGGCGGGTGGGGACCGATCCTACGGGGTGGTCACCGCGGTCAGCGTGCGGCCGAGCCAGGCGCCCACGTCGGCGATCTCCTGCGGGCAGACCTCGTGCTGCATCGGGTAGCTGTGCCAGTCGATCTCGTATCCGACCTCGCGCAGAGCGTCGCGCGCAGCCTCGCCGCGATCGATCGGAACGAGCGGATCCAGCGTACCGTGGCCCTGGAACAGCGGCAGCTCGGAGCCGCGGCCGGCGTGCTCGGCCTCGAGCGACTCCGGCAACAACAGGTAGGTCGACAGCGCGAGCAACCCGGCCGGCCGCGGGTCGAGTCGCAATCCCACGTGCAGGGCCACCGCCCCGCCCTGGGAGAAGCCGGCCAGCACGATGCGGCCGTTCGGAACGCCGCGCTCGTTCTCCCGATCGATCAGCGCGCGAGTCTGACGGGCGGACTCCTGGATGCCCTCCAGGTCCTGGTCGCGCCGCAGGTCGAGCCCGCGAATGTCGTACCAGGCGCGCATGGTCATGCCCATGTTGACCGTGACGGGGCGAAGCGGTGCGTGCGGAAAGACGAAGCGCACCCCGAGCGAGTCGGGCAAGCCGAGATGCGGAACGATCGGCTCGAAGTCGTGTCCGTCCGCACCCAGCCCGTGCAGCCAGATCACGCTGCAGCGCACATCCCCCGCGGGGTCGATCTCGACACAGTCCAGCAGTTCACTCATGGCGATCGATTATAGGGGTCAGACTGTGCATTGTGCATATTGCACGATGCACAGTCTGACCCCTCAGTGAAAGTCGTGGCTACCGCCGCTTCTCGGCGAGGCTCCCAGACGCGGCGCCCAGAAGCTGTCGGCGATGACGTGGGTCACGTCGTCCTTGACCTGCAGCTTGCCGCTGACGCCGAGAAAGGCGCTGGACTTGATCAGCACCGAATGCTCGTCGAAGACCCGGCTCCAGATCACGACGTTGACGAAGCCGGTCTCGTCCTCGAGCGTCATGAACACGACCCCCGAGGCCGTCCCCGGCCGCTGGCGGCAGATCACCATCCCCGCGTAACGGACGGGAGCGCCGTCCCGCATCTCGCGCACGGCGCCGGCCGAGGGCAGGCGGCGCGCCGCGAGCTCCTCGCGCAGCGGCGCCAGCGGATGGCCGCGCGTGCTGTGCCGCGTCGTCTCGTAGTCCCACGAGATGGCCTCGAACGCGTCGAGCCGCGCGAACTCGGGAGTCGCCTCGCGCAGCTCGACCTCGAGCGGCGTCGCCGGCTCGCGGCACAGTCCGCGCGCCTCCCACAACGCGCCGCGTCGATTCGGCTGGTGACCGGCCAGCGTGCCCGCCTCGGCCAGACTTACGACCGTGCGTTCGTCGAGCGACGTGCGCTCGACGAAGTCTCTCACCGAGGCGAACGGCATCTCGCCGCGCGCCCGCTCGATGCGCTCCCAGTGCGCCCGGTGCACTCCCTTGACGTAGCGCAGCCCCATGCGAATCGCCGTGGGGTGCGAGCCGTCGACGACGGGCTCCAGCGTGCAGTCCCACTGGCTGAGCCGCACGTCGATCGGACGCACCTCGACCGCGTGGCGCTTGGCGTCCTCGACGATCGTCGACGTCGAGTAGAACCCCATCGGTTGCGCGTTGAGCAGCGAACAGGCGAAGACCTCCGGGTGGTGACACTTCATCCACGCCGTGGCGTACGCGATCAACGCGAAGCTGGCCGCGTGGCTCTCGGGGAAGCCGTACTCGCCGAACCCGCGGATCTGCTCGAACACGCGCTCGGCGAACTCGGCCCGGATCCCCTTCGCCGTCATCCGGCTCACCAGCCGCTCGCGGTGGCGTTCGATGCGTCCCGTCCGACGCCAGGCCGCCATGTCGCGACGCAGTTGATCCGCCTCGCCGGGCGTGTAGTCCGCGGCCACCATCGCGAGGCGAATGACCTGCTCCTGGAACAGCGGCACACCGAGCGTCTTCTTCAGCACCGGCTCGAGGCTGGGGTGCGGATAGACCACCTCTTCCTCTCCGTTGCGACGCCGCAGGTAGGGGTGGACCATGCCGCCGGTGATCGGCCCCGGGCGCACGATGCTGACCTCGATCACCAGGTCGTAGTACGTGCGCGGTCTCAACCGCGGCAGCATCGCCATCTGGGCCCGGCTCTCGATCTGGAACACGCCGACCGTGTCGGCCTTGCAGGCCATGTCGAACGTCGCCTCGCACTTCACGGGCAACGTGTTCATCCCACGCTCCTCGCCGTAGTGCTCGCGCAGCAGGTCGAAGCCCAGGTGCAGTTGATGCAGCGCCCCCAGGCCGAGCAGGTCGACCTTGAACAGCCCTAGCTCTTCCAGGCAGTCCTTGTCCCACTGGATCACCGTCCGATCGGCCATCGAGCCGTTCTCGATCGGCACGATGTCGTGCACCGGCTCGTGTCCCAGCAGGAAGCCTCCGGGGTGGATCGACAGGTGTCGCGGGAAGTCGATCACCTCGGCCGCCAGCCGGAACAGGTGTGCATGCACCGGGTGCGTCGTGTCGAGTCCCGCGTGATCGAACGCCTCGGCCGCGACGCTTCCGCGATGCGACATCATCTTGGCCAGACGGTCCAGCGCCGTCTCGGGGATGCCCAGCACCTTGCCCACGTCGCGCACGGCAGATTTCGCTCGATAGCGGATGAAGTTGCACACCATCGCCGAATGACTGCGGCCGTACTTTTCGTAGACGTGCTGGATCACTTCCTCGCGCCGCTCGTGCTCGATGTCCAGGTCGATGTCCGGAGGCTCGGCGCGCTCGCGCGACAGGAAGCGCTCGAACAGCAACCCCAGCCGCACCGGGTCGACCGCCGTGATGCCCAGGCAGTAACACACCGCCGAGTTGGCCGCCGAGCCGCGCCCCTGACACAGGATGCCGAGCTCGCGACAGAAGCGGACGATCTCCCACATCGTCAGGAAGTAGCCGCAGTAGTCCAGCTCGTCGATCAGCGACAGCTCGCGCTCGACCTGGCGCCGTACGTTGTCGGGGACCTCGCCGCCGTAGCGCTCGCGCGCCCCACGAAACGTCAGCTCGTGCAACCACGACGACGACGTGTTGCCGTCCGGAAGCCGCTCGGACGGATAGCGATAGCGTAGGTCGGATAGTGAAAAAGAACATCGTCCGGATGCCTCGAGCGTCCGCGTCACCGCCGCTGCGTCGTCCTCGAACAGCGCCGCAATCGAATGCGGCGACTTCAACGAGTGCTCGCAGTTGGACCGGGTCCGCCTGCCGGCGTTCACCAGCGACGTCTTGTGCCGGATGCACGTCAGCACGTCTTGCAGCTCCCGACGCGCCCGCTTGTGATACAGCACCTCCGTCGCGGCCACGACGGGGATGTCGAACCGTGCCGCGCGCTTGCGCAGCCGCGCCTCCGCCCGCGGCTCCTCCACCCGCCGATGCCGCGCCGCCAACCCATACAACCGATCCCCGAAAGCCTCCCGCAGATCGTGAGCAACAAAGAAAGGGTCCGCCTCCCCGACGAGCAGACTCCTCTCTCCGCCCCACAACGCGATCAAGCCCTCCGCATGCTCACAGATCTCCTGCCAACCGACCCGACTCTCCCCTTTCTCGGATCGCCGCCGACCGACCGTGATCAACCGACACAGGTTCGCGTACCCCTCCCGATCCATGGCCAGCAAAACGATCGTAGACCCGTCATCAACCGTAACCTCGGAACCGATGATCAGACGAACCCCGAGCTCGCGCGCCTTCACGTGCGCTTCGACAACGCCATAGACCCCATCCCGATCCGTAAGAGCGAGACACTCGACCCCCAACGAAGCACAGGCCTCGACCAGTTCCTCCGGATGACTGGCACCCTCGAGAAACGAAAAGTTGCTCTTACACCACAGGGGCACGTACATCGTTAGAGCGGTACGGAGCATCCGGAATGGACCGGGGGCAGGCCCCCGGCCCATTCCGGATGCCACCATCCTCTTTGCAGCGAGCCAACGCCCCAAGAAACGATCATTCGACTCGGCCCTGCAAGTACCAACGCCGACGATTCCGATCGAAGTAGACCCAGAGCAGGTCCCCCTTCTGGGTCTCGGCAAAGTGATACTCACGGTGAACGGTCCGATTCCACCACCCACCGGAGACGACATAAGGCCCGGCAAGCCGGATGACGGGCCCGTCGGCAAGGCCCCGCAGCATCCAGCCGTCGGGCTCACGACGGGAACGATGCGCGAGAGGCAGCGGGCGAACGTAGACGCGGCGCACGAGGCGCCCCGCTGCGGCCTCGCGCGGCTTCGGCGGCTCGAGCTCGGTCATGCGCTCCCAGGTGAAGCTACCCTCGGGGAGGTGGCCCTCGCGCAGGCGCGCGCGAACGACGGCGGCGTCGCCCAGGTCGGCGCGGACGCGGGCCAGCGCGCGCCCGGCGGCCTGCGTGTCGCGGCCGGAGCGCTCGCGAAAAAGCTGAAGCTGTCCCGGATCGGCGGACACCCCGCGACCGACGAGCACGATCTCGCTCACACCGTCGGGCAGCTTGCGCACCGCCTGGAGCCGCAGGCGGATCAGCTCGAGAAGCTGGCGCTCGTCGAGCGTCGGGGCCGCCGGACGCACGGACTCGATGTGGTCGCCGTGCGACTCGAAGCGAAAGCCGACCTGGATCTCGACCGCGGCGTGCGCCCGGCCCGCCAGCGTCTCCAGCAGCGGGCCGATGAGGCGTTCGACGCCGATCATCAGGCGCCGCACGTCGGTCTCGGCGTGATCGAGAAGGATTCTCTCGATGGCCGGCCCCTCGGGCAGCTCGGGCTGGATCGGCAGGTCGAGCGCGCCGCGGGCCAGCCGGTGCATCCGCTGCAGGTCCGGTCCGAAGCGCTTGCCGATGCCCTCCGGCGGCAGATCGACGAACGCACCGACCGTCTTCACGCCCAGCTTGTGCAACGCGTCGCGGGCCTCGGGACGGACGGCCAGACGCTCGAGCGGAACGCGTCGCGCCGCGGCCCGCTCGTCGGCCTCGCGCTGCAGGACCACGACACCGCTCTTGGCGCGAGCCAACGCGTAGCTGCCGAAGCGGCCGAAGCCGACGACGATCGTGGAGGCGAACCCCGCGCGCCTCAGATCCGCGCGGATCAGGCCGGCCCAGCGCTGCAGGGACTCGTGAAGTCGGTTCAGCCCCGAGGCGTCGAGCCAGAACACGCCGGGTTCGTCGGCGGACGGCTCGACGTGCGGCGTGAAGTAACGCAAGCGGCGGACCAGCCCGGACACCGCCCGCTCGATCCGCTTCGGAGAGATCTCTCCCGCCCGCAGCTCCCTGGCCAGCGCCAGCCCGGCGGAGTAACGCATGCCGGGCAACACACGACGCGCGCGGGCCTTCTCGTTGACCCACAGAATCTCGCCCTGCGGTCGGTCCCGATCGACGACCGCCGCCGGGCAATCGCGCCAGTCCGGGTGATCCTGCAGCAGCAACTGCAGGGGGAACGCCGGTAGATCAACACAGGCCATCCGGTCCAAGACATTCCTCCCCGTGCTTCCAGCCCGGCCCGCGTCGCTTGTCCTTGATGACGTGAACCTCGCAGCGGTACCGATCTCCCGCGCGCTCGCCCCGCGACGTCTGCGCACGCAGCGAGACCAGCGAGCCGAGCACGCCGGGCGTCGCGGACCGCGGCCGGCCGGCGTTGGCGTCACCGGTGATGCAGACCAGTGCGCACGCATGCTTCTTGGCCAGCCCGACGAGTCGCGTCTGGACGTTGAGCGTCAGACGCGTGTCCGCGCCGATATCCATCACGACCATGCCGAAGGCGCCCGAGCGCAGCAGAAAGTCCGCGGCGCGCGCCGCCTGGATCGTCCGCTCTGCGCGGACGACCGGCAGCGCCCCGAGATCCACCCCCGTCTCGGCGACGTCGGGCGGAAAGAAGATGCTGTGGCCGTGTGTGATCCAGGCCACCGGCTCTTGACGCCTCTGCGCCTCGAGCACCAGCCGGAACACCAGCGTCAGGGCGGCGCCCGAGCGATCGTTGCAGATCTCGGTGAACCGTCCGGACAGCGTGGACAACCGCCACACCGTCGTCTCGGCCGGCGCCGTGAGCCCCCGGCCGATCTCCGCGGCGCCGGAGGACGAAAGCGCGGCGTCGAGCCCGAATCCGCCCGCGCCGTTCAAGACGGCCCCAGGAACCGTCGCACCTCGATCACCTTGCCGAGCAGGGTCAGATCGTCGGGGCGCGGGACGATCGGCTCGAAGTCCGGGTTCTCGGGCCACAGCTCCGCGCGTTTGCCGCGCAGGCGCAGGCGCTTGACCGTCGCCTCGTCCCCCACCAGGGCGACGACGATCTCTCCCGAGCGGGCCGAGGGCTGGCGGCGCACGACGACCACGTCTCCGTTCAAAATACCGGCGTCGCGCATGCTCTCGCCGCGCACGCGCAGGCCGAACAACTCGTCGGGCGAGCGCTCGGACTGGATCGGCAGATACCCCTCGAGATCCTCCACCGCGAAGTCCAGCGCGCCGGCCGCGACCCGCCCCAGCAACGGCACCATCACCGTGGGAGGAGCGCCGCCGGACGGCAAGCGATAGCCACGCGACTTGCCGGCCTGCTTGGTCAGGCGCCCCTCTTCGACCAGGGCCTCGAGGTGTTCCCGCGCGGTCTGCACCGAGCGGAAGCCGAAGACTTGCTGGACCTCGCGAACGGTGGGGGGCGCACCGTTCTGGATGCTCTTTCGCACCCACTCGAAAACACGCCCACGCGTCTGTCCCGGCGGTGTTCGTCCCATGCGCTCGTCCCCGTGTCGATGAGATCAATGTACCAGACAAATGTCTGGTATTCAAGGAACGATCGTCCCCTCTTCCGGCCCAGAAAGAGAGGATGTGGCACAATCCCTTGCGCAGGAGCCGTTTACCGCCGCCCACGAACTTCGGGCTCCTCCCCTGTGCCGATGACGGGCCGGCGGTCGTAAGGATGTGTCGATGTCCGAATCGCGTCTGCTGCAGCAACTCCGCCGGCCGGAAGACCTACGTGCGCTGAGCCTCGAGCAGCTCGAGCAGCTCGCGGGCGAGATGCGTCACGCGATCTGCGACCAGGTGTCGAAGAGCGGTGGCCACCTGGCCCCCAACCTGGGGGTGGTGGAGCTGACGCTGGCGCTGCACTACGTGTTCGACTTCTCGACGGATCGGCTGCTGTTCGACGTGGGACACCAGTGCTACGCGCACAAGCTGGCGACCGGCCGCGGTCACCTGCTGGATCGCCTGCGTCAGCGCGACGGGATGGCGGGTTTCCCGGAGCCGCGCGAGAGCGAGTACGACCTGTTCAGCGTGGGCCACGCGGGGACGGGGATCTCGACGGCGATCGGCATGGCGCGCGGCGACCAGCTGCGCGGTGAGAGCGAGCGAAAGGTCGTGACGCTGGTCGGCGACTCGTCGATCGTCAACGGCGTGTCGATGGAAGGCCTCAACAACGCCGGTACGCTGAAGCGGCAGTTCCTGGTGGTGCTCAACGACAACGGGATGTCGATCGGGATGCCGCAGGGCGCGGTGGCGGGCTACTTCGACCGCATTCGCGTGGACCATCGCTTCACGGATCTGAAGCACAAGGCACGAGAGGTGATCAAGAAGATCCCGCTCGGGGGCGCGCTCGAGGAGATCTACCACCGCTTCGGCGAGATGACGCTGGCCGCGCTGGATCACCAGCACCCGTTCCACAGCTTCGGGCTGCTGTGCGTGGGGCCGATCGACGGTCACGACCTGCGCGAGCTGATCGACATGCTGGAAGAGGTGAAGGAGATCGACCACCCGGTGCTGCTGCACGTGAAGACGGTGAAGGGCAACGGCTTCGACTTCAGCTCGGAGGACCCGACGAAGTTCCACTCGCCGAAACCCTTCCGGCGCGAGGGCTGCCGGGTCGAGCTGGTGTCGAGCGGTCGCTCGTTCACCTCGGCGTACTCGGACGCGCTGGGCGACGTGATGGCTCGCGACGATCGTGTGGTGACGGTGACGGCGGGGATGCCGGACGGGACGGGGCTGGCGGAGCTGATGCCGCGCTTCCCCGAGCGGACGTTCGACGTGGGGATCGCGGAATCGCACGCGATCGACATGTGCGCGGGGATGGCGCGGACGGGCCTCAAGCCGTTCGCGACGATCTACTCGACGTTCCTGCAGCGCGGGATCGACCAGGTGTTCCAGGAGGTGGCGCTGCAGGGGCTGCCGGTGCGCTTCTGCATGGATCGCGCGGGCGTGGTGGGCGGCGACGGCGCGGTGCACCACGGCTTTCTCGACGTGGCCTACCTGCGCTCGTTCCCGAAGATGGTGCTGATGGCCGCGGCGGACGAGTCGACGCTGCGCGCCGCACTGGAGTTCATGCGCACGCACGAGGACGGCCCGTCGGCGTTGCGCTACCCGCGCGACACGGTGCCCGAGCCGTTGCAGGCGCGGACGCCGGCGTTCGAGCTGGGTCGGGCGAACCTGCTGGCCGAGGGCACGGACGCGGCGATCCTGGCCTACGGCTTCCCGGCGCTGCACGCGCTGGCGGCGCGCGAGGCGCTGGCCGAGCAGGGCGTGTCGGTCGCGGTGTACGACGCGCGCTTCGCCAAGCCGGTCGACGCCGAGTTGATCGGGCAGCTGGTCGCGGAGAAGATGCCGGTGTTGACGGTCGAGGACCACCACGTCGACGGCGGCTTCGGCAGCTGCGTGCTGGAGGCGTGCAACGAGCGCGGCTGGCCGACGCACGGCATCAAGCGCCTGGGACTGCCCGACTGCTGGATCTACCAGGGCTCGCGCGCCGAACAGCTGGCCGAGGCCGGCATCGACGCGGACGCGATCGCCGAGGCCGTGCGCGAGATGCTGCGCCGCTCGGGACGCCGACTGCAGAGACTCGCCTGAGACATGAGGGCGCGGCTCGTTCCTCTGCTGCTGTTGTCGACCCTGTCGATCGCGCCGGGGATTGCCGACGAGAGGACGACGCGTCCACGTGTAGTACGTTTGCTCGAGGCGATGTCGTTCGACGATCGCCGCCGCGCGGAGATCCTGAACGGCGAGCTGACGACGACGACGGCGCCTGAAAGATCCGACTCCGAGCTCGCGGTCACGGCCGCCCTGCTGCTTCCCGTCGACTTCGACTCGGCGCTACGTCATCTCGGCCGCGGCGAGCCGCTCGGCCCCGACCGCGGGTCCACCGCCTACTTCGAGTTCGGCGAGACTCCGGCGCGACCCGCTGATTTCGACGGCCTCGAGGTGATGCGCGGGCACCCGGCCGAGCTGCGCCGGCTGTTCGCGGCGACTCCGGGCTCGGGGCTCCATCTCGACAGCGACACGTTGACCGCCCTGGCGTCGATTCGATCGCGGTTCGAGGGGGAGAAGTGCGACGACAACCGCGCCTGCGGCGCGGCCGTGGCCGATCAGTACCGGCGCACGCTGGTGCGCTATGTGTCGAGTTATCGCAAGGGCGGACTCTCCGCACTCGCCCCGTACGTGAAGGAGAGTGGCCGGACGGTATCGCCGGGGAAGATCCTGCAGCAGGCGGGGCGCGAGCTGCGAGAGGTCGCCGCGGAGTACCCTGAGCTCGTGCGCGAGTTCGTCGAGTACCCGCAGGCCGGGAAACGACACGATCATCTGCTGTTCTGGACCGAGCGGACCGTGCAGGGGCGCCCGACGCCCTCGCTGGGCCACCGCATCACGCGGATCGACGACGGCGTCGCGATCGTGCTCGAGCGCTATTTCTACGTCGGCCACTCGTATCACACGCTGCAAGCCGTCATCGGCGTACTTGCGATCGACCGGAAGAAGACCGTCGTGTTCTTCCACACGCGTGCCGATTCCGAGGCGGTGGCGAAGTTCCCCGTCGCGTTGCGTCGCTCGCTGGGCCGCCGCCATCTGATGGGCGAGCTCAGAGCCGATCTGAACGCGGTCGCGCGTCGCATTCGGCCCTGAACGTGAAACGGGGCGGGAGGCTCACGCCTTTCCCGCCCCGCACGCAAGAGGGTCGAATCGTCGGATCAGCGACCGAAGTCGGTCGTGTCGCCGCTCTGGGCGTCGGTGTCCGGCGCGGCATCCGTTCCGCCGGTCTTCTTCTCTTCGGTGGGGAGGCCCGGCGCTCCGCCGCCGCCGCCGCCGCCGCCCGCGCCCGGGTCGTTGTTGTCGTCGATGTTGATCACTTCGCCGGCGCCGCTAATGTTGTTCAGGTCGCTGTCTTTCAGGTTCCGCGTCATCTTCCTACCTCCGTGTGTGGGTTATCTGTCTCGTGTTTCGCTTCCGCCTCTCACCCTTCATAGACACGCAGCGCGTTTCGCTTCACGACTTTCTTGCGCATCTCGATCGGCCGACTCACGCCTTCGTGCAAAAAAAAACGGGGCAGAAGGCCGCGCCTCCTGCCCCGCAAGCGAGGGATGTATGGGATGAGAGTTCTAGCGTCCGAAGTCAACCGTGTCGCCGCTCTGGGCGTCGGTGTCCGGCGCGGCATCCGTTCCGCCGGTCTTCTTCTCTTCGGTGGGGAGGCCCGGCGCTCCGCCGCCGCCGCCGCCCGCGCCGAGGTCGTTGTTGTCGTCGATGTTGATCACTTCGCCGGCGCCGCTAATGTTGTCGAGGTCGCTGTCTTTCAGGTTCCGCGTCATCTTCCTACCTCCGGGTTCGGGTTGTTGTCTTGGGTTCGTTTCCGCCTCTCACCCTTCACAGACACGCAGCACGTTTCGCTTCACGACTTTCTTGCGCATCTCGATCGGCCGGCTCATGCCTTCGTGCAAAAAAAAACGGGGCAGAAGGCCGCGCCTCCTGCCCCGCAAGCGAGGGATGTATGGGATGAGGAAGTTCTAGCGTCCGAAGTCGCTCGGGTCGCCGCCCTGGGCGTCGGTGTCCGGCGCGGCATCCGTTCCGCCGGTCTTCTTCTTTTCGGTGGGGAGGGGGCCCGGCGCTCCGCCGCCGCCGAGGTCGTTGTTGTCGTCGATGTTGATCGCTTCACCGGCGCCACTGACGTTGTTCAGGTCGCTGTCTTTCAAGTTCCGCGTCATCTCGTCTTCCTCCGTGTCGTGAGAGTGTTTGGCTACCGTTTCCGCCTACACCCGGGATAGACACTCGAGGCGTTCCGCGTCACAAAAAAAAGCAGGCCACCCTAAGGTGGCCTGCCGAGGACCGATGGATATTCGCCTCTGTCTAGCGGCCGAAGTCGATGACGTCGTCCGTGCCGGGGGCCGGGACGTCGGAGTCCGGAGTCTGGGACGGACCGGAGCCGCCGCCGCCCTTGGAGCCGCCGCCGCCGGAGATTCCGCCACCACCGCTAGGGCTGTCACCGGCCGGCTTGAGATCGTCGATCGGAGCACCATCTCCGGCGCCGGTAATGTTTTTGAGATCGTCGTCTTTCATCTTCGTCATGTCAGCCTCCTGAGTTTTCCGTTTCGGACTTCCTACCCTGGAACAATCGGGCTCCGTAAGGGCCCGTCCTGCTTCCTACCGCCCGGCCCATGCCCGACGGGTCGGGTCGAGCTCCTCGTCTCGGAGCCTCGCGACTTCCTGTCGTTGGTTCTCCGCCATCGGTCCGCCCTCCACTACCTCTTCTCGTACGCTGATGGTGCATTGCACGCTACATACCAACTCTGAAAACCCCGAAAAACGCGAGACTACCGGCTGCTCTTGTGAACCCGGGTGAATGACCCGTGAACCGCAGTTCATGGATCTCGGCCTCACGGCTCGGAACTCCGTCGGAGCCGATGCACCTCCCCGGGCGCCAAAAAAACCGCTTCCGGCACGGCCTGCCGCACCCGGGAGCGCATCGTCGCCGCGTCGCGCGCGCTGCCGAAGTACTCCGGCGGAGCCTCCGAGCCGGGCACGTGAACCGCGAGGAAAGTCTCGGGGCGGACGGTCTCGCGGTACAGGCTGCGTCGCTCGCGGTCTTGTAGGTTCCAGTAGCCGACGACGGCGACGTCGATGTCGAACTGCGCGAGATCGTGAGCCTCCAGCTCAGTGCGGTCGACCTCCGTGTCGCCGACGTGCAGGACGCGGAAGTCGCCGATCTCGACCAGGAACCCGAGGTTCTGGACGGGAGTCTCGCCCCCGCGTCCATGGTGCAGGTTCAACAAGTGCAGGCGGATCCCGTCCATGTCGCTGATCGAGCGACGTCCCTCGGCGGGCAGCCGCGAGCGGACTCGGTCGGCGATCGACTCGAACTCCTCGACCGTCCGTTTCAGGCGATCGACCGCCTGCGGGGTCGAGAAAAATACCGTTTTCGGCGAGGAACCGAGGTAGGCGGCCACCGCGCCCGCGTCGAAGTGATCCGCGTGATGGTGCGTGGCGAGGATGAGGTCGATCGCGTCGAACGGTTCTCGGGCGGCCTCCAGAGCCTTCTGCTTGTGCGCGGGTACCCGAAGATAGGGCGAGACTCCCGCGCGATACAGGCCGTCGATCAACACCCGGCGGCCGCCGGCTTCGAGCAGGACGCCGGCGTTTCCCACCGCCGTCACTCGCAACTCACCCGCGATCGCCGAAACACCGGCGAATCCGAGCAAGACGGTCAACGCCACGGCCCATGCGCGGCGCAAGCCACCAGCCATCCGCATCCTCTAGTTGTGAAGAACCCGTGAAAACCGTCCCGATCTTACACGAGCACGGGCCCGAACAGAGATTTTTCTCTTTGACTCGCCGGGACGATTCTCGTACGAGTAACGCCATGCGCGAAAAACAGATTCTCGTGCTTTTTGCGGTCCTTCTGGGGCTCTCACTCCCCGCGCTGGCCCAGAACAACCAGTGCGATCAGCCCGGAGAGGCTCCGGACGTGATCGTCGGAGATCTGGTCGGCGTCACGCGTTACGGCGTCGTCGGCGACATCACCGCGTTCTCGATCGGGACGACCTCGTGCAACATCGGCACGTGTTGGTTGAACTGGATCTCCAACAACAATCAGCATCCTGTGATCGGACAGAACCTCTACCGGCTGCTGGACGGCAAGTTCGAGCAACTTGGTCAAAGCTGGCTCAAGCACGGCTTCACTGCGCTCAACGGCAATCTGTGCTCCGGTGGCGGCTGCATCGGCACCAACGGCGACCACCTGGGCGTCAACTGTTCGGACCCTTACTCGTCGGGCCTCAACGGATCGCAAAACCGCCTCGGACCGAAGTTCGAGGTCAACGCCTACACCGGCGTCTACGCCTATCCCTACACGGATCAGGGCCAGACCGGCAACGCGATCTACAAGCGGCTGCAGGTGCACAGCGACGATCTGAATCCCGGACAGAACGCCGGCGCGCTGTACTTTGCCGAGGGTCACTACGTGACCAACGACGACGCCAGCGCAGGCAACCACACGAACAACGCCTCCTGGCGTCGCATGACCGTCTCCGGATCGGCCGGCAGCGGCAACTACGATCTCGACTTCACGGGCAGCACGCAGCGCGAGGAGCCGGCGATCTTCGCCTGGGCCGACAACGACCCCACCGTCGAGCTGACCGCGGTCGGTGTTCCGAACGAGGGTCGTTTCTGGGTCGGCGCCAAGGCGACGGCTCTCGGCGGAGGGATCTGGCGCTACGAGTACGCGGTGTTCAACCTGAACTCGCACCGCTCGGGGCAGGCGTTCTCGGTGCCGCTGCCCGCCGGGACGACGCCGACCAACGTCGGATTCCACGACGTCGACTACCACAGCGGCGAACCCTATGACGGAACCGACTGGAGCTCGGTCGTGGACAACGGCACGTCGCCGCCACGCCTGCGATGGTCCACGACGCCGTACTCGCAGAATCAGAACGCCAACGCGCTACGCTGGAGCACGCTGTACAACTTCCGCTTCGACGTGGCGTCCCCGCCGGTCACCGACGTCGTCCAGCTCGACCTGTTCCGTCCCGGTACGCCCTCGCAGGTCACGTTTTCCACGACTGTCCCCTCGTCCATCTGCGACGACGACGGCCAGTGCGAGCCTCCGGAGAACGAGCAGAACTGCGCCGCGGACTGCGGCATCGTCTGCGGGGACGCGGCGTGCGAGCCCGGTGAGAACCCCTGCACCTGCCCCGACGATTGCGGGACGCCGACGGCCTTCGAGTTCACCTGCGACGACGCGATCGACGACGACTGCGACGGACGGACCGACTGCGAGGACGCCGATTGTTGTCCCGAGTTCGTCTGCAAGGGGGCGAACAACGACGGGGACGCCTTCGAGTTGTGCGAGGACTGCGACGATCTGGACGGGACGATCTGGGACACGCCGGGCGAGGCGCTCGACCTGTTCCTGGCCGAGTTCAGCGGCTTCACCTTGTTGACCTGGTTCCAGCCGATCGAGCCCGGCGGGACATCTTGGTCCTATCGCGGTTTGCGCACCGCCTCGGCGGCGGACTTCATGCAGGCCGACTGCCTGCCCGACGACGACCCGGATAATCTGAAGATCACCGAGCTCGAATCACCGCCCTCCGGCGTCGTGTGGCACTACTTGGTTCGTGCCGTGAACAACTGCGACTCGGGAGAGGGGAGCCTCGGCGGCGGCGACGGTGGGTCGCCGCGCAGCGGTGTGAGTTGCCCCTAGTGGGCCGTACCGCAGCAGCCGTTACGACCCGCCTCCCACTCGCCGATCGTCAGATCGAGCGTTCCACGATCCACGACGAGTCCCGAACAGGACCGGAGCTCGACGCCCAGCGCCAGGGCCGCGCCGGGCCTCGTGGCGACGCGCCACTCACGATCGATCCTCCGGAATTCAGTTCAACGCCAGGACGCCGAACGTGACGTCGTCGCGCGCGGCTCCGCAGTGGAATCGGCTCCACGTGTCGAGCAGCCTCTCGCGCAGGCTCCGCGCGTCCAGGTCGGTGTGGCGCCGTACCACGTCGGCGATTCCCTTCTCGCCGAACTGTGTCCCGTCCGGATTCTCCGCCTCGGACAGCCCGTCGGTGTAGAGCACCAACCGATCGCCGGGCCGGAGGTCGACCGAGCCCTGTCCGTAGCGCAGCTCGGGGAAGGCGCCGAGAATGCCGCCACCCTCCATCAGTCGCACGACCGTGCCGTCCGGTCGGATGAGCAGGCCCGGCGTGTGACCCGCGCGCGAGTAGGACAGGCGTCCCGTCTCTCGGTCGAGCGAGGCGTAGAACCCGGTGACGAACTCGTCGTCGCGGAAGCAACGGCACAGGGCACGGTTGACGGCGCCGCAGATCTGTCCCGGCGTGCGGTTCGGCCGGGCAGCGGCCTCGACCGCGCCCTGTACGTCTCCGCGTCGCGCGGAGGCGGGCGCGCCGCTCCCGACGACGTCGGCCACGAAGACCCCGACGCGCCCGTCGGAGGCGTGAAGTCCCATCAGGTCACCGCCGTAGCGGTCGGCCGGAAGCATCACGCCGGATACTTCCAGCGCCGCCGCACCGGTCGGCGTCTCGATCCCGATCGTCTTGCCCGAAAACTTGCCTGGCTTCGTCGTCATCGTTTCCTCTCCCTACACCGACAACAGCAAGTCCCGCGCCAGGCCAGGCGACACCCAAAAAACCAATAGAACGTGGAGCCCCGGGCCCGCGGACGGTGGTTTCCGCCAACGCATGGGAGAACGCGCCACCGCAACCCGGTGGGCACGAACCGCGTGAAATCCGTGATTCGCGGTGTCTACCTCGTCAGGGAAGTACGGGATCCGGCCCGAGGCCGGGCCCGCGGGGGATGAGCATGCTGGACATCTTTCTGGTCGACGACGATTCGGAGGCGATCGCGCTTCAGACGGCCTGGCTCGAGCGTGCCGGCCATCGCGTTCGCGTATCGAGCCCGGGCGTCCCCGCCATCGAGGCCATCCGCGATCGGTTGCCGGACTGCGTGATCTTCGATCTGACGATGTCCGGAATCGACGGCTTCGATCTGTGTCGCCGCCTGCGCGCCGATCCCGCGCTGCGCTACTGCAAGCTCGTCGTCGCGTCGTCGACGACGCACGCGCCGGATCGGCGTCGGGCAAAGGAGCTGGGCGCGGACGGCTACATCGTCAAGCCGGTCGCCCCCGTTCGCTTCGTGCAGCAGGTCGAACGGATCGTGTCGGACCACGCCGCCATCAAGTTCTGGGGCGTGCGTGGCTCGTTGCCTGTCCCCGGGAAGCACACGGTGCGTTACGGCGGCAACACCACTTGCGTCACTCTCGAGCTGAACGGCGACCAGTTCTTCATCTTCGACGCCGGCAGCGGAATCAAGACGCTGTCCAACGAGTTGATGCGGAAAGCGGATCGCCCATGCGAGGCGAAGATCTTCATCTCGCACCCGCACGCCGATCACATCAACGCCCTGCCGTTCTTCGCTCCGCTGTACGAGTCGAACAATCGGTTCGAGATTTTCGGCGCGGCCAACGGTCGCAGCGGCGTCCGGGAATTGCTCGGCGCGCAGATGAACGGCGTCTACCACCCGCTGACGCTGCACGACCTCGGCGCGAGCGTCTCGTTCCACGATCTGCAGGAAGGCTGCGTGCAGGTCGACGGGGTCGAGGTGCGGACGATGCTGCTGAATCACCCCGGTAACTGTCTGGGCTTCCGCGTGGAGCACCGCGAGTGCTCCATCTGTTACGTCACGGACAACGAGCTGTTTCCGTCGGATCTGCCTCAGCACGACGCGGCGTATGCCGATCGTCTGCTGCGCTTCGTCGAGGGATCCCACGTGCTGATCACCGATTGCACCTACACCGACGAGGAGTACGTAACCAAAGTAGGCTGGGGGCACTCGTGCTCTCGCGAGGTCGCCGAGCTGGCGCACCGCGCGGCCGTGGATGCGTTGTACCTGATCCATCACGATCCGGATCAGACCGACGACGACGTCGAGCGCAAGCTGATGCAGGTCCGCGCGCACCTCGCCGCCCTCGGGTCGCGCACCGTGTGCCACGCTCCCGCCGAAGGCGAAACCGTTCGCATCTGACCCCGGAAACGCGGTAACGTTGTCGGCCGGGAGGGGCGACACGTGAAGCGTTCGATTCAGGTTCTTGCACTACTGGTCGCATTGCCGCTGGCGGCGGACGAGGCGACGACCCTGTTCAGCGGGGCGACGGTTTTGCCGATCACGGGACCGCCGATCGAGAACGGCTACGTGCTCGTCCGCGGCGCGAAGATCGATTCGGTCGGTCCGGCCTCGCGCGCGCCGCAGCGCGCAGACCACGTCGTCGACGTCGGCGGGCGGGTGATCATGCCGGGCCTCGTCGACACTCATTCGCACCTGGGCGGTGTCTCGGGTGGCGACCGGTCCGGCCCGCTGCACCCGGGGGTGCGCGCGTTAGACGGCATCAACATCCACGACGACAGCCTGTGGCGCGCGCGCGCCGGCGGGCTGACCACGATCAACGTGATGCCCGGCTCCGGGCACCTGATGTCGGGCCAGACGGTGTACCTCAAGTTGCGCTCCGACCCGAGGTCGATCGAGGACTGGATGTTCTGCGACGACCCGATCGCAGGCATCTGCGGCAGTATGAAGATGGCCAACGGCACGAACTCGATGAACGGCGATCCGTTCCCGGGCACGCGTGCCAAGTCGGCCGCGATGGTGCGCGACCTGTTCGTGCGCGCACAGAACTACCGGGCCGGCTCGGAACGGGCGGACGAGGACGACGGCTCGAAGGCCGATCGCGATCTCGAGCTCGAGGCCGTTCTCGAGGTGCTCGACGGCCGCCGCCGCGTGCAGCACCACACGCACCGGCACGACGACGTGGCGACGATTCTGCGGCTGCAGCGCGAGTTCGGTTTCGACCTGGTCCTGCAGCACGGCACCGAGACCTGGATGCTGGCCGACGAGCTGGCCGAGGCCGACATCGGTGTCTCGTTCACGCTTGTCGACTCACCGGGCGGCAAGGAGGAGATCCTGCGCATGCGCATGGACGGCCCGGCGCTGCTGCAGCAGGCCGGTGTCGACGTCAGCATCAACACCGACGACTGGATCACCGACTCGCGTCTGTTCCTGCGCACCGCGGCGCTGGCCGTGCGGCACGGGATGACCCGCGAGGGCGCGCTCGAGGCGGTGACGCTGGCCGCCGCGCGCCATCTGGGGCTCGAAGATCGCGTCGGTTCGCTCGAGCCGGGCAAGGATGCGGATCTCGTGATCCTTTCCGGCGACCCGCTCAGCGTCTACACGCACGTGCTCGAGACCTGGGTCGAGGGGCAGCGCGTCTACGACGCGTCGAATCCGGAACACGCCAAGTACAACGTCGGCGGCTGGCAGATCTACCGCACCGCCGCGGGCCACGACCACACGGGGTGCCGCTGATGAGCGACAACAGAAGAACGACGATCGCGGCGCTCGTACTGATCGTCTGCACCGGCGTAGCGTGGGCGGCACCCGATCTGGCCGTGCGCGCCGAGCGCGTGTGGACCGTTGTCGGCGATCCGATCGACGACGGCGTCGTGTTGATCGAGGGCGGCAAGATCTCGGCCGTGGGCCCGGCCTCGAAGGTGAAGATCCCGCGCGGCGTCGAGGTGCTCGAGGCCGCCGCCGTGACGCCGGGGCTGGTGGACGTACACACCGTCGTCGGGCTGGCGGGGATCTACAACTCCGACCGCGGGCAGGTGCAGGATCAGGACCAGCTCGAGAAGTCCGATCCGATCCAGCCCGAGCTGCGCGCCGTGGACGCGTACGATCCGGTCGAGCCGCTCGTCGAGTGGGTGCGCGACCTGGGCGTCACCACCGTGCACACGGGGCATGGTCCTGGGGCGGTGATCTCGGGACAGACGCTGATCGCGAAGACGCGCGGCGTGGGCGTGGATGACGCCGTCGTCGTTCCCGCCGCGGCGCTGGCCGCGACGCTGGGCACATCCGTGTCGCGCAACTTCGAGTCACCCGGCACGCACGCCAAGACGGCAGCCGAGCTGCGCCGGGCGCTCGTCACCGGCGCGGACTACCGCGAGGCGCTCGGCGGCGAAAAACCGCCGGACCGCGATCTGAGCAAGGAGGCGCTGGCCGCCGTCCTCGACGGCGAGATGGCACTGATGATCACGGCCCACACGGCGACCGAGATCGCGACGGCGCTGCGGCTGCAGCGCGAGTTCGGCTTTCGTCTGTGGCTCGACGGCGCGGCCGAGGCGTACCGCATGATCGAGCCGATTCGCGAGGCCGGCGTTCCCGTGTTTCTGCACGCGACGATGATCCGCGCCGGCGGGGACACGCGCAACGCGGCGTTCGACACCGCGGCGCGCCTGGAGCAGGCCGGGATCCCGTTCGCGATCCAGACCGGCTTCGAGAGTTACGTGCCCAAGGCGCGCGTCTTGCTCTACGAGGCGCAGGTCGCCGTGCACTACGGATTGGCCCCCGCGGCGGCGCTGCGCGCGATCACGCTGGCGCCGGCGAAGCTACTCGGGCTCGACGACCGCATCGGCTCGATCGAGCCGGGGATGGACGCCGATCTCGTGCTGTTCGACGGCGACCCGTTCGAGTACACGTCGCACGTGTGCCGCGTGATCGTCGACGGGCAGACGGTGTCGGAGACCTGCCGCTAGATGATGTCTAGATCCAGTCGAAGTGGAAGAACTCGCCCCGTGGACGGTCGATGCGCTCGAACGTGTGCGCGCCGAAGTAGTCGCGTTGCGCCTGCAGCATGTTGGCCGGCAGGCGTGCCGAGCGGTAGCTGTCGTAGTACGCGAGCGCGGACATGAATGCCGGGCAGGGCACGCCGGCCTGCGCGGCAAGGGCGACGACCTTGCGCCAGTCCTCCTGCGAGCGCAGCAGGGCGCGCTTGAAGTACGGGTCGAGCATCAGGTTCGGTAGCTTGCGATCGCGCGAGTACGCGTCCGTGATCTTCTGCAGGAAGCCCGCGCGGATGATGCAGCCGCCGCGCCAGATCGAGGCGATCTTCCCCAGGTCGAGCTTCCAGCCGTATTCGGCCTGCGCCGTCGCCATCAGGGCGAAGCCCTGGGCGTAGGAACAGATCTTGGAGGCGTACAGCGCGTTGCGCACTGCCTCGACGAGCGATCGCTTCGATCCACGGAACGTGTGCTTCGGGCCGCGCAGGATCTTCGCGGCGGCCGTCCGCTCGTCCTTCAGCGCGCTGACGAAGCGCGCGAACACCGCCTCGGCGATCGTTGCGGCCGGCACGCCCATGTCGAGCGCGCTGGCGCTGGTCCACTTGCCGGTGCCTTTCTGGCCTGCGGTGTCGAGGATCGAGTCGATCAGGTAGCGCCGCGGCTTCTCCGGGTCCCTCGTCGACAGGATTTCGGCGGTGATCTCGATCAGGTACGAGTCGAGGTCGCCCGCGTTCCACTCGGAGAAGATCCTCGACAGCTCGTCCGGCTTCACGCCGAGCAGCCGCTGGAGCAGGAAGTACGCCTCGGAGATGAGCTGCATGTCGCCGTACTCGATCCCGTTGTGCACCGCCTTGACGAAGTGACCCGCGCCGTCGGCACCGATGTGTGCCGCGCACGGGACGCCGCCGCGAACCGGCTTGCCGGGTGCGCCGCCCTCGAGCGGCCTTCCGGTCTTGCGGTCGACCCGGGCCGCGATCGCGCGCCAGATCGGACGGATCAGCTTCCACGACTCGGGGCTGCCGCCCGGCATCAGCGAGGGGCCGAAGCGTGCGCCCTCCTCGCCCCCGGACGTGCCGCAGCCGACGAAGTGCAGGCCCTGCCCGGCCAGGTACTTGTCCCGGCGAATCGTGTCGTCCCACAGGCTGTTGCCCCCGTCGACGATCACATCGCCCTTGTCGACCAGCGGGATCAACTGCTCGATGACCGAGTCGACCGGTGCGCCCGCCTTGATCATCAGCACGATGCGGCGCGGCCGCTCGATCGACTTCACCAACTCGGGGAGCGTCTTGCATCCGACGAGGCCGCCCGGCGTGGCGGGGTGCTCTGCGACCATCTCCCGCATCACCCTCGAGTCGCGGTTCTGCACCGCGACTCGATAGCCATGATCGGCAATGTTCAGGGCCAGGTTGCGGCCCATCACCGCCAGCCCGATCACTCCGATGTCGCACGTCTTCACGGTCTTGCTCGGTGTCATCGTCAACCTCCGGGGTCAGACCCTGCATTGTGCATTTTTACAAAGCAGAGCGCGAGGAAAGCCCCGAAATGCACGATGCAGGGTCTGACCCCTCTGGTATAGTCCGACCCCCGGAGGTCGCGATGAGCCGCATGTCGACAGTTGCTGTGGTCTGCGCGCTCGTCCTGGCAGGCGCCGGAGCCCTGGCGCAGGAATCGACGCCGGTCTCTCCGCGCATTGCGAACTACCAGATCGACGTCCGCCTCGACCCCGAACAGCATCATCTGGAGGGCCGACAGGTCCTCGAGTGGCGCAACACGCAGGCCGCGCCGACCGACGAGCTGTGGTTCCACCTGTACTGGAACGCGTGGCGCAACAACCACAGCACGTGGATGCGCGGCGATCGCATCCGCGGCCGCAGCAGCCTCGGCGACGACGTGAGCCCGGAGGACTGGAGTTACCTCGACGTGACGTCGGCGACCGTGCGCGACGAATCGACCGGAGAGATCGACGTCACGGGCGGCATGCGGTTCGAGTCGCCGGACGACGGGAACGTTCACGATCGAACCGTGTTGGTGGTCAAGCTGCCGCGGGCGATCGCGCCCGGAGAGAGCGTGCAGCTCGGGATGACGTGGACGGCGCGCATCCCCAGGACGTTCGCCCGCACCGGCCGCCGCGGTGATTACTACTTCATCGCGCACTGGTTTCCCAAGCTGGGCGTCTACGAGCCGGAGGGCTGGAATTGCCACCAGTTCCACTCGGCGACCGAGTTCTTCTCGGACTACGGACGCTACGACGTGCGCATCACGGTGCCTGCGAGGTTCGTCGTGGGCGCCACCGGCCGCAAGGTCGAGCGCACTGAGAACGTCGACGGAACCGCGACCCACCGCCACGTTCAGGACGACGTGCACGCGTTCACCTGGACCGCCAGTCCGGGCTACGCCGTGCGCGAGGCGCGCTTCGAGCATCCGGGTTTGCCCGCCGTCGACTTACGCCTGTTGATCCAGCCCGAGCATCTCGGACAGGCCGAGCGGCATCTCGACGCGACGCGCGCCGCGCTCGAACACTACGGCGAGTGGTACGGAGCGTATCCCTACGGCCACGTCACCGTCGTCGACCCGGCGTACGGCAGCGGCGCGGGCGGCATGGAGTACCCGACCCTGTTCACCTGCGGCACGCGGCTGTTCAATCCGTTCGGGGGCGACTCTCCGGAGAGCGTGACGGTCCACGAGGCGGGGCACCAGTTCTGGTACGGGTTGGTAGGCAACAACGAGTTCGAGCACGCCTGGCTCGACGAGGGGCTGAACACGTTCTCGACGAACCGCACGCTCGAGACGGTGTATCCCGAGCGCGTGCTGGTGCGACGCTACCTGCAACCGCCCGGCGGTGGCAGCGGGTTCATCCCGCTGCGCTATCCCGGTCTCCACGTCTCACGTTGGGGCCGGCGCCTCACCGGCTATCGCCGCGCCGAGCGCTCCGACATTCCCAGCGAGCCGACGTTCGGTTTCTATCCGTCCACCGCGTCCCGCATCAGTTACAGCAAGACCGCGTTGTGGCTGGAGACGCTCGAGCGGCACCTGGGTTGGGCGGTACTGCAACGGGGCATGGCGACGTTCTTCGAGCGACACCGTTTCGGTCACCCGACGCCCGACGATTTCTTCGCCGCGATCGAGGAGTCCGCCGGACAGGACCTCGACTGGTTTTTCGAGCAGGTGCACTACGACAGCGCGGTCTTCGACTACGCCGTCAGGTCCGTCAGCAGCCGGAAGGTGGAGACCGTCGGATACACCGAACAGGGCGGCGAGCTCGTCCTGCACGAAGACGACGACGGATCGAGCGGCGGAGAGGACGATCCCACCGCGATCTACCGCACCGAGGTCGTCGTCCAGCGCCGCGGGGACGGCGTCTTCCCCGTCGAGGTCCTGCTGGTCTTCGAGGACGGCCACGCCATCCGCGAGTCGTGGGACGGGAAGGCATCCTGGCGCATGTTCGCCGTCGAACGGCAGTCGAAGCTGGAGCATGCAGTCGTCGATCCCGAGCGCACGCTGATGCTCGACACGCGGCCCACGAACAACAGCCGCAGCCTCGAGTCGCGCGGCGCGCTTCCGGCGCGCAAGTGGGGCTCGAAGTGGATGATCTGGCTGCAGGATCTACTGGCCACCTACTCGTTCTACCTATGAGCGAACGCACCAACATCGTCCGCAGGCTGCTCGGCGCAGCGCGACGCGCCCTGCGCGAGCCGTTCGTCGTCGTCGCGCTGTGGTTCCTTCCCGTCGCCCTGGCCCTGCCGGGGGCGTGGATCGTCACCGACTCGATCGAGAGCTCGGTCGAGCGCAGCCTGGCGCGCGACAACCTGCGTAACGGGATCGATGTCGAGTGGCTGGGTGAATACCAGGATGAGGCGCGCGCGCTCAGTCGCACGTTCGAGTTCACGGTCAACGGCGCCGGCGCGTTCCTGCGCAACCTGGAGGGCTGGCTCGACGGCGGCATCGCGAAGCAGTTCCCCGGATTGCTCGCGCTGGGCGTGTTCTTCGTACTCATCTGGGCGCTGCTCTACGGCGGCCTGCTCGATCGGCTCGTGACGGCGGACGGCAAGCGCGGGGCGACGCGCTTTCTCGAGTCCGGCGCGCGCTACTGGTTCCGCTTCGTCCGCCTCGCCGTCCTATCGGCGGGGATCTACTTCCTGGTCTACAAGCTGCACCACCGCGTGTTCGATCGGCTGGCGGAGATGACGCGCGACGTGACCAGCGAGACGACGGTGCTGCTGTACAGCCTGCTGGTCTACGCGGCCACGGCCTTGCTGTTGACGACCGTGCGCACCTGCTTCAGCTACGCCAAGATCGCCACGGTGGCCGAGAGCCGACGCAGCATGTTGCTCGCGGCACTACGCGGCGTGACGTTCGTCGCCCGGCATCCGCTACGCACGATGGGGCTGTACTACCTGACGCTCGTCGTCGGTGCGCTGATGCTGCTGGTCTACTCGTGGGTCGCGCCGGCGGGAACCGAGTCGACGCCCGTGACGGTGCTGGTCGGGTTCGGCATCGGACAGGCGTTTCTCTTCTCGCGGACTTTCCTGCGCGTCGTGCTCGCGGCAGGGGAGAGTCGCCTGTATCTCGACCTCCGCATGCGGCCCGCGCCGGCGACCCCGCAGCCCGCCACGCCCCCCGTGGCGACCGACCCGCTTCCGTCGAGTCCACCCGCGACGCAGTAGCCGCCACCGCGAGGTTTTCTCCCCCGCGGTTGCCCCGCAGCTTGACCGATTGCGCCTTTGGCCGCACAAGGGGATAAGCATGAACAAGCGGCTAACGTGGATCGTATCGGTGATGGGCGCCTTCTTGCTGGCGCTTCCGGGCCTGGGACAGATCGTGGCGACGCGAGATGACGCCGAGCGACGGCTCCGTCCCGACGCACTCGATGCGGAGGTCTCGTCCGCGGGACATCGATCCGAGCTCGGCGTAGCGCAGCGCTACGCCCGCGGGACCTACATCTGGCCTTACGACCACGGACCGCACTACGGACACGTGGCGCCGCACGAGAAACGCGACGCCGGGACGTTACACACACGCGTTGGATCGTTCCGCCTGAGCGCAAGCGATCTCGCCTTCCCCGCGGAGTTGACGGGCACCACGGAAGGGAAGTCGAGCGGCCACGTCATCGTCCAGCTCGACCCACATGCGATGGCCGGCGGAGCGTTCGACGAGTTGAGCTCCGCGGTTGCCGAGGCGTCGGGTAGCGTCGTGCGCGCGCTTCCCGTCGCGGCGTTCGTGGTGCGCGTCGACTTCGCCGCGCTGCCGCGTCTGAATGCACTCCCCGGCGTGCTCGCCGTCGAGCCGTATCATCCCGCGCTGAAGCTGAGTCCGGAGATCGGGCGCGCGCCGTTGATCGATCCGGTGCAGGCCGTGTCCGAGATCTACCGTCTCGAGCTGCGTCTCTTCCCCGGCGAGGACGCGCGCCGCGTTGCGGCCGAGGTCGAGACGCTCGGCGGATCGATTCGCTCGGTGTGGCCCGACACCGTCGTCGCCGACGTGCATCGCGCGAAGCTCGTCGCACTCGCGCGGATCGAGGCCGTCGAGTGGATCGTCGAGAGGTTGCCGAACGTACCGCAGGCCGAGGAGGCCACCACGACGGTGATGACCGGCCGCTGGAACGCGGGCGCGATGCCATACCACGCGGCCGGCGTCGATGGCGGTGGGGGCGGCCTGGCCGCGCCCCAGGTGATGATGTTCCTCGACACGGGTATCCAGCTCGACGCGGCCGACCTGTCGGACACGCGGACGAGCCCCGGCGTCCCCGGCAACGACCCGTCCAACGCGGACCCGTCGGGCGATCACCGCAAGATCGTGCGCTACGAATCCACCGATGCGTTCGGCGGAAACGGGGATCTGCTCGGTTGTGATTCCGCGATCAACGGAGGCTTCACGCACGGGCAGGCGGTGCTGAGCACCGCGCTGGGCAATGCCAGTGACGGGCTGCCCGTGGGCTACGGATCGCCGTCCTACGCGATCGACGAGCACGGCCGGCGCTGGAGACTCGACGGCGTGGCGCCGGGCGCGAAGGCCGCCGTGTTCGACGGGCAGGTCACGCCGGCGCTGGGCTCGTGCAGCGATCCGCTGCGCGACACGATCGACCCCGGGGATCTGTACTCGGGCGGCTCGACGGGCTCGCTCGGCGGCGCGTACGCCGGCGACGTCGCGCGCGTGATGACGCTCGCCTGGGGCGCGGATGCGAACCTGTACACGGCCGATGTGGCCGACATCGACGAGTTCCTCGCCGACAAGCGAAGCGCCATGGTCTTCGTACCTGCGGGCAATCGCGGCAGCGAATCGTTCGGTGGAGTCCCGGCCACGGACACGCTCTCGACGCTCGCCACCAGCAAGAACGGCCTGACGATCGGCGCCGTGGGGCAAGCGGACGACCACGGAGCCGGAGCCCTGCCGGACTCGCGCGCATCGTTCTCGGGCGTCGGCCCGACTCCCGGCGACCGCGTGGCGCCGCAGTTGATGGCGCCGGGCAACGACTTCGGCGACACGGGCGTCAATGGCGCGACCTCTTGTCGCTCGGACGACGCGGATCAGGCCGGGCCGGTGCAGTGCGACGTCGGCACCGGGCAGGTCGGAACCAGCTACGCCACGGCAGCCGCGGCCGGCGCGGGCGCCCTGGTGCGCGACTGGTTCGCGCAGGGGTTCTACCCGGACGGCACGACGAGCGACGCCGCCAACCCTGCCGACATCGTGCCCGACGTTTCCGGCGCGCTGCTCAAGGCCGTACTGATCGATTCGGCGCGCTTCCTCACCGGATCCGGCGTCACGCACGCCTACCGCTTCAACAACGAGCAGGGGTACGGGCGGATCCAGCTCGATCGCGCGTTGACCCTGCAGGGCTGGCCCTCGAGTCCGACCGGCATCCTCGTCTGCGACGGCGGGATCGACGGCGGGCGCTGCGATCTGGCCGGACTGACCGGCGACGTCGACGCCGTGGCCGGCGAGACCGACTCGACGACGTTCGTCGTCGGCGATCCGCGTCGCGAGCTGCGCGTCGCGCTCGCCTGGCTCGACGCGTCGGGGCAGGCGCTGGTCAACGACCTGGATCTCGAGTTGATCGCCCCCTCGGGCCGCGTCTACTACGGCAACTTCTTCACCGAGGACGACGACCGCGACGGATCGCTCGATGCTCTGGCGGAGGACTGCCCGGGGTTCGACGGCGCCGCCGGCTCGTTCGACGAGTCGCCGTGGAGCCTACCGGTCTGCACGCGTGGCGACAGCGGGCTGCCGCCGCGCGACGCGGAGAACCCGACCGAGGCGGTCTTCCTCTCGCCCGACCCCGACGGCGACGGGAACTTCACGGACGGCAAGAGCCAGATCGAGCTCGGCACCTGGACGCTGCGCGTCGTCGCGCGCGCGGGCGGCGCGGACGCGGGACAGCGCTACGCGGTCGCGATCGTCGGCGGTGTGGGGGATCGTTCCACGGTCCGACTCGACCGGGACCGCTACACCTGCGCGGACGAGCTGGTCGTCACGGTCAACGAAACCGACGACCCCACCGATCCCGTATCCGGCCTCGACGAGGCGGAGATCGGCCTCCGCATCCGCGTCCAGGTCCTGTCCGGCGAGACCGTGGTCGATGAGGAGAGCGGCCTCACGTTCACTCGCGTCGAGGCGGGTGGCGCGAGCTTCGCGGCCAAGCTGAGCGCGACGGACGTCACCGCCTACGACCCGGGCAACGGAGCGCTCGACGTGCGCAGCGGCGACACCGTGCGTGTGATCTACGACGACGAGACGAGCGGTACCACCGATTCGGCGAAGCGCGTCGATAGCGTTGCCGACGTCGATTGCCGCACGCGGATCGGCTTCCGCAACCTCGGCTTCGCTCAGTTCGGCCTCGACGGCGGGCTGCTGGCCGCGGGCGGTTGCGAGCGCAACGCGCGCGGGCAGTTCGAGTTCGGCTTCCCCGACAGCTATCTCGACGCCGGCGAGAGCGTCATCCTCAGGTTCGCCTTCGCCTCCGAGGAAGATCTCGACCTGGAGGGCGTGGAGGTCTCGCTGCGCTGCGTGGATCCCGACGCCGACAGTCCGGCCGACTGCACGCCGGGTAGCGACGAGTGCCCCGACCCCGATCGACGCAACAACACCGCCTGCAACGGTAACCCGGCCGACGCGCTGTCGCCCGCGTTCGTCGAGGCGCTCAACTCGCCGCTGGTGGTCGGCGCCTTGCCCTCGAGCTCGGCCCTGTCGGGCAACTTCAACCTACGCATGGCGTCGTCGATCCCGGGGATGCCCGAGGTCGAGCTGGTGCTCGAGGCGAAGGCGGGCAACGCAGGGCGCACGGTGAGCGGCGTCGCGGTCAGCCGGCAGCGGCTCGATGTGGACGAGCACTCGACGTTCTACTCGACGGACTTTCCGACGGGTGGCAGCGAGACGTTCGACTACGACAACAACGAGCTGATCGAGAACCCGACGACGAACCCGTACAACTTCGATCTGGACTATCGGTTCGAGACACGCGTCTACGGCGACCTGACCGCGGGCGGCACGAAGAACCTCGCCCTGCAGTCGCCGTGGCACTTCGACCTGGACGACGGAGGCTTCCGCTCGGGTATCGGCGCTGCGACGGACCACGATACGATCGGCGACACGATCACGCAGTGGGGCGAGGACCTGAACTTCAACGGTCTGAACGACAAGCGCTGCACGGCTCCGCAGGAGGACTTGCCGTGCCTCAGCAAGACCGACTGCCTCAACGCCAGCCCACCGGCGAGCGACTGTGTCTCGCTGGAGGATCGTGATCCCGCCAACGGTCTCATCACGAAGAACTGGTCGACGTCGGGCGGTTGCGGCTGGCAGACCGCCGCGCCGTCGAGCTGTGCCCTCGATCCGGGCGGGACGTTCTGCTACACGGACGAGGACTGCATCATCGGCACGCTCGATGCCGGGCCGTGCAACGCGACACCGGGCCAGCCTGCGGGCGGCGTGTGGCACACGGGACGGATCGGCACCACGAACGCCGCGAGCTGCCTCGTCGACGGCAACGCGACCGGTCAGTGTCAGACATTCGAGACGGTCAGTGGCGCGACGGGTCAGAGGACGTGGTTCGAGCTGTTGATGACGCCGGAGATCGAGAAGGTCAACGGCCCCGAGCATCAGGCGGAGATCACCGCGTTCTCGTGGAACGCCGCGATCGACCTGCCCGACTCGAACGCCTTCTGGACCTGGGAAGTCGATACGGATCTCGACACGCTCGAGCCGACCGACCTGGTCTCGGACCTCACCATTCTCAACTTCAGCCCGGGCTCGTGGGGCCCGGTCGAGAACGGCGGCAACTTTAACCTGACCGACGGGTTCCCGGTGTTCGCCCCGGTCGACAACGTGACCGGACAGAGCGAAAACGGATCGGTGGGTAACGATCGAGTGGGCAAGAACAGCTGCTTCTTCGAGTCGTCGTCCCTGAGCCCGAACCTCGGGTTCGCGGGACCACCGGACGACGATCTGAACCAAGGCTACTGTCAGGGCACGCTGGACAACCTGTCGTGCCAGACGGCCGCGGACTGCCCGCCCGGCTTGATGTGCGTCTTCGACAACGCGCTGGTCGACGAGTACGTCAAGCCGAACGGGCCGCTGCGCAACCAGACGCTGCAGAGCTTCAACGGACCGGACATGCGCTTTGCGAACCTCGCCGACCTGTTCGGGCCGGCGGGCGATCGATTCCAGGCCGGGATCGGCATGATCAACTTCGAGAAGAGATCTCCGTCCAACCCGGATCCGGCCTCCGGTTTCGGAGTGTCCATCGACGACGTGGTGCTCGAGTGGCGAGAGTTCGAGCTCGTCGACGACCAGTCGGACTGCGCGGCGGGGAGCTGTGCGGTGATCGATCTGGCCACGACCAACGTGTACGGCGACGACTCGCTGCTGGCGATCAGCGTCATCGACACGACTCCCTCGCCGAACGACTGCAACGCCGACGGCGACAACGGGGACCCCGGCGACGACTTCGACTGCGACGACGACGGAACGCCGGACGTCGTGGTCGAGCTGTCCTCGGGCGCCGAGAGCGACCCCGGCGAGTTCGTGTTGCTCGAGGAGAGCGATCCCGGCGAGTACACCGGCGTCGTCCGTCTGTCGGCCGCCAGCGACATCGACGGCGTGCTGCTGATCGGCGGCGACAAGAATCAGACCAGCGCGACCGTGGAAGCGACCTACCTGGATCTCGACGACGGAGCCGGCCAACCGTGTTCCAACACCGCGGACCCTGCCTTCCACGGCAACGTGTCGAAGGCGACGAGCGTCTTCCTGCGACTGGTCGAGCTGAAGGTTTCCGGGCTGCAGATCCTCGACAACGGCGACGGCGACGGCTGGGCGGACACCCACGAGACGGTCGAGATGAAGCTGAACGTCTTCAACACCGGCAACCAGGATCTGACCGGGGTCGTGGCGCACATCGCCAGCGACGACTCCGAGATCGAGTGCCTGCTGGACTCGCGCGTCGAGGTCGGCGATCTGGCTGCGGGCGAGTCGGCTCTGAGCACGGGAGTGGCGCGGTTCAAGATCGGCGCCGTGGATCGCAGCGACTCGGGGCTCGGCCCGAACGACGCCCTCGACGTCGAGTTCTCCGTGCGCCTGCAGGCGGACGGCTTCGACGCGGCCAACGAGGCGCAGACGATCTCGATCGCCCTCGATCTGGATGCCGCGGGCGGTGGAGATCCGACGACGTTCTTCGAGGGCTTCGAGGTGGCGTCGGGACTGGGCAGCTTCACCACGATGAACCTCGACTTCGGCTACCTCGACGGAGACCCGCTGGAGAACTCGGACGGCCAGCGTTGTCAGTACATGGATCCCGACTGGACGAACTCCAACTCCTACGGCTCGATCTCGGATTGCTTCGTCGGGCCGACGTCGAGCGGTGTGGACGCGTACTACTGGCAGGTCACCGGGCCGTCGGACATCGACGGCGGCCGGGCGTACAACGGCACTCACTCGCTGTACAACGGGATCTTCGGGCCTGCCGCCGACGAGCACACGACGCCGCTGGCGGCGCTCGAGGCGACGGGGAGCGAACAGCCGATCGATCTCGGTGCGTCCGGCGCGTCGCCGGAGCTGAGCATCACGCACCAGTTCAGTGGGATCGACTGGCGGACGGTCGGTCTGCCGGAGGACGAGGGGTCCTACCGCGGCATCGTCGCCGCGCAGCTCGCGGACGGCGTCGGCGCGCCGGAGAGCGACTGGATCAAGATCTACCCCTACGTCAACGTCTACGACAAGTTCGGAACCGACAACTACACCAACTGCAAGTTCGATCCGATGGACGACGGCACGACGGAGGACGACTTCTTCGAGCCGAACGACCCGGACCGCCGCCTCGGACCGTCCTCGACCTGTTTCCCCGAGCGCAATTTCAATCACATCGGGGACACGTTCTATCCGTTCGACCCGCAGCGTCTCGGCGGCGCCACGGGCCCCGGACTCGAGGGGAGCGTCGGGCCCGGCACCTGGGTCGAGTCTCGATTCTCGCTCGAGCAGTTCCGCGGGCGTCGCATTCGCCTCCGCTTCCTCACGACCGGCGTCAAGGCAGGGACGTTCGAGACCCACGAGCAGATCTTCGCCCACAACCCGGACCCCGGCGACGACGGCTGGTGGATCGACGACATCACCGTGACCAACGCGCTGACGGCGCCCGTGACGCTCTCGGTCGACGACAATCCCAACACCGCGCTTCCCGAGTGCGGCAACACGTGCAACGTGGCCACGGCCGATCTGCGCACCACACCGATCGCCGAGCCGCCGATCACGTCTCTCGATACCCCGGGGCGGGCGATCGAGCTGAACGCCGCAGGGTCGTTCGTGGATCAGTGCATCTCCGGCGTGCTGCAGTATCGCTTCTCGAGCGACATCGAAGGTGTGTTGCGCGAGTACTCCGGCGACCCGACGATCCTCGTCGCGCCGACCGCGGATACGGTCTACACCGTCGAGGTGCGCTGCTCGTCCGACGCGCTGTGCAGCGGCTTCGACAACCTGGCGGTCGCGGTGGACTGCCCGACCTCGTCGAAGACCATCGGGTTCGCGGACAAGAACAGCTTCATCTGGGAGGTCGGCAACGTGGCCCAGGATGCCGTCTTCGTGCAGGGCGAGGGCCGGGCGGAGATCGCGGCACGCGCGCCGAGCATCGTCTCGACGCCCACGCCGACCTCGTCCGCCGGAGCGCACGACGTCTCGGGCAGCACCCCGGCGCCGTACGAGCTCGAGTGGTGGTTGATCCGTACCGCCGGCGACCCCACGCCGTGCAACGTCACCTGGTCGTCGGGTGGAGCGGGAGAACAGGCCGGACGCGACGCGGGTTTGCCCTGAACTTCGCGATAAGGCGATTTGTCTCCTTCATTCTGCCCCGGCCGCCCCCGAAATACGCCTTTCGGCGTACAAGGGGACAAGTATGACTACACGACGCACGTGGATCGTGGCGGTGGCGCTCGCGGCTCTGTTGGCGCTTCCCGGCCTGGGGCAGGTCGAGCCGAAGCGCGAGGGTGAACAGCGGCAGCCCCGTCCCGCCGCACCCGACGCGGTGGAGCGCTATGCCCGCGGGACCTACGTCTGGCCCTACGATCGCGGTCCGCACTACGGACACGTGGCGCCGCACGAGAAGCGCAGCGCCGGCACGTTGCACACGCGCGTCGGATCGTTCCGCCTGACCGGAAACGGTCTCGACCTCCCCACCGAGCTGACCGGCTCGACGGAGGGGAAGTCGAGCGGCCACGTCATCGTTCAGCTCGACCCGGATGCGATGGCCGGCGGAGCGTTCGACGAGCTGCGCTCCACGGTCGGCGAGGCCTCCGGTTCGATCGTCCGTGCGTTGCCCGTGGCGGCGTTCGTCGTGCGTATCGAGTTCGTCGCGCTGCCGCGACTGAGCGCGATCCCCGGCGTGCTCGCCGTCGAGCCGTACCACCCCGCGTTGAAGTTGAACCCCGCGATCGGTCGCGTGCCGCTGATCGATCCGGCCCAGGCTGTGTCCGACATCTATCGCCTCGAGCTGCGGCTCTTCCCCGGTGAGGACGCGCGCCCCGTCGCGACCGAGGTCGAGGCGCTCGGCGGATCGGTACGGTCGGTGTGGCCCGACACGATCGTCGCCGACGTGGGCCGCGCGAGGCTGGCCGAGCTGGCGCGGATCGAGGCCGTCGAGTGGATCGCCGAGCGGTTGCCGGCCGTGCCTGCCGCCGAGGAGACGACGACCACGGTGCAGACCGGTCGCTGGAACGCGGGCGCGACGCCGTATCACGACGCGGGCGTAGACGGCGGCGGCGGCGGACTCGCCGCGCCGCAGGTGATGATGTTCCTCGACACGGGGATCCAGCTCGATGCAGCCGACCTGGCCGACACCCGGACCAGTGCCGGCGTGCCGGGCAACGACCCGTCCAACGCCGACCCGTCGGGCGACCATCGCAAGATCGTGCGTTACCAGTCGACGGACACGTTCGGCGGAGACGGCGACCTGCTGGGTTGCGACGCCGCGCTCAACGGCGGTTTCTCGCACGGACACGCGGTCGTGGCCACGGCGCTGGGCAACGCCAGCGCGGGACTTCCCGCCGGCTACGGCCCGCCTGCGTACGCGGTCGACGACCACGGCCGTCGCTGGAAGCTCGACGGCGTCGCGCCCGGGGCGCGGGCCTCGGTATTCGACGGGCAGGTCACGCCGGCGCTGGGTTCGTGCGGCGACCCGCTGCGCGACACGATCGACGCGGGCGATCTGTACTCCGGCGGCTCGACCGGCTCGCTCGGCGCGGCGCACTCCACCGATGCGGCGCGCGTGATGACGCTCGCCTGGGGCGGAGACGCCAACACGTACACGGCCGACACGCAGGACGTCGACGACTTCCTGGCGGACAAGCGGAACGCGATGGTCTTCGTTCCCGCGGGGAACCGCGGAACGCAACCCTTCGGCGGGGTCCCGGCCGCGGACACGCTGTCCACGCTGTCGACGAGCAAGAACGGACTCGTCGTCGGCGCCTCGGGTCAGGCCGACGATCACGGGGACGACCTCCTGCCGGACTCGCGCGCGTCCTTCAGCGGCGTCGGGCCCGCTCCCGGAAACCGCGTCGCGCCCCAGCTGATGGCTCCCGGAGAGGACTTCGGCGACACCGGGGTCAACGGCGCGACCTATTGCCGCTCGGACGACGCGGACCAGAGCGGCCCTGTCCTGTGCGACATCGGCACAGGACAGACCGGCACCAGTTACTCCGCCGCCGCCGCCGCCGGGGCCGGTGCACTGGTTCGCGACTGGTTCGCGCAGGGGTTCTACCCGGACGGCACGACGAGCGACGCCGCCAACCCTGCCGACATCGTGTCCGACATCTCCGGGACCCTGGTCAAGGCGGTGCTGATCGACTCGGCGCGCTTTCTCACTGGATCCGGCGTCACGCACGCCTACCGCTTCAACAACGAGCAAGGGTATGGGCGCATCCGGCTCGATCGCGCGTTGACCCTGCAGGGCTGGCCCTCGAGTCCGACCGGCAGCCTCGTCTGCGACGGTGGGATCGATGGTGGGCGCTGCGACCTTGCCGGCCTGACCGGCGCCCTCGACGCCGTGGCGGGCGAGACCGACAGCACGACGTTCGTCGTCGGCGACCCACGGCAGGAGCTGCGCGTCGCCCTTGCATGGGTCGAAGCGTCGGGTCAGGCGCTGGTCAACGATCTCGACCTCGAGCTGATCGCGCCCTCGGGCCGTACGTACTTCGGCAACTTCTTCACTGAGGACGACGACCGCGACGGGTCGCTCGATCCACCGGCGGAGGACTGCCCGGGATTCGACGGCGCCGACGGCTCGTTCGAGGAGTCGCCGTGGAGCCTGCCGGTCTGCACCCGAGGCGACGCCGGCCTGCCGCCGCGCGATACCGAGAATCCGACCGAGGCGATCTTCCTCTCGCCCGACCCCGACGGCGCGGGCAACAGTCAGATCGAGCTCGGCACCTGGACGCTGAACGTCATCGCTCGCCCGGGAGGCGCCGATGCGGGCCAGCGCTACGCCGTCGCCATCGTCGGCGGCGTGGGAGAGCGCTCGTCGGTTCGTCTCGACCGGAACGGTTACACCTGCGCCGACGAGCTGCTGGTCACGGTCAACGAGACCGACGACGCCACGGACCCGGCGGCCACGCTGACCGAGGCGGAGATCGGCCTGCGCACGCGGGTCCAGGTCCTGTCCGGCGCGACCGTGGTCGATGAGGAGAGCGGGCTGACGTTCGCGCGCGTCGAGATCGGCGGCGACAGCTTCGCGGCCAAGCTGAGCGTGACCGACGTGACGGCGTACGACCCCGGAAACGGCGTGCTCGACGTGCGCAGCGGCGACACCGTGCGCGCGATCTACGACGACGAGACGGGCGGCGTCCCCGACGCGGCCAAGGGCGTCGAGAGCCTGGCCTCCGTCGATTGCCGGACGAGGATCGGCTTCGGTGGCCTCGAGTTCGGCCAGTTCGGTATCAACGGTGGTTTGCTGGCCGTGGGCGGCTGCGAGCGCAACGCCCGCGGACAGTTCGAGTTCGGCTTCCCCGACCGCTATCTCGACGCCGGCGAGAACGTGATTCTCAGGTTCGCCTTCGCCTCCGAGGAAGACCTCGACCTGGAGGGCGTGGAGGTCTCGCTGCGCTGCGTGGATCCCGACGCCGACAGCCCGGCCGATTGCACGCCCGGCAGCGACGAGTGCGCGGACCCGGACCGGCGCAACAACACGCGCTGCAACGGCAACCCGGTCGACGACGCATCCCCGGCGTTCGTCGAGGCGCTCAACTCCCCGCTGATCGTCGGCGCGCTACCGGCGGGCTCGGCGCTGTCGGGCAACTTTAACTTACGCATGGCGGCGGCGATCCCCGGCACGCCCGAGGTCGAGCTGATCCTCGAAGCGAAGGCGGGCAACGCGGGACGCACGGTGAGCGGCGTCACGATCAGCCGACAGCGACTCGACGTGGACGAGCACTCGACGTTCTACTCGACGGACTTCCCGACGGGAGGAACCGAGACGTTCGACTACGACAACAACGAGCTGATCGAGAACCCGACGACGAACCTCGACGACGTCGAGCTGGACTATCGCTTCGAGACGCGCGTCTACGGCGACCTGACGGCGGGTGGGACGAAGAACCTGGCGCTGAACTCGCCGTGGCACTTCGACTTGAATGACGGCGGCTTCCGCTCGGGAATCGGCGCGGTGACCGACTTCGACACGATCGACGACACGATCACGCAGTGGGGCGAGGATCTCAATTTCAACGGCCTGAACGACAAGCGCTGCAATGCTCCGCGAGAGGACTTGCCCTGCATCACGAAGACCGACTGTCTCAACGCGAACCCACCGGCGACCGACTGCGTCTCGATCGAGGATCGCGACCCGCTCAACGGCCTCATGTCGAAGAACTGGTCGACCTCGGGCGGCTGCGGCTGGCAGACCGCCGCGCCGTCGAGCTGCGCGCTCGATCCGGGCGGAACGTTCTGCTACTCGGACGAGGACTGCATCATCGGCACCCTCGACGCGGGGCCGTGCAACGCGGCGCCGGGACAGCCGGCTGGCGGTGTATGGCACACGGGACGCATCGGCACCACCAGCGCCGCGAACTGCCTCGTCGACGGTAACGCGACCGGGCAGTGTCAGACGTTCGAGATCGTCAGCGGCAGCAGCGGCCAGAAGACCTGGTTCGAGCTGTTGACGACGCCGGAGATCGAGAAGGTCAACGGCCCGGATCATCGGGCCGAGATCACCGCATTCTCTTGGAACGCTGCGATCGACCTTCCGGACTCGAACGTGTTCTGGACGTGGGAGGTCGACACCGACCTCGACACGCTCGAACCGACCGACCTCGTCTCCGATCTCACGATTCTCAACTTCGGCAACGGCGGCTTCGGTGCCGCCACGCAAGAGGGCAACTACAACCTGACGCGCGGATTTCCGGTCTTCGCTCCCATCGACGCGACGGGGCAGACCGAGAACGGCTCGGTCGGAAACAACCGTTCCGGCGAGAACAGTTGTTACTTCGACTCGGATGAGCAGCCGTTCGGCCTCGCCGGACCCCCGGACGACGACCTGAACAACGGCTACTGTCAGGACACGCCGGACAACGCGTCTTGCCTGACCAGTGCCGACTGCCCAGCGGCAGAACCTTGCATCTTCGATAACGCCCTGGTCGACGAGTACGTCAAGGCCAACGGCCCACTGCGGAACTTCACTCTGAGCCACTACAACGGCCCGGACATGCGCTTCAACAACCTGGCCGACCTGTTCGGGCCGGCCGGCGACCGGTTCCAGGCCGGGATCGGCATGCTCAACTTCGAGAAGTCGTCCCCCGCCGACCCGGATCCGGCGACCGGCTTCGGACTGTCCATCGACGACGTGGTCTTCGAGTGGCGTGAGTTCGAGTTGGTCGACGACCAGACGAACTGCAACGCCGGAAGCTGTGCATCGATCGACCTGAGCACGACCAACGTCTACGGCGGCGGTTCGTTGTTGACGGTCAGCGTGATCGACGCCTCGCCCTCGCCCAACGACTGCAACGGCGACGGCGACAACGGCGACCCGGGCGACGACCTCGACTGCGACGACGACGGCACGCCCGACGTCCGCGTCGAGCTGTCCTCCACCGCGGAGAGCGATCCCGGGGAATTCGTGATTCTCGACGAGGTCGCGCCCGGCGAGTATCGCGGCAATCTGCCGCTGTCGACGACCGTCGACGTGCCGGGAGCGTTGCTGATCGGCAGCGGCGAGAATCAGACCTTCGCCGGCGTCGAGGCCACGTACCTCGATCTGGACGACGGCACGGGCCAGCCGTGCAAGAACGACGTCGATCCCGCACAGCACGGGATCGTGCGTGCCGGGACGACGGTGTTCCTGAAGCTTGCCGATCTGCGTGTAACGGGCGTCGCGCTCACGGACAACGGCGACGGCGACGGATGGGCCGACACGAACGAGACGGCCGTCCTGCGGCTGAGCGTGTTCAACGCCGGCTTCGAGGATCTGACCGGGGTGACGGCGTTCATCTCGAGCGACGATGCGAAGATCGACTGCGTACTCGACAGCGCCGTCGAGATCGGAGACCTGGCGGCGGGCGATACGACGCTGAGCTCCGGCAGCGCGCGCCTGCGCGTCGCGGATGTGGACCGCGCGACGTCCGGGCTGGGGCCGCTCGATCCGTTCGAGATCGAGCTCGCCGTGCGCTTCGTTGCCGACGGTTTCGACGCGACGTCGTTGCCGCAGGCGATCGCGCTCTCGATCGACCTGGATGCGTCCGGCGGCGGCGCGCCGACGACCTACCTCGAGGGCTTCGAAGTTGCGAGCGGTTTCGGCAGCTTCACCACGATGAACCTCGACTTCGGCATGGTCACCGGCGATCCGCTGGCCAACTCGGACGGCTATCGTTGCCAGTTCAGCGATCCGGACTGGGTGAACTCCAACTCGTACAACGCCATCACCGACTGCTTCGTCGGACCCACCGAGGCGCTCGCGGATGCCTACAACTGGCAGGTGCACCAGCCGACCGACATCGACGGCGGGCGCGCCTTCAGCGGAACACGATCGCTGTACATGGGGATCTTCGGCCCCGAGGCCGACGAGCACACCACCCCGCTGGCCACGCTGGAGGCGGTGGGCTCCGATCAGCCGATCGATCTGGACAGCTCGGGACCCTCGCCCGAGCTGAGTTTCGTGCATCAGGTCAGCATGTACGACGACGGTCCGGTCGACGAGGCGCCCGACCGCGGTGTGGTCATGGCGCAGCTCGCCGACGACGGCGGCGGCGCGGTCGGCGACTGGATCAAGCTGCAGCCGTACGTCAACGTCTACGACAAGGCCGGCATCGACAACTACACGAACTGTCTGTTCGACCCGATCGACGACGGAACGACGGAGGACGACTTCTTCGAACCGAACGACCCGGATCGCCGGCTCGGCCCGTCGTCCACCTGCTACCCGGCGCGAGCGTTCAACCGGCTCGGCAACACGTTCTGGCCGTTCGGCACGGCGGGCCCTTCGTGGGATCCGGAACGCCTCGCCACCGCCGAGGGCCCGGGCCTCGAGGGCGAGTTGGGGGTCGGCACGTGGGTCGAGTCTCGTTTCTCGCTCGAGCAGTTCCGCGGCCGTCGGATACGCCTGCGCTTCCTGACGACCGGCGTCAAGGTCGGCACGTCTGGAACCTACGAGCAGCTCTTCAGCTACAATCCCGCCCCCGGCGACGACGGCTGGTGGATCGACGACGTCACCGTCAGCGGGACGCTGACGTCCCCGGCGACGGTTACGGCCGACGCCAAGCCGAACACGTCGCTACCGGCCTGCGGCAACACGTGCAACGTGGCGACGGCCGACCTGCGCACCACACCGACTACCGAGTCGCCGATCACGTCTATCGACGCTCCGGGACGGGCGATCGAGTTGAACGCCTCGCAGTCCCTCGCCGACCAGTGCATCGCAGGCACGCTGCAGTACCGCTTCTCGAACGACGTCTCCGGCGTGCTGCGTGAGTACACCGGCGACGCGACGATCCTCGTCGCGCCGACCGCGGACACGGTCTACACCGTCGAGGTGCGCTGCTCGTCCGACCCGCTGTGCAGCGGCTTCGACGATCTGGCGGTCGCGGTGGACTGCCCGACGTCGCCGAAGACCATCGGGTTCGCGGACAAGAACAGTTTCACCTGGGAGGTCGGCAACGTCGCCCAGGATGCCGTCTTCGTGCAGGGCGAGGGCCGGGCGGAGATCGCGGCACGCGCGCCGAGCATCGTCGCGACGCCCACGCCGACGTCGTCCGCCGGAGCGCACGACGTCTCGGGCAGCACCCCGGCGCCGTACGAGCTCGAGTGGTGGTTGATCCGCACCGCCGGCGACCCCACGCCGTGCAACGTCACCTGGTCGTCGGGGGGGGCGGGAGAACAGGCCGGACGCGACGCGGGGTTGCCCTGAGCTTCAGGGTAGGTCTGCGTCGCGCTCGGGCTGGTCGCCGAACAGGGTCTGCCAACTGCCGCAGACGGCGGCGCGCACGATGTAGTACAGCCCCTGGCCGACCGCGGGGTTGTCCGCCGACAGGTCCAGTCCCGACGCACCCGCGAGGTTCCCATTGGTGAAGACGCCGTAGTTGCGCACGTTGTCCAGCGGGCCCTTGGCAAATCGAACGTCGCGCGGCGCGCCCCACGAGAGTGAGACGGTCGAGGGGGCAGCGAGCGTCAGGTCGAAGACGATGCGGTTCTGGTCCGGGTTGAACACGGTCGGACACAGGTCGCAGATGTCCCCCACGGTGTCGAGGTCGCCGTCTTCCTGTTGCGGGTTCGGGTCCGCCGGGCAGTTGTCGTCACAACCCGACTGGCCCGTGCTGCACGGCGCATCTCCGAGAATGCCACTGTTGTCGCCGTCGTTCTTCGCCGTGTCGCCGTCGTAGTCCAGTGCGTCGATGCGGTTGATGAAGATGTCCTGGTCGCCCAGCCGCGCATCGGGGAAGACCGGATAGACGTGCTGGCCCGATGCGGCGAGACCGGTGTAGTCGCCGAAGAAGCCGCCGGAAGACGTCGACAGCGCGGTTGTATTGACGTCCGTCACGCGCGCGTTGGGGCCCCAGTCCTGGCCCCCGTTGGCCGACATCGTCGTGTAGACGTCGACCAGCATGTTGCCTGCGTCACGGCGCTTGTCCAGCCAGGTCACGTGCACGTTGCCCAGCCCGTCGACGACGGCCCACGGCTGGAACTGGTCCAGCCCGTTGCCGAGCGGGTCGTCGTTCAGCCGGACCGGGGCGCTCCACGTGTCGCCGCCGTCGCTCGAGACGGTCACCATGACGTCGGGATCGCCGTTCCGGCCGTCGCCCCACACGGCGTACAGGTTTCCGCTGTGGGGGCCCGCCGTGCCGTCCACGGCCAGAGAGGGCAGCAACGGATTGCGGAACGGTCCGTCCCCGTCGAGCGGGCTCGCCGGCTGCGTCACCTGCGCCGCCACGATGTCCGGAGAGACGAACGTCGCGCCGCCGTCCAGCGAGCGGTCGAACAGCAGGCGATCGTTGTCGAAGTCCGTCCACAGCACGTAGAGCTGCCCCGCCGGGCCCACCACCGGCACGGCGCCGTTCTGCTCGCGTACGACCGAATCCGTGATCGCGACGCGCGGGCTCCAGGTCTGGTTGCCGTCCGTGCTCTTCGAGAACCAGATCGCCTGGTCCGACGTCGGGTGCGAGTTCTCCCAGAACATGTAGATGTCGTCCGTGGCCGGGTCGACGACGAGGTACTCCTTGTCGCCGCCGGAATCGACCTGGGTCGGGTTGCCGAAGCTGAGCCCGCCGTCGGTCGACTTCGCGCAGTAGATCCCGTTCTGTCCGCCGCCGAGGTAGGCCAGCAGGCCGAGGTAGAAGTTGCCCTGGCTGTCCGCGGCCAGCGCCGGGTCGCCCGTACTGACGCCGGCCAGCGCGGAGGGGTCGTAGATCGACGAGACCCACGAGGCGCCGCCGTCCAGCGATCGCCCGAAGCCGAGGATCGTGTTTCGGTTGTCCCCGGTGTTGTAGTTGTTCCAGCCGACGACGATGTTGTTCTTGTCGATCGGGTTGATCATGATCGACGTTTCGTTTTGATCCTCGATCGGGTTGGGGACGTTCACCTGCACGTCGTTGCCCAGCGAGTCGGGCGTGCCGGCGAACGACCCTTCCGCCCGGGTGACCGGTCGGCGGGTCGTGGAGCGCAGCACCGGAGCCTCGCCGAAACGGTCGTGACGCGGCGGCCCCTTCCAGTCCTCGGCGGAGACGTCGCGCGGATCCACGGGCCCGTCGCGTCGCGCCGCACGCGAGCAGCCGACGAGCATGACGAGCACTGCGACCGCGAACAGAACGGTCGCGCGCGCCAGTTTCCCGTTGCGAGTCATCTGCGTCTCCTGGATGCCCGTCGGGGCCGAATCCAGGGGGGAACGGGCCGTCCGGGGGGTCTTTTTAATCTACGATCAACGCCCAGGATTGTCCCCGATTCGCGCGACCGCTGCGGATTCTCCGGCCGCAAGCCGCGGGTCTACCGCGGGCCGGTCGAGAGGCTGCGCTCGGACTCGATGTGGCCGTCCAGGGATTCCCGTGAATACCACGTCGGCTTGAGCTTCCCGGGCCCGAACAGCTTCCGGGCCTGGTCGGCGTAGTGCGGGGACTGCGGGTCGTTGCTCTGGCCGAGGGGCGTCAGGCTGTAGGACACCACTCCGTCCTCGCGCAGGACGACCACCGTCGTGCACAGCGAGCCGCCGGACGCGCGCGAGACGCCCGTGTCATCCGGGCCGGTGTAACGCACCGAGCGCAGCGTGCTGATTCCGTCGCCGCGCATCCCGCCGACGGGCCACGAGTCGGAGCCGCGTCCGATGCGGTGCAACTCGCCCCACGTCGGATCGATCCGTCCCGCCACACGCATCACGTCTTCGCGAGCGCGCTCGAGCGCGCGCAGCAGCGCGAGCTGCTCCTCGGCTGTCAGCTCCGGACCGCGGCTGACGCGCCGCCGGGGGATTCCCGAAGCGTCCCCGCGCACGACACGCCTAAAGGCGCGGAACAGCACCGGCGCCCGACGCTCGGGGTCGACGCGTCGGTCCCACGCCAGAAGCAGTTCGACCGCGGGCTTCAACGACGCGAACGAATCGCCATGGCGCGCGAACGCCGCGCGCAACGCCTTCTGCCAGCGATCCGCACCCTCGACGTACGTGTCCAGCGCGATCGCCTTCGCATCGTCCAGCGTGATCTTCTTCTTTCCGGAGAGTAAGTTGACCGCCCGCTGCCCCCGACTGTTCGAGCGGTCCGTGCGCGTGTTGTAGATGTGCTGCGGATAGCGCTCGGCGGTCAGCGGGCTGTCGGGCATCATCGTTCCAGGTGAGATGTTGCAGTTCTGCATGAAGCCGCCGGCGGGATTCAGCACCTGCACCAGCTCGGACAGGTGGTGGATGCCTTTCCATTCCGTGGCCGAGGTCCAGCCGGGAACGGGGCGATCCCAGGAATGCCCGTCGGGCCGTCGCGGAACGCGCCCGGCGCGGACGTAATACGTGTTGCCGTCCACGTCGGCGTACATCACGTTCTGCGGCAACGACTGGTTGGCGCCCATCGCGCGCAGGAAGCCACCGAGGTCGCGCGAGCGCACCATGGCCAGCCACTGGTCGAGGATGCCGACCTCGTCGTCGTACGCGGTGCGCACCGCGAAGGCGCGCAGGCCGTCGCGCTTCAGGATCGGCCCGTGGTGCGTGCGTTCGATCGTGCGTTTCTCGTGGCGAACCCCATCCGCCGTCTTGACCGCGATCGACACCGTCTCCGATTCGATGTCGCGCCACTTTCCGTCGTACTCGTACTTCGCCGAGTCTTCGGGGTGGATCCGCTCCTCGTAGACGTCCGCGCAATCCGGACCGCCCGTCGTGACCGCCAGCGAGAACGTGTCGGTGTGCCCCAGGGCCATGATCGGCGTGCCGACGATCGAGAAACCGAAGAAGTCGAGATCGCCGCCGTGCACGTGCGCCTCGTAGAACCGGGTCTGCGGCGCCCAGCTCAGGTGCGGATCGATCAGCGCGATCGGCCCGCCGGCGGCGGAGCGGCTCGGCCCGACGACCCACGCGTTCGAGCCGCGACCGTCGGTGACGTGCGACCCGGCGTTGCGCAGATCGCCGCGCGCCTGGCCCCAGGGCCAGGCCCAGATGAACGCGCGGTACAGCGCGACCACCTCGTGCGGTTGCGGGGTCTGCGTCCCCGGCGGCACCGCCTCCGGGTGTTCGGCCATGTAGGCCTGGATGCCGCGCACGAAGGACTCGATCAGGCTGCGCGCGTCCTGTGACAGGTCGCCGTAGCGCGCGCGCGCTACGCCCTCGTGTCTCGCGATCCGTGCGAGGAGGTCACTCTCGACGTGTGACTCGCCGAGCAGATTCGCCGCGCGACCGGTGGCGACCGCGTAGTTCAGCAGAATGTCGTCCAGCCGATCCTCGGCCTGCACGTAGCCGTGCGCGAACGCGGCATCCTCGGCGCTGTCGGCGTAGATGTGCGGCACGCCCCACGTGTCGCGATAGACGGTGATCGCCGTGGACGCCTCGGCAAGGCCCGAGACCAGCACGAAGAGCAGAACGTACAGTCGAGGTAACACGACCGGATCAGCCTATCAGGGATCGGTTTCGATGGCGGCTCGCAACACGGTGTAGATGTCGGTCTGGTGCACGTAGGGGCCGTAGAACGGGTCGTCGCCGGACGCGAGCTCGAGCAGACTCTCCGCTCCCGCGCCGCGCGCGTAGACCGGAACCAGCGCATTGGAGTGACTGCTGGACAACCACTTGTACCCCGGTAGGTTGCCCGCGCCGCGATCCTCGAGCGGCTGGAACGGGGTCGTGTCGCTGCCCGGGCCCCACAGCATGTGGTCGTGATCCGCGGTGACGATCAGCAACGTGGTGTCCCAGGCGTCGCGCGCGTCGACCCAGTCGACCACCGCGCGGATCGCTTCCTTGAACGCCATCGTTTCCTCCACCATGCGTCCCATCTGGTTCTCGTGCATGGCCCAGTCGACGGCGCCGCCCTCGACGAACAGGAACAGCCCGTCATCGTCGTCGTCCAGCGCGTTGACCGCGGCTCGCGTCATCGCGGCCAGCGACGGCACGTTGTCCAGCGGTGGATCGTAGCCCGGGTCCGTGAACCCGGGGTCGGCTCTCGATCCCCGTTGCTGCTGCAACGTGCCGCCGACACGCATGGTGTTCGGCTCGAGCGGATCGGAGGACGAGCCGCTCCAGAACGCGGCCTCGCCGACCTCGGGTACCAGCAGCAGCTTCTCGGGCGTGCGACCGTTCTCCAGTTTCTCGATCTTCGCCTTCGATTGCACCAGCTTCCAGGAGTCGATGGCCGCGACCTGCTCGTCGGTCAGCGTGAGGCCCCCCTCGTCGACCGTGCCGCAGACCGTGAGCCCGGCTTCGAGAGGCGCCACACCACGCACGGCGTCCCACACCTCGCGACCGCCGACATAGCGGTAGTTCTTCGTCGCATTGTCGCCGAGCGCCTCGCCGTTGTGGTCGAAGTCGGGGTTGCCGCAGCCGGCGACGACGTCGAGCCACCCGGCGGTCAGCATGGACACGGCCAGCGGACAGTAGGCCCGCCGATTGACATTGCTGACGCCGGAGCCCGCGGCGGGCGTGGCGTGCGCGAACAGCACACTGCTGACGACTCCGACGCGGCGGCCGTCCCGACGGGCCAGTCGTGCCAGCGTCTCCTCGACCGGCGCTCCCGCGCCGTCCACGTTGATCGCGCCGCTGTAGGTGACGCGCCCCGTCGACATCGCCGACGCGGTGTTGGCCGAGTCGGGCGCGGTTCGGCGTAGCCAGCGGTAGCCGGCGAAGTAGGAGGGGTACTCTCCCGTTTCAGCGGGAAGCCGGGTCGTGTCCCAGGCCTTGCCGGGATCGTAGACCAGGGAGGGAATCTGAACGTTCGCGTGCTCCGCAGAGACCGCAGGCTCGAGCGTCGCTCGCAGCGCGTGAGTCGCGCTGGCCAGGCGCACCCAGCCGTCGCCGTCGTACAACTCGCCGCCCAGCGTACCCTCGTACATCGAGGTCGCCTTGAACGTGTTGAACCCGGCGCCGTCGGCGACCATGAGGATGACGTTCTTCGCGCGTGGAGCGTCGGCGAGCGAGGCGTCACAGACGAGCGTCAGCAGGACGAGCGGTAACAGCGAGCGGACACGCATGGGGCACTCCTAAGGTGCCCCGGAGAATACCACCCTCAGAGCACTAGTCTTGCGTCACGTCGTCGGAGATGCCCTCGCTGCGCTCGCGCGCGACGTAGCGACCGCAGTCACGCGCGCGATAGAACTCCTCGTCGTCCGTCGACAGGTCGCGCGACTCGTCACGCTTGGCCCAGTAGATCGTCCGGCAACGCTCGGCCTCTTGCTCGAGATCCGCCGCGGCCACCGCGGCGTCGTAGGCCGCATCGTTGGCCGAGATGGCACGTTCGGCCTGCTGCAGGCGCGCCAGGGTCGACTGGAGCTGCGACTTCAGCGACGTCGCGCGTTTTCCTGCCTCGTCGTCCAGTTGCAGCGCGCGCTCGACCGACGCCAGCGCGTTGCGCGTCAACTCGACGTCGCGTTGCACCTCGTCGACGGTGGAGTGCTCGGCGCGTAGCCGGGTCAGCCGTGCCACGGCGAGCTCGACGTGAGCATCGGGGTCCTTCGGCGAGCACTCGATGGCGCGCCCGGCCCAGGTCTCGGCCGTCGAGTGTCGATCCAGCTCGTTCGATGCCTTGGCCAGCAGCGTGTGCGTCACGCACTGCTCGGGGTGTGCCTCGGCGACCGGGGTCAGCGTATCGACCAGGTCGGATTCCCGTCCGGCGGCCAGCAGGGTCCGGGCGTAGGTCTCGACGGCCTCCGGGTTGTCCCGCTCGAACTCGAACCAGGCCCGTGTGTCGTCGGCCGCTGCGGCGAGGAGCTGCCCGCGCCGCGCCTTGTTGCGCGGCGACAGCGCCCAGTAGTGCGACCACTGCGCCAGGTACTGCGCGATCTTCTGCGCGCGCGCTCCCTCGACGCCGGCTTCGTCGAGCTGGCGCAGATTGTCCAGCGCGCAGTCGTAGTCTCCCGTGCGCTGGCAGGCGATGGCGAGGTAATACGAGGGGTCCGCGTCGAATCCGGCCTGCTGCGCGTGCTCGCCCAGCGTCACGCGGGCGCCGTCGTATTGCTTGGCCATGAACTGGGCGTAGCCCAGCTTCAGCCGAGTCTGTTCGAGAGACGTATCCGGAGCCGACTCCGTCGCGCGCTGGAGCGCCGGCACGGCGGTGGCGTAGTCCTTCTTGTTGTACAGCAGTTGGCCGACGCCGGAGTACGCGGCAAACACGTCGGTCTCCGGATCGACCTCGAGCGCGAGGCCCATCGCCTCTTCGCCCCGCTTGGCTTGACCCATCAGGTAGTGGCACTGCGCGAGCGTCACGTAGCCCGGAGCCCAGGTTGGGTTCTGTTCGGTCAGGTCGCGGAACTTGGCCGCGGCTTGCTCGTAATCGCCGCTCTCGAACGCGGCCTTGGCCTCTTCGTACGTCGAGGCCGACGCGGGCAGCAATAGACCGGTGAGGAGCAGCAGCGCGATCGCCAGGGTGGTTTTCTTCATCTTTCGACCCTCCAGACCAACAGACACCTTCACTAACAAAAGGTTCCACGGCGGGCGCCGAGGGGCTCGCGAACTGGGAGATTCGCGCGGGTTGTCTGCAGCAGTCGGCCGTTTTTCCCCGGAAAAACGGTAATTGGGCAGGCTCAGGGGCAGGCAGGCGTTCGCTCGACGCCGGGGGAGGCGCCGCCCCAGCTACCGGTCGAGGGGGCGAGCGGGCGCACCAAGTAGTGGATCACGCCGCCCGGGGCAGGGGACGCGACGTCGACCCAGAACAGGTCGGAAGTGGCCACCGCGAGGCACGCCGGCGAGAACTGCGGGGTCAGCGCGCGCGCGGCCTCGTACGACGTGGCACCCGGCTGGGCGGGCCACGAGAACTCGTAGCGCACGGCCGGGTTGTAGAAGCCGGCCAGGCCCCCGAGCTCGTCGACCAGCCCGAAGCCTGCGTCGCCGTCGCACTGGTTGTCCAGGCCGTCGTTGATCTCCGGAGCGCCGGGGTGGATCGTCGCGTCGTCGTCGTCGCAGTCGCCCTCGCAGTCCGAGAACAGATCGAGGTCGTCGTCGATCTCGGCGGCGGGAACGAGCAGGTCGCAGTCGTCGTCGATGCCGTTGCACAGCTCCGGAGCACCGGGGTAGATCGTCGGCTCGGCGTCGTTGCAGTCGCACGGGGCGCCGGCACGGTCGCCGTCCACGTCGGTCTGATCCGGATCGAAGATGCCGGGGCACACGTCGCACAGGTCGAACGTGCCGTCGCCGTCCGCGTCGGGGTCGAAGCGCAGCGCGAACAGCTCGAACTTCTCGTTCCCGAGCTGGTCGGCGCGATAGACGACACCCGCACCGTCCGGTGTGACACGCGCCGTCCCCGCGTCGCCGTCCGGGATCAGCGCGGCGTTGAGCTTGTTCGACGCGCCGCCGGTCAGCGGCGCCTCGTAGATCTCGAATCGATCGTCGACCTCCAGGTCGGCCTGGTAGATCACTTTCGAGGCGTCGGGTGTGAAATCGAGCTCGAACGTCACGTCGCCATCGGGAACCAGCGGAGCGTTGAGCTTGATCGGTGCGACGCCCCCGAGGTACGGCACGGCGTAGATCTCGAGGGTCTCGTCCGTGTCCTGGTCCGCCCAGTAGACGACCGTCTGCCCGTCGGGCGCGAAGACGAACCCTCGAACGTCGCCCGTCACGGGGAGCGAGCCGTTGAGCGGCGTCAGCGTCCCGCCGGCCGACTTGATCGACAGGAGATCGTAGCGGCCGGACTGGAACAGATCCGCGATGTAGACGACGTGGGACGAGTCCGGTGTGAACGCGAACTGCTGGATCCAGTCGACCGTGCTCCCGATCGTCAACGAAATCTCGGCGCCGCCCTGGATCGGGGCCCAGTAGAGGCCGCTGTTGAAGTCGTTGTAGACGACGCTGGTCGAGCTCGGCGCGACGGCGTACCCGGAGACCTGCATCGTGCTGATCTGCGTCGGCTCGACGCCGCCGGCCAGCGGTACGCTGAACAGCTCGCTGGCCTCGAAGACGACCGTGCCGCCGTCGGCGCTGATCAGGAACGACTGAGCCGAGAACACGTCCGTCCCGCTGATCGCCTCGGCCGTGCCCCCGGCCACGGGAACGCGCAACAGACGAAACCCGTGGTTGGCCTGATCGTCCGCACGCAGGACGACGGTCGCTCCATCGGGGGTGAAGGCGAAGTCCACCACGTCCCCCTCCGCGACGAGCGCAGGGTTGAGCCGGACGGGGGCCCCGCCGTCGATCGGCACGCTGAACAGCTCGACCTTGTCATCCGTGTCCTGATCGGCGAGGTAGACGACGCGGGACGAGGTCGGATCGATGCCGAACCGCGAGATCCCGCCCCCGGCGACCAGGTCGCCGCTGAGCCGCAACGCCGTGCCCCCCGCCGTCGGGACGCCGAACAGCTCGTCGATCCCGTCGACGTTCTGGTCCGCGAGGTAGACCGTCCACGCACCGTCGGGGGAGAGCAGGAAGTTCCTGTCGACGTCGCCCCCGTCGACGAGGTCGCCGTTGAGCCGCATCGACGCGCCGCCGTCGAGCGGGAGGGAGTACAGCTCGAAGCGCTGGTCCTCGTCCCCATCGGCGCGGTACACGAGCCGCGCGCCGTCGGACGTGATCCTGTAGAACGGGAAGCCGTCGACGTCGCCGCCGTCGGTCAACGGGGTCGAGACGCGGACCGCGGGGCCCTGGTCCGGGTTGTGCCGCGTGACGCAGTTGTCCGCGCCCGCGCACAGGCCGTCGCCGTCCTCATCGTCCTTCGCGTCGAGTGGGCAGGGATCGCACGCGTCGCCGCGGCCGTCGCCGTCCGAGTCGAACTGCCCCGCGTTGAACACGCTCGGGCAGTTGTCCTCGGTGCAGACGAACCCATCGCCGTCACCGTCGTCCAGGTCGCCGGAGGGGCAGGGATCGCACGCGTCGCCCAGCCCGTCCCCGTCGGTGTCGAGCTGATCTTCGTTGATCGAGACCGGGCAGTTGTCGCACAGGTCGCCCACGCCGTCCGCGTCGCCGTCCGCCTGCCCCGGGTTGAGGCCGGAGGCGCAGTTGTCGCACGTGTCGCTGATGCCGTCGCCGTCGCCGTCGGTCGCCGCGGGGAGCGTTCCGTTGACATGCGTGTCGGGAAACAACGTCGCGGGCTGGCTCAGCGTGTCCTGCACGGTCACGTCGTCGAGGAACCACCCGTCGTCGCCCGGCGTCGGGTTGTAGACGAACAGGCTTTCCCAGTTCTCGGTGGCCCCGACCTGCAGCCCGCTGGCCAGAAAACGCAGCCGGATGCGTTGCCCGCGGAACTGCTGGAGGTTGAAGCGCGACTCGATCCAGGTGCCGGGGCCGCTGCTGCCGGCCAGGCCCGGTCCGTCGGCATAGCCGAGCCTCTCGGGGTCGAACGCGCTGAACGTGTCGCCGATGCGGGTGTACGTCTTCACCGGAAAACAAGTGGACGACGGACCGAATCGGCGGTCCGGATCTGCCGGGTCGAAGAAGTCGTCCTCGGTCGAGCCGTCGTCGACGGGGTCGAACGTGCACTGGCTGTAGTTGTCCGACCCGCGCTGGTCGTAGACGTTGCGGTGCGGCTCGACGCGCATCCAGTCGCTTGCCTGGTCGCCGAACGCATCGGCGAGCTGCGCCATCACCACGCCACGATCCGCCGACTCGAACAGCGGCGCGCCGATCGACCGGTCGTCGAGAAAATCGACCTGGTGCTTGATCGACAGCATCGGATCGGCCTCGACGCAGCCCTCGCCCGGAGGACAGTCCTGGGCGGACGTACAGGTCGTCGTGCGGGTCGTCTCGCACACGCGGTCCCAGCCGAGATTGATCGGGGCCGTCGTTACCACCGCCTCCATCACGCCGGCGGGCGTCGTGTAGCCTTCGCTCCCGCCGAGATCGATGCCGAAGTGCAGCGAGTGCGTCCCGCCGAAGCCGCGCCCGCCCCACGGCTCGGCCGGGCCGTCGACGTGCCAGAACACGGCGTCGGCGTGGGTCGGGTGGTCGCCGGGGTAGCAGTCCACGATCACGCCGTACGAGTTGGAGGCGATCCAGTCGGGATCGACGTACTGACAGCGCGTGCCGTCCGCGCTCGCGGGGTCGTTCAGTTGCGAGTCGAGGTTCTGGACCGAGAACGCGCCCAGGTCGCCGCTCTCGAACCCCTCGAAGAAGCTGGACGCGCCGGAGCCGCCGACGGCGTCGAGATCGAGCGGGACGACGAGCGTGGCGGGGTCGGTCGGGGCGAACAACTCGTCCGAGGCAACCTGGACGTCGAATGCGACGGAGAAGTCCTGGTGCACGTTCATTCCGGACGCCGCGCGGTCGACATCGCCGACCGCGAACTCGAACGGCGTTCCGAGCTCGGTCACGACGCCCGGCGCGAGACTCTCGAACTGGATCGTGTCGCGAGTCACGCAGCGCAGGAGTGGCGAGTCGCTCGACAGGGTGACGCGGACGTTGGTGAGGTCCGAGCCGGAGGTGTTGTGCACCGTCAGGAACAGCTGAATGGTCTCGTTGGTGTCCGCGAAGCCGTCCTGATCCCCGTCGTCGACGATCCGTGTGCGTTCCACGGCAAGCCCCCCGGCGAGCGCGGTCGGGGCGACAAGCAGCAGCGCCAGCAGGACGCCGACGGTGCGCAGCGACGACTCTGGACGGTGTACGCGCATGACCCTGCCCTCGAAGCGTGAACGGGTACCCCTACAATCAGTACGGCGAAAAAAACGCTTCCGGAGGGCAGAAGTGGGCTATTCCGGCAGGAAATAGGTCATCCGCGTTTCGGGCGTGGGCTCAGGGACAGACGGGCAAGCGCTCGACGCCGGTGGAGGTGCGGCCCCAGCTACCCGGCGAGGGCGCCAGCGGGCGCACCATGTAGTGCGACAGGCCGCCCGGGGCGGGGGACGCGGCGTCGACCCAGAACAGGTCGGACGTCGTCACCGCGAGGCACGCCGACGAGAACTGCGGGGTCGGCGAGCGCGCGGCCTCGTACGACGTGGCGCCCGGCTGGGCGAGCCACGAGAACTCGTCGCGTTCTGCGGGGTTGTAGAAGCCGGCCAGCCCCGAGAGCTCGTCGACCAGCCCGAAGCCGGCGTCGCCCGCGCACTGATTGTCGAGCCCGTCGTTGATCTCCGGCGCGCCCGGGTGGATCGTTGCGTCGGTGTCGTCGCAGTCGCCCTCGCAGTCCGCGAACAGGTCGAGGTCGTTATCGATCTCGGCGACGGGGACGAGCAGGTCGCAGTCGTCGTCGATGCCGTTGCACAGCTCCGGCGCGCCGGGGTAGATCGTCGGCTCGGCGTCGTTGCAGTCGCACGGGTCGCCGGCGCGGTCGCCGTCCGCGTCGGCCTGATCCGGATTGAAGATGCCGGGACACACGTCGCACAGGTCGAATGCGCCGTCGCCGTCCGCGTCGGAATCGAAGCGCAGCGCGAACAGCTCGAACTTCTCGTTCACGAGCTGGTCGGCGCGGTAGACGACCCCCGCTCCGTCGGGCGTGACGCGCGCGTCGCCCGCGTCGCCGTCCGGGATCATTGCGGCGTTGAGCTTGTTCGAGGCTCCGCCGGTCAGCGGCGCCTCGTAGATCTCGAATCGTTCGTCGACCTCCAGGTCGGCCCGGTAGATCACCGTATCGGCCGTGAAGTCGAACTTGAACGTCACGTCGCCGCCGGGGACCAGTGGAGCGTTGAGCTTGATCGGCGCGACGCCTCCGATGGTCGGCACGGCGTAGATCTCGACCGTTTGGTCCGTGTCCTCGTCCGCGCGGTAGACGACCGTCTGCCCGTCCGGAGCGAAGTCGAACTCGTCAACGTCGCCCGTCACGGGGAGCGAACCGTTGATCTGCGTCACCGTGCCGCCGGCAGCCTTGATCGACAGGAGATCGTAGCGGCTGCTCTGGAACACATCCGCGATGTAGACGACGCGGGTAGAGTCCGGCGTGAAGGCGAACTGCCGGATCGTGTTGAATGCCCCTCCGTTGGTCAACGACACCTCGGCGCCGCCCTGGATCGGGGCCCAGTACAGGCCCGTGCCGGAATCGGCGATGTAGATGACTCCGGTCGAGTTGGGCGCGACGGCGTAAGAGTAAGCGAAGACCTGCGACGTGCTGATCTGCGTCGGTTCCACGCCACCGGCCAGCGGTACGCTGAACAGCTCGTTGGCGTCGAACACGACCGTGTCGCCGTCGGGGCTGATCAGGAACGACTGGATGAACACGCCCGACCCGCTGATCGCCTCGGCCGTGCCCCCGCTCGTGGGGACGCGCAACAGGCGAAAGCCCTGGTCGACCTCGTCGTCCGCGTGCAGGACGACGGTCGCGCCGTCGGGGGTGAAGGCGTAGTCGACCACGTCCCCCCCCGCGACGAGCGCAGGGTTGAGCCGGACGGGGACGCCGCCGTCGATCGGCACGCTGAACAGCTCGAGCATGTTATCCGTGTCCTGATCGGCGAGGTAGACGACGTGGGACGATGTCGGGTCGATGTCGAACCACGAGACCCCGCCCCCCGCGACCAGGTCGCCGTTGAGCCGCACCGAGGCGCCGCCCGCGGTCGGCACGCTGAACAGCTCGTCGATCCCGTCGACGTTCTGGTCCGCGAGGTAGACCGTCCACGCACCGTCGGGGGAGAGCAGGAAGCGCTGGGCGACGTCGCCTCCGTCGACGAGGTCGCCGTTGAGGCGTATCGACGTGCCGCCCTCGAGCCGGGCGGAGTACAGCTCGAAGCGCTGGTCCTCGTCCCCATCGGCGCGGTACACGAGCCGCGCGCCGTCGGCCGTGACCTTGTAGAACGGGGAGCCGTCGACGTCGCCGCCTTCGGTCAACGGGGCGGAGATGCGGACCGCGGGGCCCTGGTCCGCGTTGTGCCGCGTGACGCAGTTGTCCGCGCCCGCGCACAGGCCGTCGCCGTCCTCGTCGTCCTTCGCGTCCAGCGGGCAGGGATCGCACACGTCGCCTCGACCGTCGCCGTCCGAGTCGAGCTGTCCCGCGTTGAAGACGCCCGGACAGTTGTCCGCGGTGCAGACGAGCCCGTCGCCGTCACCGTCGTCCAGATCGCCGGTTGGGCACGGGTCGCAGGCATCGCCCAGTCCGTCGCCGTCGGTGTCGAGCTGATCCTCGTTGATCGAGGACGGGCAGTTGTCGCACAGGTCCCCCACACCGTCCGCGTCGCCGTCCGCCTGCCCCGGGTTGAGGCCGGAGGCGCAGTTGTCGCATGTATCGGTGAAGCCGTCGCCGTCGCCGTCGAGCGCGGCGGGAAGTCCTCCGTTGACCCGAGTATCGGGAAACAGCGTCGCCGGCTGGCTCAGCGTGTCGCGCACGGTCACGTCGTCGAGGAACCACCCGTCGTCGCCCGCGCTCGGGTTGTAGCCGAACAGGCTCTCCCATTCCTCGAAGGTCCCGATATTCATCGCGCTGCTCAGGAAACGCAGCCGGATGCGCTGTCCGCGGAACTGCTGGAGGTTGAAACGCGACTCGACCCAGGTTCCGGGGCCGCTGTTGCCGGCCAGGCCCGGTCCGTCGGCATGGCCGAGGTTCGCGGGGTCGAACGCGTTGAACGTGTCGCCGATGCGGGTGTACGTCTTCACCGGAAAACAGGTGGACGACGGACCGAGACGGCGGTCCGGATCCTCCGGGTAGAAGAAGTCGTCCTCGGTCGAGCCGTCGTCGACCGGGTCGAACACGCAATTGTTGTAGTTGTCCGACGCGCGCTGGTCGTAGACGTTGCGGTGCGGCTCGACGCGCATCCAGTCGCCCACGGGGTCGCCGAACCCGTCGGCGAGCTGCACCATCACCACGCCGCGGTCCGCCGACTCGAACGGCGGCGCGTTCATCCAACGTTCATCGACGAAGTCCACCTGGTGCTTGATCGACAGCAGCGGAACGGACTCGACGCAGCCCTCGCCAGGAGGACAGTCCTGGGCGGAGACACAGGTCGTCGTCCGCGCGGTCTCGCACACGCGGTCCCAGCCGAGGGCGATCGATGCCGTCGTCGCCACGGCCTCCATCGCGCTCATCGGCGTCGTGTACCCCTCGGCCCCGCCGAGGTCGATGCCGAAGTGCAGCGAGTGCGTCCCGGTGAAACCTCGCCCGCCCCACGGCTCGCCCGGACCGTCGACGTGCCAGAACACCGCGTCGGTGTGGGTCGGGTTGCCGGGGAAGCAGAAATTATCGCCGTACATGTTGGAGTTGATCCAGTCGGGATCGACGTACTGGCAACGCGTGCCGTCTGCGTCCTCGGAGCTGTTGAGCTGCGAGTCGAGGTTCTGGATCGAGAACGCGCCCAGGTCGCCGGTCTCGAAGCCCTCGAAGAAGCTGGTCGCTCCCGAGCCGCCGACGGCGTCGAGGTCGAGCGGGACGACGAGCGCGGCGGGAGCGGACGGCCCGAACAGCTGATCCGAGGCGATGTGGATATCCAACGCGACGGAGAAATCCTGGTAGACGCTCAGATCGGACTCCGCGCGGTCGACCTCGCCGACCGCGAACTCGAACGGCGTTCCGAGCTCGGTCACGACGCCCGGCGCGAGACTCTCGAGCTCGATCGTGTCGCGAGTCACACAGCGCAGGAGAGGCGAGTCGCTCGACAGAGTGAGGCGGACGTTGGTGAGATCCGAGCCGGTGGTGTTGTGCACCGTCAGGAACAACTGAATGGTCTCGTTGGTGTCCGCGAAGCCGTCCTGATCCCCGTCGTCGACGATCCGTGTGCGTTCCACGGCAAGCCCGCCGGCGAGCGCGGTCGGGGCGACGAGCAGCAGCGCCAGCAGGCCGGTGGCCGGCCGGAGCGTCGATACCGGACGGTGGACGCGCATGTCTCTGCCCTCCAACGGGTGGAGCGGGGTACCGCTCGAATAGTACGGCGAGAAAAGCGCAGCGGAGGGCAGAAGTGAGCTATTTCGGCAGGGTATAGGTCATCCGTGGGAGGTAGCGCCCGGGCTCGCCGGGGATCGGTGCCGGGACACGGTCGGTCTCGATCGCACCCATCTTGTCGTAGAAACCCCGCGCGTAGGGGTCGGAGTCGATCTCGATCCTCAGCGCGCCGAGGGCCGCGGACTCACGCACCGCATGAATGAATAGCCGGCGTCCGATGCCGGATCCGATGCCGGCCGGGTCGACCCACAGGTGCTCGAGGACGACCTGCGGCGCGCTTCCGGACAGCGCGTAGAAGCCGGCGCTTTGCCGCTCGGCGCGCGCGACATGGACGTGCCAGCGCGAGATCTGCTCGACGGTCAGCGTCAGCTGATCTCTCCAGCTACGGATGACCTCCTCGGGGTAGCCCCAGTGTCTCTTCGACGCGTGGGCCAGGCGAGTCAGCTCCGCGGCGTGCTCGGCACTCGCTCTCTCGATCGCGACACTCACGTATACAATGATACCGAAATGTGCAGAACCCTGATCTCGTTCGCGATCGTGTTGCTGGCGTCGGCTCATGCCACCGCATCGGCCAAGACGGTGCGCGTCGATCGTTGCATCGAGAGAGGATGCAAGACCGGTCGCTTTCAGTCGGTCACGGTTCTCGCCGAGCAATTCGTTGTCGAGATCGATGCGGACGGGTGTCCGGGCAGGGCGTTCTACTGTCCCAATGCGTACCGCGCGTTCACGCTGGAGGACGGCACCGAGCTTCGCGTCGAGGGATACAGCGCGGGGAAGAAGAGCGACAAGCGTTTCACCGTGCACGTGCCGCGCGCGAGCAAGACGCTCTACGTTCGCGGGATCAACAAGTCCGATCGTATCGTCTCGCTGGACCTGCGCCCGTATTACGAGGGCTGGAACGACGCAGCGCCGACCCCGAGCGCGCCCGTGGCCGCTGCGGGTTCGACCGACGCAGACTCTGCAGCGCTGGGCGATCTCGGCTGGATGACGGGCTTCTGGCGCTCTGAGCGCGACGGTAACGTGGCCGAGGAGTACTGGACGGATGCCGCGGGTGGCGTGATGCTGGGCCTGCACCGCGACGTGCGCGGTTCGGGCAAGGCCTTCTTCGAGTACCTGCGCATCGAGCAGACGGATGAGGGCGTCGTTTACCTGGCGAGCCCACGCGGAGCGGCACCTACGCCGTTCCGTCTCGTCGAGAACGGGCCCGGCCGCGCCGTCTTCGCCAACCCCGAGCACGACTGGCCCACCAGCATCACCTATCGGCTCGAGGGCGAGACGACGCTGTGCTCGACGGCGGCCGGGCCGGGGCGCGAGGCGGAGTGGTGCTGGGAGCGCGTCGAGCCACGGTAACCCGGTAGCCTGAAGCCGTCGTTCCCTCTATGCTGTTCGGCCTGAAACCGACCCAGCAGGAGACATCGATGACCCACCGATTCCCGGCCTTGTTGTTGCTCGCGCTGCTCGTGTTCCTCGGAGGCTGTGCGTCGGACGGCGAGAGCGGCGGCGGGCGCAGGTTTCTCAGCGTCGGCACGGCGCCGGTAGGTGGCGCGTTCTTCCCGGTGGGCGGTGCGATCGCCCAGACGCTGACCGACAACGCCGGCGACCACGGCTGGCAGGTCACCGCCGAGGCGACGAAGGGCTCGCAGGAGAATATTCGCCGACTGGCCGGTGGAGAGCTCGACCTCGCGCTGTCGAATGCGGCGATCACGTATCACGCCGTGCGCGGCGAGGGAGGCTGGGACCAGGCGTACGAGATGCGCGCGGTGATGACGCTGGCGCCCAACGTGGCGCTGTTCATCACGCCGAACGACAGCGGCGTGAAGACGATGGCCGACCTGCGCGGCAAGCGCGTCGTGATGGGCCCGGCCGGTGCGGGTTTCGAGTTCTTCCTGCGTCCACTGATCGGCGCGCATGGCTTGACCTACGACGACCTGAACGTGCTCAACGCCGGACAGACCCAGGCGGTGGACATGCTGTCCGACGGCTCTGCGGCCGCCGCGTTTCTCGGCGGCGCGGTTCCGACGGCGTCGATCACACAGGCCGCCAGCTCGCGCAACATCCACTTCGTTCCGTTCGATGCGGCGGCGCTGGAGAAGCTCACCGGCGACTACCTGTTCTTCAATCGCGCGACGATCCCCGCGGGGACGTACACGGGGCAGGACGAGGAATTCCAGGGACTCGACGTCGGCTCGATGCATCTGATCACCTCGGCCGACGCGCCCGAGGAGCTGATCTACGCGATCACCAAGGCTGTTTACGAGCATCGCGAACAGGTCGTGGCGCAGCACCCGGCGGGACGGGCGATCAATCCGAGGAACGTCGTGCGCGACACGGGGACCGAGTTCCATCCGGGCGCGGTCCGCTTCTATCGCGAGATCGGCATATGGCCGGAACCGTAGAGGCTCGGCATCCGTAGGCTGACGACGATTCTGGGTGTGCTGCTCTGCCTGTTCACCCTGGCCGAGTTGAACTACCCGCAGCTGATGCCGCAGACGCGGCTGGCGATCTTCGCCATGCTCGGGTTGCTGCTCTGTTTCATCAACATTCCGGCCCATCCCCGCCTGCGCGAGAACCGTCGGGTGCGCGCGTTGGACGTCGTGCCGGCTGCGCTGGCCGTGGCGTGCACGGCGTACATCGTGGTCCAGACCCAGCCGGTGTTCCGCGACCTGTGGATCGGCGGCGAGTCGCTGGGCAACCGTGCGGGGAGCGAGACGGGACTGGATACGCTCGTCGGCATCCTGGGTTTGCTCGTCGTGCTCGAGGCGACCCGCCGGTCGATCGGCTGGGCGCTTCCGGCGCTTGCCCTGGTGTTCCTGGCCTACGCGTGGCTCGGGCCGTGGATGCCCGACTGGCTGTTCCCTCACCGGGGTTACGGCGTCGATCGCATGGCCCCGATCTTCCTGCACAGCCAGGGTGTGTTCGGCACCGCCCTGCGGGTGATGTTCACCTACGTGTTCCTGTTCGTCATCCTCGGGGCGCTGTTGAAGCAGAGCGGATCTACGCAGTTCATCATCGATTTCGCCCAGCGGTTGTTCGGCTCGACTCCGGGCGGCCCCGCGAAGGTCGCGGTGCTGAGCAGCGGCATGATGGGATCGCTGTCCGGGAGCGCCGTGGCCAACACGGCGACGACCGGAACCTTCACCATCCCGATGATGCGCAGCTCCGGTTTCCGGCCCGAGATCGCGGCGGGAGTCGAGGCGGCGGCCAGCTCCGGTGGCGCCCTCGTTCCTCCCGTCATGGGGGCGGGCGCCTACATGATGCTGGAGATCGTCGATCCCCCCGTGACGTATCTGCAGATCATCAAGGCGGCGCTGATTCCGGCGGTGCTGTACTACCTGTCACTGTTGTTGATCGTGCACTTCTACGCACGTCGGACCGGAGTCCGAGCAACGTCGGTGAAGGCTTCGGGTCCGCTGTTCAAGTACGAGGCGGTCGTCTTCTCCGCCGGTTTCGCCGGGCTGATCGCGCTGCTGTTTTCCGGCTACACCGTGTTCCGCGCCGTCAGCATCGCCCTGGCGGTCGTTCTCGTGGCCAGTGTCTTCCATTCGCGGACGCGCATCGGGTTCCGCAAGTTGCTGGAGTCTCTCGCGGCGGCGGGGCGTGAGGTCGTTCCGCTGGTGTCGGCTGCCGCGTGCGTGGGGATCGTGATCGGTGTCGTCACGATGACCGGCGTGGGGACGAAGCTGCCGGCGACGATTCTCGATCTGGCGCAGGGCAACCTGATCGGGGCCCTGGTGCTGATCATGGTCTCGTCGATCGTCCTCGGGATGGGCTTGCCGTCGGCGGTGTGTTACTTGCTGATGGCGACGTTGATCAACCCCGTACTCGGAGACCTGGGGGTCGTACCGCTCGGCGCCCACCTGTTCATCTTTTACTTCGGCATGATGTCGATGGTGACGCCTCCGGTCGCGCTGGCGGCCTATACGGCCGGAACGATCGCCGGCGCCGGTATCCTGCAGACCTCGTTCGCTGCTTTCCGCTTCGCGTTGGTGGGTTTCACGCTGCCGTACATGTTCGTCCTGCGCCCGCAGCTGCTGATGCTCGACGAGTCGGGCGGTGCGGCCGGGGCGGCGGAGATCGCCGGTGCGACGGTGCTGGCGGTGCTGGGGATCGTGCCGTTCGCGGCGGGTATCGCGGGCTACCTCGTCCGCGAGCTGACCCCCGGAATGCGGGCGGCGTGTTTCGTGGCGGCGTTGATGCTGTTGCTGCCCGCGGGCGGCGGCGTGCCGTGGCTCGGGTTCGTCGGTCTCGCGCTGTTCGCCGCGATCGCGATCCGGAACCGCCCCGCTCGGCTTCGTTGAGACGCTTACCCCGTTCGTCTCGGGGACTATATTGGCCGGGACCATCCAGGGGGTGAACAGTGTTCGAGACCGCGGAACTGGGGCGCAAGATCTCCAAACGTCAGTACGCAGAGCGCGAACCGCTGCTGCGGCAGCAACTGCTCGAGGCGCAGGGGCTGCTGCGCGAGTCCGAGTCTCGCGTGATCGTCATGATTGCGGGCGTCGACGGTGCCGGCAAGAGCGAGACGGCGAACTTGCTCAATGCGTGGATGGACCCGCGCCGGATCAACACGCACGCGTTCAGCGAGCCGAGTCAGGAAGAGGCCGAGCGTCCCGAGTTCTGGCGGTACTGGCGTGAGTTGCCGCCCCGCGGGAAGATGGGCCTCTTCCTCAGCGCCTGGTACCACGATCCGGTGCTGGATCACGCCTACGGGAAGATCGATCGCGGGCAGCTCGACGCGCGGCTGGACAAGATCGTCGCGTTCGAGCGCATGCTGGCCGTTGACGGCGCGCTGGTTCTCAAGTTCTGGCTCCATCTGGACCGCGAGGCTCAGCGCCGCCGCTTTCGCAAGCTCGAGAAAGACCCGCTGCAGAAGTGGCGTGTGACCAAGCAGGACTGGAAGAACTGGCGACGCTACGACAAGTTCGTCGATACGGCCGAGCATGTCATTACTCGAACGAGCACCGGCGAGGCGCCGTGGCGCATCGTTGAGGGAACCGACTTTCGCTATCTCAGCCTGGAGGTCGGATCGCGGCTGTTGGCCGGGTTGCATCGCTGGCTGGCGAGCCGTGACAACGGTGATGAGGTCGCTCCCGGCGACGACCTGGCCGAGGCGTCTTCCGTCCCGACGGTCGCGCGCCAGATAGAGGCGCCCACCGTTCTGTCCGCGCTCGACTTGAACAAGACGCTCGAGCGGAACAAGTACCAGGTCAAACGCGACAAGTACCAGGCACGGCTGAACCTACTCCACAGACGGATGCACGACGAGGGTGTTTCGAGCGTCGTTGTGTTCGAGGGCTGGGATGCCGCCGGTAAGGGCGGCGCGATTCGTCGGGTGACGTCTGCGCTCGATGCACGCAACTACGACGTCGTCTCGATCGCCGCTCCGACCGAGGACGAGAGTGCGCACCATTACCTGTGGCGGTTCTGGCGCCACGTGCCCGGCGCGGGGCGCGTGACCCTGTTCGATCGTAGCTGGTACGGACGCGTGCTGGTGGAGCGCATCGAGGGCTTTGCCGATGAAGAGGCCTGGCGCCGGTCGTACGCCGAGATCAACGATTTCGAGAGCCAGCTGGTCGACCACGGCATCGTCGTCGTCAAGTTCTGGATCGAGATCACGTCCGAGGAGCAGAAGTCCCGTTTCGACGCCAGGGCCAAGACGCCACACAAGCGGTGGAAGCTCACCGACGAGGACTGGCGCAACCGCGCCAAGCGTGAGGCTTACACCGAGGCGGTCCACGACATGGTCGAACGCACCAGCACGACGAACGCCGCGTGGCACCTGATCGAGGGCAACGACAAGCGCTACGCTCGGGTCAAGGTCCTACGCACCGTCTGCCGAGAGTTCGACAAACGCCTCCAACCACCCGACTGACGCCCACCACCTCACCCACCCCGACCCAGGTTGATTCCGAACCGCAACCCCACACCAGCCACGGCTACCACGTTCACACTCTGAAACCTGGTAGGTTCCTACCGTTCCGCCTCCGGAGCCGTTTCATGTCAAGACCCCGCTGGGTTACACCAGGTGCGAGTTACCTCGTGTCTCGTCGCTGCCTCCTCCGCCTGTTCCTGCTGCGGCCCGATTCCTTTGTCCGTCGTGTCTTCGAGTTCTGCTTGGCGCATGCCGCCCAGCGCTTCTCGATTCGGATCCACGCTTACTGCGTCATGTCGAATCACTATCACATTGTCCTGACCGACACTTACGGCGAGCTGCCTCGTTTCATGCACTGGCTTGACGAGTACGTCGCCAAGTGCCTAAACCGACACCATGAGCGCACAGAGTGTTTTTGGGGCCCCGGGTCGTTCAACGCCGTTCGCTTGGTCGATACCCAAGCTGTGTTGGCTGCGATGCTCTACGTCCATCTCAATCCGGTCGAAGCCGGATTGACCCGATCGGCAAGCGAGTGGCCCGGGGCGAGGAGCTTGCCGGGCGATCTAATGCGACCGGCCCGGGCGATCGATCGTCCCCGCGGGTTCTTTCGGGACAAGGGGCCGGTTCCAAGAACGGCCGAGTTGAAGCTACTCCTGCCGGATCAACTCATGGAACTCGGCCGGGATCCCGTGGCCACACTGACTGATGCGCTGACCGAGAGGGAAGGCGAACTGCGGGAGGCGATGAGGAGGTCGGGACGGACTTTCCTCGGGGTTCGTCGCGTCCTGGCACAATCTCCGCTGGATCGAGCAAGCTCTGAAGAACCCCGCGGCGAGCTCAGTCCAACGGTAGCGATCCGAGACAAGTTGAAGCGAGTGCAGGTGTTGCGGGCTTTCCGCACGTTTCTGGACGCGTACCGTGATGCCTGGCGGTGTTTTGCGGAAGGCAATCGGGATGTCGTGTTTCCGTGGGGCACGTACTGGATGCGTGTCCGCCTGGGCGTTCGTTGTGCGGACCCCTGAGATCTGACCACTCTGGTTGCTGAGATGGTTCGTACAGGCGCGCATCTGTTGCTCTCGGGGCGAAGTGTGTCTCGCCAACCCGTCTCACGACCCGTTGTCTCTCAATATGGTCGGAATGCGCCGGCCAACACCACAGAACAACACGCCCTGCGCCGGTATCGGCGCAAACCACACGAGTGACGGCGACAGATGCGTCAGCCAATCACAACTCTCGAGGATCCTCTAGGATTCGCCCGTTTCCCAACCTGGGTTCGGTAGGCGGCTGCGCCTACGCGAAGACGACAGTGCGGTTGCGCCACACCAGCAACTTGCGATTCAGATGCAGCCAGATCGCCCGCGATAGGACGACCTTCTCCAGGTCCCGTCCCTTGCGGACCAGATCTCTTACGGAGTCCGAGTGACTGACGTGCACCACGTCTTGTTCGATGATCGGTCCCGCATCGAGGTCCGCCGTGACGTAGTGGCTGGTTGCGCCGATGATCTTCACCCCGCGGTCGTGGGCGGAATGGTACGGGCGCGCACCGGGGAAGGCGGGCAGAAACGAGTGGTGAATGTTGATGATGCGATCGGGGAACTCGTCGATGAACTCGCCGCTCACGATCTGCATGTAGCGCGCAAGCACGATGAAGTCGATGTTCTTCTCGCGCAGCAGCTCGATCTGCTTCTGCTCCTGCTCGCGCTTGTTCGACCTGTCGATCGGGATGCAGTGATAGTCGATACCGAGATTGCGCGCGACCGGCTCGAGGTTCGGGTGGTTGCTGACGATCAACGGCAACTCGACGTTCCACTCACCGCTCTGGCAGCGGGCGAGAATGTCGTACAGACAGTGTGACTGCTTGGAGACGAAGAGCGCCATTCGCGGAACCTCGTCGGAGAAGTGCAGCCTCCAGTCCATTTGCAGCGGAGTACCCAGCTCGGCGCCGAACTCCTCGTTCAACCGCTCGGTCGGAACGCCGAAGCCGTCGAGATCCCACTCGATGCGCATGAAGAACACACCGTCGCGCGAGTCCACGTGTTGCTCGAGCCCCAGGACGTTGCCGCCGTGGCGCTGGATGAACCCCGTCACCTGGGCGACCAGCCCCTTGCTGTCGGGACACGAGATCAGCAGCGTCGCTGCCTTCTTCTTTGATGCACCTTCGGTCACGATTCGAACCTCTCCCGGAGAGTGCCTACACCTTCAACGTAGAAGCCGTAGCACGAACGTCAACCCCGCCTCGCCCGAACGAGGCTAGGACCCGAGGGCATCGACGAAAGCACGGTATCGTTCGCGGATCTCGCGCACATACTCAACCGGCTCGTTGCAGCGGCAGTAGCCGTGCGGGGCCTGCCCGGCGTACTTGGGGCGCGAGAGTAGCAGCATCGCCTGCTCGACGTTGCCGAACCAGCGATTGGGGTTGTAACCCAGCTGGTCGGCGAGTCGCCGGGCGTCGCGGACGTGCCCCGGCCCCGCGTTGTATCCGGCCAGCGTGAACCACATGCGATCCCGCACGGACAGCTCGGGCTCGAAGCGATCGCGTACCCAGTCGAGGTACTTGACGCCCGCGTGGATCGCGGTGTCGGGGTCCTCCAGCGTCTCGAATCCGAGCTGCTCGGCCGTGCGCGGCAGAACCTGCATCAACCCCTCGGCTCCGGCAAACGAGCGTGCTTGCGGGTCGAAGCGGCTCTCCTGGTACATCTGCGACAGGATCAATCGCCAGTCGAAGCCGTACTGTTGCGCGTAGCGCTTGACGATGTCGTCGTACGGAGTCAGGTCGTCTTGCGGATCGCGGGTCGCGGCCGTGCGAATCGTGGTCGGGTCCTTGAAGTAACGCTCATAGACGACATTGTAGAGCAGCCCGCGATACTCGCGACGCACGAACTCGTCGATCGTGGAATGCAGATCGGGATTCGTGTCGCGCACCGCCCAGACCAGTGGCGTATCACGCCGGATCGCGAACTTGGCCTCGACGTCGTCGCGCCACCCGAGCTCGATGTCGAGCGCGTGGCTATCGACGACGGCCAGGCCGTACATCCCGTCGGCCACGAGCGCGATCACCTCCTCGCTGCTCATCTCGTCGGGGACGGGCATCAGTTTGACGTTCAGACCCAGGTCGCGGAGGCGCTGCAGAGACCTCCAGTGCGAACTCCCTCCGTGTGCGTATACGCGACGGCCGGAAAGATCCGCGGGGCCGTAGAGCTCCGGGCCCTCGCTCTGCGCGACCACGACCTGCGAGACATAGTTGTACGGGCGCGAGTACAGGATGCCGACCTCCGACTCGTCGGGAGTCAGCGCCGCAGCGACGACGTCACCGCGCCCCGATCTCAGCCAGTCCAGCAGGTCCTCTCCCGGCGGCGGAACGACAACCTCCAGCCGCATGCCGTTGCGCTTGGCGAACGCGCGCATCAACTCGTACTCGAAGCCCATCAACTCGCCGCGCCAGAGGAAGTAGGTGGCCGCGGCGTTGCGTGTGAGCATGCGCAGTACCCGGCGTTCCTTCATCGACGGCAGGTCCTCCACGTGCCGCCGGCCGTCGTACGCCACCAGTTGCGCCTCGGTGAGGTAGCGATTCATGCTCTTCAGCAGCTCGCCGGACTCGGGTCTCACGGCCCACGCGATCGGGCGGTCGCCGGTCAGATCCAGCACCGGACGGATGTCCCCCCGGTACTCGAGGCAGGCCTCGACCAGGTTGCTGTCGGCCACGGTCAGGTCGTAGACGCCCGTTGCGACGCGGTGGATCGCCTCCTCAGTGTCCACATTCTCGGGGATTTCCTCGAGTTTCAGCCGCTCGACCCGCTCCCTGAGGCGGTCGATCGTGTCGTGGAACGACGAGGACGGGCGCACGGCGATCCGCCTCCCGTACAGCCCGTCCAGGTCGGCGACCGGATCATCGGCGCGTGCCACCAGCTGCTCGCGAACGGTCGCGACGGGGACGGTGAAGTCGACCTTGATCCTGCGGTCGGGCGTCACGGTCAGGTTCGCGGTGACGACGTCGCCGCGTCCCTCGAGCAATGCGTCGATCAACTCATCGCGCGATTCGACGTAGACCCACTCGGCTCTGACGCCGATCGCTTCTGCGTAGTTCGATACGAGCTCTTGCTCGAGGTTCATCGTCGATCTGCCGCGCGGCAAGAGCGCGGGGCCGCCACGAAGCGGAGTGATGATGCGCAGCGTCCCGCGACGCTTCACCTGTGCAAGGTCACCGGTCTCACCGGAAGCGCGCGCACGTCCCCCGTTCGAGTCGCACGCGCCGCCGATCAACAGCAGCAGCAACGACGCGACAATGAGTGCACTCTGCAGTGCAACACCGCGCACGAAACGCATACACAAGCCTCCCCGACCGCCACCTACATACTACAAAAGGTGGGTCGCGGCGAGGCATCCGCAATGCTGCGTCAGTTTTTCGGGGAGAATTGCGCGCATGGCCCGCGTCAGCCGGCTCGCGCTCCGCACGCGACCGGACGCTCGGGAACCGCCAGCGCAGGCTGCAGGCCGTCCGCATAACCGATGTCGAACAGCATGCCGTGCGAGACTTCGCCGGCCATCTTCTTGGGTTCGAGGTTGACGACGAACAAAGCCTGCAGGCCGCGGATCTCTTGTGGATCCTCACGCTCCTGTTTCATGCCGGCGAGGATCGTGCGTCGATGGTCGCCGAAGTCGACGGTCAGTTTGATCAACTTCTTCGACCCCTCGACGTCGTCGACGGCGACGATCGTGCCGACGCGGATGTCGAGCTTGTCGAGGTCGTCGATCGTTACGTTCGGTTTGATCGGTGCCGGTTGCACGCCTACTCCGTTCGTTCGCCGCCGCGCCGCGACTTGCTCAGTCCGCTGAGCAGAACGATCACGCCGGCGATGACGACCAGCAGTGGCCAGCCCTTGTCGCTGAACAGGAAACGAAAGATCTCCGTGCTCGTCATGAAGCCGCTGACGAGCAGGGCCGCGCCCGGGACCAACGGCCACCAGTGCGCGCGCCGCTCACGGATCAACTCGACGACGTAGATCAGAATGAAGCCGATTCCTAGCCCAAAAGCGCTGGAATCCCCCGAAATCAGCTGTCTTCCCTCGACGAGAGCCCCCAGAGCGATGCCCGTCATGATTCCGCCGACGACCAGCAGGCTGTAGTGCCGGCGGTACAGGTAGGCCGCGATCATCGCTCCGCCGGCGAAGAACAACATCGCCGCCGACGTCAGCCCGATGTACTGCATGGTGAAGACGCCGAGGCCGATCAGGATCAGCGTCATCCCCGTGACCAGTCGCGAGCGTGCCATCTTCCCCATTCAACCCTCTCCCCGGCGATTCGTCCGGCGACAGTCTAGCTCGGGTTCGGGTGGGTGTCTTGCTTGGCCGGCGAGCGACCCCCGTGAAACAATGACGAGGGAGACCTCGACATGACCCGAACGTTCGCCTGTCTCGTGTGTTGCTCCTTGCTCGCGATCGGAGTCGTCGACGCGGCCACGCTGCTCGTCGCCAACAAGAGCGACCACACCGTCGACCTGCTCGATCCGGCGACGGGAGAGTCGCGGGCGACTCTTCCCACGGGAATCGCGCCGCACGAAGTGGCGGTGTCGCCCTCGGGACGCCACGCCGTGATCAGCAACTACGGCACGCGCGACCATCCCGGTTCGAGTCTCACGGTTATCGACGTCAAGTCGGCGGAGGTGTTGCGCACGATCAATCTCGGCGAGCACCAACGACCGCACGGCATGGTGTGGTTCTCGAAGAAGAGGTTGGCGGTGACGACCGAGGGCAGCGCGCACCTGCTCGTCGTCGATCCGTTCGAGGGCGCGATCGTCGTCGAGATCGAGACCGCGCAGCGCGTGTCGCACATGACCGCGGTGACCAGGAAGGGCACGCGCGCATTCGTGGCCAACATCCGCTCCGGTTCCGTGACGGCGATCGATCTGAAGCTGCAGCGCAAGCTGCGCGACATCCGCACCGGCGCCGGGGCGGAGGGCATCGCGCTCACGCCGAACGGTCGCGAACTGTGGGTCGGCAATCGCGGCGCGGACACGTTGAGCATCGTCGATCCCGCGACGCTCGAGATCGTGGCCACGCTGCCGTGCGCGGGTGTGCCGATCCGCGTCGCGATGACGCCCGACGGATCGCGCGCACTGGTCTCCTGCGCCGACACGGGCGAGGTCGCCCTGTTCGATGTGGAACAGCGACGCGAGATCGCTCGCCGCAAGCTCGATCTGACGACCGTGCCCGACGCTGCCTCCCGGCTGTTCGGCGACCGTTTCGGCGAAAGCCCTGTTCCCGTGGGGGTCGTCGTGGCTCCGGCGGGCGACCGGGCGTGGGTCGCGGCGACGCAGTCCGACGTGGTGGTCGTCGTCGACACGCAGACCCTCGAGGTGCTCGACCTGCTCCGGGCCGGGCGCGAGCCGGACGGAATGGCCTACAGCAAGAAGTGACCCGGATGCGTACCCGGTTCCATCCATTCATGCCCAACGGACCGGCCGGCGACCCGGCGCTGTGGATCGACGTGCCCGACGAGGGGCACTCCGTACTGCTCGACGCCGGCGACCTGCGCCGGATCCCGAATCGCAAGCTGCTGCGGGTCTCGCGCGTCGTCGTGACGCACACTCACATGGACCATTTCTCGGGCTTCGATCATCTGCTGCGCCGCGCGCTGTCACGCGAGGAGGAACTGGTCGTCACCGGGCCGCCGGGGTTCCTGCACAGCATGCAAAGCAAGCTCGCTGCGTACTCGTGGAACCTGATCGAGCACTACCCGCTGCGGCTCGTGGTCGAGGAGGTCGACGGCGATCGCGTCCGTTCGGTGCTGCACGCCGCCCCTGCCGGGCTGCGGGCGGAGCCGTTGCCCGCACGGCCGTTCGAGTCGACGATCCACGCCGAGCGAGGTTACACGATGCGCGTCACGTCACTCGATCACGGGATCCCGGTGCTGGGCGTGGTCCTCGACGAGACCGAGCACCTGTCGGTCAACAAGGATCGTCTGCTGCAGATGGGGCTCGTGCCGGGCCCGTGGCTGGCCGAGCTGAAGCTCGCGGCGCGTCGCCGGCGCCCCGGCGACACCAGAATCGACGCCACGGCAGCGGAGGGCGAGCAGCGGAGATTCAGGTTGGATCGGCTGACCGACGAGCTGTTGTTCCGCACGCCGGGGCAGAAGATCGGCTACTTCACGGATCTGCGCGACACGGAGGAGAACCGGCGCCGGGTCGTCGACCTGGCCGCGGGCGTCGACCTGATGATCTGCGAGGCCGTGTTTCTCGACTCCGATCGAGAGCTGGCCGCGGAGCGCAATCATCTGACCGCGCGCCAGGCAGGCCGGCTCGCTCGCGAGGCCGGCGCGCGGCGGCTCGCCCCGTTCCACTTCTCGCCGCGCTATTCGGACCGCGAGCACGAGCTGATGGAGGAGGCGGCGGCCGCGTTCGGCGGCCCCGTCATCGAGCTGCCGGCGGGTCCCTCCGCTACGGAAACCTGACCCGTACGCGCCGATTGGACCCGCGGAGTTTCGTTTGCCAGGATAGAGGGGTCCTTTTCCCCCCGGCGGGTCAGCTTCCCGCCCTGCGCTTCGGAGCGAACCATGGCTCGTGGGAAGTCGAAAAGTTACTTCATCCGATTGCTGGTCCTCGCCGTTCTGGTCGGGCTGGTCTTTCTGTGGCTCGCGGCGTTCCGCTCCGGCCCGGAGCCGAGCATCGAGCTACGCTCCGACCTACCCGGGATCGGCCGGCTGACCCGCATCTACATCTCGCTCTCGGAGCCCGTGCGAGGTCTCAGCGGCTATCGCGTCGAGCTCGTGCAGGGCGAGCGCGTCGAGCTGCTGCAGGAGGGGGCCCACACCGCGCTCCAGCCCTGGCAGTTCTGGGGGCCGCGTGTCCCCGAGGAGCAGCTCCGCGTCGAGGTGGGGCGCGACACGATCAAGGGTCTCGAGGAGGGGCAGGCGACGATCCGTGTCTCCGCCTCGCGCGCCGCGGCGTGGCTGCGCAAGCCGGCGCCCGTCGTCGAAGAGTTGACGCTGGACGTCAAGCTGCGCCCGCCGGCGCTGCAGGTCACCTCCACGCAGACCTTCGTGCGCCAGGGCGGATGCGAGGCCGTGTTGTACCGCGTCGACGACTCGTCGATCGCCGACGGTGTCCAGGTCGGCGAACACTGGTTTCCCGGATATCCGCTGCCGGGTGGAGACGGCCTGGACCGCTTCGCGCTGTTCGGCGTTCCGTTCGACATGGAGGACGTGGCCAAGATCGAGCTCGTGGCGCGCGACGTCGTCCAGAACGAGGCCCGCGCCCGGTTCGTCGATGATTTCAAGACGCGGCCGTACCGCACCGACACCATCCGGGTCAACGATCGTTTTCTCCAGCGCGTCGTTCCGGCGGTGATGTCCCAGCTGCCGCAACTCGAGGACAAGGGCGACCTGGTCGCCAACTACCTGCAGCTCAACCGCGACATTCGCACGCAGAACGCGCGCACGTTGACCGAGATGGCGCAGAGCTCGGAGCCGCGGTTCCTGTGGGACCAGACGTTCATGCAGATGCGCAACGCGCAGGTCATGTCCGACTTCGCCGATCGTCGGATCTACGTCTACAACGGGGCGGAGATCGATCGTCAGGATCACCTGGGATTCGACCTGGCGTCGACGCGCCAGGCCGAGATCCAGGCCGCCAACTCGGGTATCGTCGTGCTGGCGCGTTACTTCGGCATCTACGGCAACGCGGTCGTCGTCGACCACGGCCACGGGCTGATGAGCCTCTATGGCCACCTGTCGAGCATCTCCGTCGCCCAGGGCGACCGGGTCGAACGTGGACAGGTCCTGGGGCGGTCGGGGCAGACGGGGCTCGCCGGCGGCGATCACCTGCACTTCACGATGCTGCTGCACGGCGTTTCGGTCAATCCGCGCGAGTGGTGGGACGGCCACTGGATCCACGATCGCCTCGAGCTGAAGCTGGGCGACGCCCTGCCGTTCCGCAAGTGAAGACCGTGGCGTTGCGCGGCCGCGTTCGGGAGTATTTCGGCTCGCTGCAGGACTCGATCTGCGCCGCGCTCGAACGCGTCGACGGCGCGGCGTTTCGCGAGGACCGCTGGCGCTACGCCCCCGACGACGGGCCGGGGGACGGCGGCGGCATCACACGCGTACTGGCCGACGGCGGCGTGTTCGAGAAGGCCGGCGTCAATCTGTCCGCAGTCGAGGGTCGACTCTCGGAGCGACTGGCGGCGCGACTGAAGACCGAGGCGCAGAACTTCTTTGCGACCGGAGTATCGCTGGTTCTGCATCCGCGCAGCCCGATGATCCCCACCGCACACATGAACGTGCGCTACCTGGAGCTCGGCGAGCCCGGCGACGTACCGCAACGCGCCTGGTTCGGCGGCGGAGCCGACCTGACGCCGTACTATCTGTTCGACGACGACGCGGCACACTTTCACCGCACGCTGCGGGACGCGTGCGGACGTCACGACGCCTCGTACTATCCGCGGTTCAAGAAGTGGTGTGACGAGTACTTCCACTTGTCGCACCGTGGGGAGGCGCGCGGAGTGGGTGGCGTGTTCTTCGACTACCTGGACGAGGATCTCGAGCGTACGTTCTGTTTCGTCCGGGACGTGGGTGACGCGTTCACCGAGGCGTACGTCCCGATCGTCGAGCGTCGCCGCGACGCGGAGTGGGGCGAGGCGCAGCGCACCTGGCAGGAGGTTCGTCGCGGACGCTACGTCGAATTCAACCTGGTCCACGATCGTGGAACGCTCTTCGGACTCGAGACCGGTGGCCGGACCGAGTCGATCCTGATGTCCCTACCGCCGGTCGTGCGCTGGTCCTACGACCATCGTCCTGAGCCGGGCTCGCGCGAAGCCGAGCTGCTCGAGCGGCTGCGCGAGCCGATCGACTGGCTCTAGACGCTGCTACTCGCTCGGTGGTGTCGGGCCGGCGATCGCGTCGAGATCCTCGTCGATGTGGAGGTTCTTCCACATGTGGGTCCGGCCGCCGTCGTGGATCACGACGTCGTACGTGCCCGCGGCGAGCTCGATCGAGCTGTCCAGGGCGCCGCCGGCGACCCACTCGCGCCCGCCCGCCGTCAGGACGGAGACGGAGCCGGTCTCCGCTCGCGCGGCTTCGTCCAGGATGCGGCCCAGGGCGGCTCGCAGCTCGCGCTCGGAGCCCACGCCGTGGAACTCCCCGGCGCAACGCAGTTCGGCCGTGCGGTTGTCGTTCAGTCCCAGACCGATCACGTGCAGCCGCTCGATCCGCCCCTCGCGCAGCAGGCGTGCCGCCACCGCGCAGGGCTCGCCGTCGCAGCGCTCGACGCTGCCGGTCAGCAGCAGCATCGTGTTGCGCCGGGCGGGGCTCAGGTCGTCCGCGGCCTGCTCGAGGGCGTAGGCGATGGCCGCGTGGCCCGTCGGGCGCAGGAGCTGCAGCGTCGACGCCGTGGTGCGCCGGTCGAGAGGGGCCGGCGGGATCAACAGCGTCGAGTCGCGGCAGTTGTGCCGGGACAGCGGCGCGATGCCGAAGGCGCGCAACCCGAGTTCGAGCTTGTCGCCGCCCAGTTCCTGGACGGCTCGACTCAATCCCTGCGCCGCCGTCTCCATCCGCGTCCGCGAGTCCAGCCGCGTGCCCATGTCCGCCGAGCTGTCGAGGACGACGTGCAGCGTGGAGTCGCGTGGATCGAAGCGACCCGAGGGTCGAACGCGCAGCTCGACGCGCCGCAGCTCGAGCTCCACCGTCAGCCGCGTGTCTCCGACGATCTCCTGATCGCGCAGCCAGCTCTCGGCGCGCAGGCTGCCGTTGCGGTGGAAACAGCGGACGTCGTACCGTCCCTCGTCGAGCTCGATCGAGTCCCCGCTGCGGCCCGCTGCGACCGGCGTCTCGCCTCCGGCGCGATAGACACGGAAGCCGGCCCGGGAGACGCGTCGTCCGCGGCGTCTGACGTCGATGCGCACCGTTGCCTGCTTCAGCCCCAGGTCCACCACGCGATCCTCGCGACCGCGGATCTCGACGGCGCGCAGCCAGCGCTCCGACCGCGCCTCGCGCCCCGTATCGAAGACGCGGATGTCGTATGCACCCGGCGGAAGCCTCAGGGTCTGTCCCGACCCCGCCTCGGCCAGGCGTTCCTTCTCACGTCCCGGCCGGTGGACGCTGAAGCGCCCGCGCTGCCCCCCGAGGAGAGTTCCGTTCTCGCGCACCTCGACGCGCAACCAGGCCACCGCGGCCCCGATCTCCAGTTGCTCGTAACGATCGCCCGCGACGACGAGCCCCTCGATCCAGCGGGTCTCCAGTCCGTCGCCCGTGTGGTACGTGACCTCGACGTCGTAGACGCCCTCGAGGATCGTGATCTGCCGCCCCGGGCGCCGCTCGACCAGCGGCCGCCCGCGCCTGCCGGCGCGGTGCAGACCGTAGCGCGCCGTGCGGAAGTCGACCGCTGCGCCGTCGCTGGTCACGTCGAGCGTCAGTTTGGCCACGGCCAGCTCGAAATCGGCGTCGAGGATCATCTCTCCCGCGAGCTCGACCGCCTCCAGCTTCCGCTCGGCCTGCACCTGGTCCTGGTCGTACACGATGACGATGTCGTACGTGCCGTCCTCGACCGTCGCAGCGCGCGCGGCGTTGCCCCACGCGAGGTGGTCCTCGGGCCGCTCCGGATCGTAGACGTAGAACCGTCCGATGGACGGATCCTCCAGCGGCCCGCCGTTGTTGGTGAACACCACGGCGAGGGTTGCCGCCGGCACACAGGTCGCCCCGCACAGCAGAACGATCGCGAGAATGCACAGCCGTTGCGTCATCGGGCCCGCATTCTACTACCAGCGGGGGTCGATCTCGCGACGGTACGACCGGCTTGCGTTCGCGCTGGGACCGTGATCGACTGAACCGGTGCACCGATTGCCGTCGATCTTCGTTCTCTTCTCGATCGCGCCCCTGCTCCTCGTCGCGTGCGGCTGCAGCGCGCCTTCCGCCTCGGGAGGCGATGTGCTGCTCATCGTGCTCGACACGACGCGCGCCGACCACCTGTCCGCCTACGGCTACGACCGGCTGACGACTCCCAACCTCGACCGACTGGCCGCCGACGGAGAGCGCTACGAGGAGGCATACGCGCAGGCCCCGTGGACCCTGCCGTCGATGGCCACGATCCTGACCGGCTACCCGCCGCACCGGCACGGTGCCGGCAAGAGCGACGTCGGCATGTTCGGCCTGCGCGAGGATGTCACGACACTGGCCCAGCGGATGCGGCGCGCGGGCTATTCGACGGCGGCGTTCGTCAACGTCGTCTGGTGCAGCCCCGACCTGTCGTCGCTCGATCGCGGCTTCGACACCTACGACTTCCATGGCAGCGACGCCTCGAACGTCGGGCATCGCGACGCCCGGCGCACCACCGATGCGGTGCTGGACTGGTTCGAGAAGGCGGACGACCGGCCTGCCTTCGTCGTCGTCCACTACTTCGACCCGCACCTGACCTACGATCCGCCCGCCCCGTACGACACCATGTTCGACGCCGGGGCGTCCGCGATCCCGCGCGGTTTCGGCAGCGCCCAGGACGTGTTCGGGATCCGGGACGGGACGATCCGTCTCGACCCCGCGCGGCGCCGGCATCTCGTCGCGCGCTACGACGGAGAGCTGCGCCACGTCGACGAGCAGTTCGGTCGGCTGCGGGCGGAGCTCGAGCGACGGGGACGCTGGGAAGACGCCCTCGTGATCGTCGTGGCCGACCACGGCGAGGAGTTCTGGGAGCACGGAGGCTTCGAGCACGGCCACGCGCACTACCGCGAGACCCTGCGCGTGCCGCTGATCGTGCGTCGCCCCGGCGGCCCTGTGGGACGGGTCAGCGCCGACCGGGTGCGTCAGCTGGACGTCGCGCCGACGGTGATCGATTTCGCGGGGATCGAGGCCGCCGGCGAGCTTCCGGGCCGGGTCCTCGGGTCCGGGTCGGCCAGGTTCGCGGTGGCCGAGGGCTCGCTGTGGGGCGGAGACCTGGTCTCGGTGCGCTCGGACCTGGGGACGTTGATCTCGCACCGCGGAGAGGGCACCGCCGAGTTCTTCGCGCCCGGGGATCCGTTCGAGCTGCGACCCGCCGAGCCGGCCGGGCCGGAGGCGGAGAGGCTGACCGCGATCCTGGGCGCGCTGCCCGGACCGCGGCAGTCGAGCGACGACCCGCGAGAGCTGACCGACGAGCAGCTACGCGAGTTGCGCTCGCTGGGATATCTTCAATGACACTGATATATAAGTGCTTGAAGAAACGATTTGACCCCGCCGTCCCGTCCCCTATATTTGCCTCGGGGCCGGCAAAGCCGTTATCACCAAGAGGGAGCGCATGAGAATCGACGAGGATCGCATCCTGGAGATCTGCAGGGACTTCTGGCGTGTCGTTCTGGGGCTGACCCTGGAGACGCCGGGCGAACCGTCGCAGCCCGACGAGTCTTCGCTGTCCAGTTACGTAAACGTAACCGGGGAGTGGAACGGTGCGATCCAGCTCGAGTGTCCCGAGTCGATTGCGCGCCACGCTTCGGCCATGCTCTTCGACACCGACGTCGACACGATCACGACGCCCGACTTGCAGGACACGCTGAACGAGCTGGTGCGCATGCTGGCCAAGCAGCTCAACGTGCTGATGCCCGACTCGATCAAGATCTCCGCGCCGAAACCCCTGACGGGGACGATCCCGGCGTCGCTGCAGTCGATGGAGCGACTGGGGGAGATGGAGTACACGTGCGAGGGTCGTCCGGTACGCCTCGGCGTGCTCGAGAGCGTCCCCGCCGCCGCGATCGCTGCCACCGGCGGCTCGGCCGTCCGCGCCGGCTAGCCGCTCAGCGGCGATGCACGGCCAGGGCGACGCCGCCCACCACCAGGCCCGAACCCACCAGCGCGTTCGGCGTCATCGGTTCGCCGCGCAGCAGCCCGATCATCACGGCCACGACCGGAATCACGTATGCGATCAGGGACAGCCGCGTCGCGGGCAGGTGACGCAGTAGCCAGAAGTACAGGCTGAACGTCACCGCCGAGCCGAAGATCGCCAGGTAGAACAGCGCCCCGATCGTCGTCAGGTTCCAGTCGAACTCGCGCGAGCGCTCGGTGGCCAGTGCGAACACGCCGGTCATCGCCGCGGTCATTGCCATCGGGACGGCCGTGATCGACAACGGATGAACCTCGCGACCCCAGCGCTTGACGCTGACGCTGCCGATCGCCGCGGCCAGCGGCGAGGCCAGCATCACGACCGAAGCGACGGCCACCTGCCGTCCCCCGAGGTCGTTGAAGTCGGAAGAGAAGATCACGCCGACACCGAGGAATCCGCCGGCGATTCCGAGCAGCTCGGTGGGGCGGAAACGCTCGGCCGGCAGCGCGACGTGGGCCAGCAGCGCGACGAACAGCGGGTACATCGCGAACAGGACGGCGGCGAGCCCCGACGGCACCCATTGTTCGGCCCAGTAGGTCACGCCGTACGAGATGACGAACGAGAACAGGCCGTTGACGACCCACAGCGCCCGTTCGTGCCTGGCGCGGCCGAGCGGAACCCGCACCGCGAAACAGATCAACAGCAGGATGGCCGCGGCGATGGTGAAGCGGAGCGCGACGCCGCTCATCGGCGGCACGCCTTCGAGCCCGATCGCGATGACGGACCAGGTCGTGCCCCAGATCAGGCACAACAGGCTGATCGTCGCGCCGGCAAGCAGCCGGCCCGGCGGTTTCATCCGGTCTCGCCCGGCTCCGATTCCTCGTCCAGCATCGCGAGCAGGTAGCGACCGTATTCGATCTGGCGCATCGACTCCGCCGCGCGCTGCACCTGCTCGGCGTCGATGTAGCCCATCTTGTACGCGACCTCCTCGACGCAGGCGACCATCAAACCTTGCCGCTGCTCGAGCGCCTGAATGTAGTTCGCGGCCTGCATCAGCGACTCGTGAGTCCCCGTGTCGAGCCAGGCGTAGCCGCGTCCGAGCAGCTCCACGTGCAACGCGTTCTGCTTCATGTACGCCACGTTGACGTCCGTGATCTCGAGCTCGCCGCGTGGCGAGGGTTCGAGATCGGCAGCGATATCCAGCACGCCGTTGTCATAGAAGTAGAGTCCGGTCACCGCGTAGTGCGACCTGGGGTGGACGGGTTTCTCCTCGATGCTGATCGCCTTCCACTCTTCGTCGAATTCGACGACGCCGTATCGCTCGGGATCGCGGACGCGGTAGCCGAAGACGGTCGCCCCCCGGTCGCGCGCGGCCGCTCGTTGGAGTACGGCGGGCAGCCCGTGACCGAAGAAGATGTTGTCGCCGAGGGCGAGGGCCACGCGGTCGTCGCCGACGAAGCGGCGCCCGATGATGAACGCCTGCGCCAGGCCCTCGGGACGCGGCTGCGCGGCGTAGCTCAGCTGGAGGCCGAGCCGGCTTCCGTCGCCCAGCAGCCGCCGGTACGCGGCCTGATCCTCAGGAGTCGTGATGACGAGGATCTCGCGGATCCCGGCGAGCATCAGCGTGCTCAGCGGGTAGTAGACCATCGGCTTGTTGTAGACCGGAAGCAACTGCTTGCTGACTCCGAGCGTCAGCGGGTGGAGGCGACTTCCTGCGCCCCCCGCGAGAATGATCCCCTTCATTGTGCCGGTCTCTCTTTCGTTCCGAGTCGCTCGCGCCGATAGGCGCCGCTGTGCTGGACCGCCTCGCACCAGTCGCGGTTGTCCAGATACCAGCGCACCGTCGTCGTCAATCCGACCTCGAAGCCGTGGCGCGGTTTCCAGCCCAGTTCCTCGCGGATCCGGCGCGCGTCGATCGCGTAGCGCCGGTCGTGTCCCTTGCGATCCTCGACGTAGGTCTTCAACTCTCGGTAGTTCGTCAGTGACGCGGCCTGCATTGCAGGATTCGAAGCCGCCGGGAGGTGTTGCTCGACCGCGTCGCAGATCGCATCGACGACCTCGACGTTGGTCTTCTCGGCGTTGCCGCCGATGTTGAACCCGCGTCCCGCGGGCCCGTCGCGCAGCACCTTCAGGATGCCGCCGCAGTGATCCTCGACGTATAACCAGTCGCGGACGTTCAGACCGTCGCCGTAGATCGGCAGCGGCTTCGCCTCCGTAGTGTTGAGGATCATCAACGGGATCAGTTTCTCCGGATACTGGTACGGCCCGTAGTTGTTGGAGCAGTTGGTGATCAGCGCGGGCAGTCCGTAGGTCTTGTGATAGGCGCGGACGAGATGATCGGCGGACGCCTTCGACGCCGCATACGGCGAGTTCGGCGCGTACGGCGTCTCCTCGGTGAACAGCCCGTCGTCGCCGAGGCTGCCGTAGACCTCGTCCGTCGAGACGTGCAGGAAGCGGAACCCCTGCGCCTCGGTCGCCGGCGCCTGGGCCACGTGGGCGCGCGCGGCGTCGAGCAGAACGAACGCGCCGACGATGTTGGTGTCCACGAACGGGCGCGGCGAGTCGATCGAGCGGTCGACGTGCGACTCGGCGGCGAAGTTGACGACGGCGTCGAACCTGTGTTCTGCGAACAGTCTTCCGACCAGCTCGGCGTCCGCGATGTCACCTTCGACGAAACGCAGCCGTTTGTCGTCCGCGACGTCGGCCAGGCTCTCGCGATTGCCGGCGTACGTCAGTTTGTCCAGGACGACGACGTCGCACGGATCCTGCGCCAGCACGTAGCGCACGAAGTTCGCCCCGATGAAACCGGCTCCGCCGGTAACGAGCATACCTGCCATGATGCTTGACCCTTCCGTGAAGGGTGCATCCTAGCATCTGACCCGCGGCTGCCCCTATTCGGAGCGGGTGATGCGGATTCCGCCGCTGCCCGTGTCGAGCTGCACGCTGGCGGCGCCGCCGCCGATGGTCAGGAGGACGTTGTCGCGATCGTGGCGCTTCAGCATGGCGCCGTCGAACTCCACGTCGATTCCGCCGCTGCCGGTATCGGCCTCGATCTCCGCCGATGCGTCGTCGGGGAGGGCGAGCGTGATCCCGCCGCTTCCGGTGTCGATGCGGAAGCTGCCCGATCCCATGCGATCGAGCTCGAGCCGCACCGAGCCGCTGCCGGTGTCGATGTTCGCGGAGTCGGTCTCGACGTGCGACGCGCGGACGCTGCCCGAGCCGGTGTCGACATGCAGCTTGCGCGTGGCGATGTCGTTGATCCTCACGGCGCCGCTGCCGGTGTCGATGTGGATACTGCCGCCGTCCGCACCGTTCAATTCGACGCGACCGCTGCCGGTGTCGATCGAGACGTCACCGTCGATGCTCGCGGCGACGACGGTGCCGCTGCCGGTGTCCACCAGAAGATCGCCGCGCACGCCGTCGACCTCCACGCCCCCGGAGTGCGTGGCCAGCTCGAGCTCGCCGTCCACGTCGCCGGCGTCGATCTCGCCGACCCCGTGGCGCACGGTCAACGAGGCTCCGCGCGGAACCAGGATCTCGACGTCGGCCCAGACCTCGAGCCCCGTACCGTTCTTGCTGACCTTGATGCGCTTGCCCATCAGGTCGCCGAGCACCGAGCTCATCCAGCCGCGATCGCTCTTCTCGAGCGTGAAGCTGGTGGAGTTGCCCTTCATCTCGGGATAGACGTAGCGTCGCTGCTTGTTCACGGGGAACACGATGCGCACGGCATCGTCCGAATCGGTATCTATCCGGATGCGATCGCGCGACGCGTCGCTGCCCTTCACGTCGATCGTCACCTTGAATTCGGAGCCCGAGTGACCGCCGACGGTGATGTGACCGATCATGTTGTCCAGCACCAGCTCGTCACCCTTGACCTCGAGCTGTTCCTGGAATCCGGCCGCCACCGACAGGCTCGCGGGCAGAGCCAGTAGGAGCACGATCAGGATCGTCTGTCTTACGTGTCGATTAACGAGCATGGTCTCGGACCCCCGTAGGATGTGCCTGTGGCCTGTCGCGGCCGCTGTGGCATCGTACACCCAGGAAACGCCGCTCGGCGGAGAACGGTTGCAGTCCGATTCGCCGAATCGACGCCCTTGGTGGTCCGGAGGGCCTCCGAGACGTAGGATGGACCCGTGCTGAACTGGGTCGAGGTCGATGCTGCGGCGATTTCCTCCAACGTCGGGCAGTTTCTCAGGCGACTGGGAGATTCGGTGCGTCTCGGGGCGGTGGTCAAGTCCAACGCCTACGGCCACGGAATGGTCCCCGTGGCCGAGATCGCGCTGCGCGCCGGGGCGAGTTGGCTGTGCGTCAACCACGTCGACGAGGCGCTCGAGCTGCGCGAGGCCGGTGTGGACGGCCCGATCCTCGTCATGGGCTACGTGCCTCTCGAACGACTGAAGGAGGTCGTGCGGCACGATCTGCGTGCCGTCGTTTACAACCGGGAGACGCTGGCGCGACTGGACGAACTGGCCGCGCCCGCCGGCCGCAGCGTCGCGGTGCACCTCAAGGTCGAGACGGGCACGCACAGGCAGGGAATTCCCGAGACCGAGGTGGCCGGGTTCGCGGAGAAGATCCGCTCCTCGGGCCACCTCTCGCTCGACGGCGTGACCACGCACTTCGCCAACATCGAGGACACGACCGACCACTCGTTCGCCGAGGAGCAGATGGCCGCGTTCGCCCGCATCGTCGAGACGCTGCCGCGCAGCGAGTTCGGCGAGTACGTGCGGCACACCGCATGCTCCGCCGCGGCACTGTTGTTCACGCGGACGCACCTCGACATGGCCCGTATCGGCATCTCGCTGTACGGACTGTGGCCCTCGAAGGAGACGTACGTCTCGTGCCGTCAGGAGCACAAGCCGCTACTCGACCTGAGCCCGGCGCTGACCTGGAAGACGCGCATCGCGCAGGTCAAGAGCGTGCCCGAGAACAGCTTCGTCGGATACGGTTGCACCTACCGCACGACTCGCGCGTCACGGATCGCGGTGCTGCCCTTCGGTTACTATGAGGGCTACGACCGCAAGCTCTCCGACCTGTCGCACGTGTTGATTCGCGGCCGCCGAGCGCCGGTGCGCGGGCGCATCTGCATGAACATGTGCATGGTGGACGTGACGGACATCGACGGCGCGTCGCTCGAGGACGAGGTCGTGCTGCTCGGCGGCCAGGGCGAGGAGCGAATCTCGGCGGAGCAGATCGCGTCCTGGAGCGGGACGATCGCCTACGACGTCGTCTCGCGGATCCACCCGTCGCTGCCCCGGGTCGTCATCGAGAAGCCGGCATCAACAGGGTCGGGGTCAGACTGAAGTCAGACCCCGGGCTTCTTGATGCCGGCCGTGATCACGAGGGCGCCCTCGCGCTCGTAGAGCTGGCGCGCCAGCGAGATCGCCTCCGGCGGGTGGCCGATGAACGCCGCGGGGTTGAACGGGTGCTCGTCGTAGAACCGATAGCGCTGCACGCCGCTCCAGCCGTTGCGCTCGAGCAGGATGCGCCACTGGACGCCGCTGAGAAACTGCGGCAGCCCGTGCTCGCGGGTGACCGTGTCGACCATGTCGTCCGCGACGCGACTCTCGCGGTACAGGTGGGCGATCATGACCAGCCGGCCGCCCGGCTCCAGGCAGTCGCGCAACGCGCGCAGCGTCGTCTCGAGGTCCGGCACGAAGTACAGGGCGTCCAGCGCGAAGACGTGGGTAAACTTCGCTCCGTGCAGCGCCTCGGTCAGCGACTCGTCGATGCGCAGCCGGTGGAAGCGCGCGTTGGCGATGTCGCCGTAGCGCCGGCCCGCCTGCGTGATGCCCTCCTCGGACGGGTCGATGCCGAGGTAGCGTGCGCCGCCGGCGGTCAGGATCTCCGACGTCCAGCCCGTGCCGCAGCCGAAGTCGAGCACGCGCGAGGACTCGTCGAGATCCAGCAACAACTCGACGACCTGGTGTACGACATTTTCCTTGCCGGCCTGCCAGGTAACCGCGCCGCCCTGGTTGTAGAGATCCTCGAACCCGGCCATGGGTGCCTCCGGCGAGAGAAGTGCGGGGTCAGACTGAAGTCCGACCCCGAGCATTCTACCGCGAGCAGGCCTCGCAGGGGCACAGCTCGCGCAGCCGCCGGTGCGAGTAGATTCCGGTCTCGTGCTGGTCGGACCACTTGACAGACAGTCCGTACAGGCCGACCGGGTGGATCTCGATCGGGCGTATGTCGGTGGGAACCGATTCATCGCGGAGCAGCTTCTCTCCGGATGCCTCGTCGACGCACGTTGCGCAGGCGCAGGCGCAGCGCAGGTCGAAGGACGGGTAGAACGACTCGTGGCCGTCGGACCAGCGGACGCCGATCTCGCCGTTGGGGAAGGGGCTCACGTCCACGGGTCGCGGGCCCGCGTCGGAGGTCATGCCTCGATGGTCTCGGCGGTCACCGCCTCGACGTGATCGCAGTTCTCGGCCTCGCAGATCCACTGCTGACCCTGCTTTTTCGTGTTGCGCTCGACGAGGTACGGCCGGTCGCACTCGGGGCACTTCTTGTTGACCGGGCGCTTCCACATCACGTGACTGCAATCCGGGTACTCGCTGCATCCGAAGAACAGCTTGCCGCGCTTGCTGCGACGCTCGACGATCTGTCCCTTGCCGCACTCGGGGCAGGTGACCCCGGTCTCTTTCATCTTGACGAAGCGACACTTGGGGTAGCTCGAGCAGGCCGTGAATTCGCCGTAGCGTCCCTGCTTGACGGCGAGCTTCTCGTTGCATTTGGGGCACTGCTCGTCGAGCAGTACGTCGGCCTTGGCCTCGGCCTTGCCGTCCTTGGAGATCGTGACCTTGCGCGTGGTCTTGCAGTCGGGGTATCCGGAACATGCTAGAAACTGTCCAAACTTCCCGCGCCGCAGCACCATCGGCTTGCCGCACTTCTCGCAAGGCTCGGCCTCGGCCTCGATCGGGTTGACCTCGGTCTTGACCTTGACCGCCTTGGCCGCCGACTTCAGGCCCGAGTGATCGACGGCATCGGCGCCGCCGTTGGCCAGGTCGCGCGTGTTCTTGCAGTCCGGATATCCGGAGCAGGCAAGGAACTGCCCGAAGCGGCCCCACTTCAGCACCATCATCTTGCCGCACTTGTCGCATTCCTGGTCGGTCGGGATCGCCTCGCGCTTGACGTCGCGCATCTCGTTGCGCGCCTTCTCGAGATCGACCTCGAACTTCTTCTGGAACTCGCGCAACGCGTCGGTCCAGGGAAGGTTGCCTTCCTCGATCTGATCCAGCTCTTCTTCCATGCGCGCGGTGTAGCCCACGTCGACGATGTCGCCGAACGACTCCACCATCAGGTCGTTGACCAGGAAGCCGAGCTCGGTCGCGCTGAAGCGGCGCCCGTCCTTCTCGACGTAGTCGCGTCCGGTGATCGTGGCGATGATCTGCGCGTACGTCGACGGGCGACCGATACCGTTCTCTTCCAACTCCTTGACCAACGTGGCTTCCGAGAAGCGCGGCGGCGGCTGCGTGAAGTGCTGCTTGGGCAGCAACTCGCGCAGGTCCAGCGTCTGTCCCTCGGTCAGCGGCGGTAGCCGGCGGTCCTTGTCGTCGTCGATGCCCTCGTCGTCGTCCTTCTTCTTCGCGTCTTCGTCCACGGCCTCGGTGTAGACCGCGAGGAAGCCCGGCGCACGCAGCACGGAGCCGTTGGCGCGGAACATGTACGGTCCGGCCTCGATGTCGATCGCGGTGACGTCGAACACCGCCGACTGCATCTGCGAGGCGACGAAGCGGTTCCAGATCAACGTGTACAGCCGGTGCTCGTCGCGCGTCAGGTACGGCTTCACCTTGTCCGGCGGGTATTCCATCGACGTCGGCCGGATCGCCTCGTGCGCCTCCTGGGCCTGCTTGGCGACCTTGTAGGCGCGCGGCTTCTCGGGAACCGCCTCCTTGCCGTACGTCTCACCGATGAACTGGCGGACGTTGTCGATCGCCTCGTTCGAGACACGCGTCGAGTCGGTACGCATGTAAGTGATCAGACCGACCGTGCCCTCCTCGCCGATCTCGCGGCCTTCGTACAGGCCCTGCGCGAGGCGCATGGTACGGCTGACGGCGTAGCCCAGCTGTCGCGCCGAGTCCTGTTGCAGCTTGGACGTGATGAACGGCGGAGCCGGGTTCTTGCGTTTCTGTTTCGCCTGGACCTTGGCCACGCGGAACGGCGTCGCCTCGACACCTTCCTTGGCTGCTACGTCGACCGTGATCGCGTCGTCGCGGCCGTCCTCGACCGGCTGCGTCGAGCGGATCTCCCAGCCCAGGCCGTCCAGCACCGAGACGATGTCGTCCTTGGCGTCGAGCTCGATCTTCTTACCGTCCTTCGCCACGAGCTTTGCGGTGAACGGTGGCGGGTCGCCCGATTCCAGCCGGCCGCGCAGCGACCAGTACTCGCGCGTCTTGAACGCCTGGATCTCGCGCTCGCGCTCGCAGATGATGCGCAGGGCGACGCTCTGCACACGCCCGGCCGAGAGGCCCCGGCGCACCTTCTCCCACAGCAGCGGGCTGATCTTGTAGCCCACGAGCCGATCGAGGATTCGCCGCGCCTGTTGCGCCTCTACCTTATGGATGTCGATCTCGCGCGGTTGCTCGAACGCCTCGAGGATCGCGCGCTTGGTAATCTCGTTGAACAGCACCCGGTGGAACTCGGCGTCCGTGTCGGACTCGAGCAGCTCTTTCAGATGCCAGCAGATCGCCTCCCCCTCGCGGTCGGGATCGGATGCGAGGTAGATGGCCTGGGCGCCCTTCGCCGCCTTCTTGAGCTCGGCGACGGTTTTCTTCTTGTCCGGAAGCGGCGCGTAGTCCGGCTCGAAGGTCTCCTCGTCGACGCCCAGCTTGCGCTTGGGCAGATCGCGCACGTGTCCCATCGAAGCCTTGACGGAGTAATTCCGTCCGAGGAACTTGTTGATCGTTTTCGCCTTTGCCGGCGACTCGACGATGACCAGTGACCGTGCCATGGACCCTCAGTTCTCCTGTCGAGGGCGCAGAACATAGTATCCGCCCGGGGTCGCTTCAACTGCGTTCCTCGCCTCCAGGCCAAACAGCGCCACCTGCAGCCTCGGTAGCCCGAAGGGGGCGCGCTCGGCCAGATCGTCCAGGTGCGTCGGCTCGATCTCGTCCAGCAGTTCGAGCACTGCCGACTCGTCCGGGCTCAGCCGTTGGAGGTTCGGAACTCCATCAAGGTGGGGGAAACTCTCCGGCTTTGCAACCAGCCCCCGGTAGGACGGCGGCAGCTCTTCGAGAATATCTTCAATGTTTTGAATGAGTTTCGCGCCCTGCTGGATCAGCTTGTTGCAGCCCGTCGAGCGGGCCGACGAGACCGGACCGGGCACGGCAAGCACCTCCCGGCCCTGCTCCACGGCGTGGTTGGCGGTGCTCAGCGAGCCCGATCGCTCGGCCGCCTCGACCACCACGACGGCAGCCGAGAGCCCGCTGATGAGGCGATTTCGGCGCGGAAACCGGCCGGGCTGGGGCTCGGCATCCAGTGGAAACTCACTCATCAACGCGCCCCGAGCCGCGATCTCGTCGAAAAGACGTTTGTTTTCTTCGGGATAGGGCCGGCAGAGGCCCGACCCCAGGATGGCGACCGTGGTGCCGCCGCCGCCGAGCGCCGCCTTGTGGGCCGCCGTGTCCACCCCCCTGGCGCCTCCCGACACGACCTCGATGCCGTGGGCGGCGAGGCCGTCCGCCAGCCCCGTGGCGACCCTCAGCCCGTAGCGCGTCGGACTGCGCGAGCCCACCACCGCGACGCGCAGAACCGGCTCGGCCGGCTCGCCTCGCGCGTAGAGCACTACCGGGGCGTCGGGCAGCGTCTCGAGCGCCAACGGGTACCCCGGCGATCGCGGGGTCAGCACGCGGATACCGAGCTTGCGGCAGCGCCTCCACTCGCGTTCCGCCTCGCGGGCGAGTGTCCGACGCGCTCTGCGG
>JAAELQ010000229.1 GCA_024226515.1 bacterium
CCGTGGCACGAGAGAGCCGATCAGCTCCACGTCGTGGCGCACACGGTGGTACTCGCCGACGATGACCCACCGTTCGTCCTCGAACTTCTGCACCAGATAGTCCAGCGGCGCGGCTGCGTGGGATTGCCAGTACTGCAGCAAGCCGGAAGCATCGCTTCCGTCGCCGGTCCCGGGCGCGGATTGCGGGCGCGCGTGTGGGCCGTGACAGCCGGCCGCCCAGGCGACGCACAGGCAGGCCAGCCCCGCCGCGACGCGTCGAATCGGACTCTCATGCTGACCGATCACCGGGCACCCGCGAACGGGTCCGGGGCCGACCGGCTCGCAGCCGGTGGCGAAGCCGCACGGACCGCCCTTGCGCTACCTCTCATTGCTACCCCTTCCCCCGGCAGCGTGCCGTGGTACTCGTGTCGGATTCTAACCCGACGACCCGGACCTTCAGAAAGAAAGCCCGATGCGGCGGCTCAACTCGTCGAACCTGGGGTCCCCGGCCAACGCAGCTGGGGTTGGTGGCGGAGTGAATCCGTTCGCAAACCACCCGCCTCGCGTCCGACAGGCTGGTAAAGGAATCAGCGCAGTAGCGCCCCGATCGGGACGCTCCACAGGCACTCGCCCATCCGCGCGACCGCCCGTCCGCCGTGCGCCAGCACGCCCAGCTTACAGTGCGGTGTGCGGGACATGAACGCGCGAAGCGACGAGAAATCCGACTCCCTCGGCCGCGCGCCGGACTTGACTTCAATGGCCATCACCTCGCGACCGACCTCGACCACGAAGTCGACCTCGTGCCGACCCTGGACGTGCCAGTAGGCCAGCCGTGCCTGCGGCCAGCGCGCCTCGAGGATTCCAGCCAGGTTGTGTGCGACGAACGTCTCGACCAGCGCCCCACGCCCCGTGTCGCCCGCCAGCGCGGCGGTCGTCGCGATGCCCCAGAGGTGCGCGGCCAGGCCCGAGTCGGTGACGTAGATCTTCGGAGACTTGATGACGCGGCTCGCCCGATTGCCCAGGTACGGTGGAAGGCGAGTCGTCACGAAGGACGCCTCGAAGACGCCGAGGTGCCGACCGACCGTTTCCGCGTTCATCTTGGCGTCGCGCGCCAGCTCGCTGACCTTCAACACCTGACCCGTGCGAAACGCGGTGAGCTTGAGGAGGCTGCGAAAGGCGACGATGTCGGAGATGCGCGAGATCTGCCGCACGTCGCGTTCGAGATACGTCTGCTCGTAGCCGCGGAACCACAGAGCGTGGTCGTTGACCTGCCGCAAACAGACGGTCGGCAGGCCGCCGCGCAGCAGGTCGTCGTCGGACACCTGGTGAGTGGGCACGTCCGGAGGCGCGCCCCGCTCGAACAGCCTCCGCAGGAACGGCGTCTCTCCCAGCCACCCCTCGATCTCGCGAAGCGTGAAGGGGTGCAGGGTCAGCGCCACCGCCCGGCCGGCGAGGCTCTCCGACACCGTGCTCAGCAGGGCCAGGTTGGCGGACCCGGAGAGGAGAAACCGACCCGGTTGTCGATCGCGATCCACCTCTCGCTTGATCGTGAGCAGCAGGTCCGGGGCTCGCTGCACCTCGTCGATCGTCAGCGCCTCGGCCCCCGCAACGAGGCCTTCCGGATCGCGCCGCGCCGCCTCCAGCGTTTCCAGGTCGTCCAGGGTCAGGTAGCGGCGCCGTTCCAGTCCGGGCTCCTTCTGGAGGAAGGTGCTCTTGCCGGCCTGGCGCAGGCCCGTGACCACGACGACCGGCATGTCGGCGAGGGCGTCTCGGACGGCTTTTCCGAGCTCCCGCGGGCGATACGGAGTCTCCATGCCACATAGCATACCGTCAAAATGACGGTATCACAACTAGATTTTAGACAGGCCGGATCTCGATTCTCTCTCCGGAATGACGCGCCGCGCATTCCCCGAAGCCCCGTTCAGGAACCGCAACCCGCACCGGCCCCACCACCCTGGATTCGGACCGGCAACGCCCGGACGATAGTGTCATGGCCCGAACCCGACGCAACGCTTCCTGCCCGTGCGGCAGCGGCAACAAGTACAAACACTGCTGCATCCAGAGCGACGCTGAAGCGCAGCGTGAAAGAGCGCGTCATCTCCGCCTCGAGACGAAGCTGACGCGCCAGGCGATCCAATGGGCCTTGGACAAGCACGGCAACGAGAAGGTCTACGGCGCGTGGAACGAGTTCACGGCGTGTCTCCTCGACCCGACGTCGGTGGACATCGATGACCCGTTTCCGTTCGCGAGGTTCTTCTTCCTGTGGTGGCTCTTCGGCGGTTCGAGGGAAACGAAGGGCGGCCCATCGCCGATGAGCGAGTACCTCGACCATCGGGGTACGCCGGAGGATGCGTTCGAGCGCCGGCTGGTCCGTTCGATCGAGGCGGCGCCGTTCAGCTTTTACCGGGTCGGCGAGGTCGATCCGAAACGATCGATGGTGATGCACGACTTGTTGACCGGCCAGCGTCGCGTCGTGCTCGAGCAGCACGTCGATGCGAGAGACGCGCAGACGACCTGTGTCTTCGCGCGCGTTGCCGTCGTCGACGGGGTAGCCGGGGTCTACGGTGTCGGGCCCCTCGCGATCGACCCTTCGTGGGTTCCGCAGATCGAGTCGCTGCGCAACAGTCGCAGCAAACTCCTGGGCCGTCCGCTCACCATGGACGATCTCCACGAAATCGACGCGGAGATCCGCTGGATCTACATGGCCTGCCTGGAGCAATCCGGTTACGGACACTGCTGCCCGATGTGTGCCACCGCGAGCGACTGAGCGCAGTCGCGCCCACCTGTCCGGTCCCACAGGCCTCCGGGATGCACGGCCGTGCCCCGAAAACTCCCGCAGGTCCGCGAGGGCCGCTGGTACCACGTGGTCAACCGCGCCACCGACAAGGCGCCCGTCCTGTCGCAAGCAAAAACCAAGGACGCCTTCGTCACCGCGCTCGGCGAGCTGGCCTACGAATCACCCATCGAGATCCACGCCTACTGCGCGATGGAGACGCACTACCACGTGCTCGCGCGCGGCGTGGAGGACGACATCCACGCGGCGTTCGCGCGCCTCGACCGAGAGTGCGCGCTCGCGGTCGACGGAGTCCGGCTGCGGCCGATGACGGTCGGCCGGCACCTGCTGCACGTCACGCGCTACATCCATCGCAACCCGTGCGAGGCCGGGCTGGTGTGGATGCCGGCCGAGTGGAGCTGGTCCAGCTACCGGGCGTACCTCGACCGACTCGACGGGCCGCGCTGGCTGCGCTCGCACACCGTGCTCGGCTGGCTGGGCTCGATGGGCGCCCGCCTGCGCTACCGGCAATACGTCGAGGGAATCGAGGGGGACGGACTCCTTGGCTGAAGAGGATGTGCCTGCCCCGACCGCTGCACGCGCGTATCATGTACGTAACGCCCTACACGAGGAGGACGCCGTGGCCAAGCAGAAACCCATCACGGAGACGAGCAACAACCTGCCCAACCGGCGCGGGTTCTCGGAGGCCTACGACGACTTCAAGCGAGAGGTCGACCTGGAGCGGTTGGCCATCGACCCGGACGAGTTCTTGGCCGGAGTGAGGAACCGCAGCTGCGGCCGTGAAGTCGACTCGCGAGTCTGAAGTACCTGCTCGACACCAACGTCGAGTCCTGGCCGCTGCTGCCGAGTCCGGCCAATCGAAGAGAGACCATCGTCGGCGGTCAGATCGCGTCAGGGAACCGAAGCCGCCGAGCCGTTGTCCGCGGGCCCCAGCGCAAGCAGAAACGGCGCGGCGCGTTGCGCCCACGTCTCCGGATCGTCATACGAGCGCGCCGACTGCCCGAAGCAGCTCTCCAGCATCTCGGTGTGGATGATGCCCGGGTTGAGCGCCAGCACCGCGACACCGGGCGGAACCTCCTGGGCCACGGCCTGCGAAAGCCCCTCGACGGCCCACTTCGTCGCGCAGTAGGGCGCGACCTCGGGAGCCGTTCCGCGCCCCCAGCCCGAGCTGAAGTTGACGACCACGCCCGAGCGCCGCGCGACCATCGGCGGAAGGAAGGCCCGCATTACCGACGCGGTCCCTTTCAGGTTGATGTCGACGACGGCGGAGAACTCCTCCGCGGACACCTCCCACAGCGGAGCGCTGCGGTTGATCACGCCGGCGGCGTTGAGCACGAGGTCGGGCACGCCCGCACGGTCGATCGTCTCTCGCGCCCGGGCCTGCACGGCCGCGTCGGCGGCGATGTCGACCGCAGTGAAGCAGTGCGGCTCCCCGAGCTCGCGATTCAGCGCCGCGATCGCATCCGCAGAGCGTCCGCAGCCGTGCACGACGTGGCCCTCCTGCGCGAAGACGTCGACCAGCGCCCGCCCGCACCCGCGGGTCGCTCCGGTCAACACGATGGTTCGCTGAGGGCTCATGGCATTCGGCGTACGGTCTGGACGCCCGTCACTGACACGACGCCCCGGTCCGCCTGACCGGCGCCTCGGTCCGGAGGCCCAGATGGTCTCCACCACAAACGCTCTCGACTCGGACCACGTAGTAGAAGATCGACGCGGGCAAGTCTGTGTCGGTAGCCGTCGTGCTGCTCGTGCCGGCGGGCGGGATGCACTGCGCCAGCGAGAAATCGTCCTCGCGATGACTGCGCAGCACGTCGAACACGACCCCGCCGCCGTCCTCCGACGGCAGGTCCCATTCAAAGTCGGAGCGTGTCGAGAAGCGCAGGTTCCTCGCCGGACCGAGAAGCACCGAGTTGGAGTGGTTGTCCGGTTCGCAGTCGACAGCGTCATCCACCAGGTCGAAGTCACGGTCTCCGTGAAAAGCGTACGCCGAGCCGGAGTCGTACTCCGCGGCGTCGGCGAAGTTCGCGCCCACCGCGACCACGTCGCCGCCGATCGTGACGGCCGATCCGAACTGGTCTTCGAAACCGGCGTCGAAGGCGGTGAGCTTGGTGACCTGCCCCCAGTTGTCGGGCCCGCCGTTGTTGCGGGCGAAGACGTACGCCGCGCCGGCCCGGTACTCCGCGTCGTCGTCGAGCTGTGCCCCCACCACGGCGTAGTCGCCGCTGATCGAGACGGACTCGCCGAACTCGTCGCCCACGAAGCCGCCGGTCGCGGTGAGCCTGGTGACCTCGCCCCAGTTGTTCGACCCGCTCTCGTTGCGGGCGAAGATGTAGGCCGCGCCGGGGTTGGTCAGCCAGGATGAAACGATGGCCCGGTCGCCGCTGACCGATACGGACCAGCCGAAGCGGTCGCCTGCGGCGCTCTCCGACCCGGTGAGCTTGGCGACCTGGCCCCAGTTGTCGGGCCCGCCCTCGTCGCGGTGGAAGACGTACGCCGCCTCGGCGCTCCAGGCTCCGACCACGGCCACGTCGCCGCTGACCGACAGGGACCAGCCGAAGCGGTCGCCCGCGACGCCGTCGGACGCGGTGAGCTTGGCGATCTGTCCCCAGTTGTCCGGTCCGCCCGCGTTGCGCGCGAAGACGTATGCCGAGCCGGAGAAGTCCCCGAGGTCGTCGTCGGCCCAGGCTCCCACGAGGGCCACGTCACCGCTCACCGAGACCGAGCGGCCGAACTCGTCGCCCGCGGCAAGGTCGGAGGAGGCGAGCTTGGCGACCTGTCCCCAGTTGTCCGATCCGCCCTCGTCGCGCGCGAACAGATACGCCGCGCCGGCGGCGTTCCCCGCGTCGTCGTCGGCCCACGCCCCCACGACGGCCACGGTTCCACTGACCGAAACGGAGATGCCGAAGTTGTCGAACGCGGCGCCGTCGGACGCGAGGAGCTTGGCCACCTGCCCCCAGTTGCCCGCGCCGCCCTGATTGCGCTGGTAGACGTACGCCGCGCCGGTGCCCCAGCCCGCGTCGTCGGCGTTGGTCGCCCCCACGACGGTCACATCGCCGCTGGCCGAGACGGCCCAGCCGAACCAGTCGTCCGGCCCGCCGTCGGACGCGGTGAGCTTCTCCGACGACCCATCGGCGTGCGCGGCTCCCGACAGTGCGATCGCCAGCGCAACTGCGAGGACGAGGCGGGAATTCGAGACCGAAATCGAACGCTGATCCATCGCTAACCCCCCGGGGTTCGACCCGCCGCCATATACGTCGACCGGTTCGCGTGACCCACGCGAAAGTAGAACACAGAATCCCGGCCGGGAGGACTCGGGATGCCCGGGCGGATTTGCATCGAGATGCTGCACCCTTCGGGGCCGAGTGCCCGTATATTTCGAGGGCATGGACGCCCGGCACCCATTCCGTGCGGCCGTCTGCATCGTGGCGCTGCTTGCCGCGAGCGCGGCCGGGGCCACGGTCCACTACCTGAACGCGCCGTTCGACGGCGCCGCGGACTTCACCGGCTCGGGCCCGGCGGCGACCGGCGGTCCCTGGGACCCGGCCGGAGTGGTGGTCGGCACGGGTGTCGTCGCCAACCACGAGCCGGCGTTGATCAGCGCCTACGTCGACCCGGCCGCGGGTCTCGACGGCACGGCCAAGGGATTCCACTTCGCCGACACGACCGCCCGCAGCCTGCTGCTGTCGCTGTTCGCCGACGGCGCGGTCAGCGGCCCCAGCCTGACCGACCCGTACTGGGTGCAGTTCCGCATGCGGGCGGATCCGGCAAGCGTTCCGGCAGGCGACGCGCATCTGCACTTCACGGTCACCGACGCCGCCGGTGCGGACGTGGTGCACGTCTCGTTCGGGAAGAGCGGCGCCGACGAGCTGCGCTACAAGATCTACCTCGACGGCGGCAACCTGGTCGGCAACCTCGACGCGTGGGACGCCGCCGACGAGTGGCGGGTGCTCATCCGCTGCGATCCGGCGGCGGGTGAGCAGCTGCACTCGGTGTGGAAGAACGGCGACACGATGATCGCGCCGCTGCTCGATACGGTTCATCCGCTGCTCGATCCGCAGGGCGCCGCGCTGGACCGCCTGCTGTTCCAGACCGGTTGGGGCGACACGGCGGACGTCGTCGTGGACAACGTCGAGGTGACCGACGCCGGCCCGCCGGCAATCCCCGAGGAGCTGGCTGCCTGGCCCGCCGGCGCGGGACTGGTCGAGCTGGCGTGGACCGACGAGTCGAACGACGAGCTGGGCTTTCGCGTCGAACGCTCGACCGACGGCGAAACCGGCTGGACCGAGATCGCCACACCCGGCGCAGGCGCCGTCTCGCACGTCGACGGCGGGCTGAACGACAGGACCGACTACTGGTATCGCGTGGCGGCCTACAACCAGAACGGCAACTCGGCTTGGGCCGGCCCGGCCCGGGCGCGCACGGTCTACGTCGGCAAACCGTTCAGCGACTGGATCAGTGTCGAGGAGTCCGGCGCCGACGGCTCGGACACGGTGGATGACACGGAGGCGATCCAGGACGCGCTCGATGAACTGAACGGGGACTGGGGAGCGGCCACGGCGCAGGTGCTGTACTTCCCCGACGGCGAGTACCTCATCAGCGACGCCGACGGCGACGGTGTGGGTTTGCTGCTCGAGCGAACGGTCAACGACGACGGCGTCACGCCGCGGCAGCACAACGGGCTGCAGATCGTCGGCGAGAGTCCCGGCGGGGTGGTGCTGCGCTGGGTCGGCACGACTCCGGGAACGGCCGCCGACCCGAACGTGCTGTTCCACGACAACGGCAACCCGCGCTGCATCTTCCGCAACATCGTCTGGGACGGCGGAGACGCGCCGGGAACGTCGTCGAATTTCGTCGTGGCCTTCGACCAGTCCTCGAAGGCGGTCGACGGATGGCACGATTCGGCCACGGGCCACTACGACTCGGTCTTCCGCAACGCGCACATCGGCCTGCGCCTGGGGAACTTCCACAAGCAGAACTCGGAGGTCACGGTCCGGCGCGGCAGTTTCCTCGACAACGACGCCGGCGTCAGCGTCGAGGACTTCAACGCCCTCAACATCTGGCTCTGGGACAGCGAGTTCGTCGACAACGACTACGGGGTCTCGAACGCGTTCGCGGAGGGAGGCTCGGGGAACTACCGCGTGATCGGCGGGCGCTTCACCAACAGCGCCATGTCGGATCTGGCGATCTCCAACACGGGCAACTTCACCGTGCGTGACTCGTGGTCCACGGGCTCGAATCGTTTCCTCGAGACCAGCCTCTCCTCGGCCGGCAGCCGCTACAGCATCATCAACAACGAGATCGCGGACTACACCGCCGCCGACGGCCGGGCCATCCTGGCCAAGAACGCCGGTCCGTTCCTGCTGATCGACAATCGGATATCCAGCCCGCCCGCGGCGATTCCCCCGATCTGGGTGCAGGCCCCCGGCGGCCCGACGTTTCCGGAAGACTACCGGACGCATCTGATCGCGATGCACAACGAGTACACGGTGGCAGCGCCCTACGCGACGTCCCACGCCGACTGCTGCAAGCTGTTGACGATCGACGACCGTCAAGTTGCACCGTTTGCGGTGACGCCGCCGCCGCTGCCGACGCCGACCGACGAACTGGACATGCGTCCGATCTACACGGTCACCGACGGCGACAACCTGCACGAGGTGCTCGCCGCCGCGCTCGCCGACCCGCTGCCGGCGGTGGTGCACCTGCCCAACGGAACCTACGACATCGATGAGACCGTGCAGATTCCCGCCGGCGCCGACCTGTGGCTGACGGGCAACGGCAAGACGACCCGGCTGCGCTGGCGGGGCGACCCCGACGGCACGATGATCGCCGTCGACGGCCACACGGTCGCCGGTCTGACCGTGCGTGACCTGTTCCTCGACGGCGAAGACCTGGCAACAGCCATCCGCGTCGACGACCTCAACCAGGAGCAGAGCCGGGCTCTGTTCAACAAGGTCGTCGTCGCGCACCCGTCGGCCGCCGAGGGCGAGGCGGGCTTCGTCATCGATCGCACGGATCGCGTCGAGGTGGTCTCGTTCGATTCGGGCACCGACGGCGCCATCCAGCAGTCCGGCGGCTGCGACCCCGACCCGGTCTCGGTCGGTTGGCGCATCGTCGGCGGGCCGCAACCGCAGGCCGGCACCTTCGTCTGGACCGGCGCGACGGCGGGCAACGAGTGGGACTTCGACATCGTCAATGGTCCGAGCGGTGTGCGCGCGCTGATCAGCAGCTACTACATGGAAGACTCCGCGCACGCAACGCGCGTCCGCGGCGCCGGCGGGCCCGGCGAGGTGACGCATCACGGCGGCAAGATCGCCATCAGCTGCCGCGCGGCGACGAACGCGATCTCGGTCGAGAACTTCACCGGCAACGTCGGCGTGGTCGGCAACTCCATCTTCGACCTCGACCCCGACGGGGCGCGCATCGAGCACAGCGGCACCGAGCCGGTGGCGATCGAGGCGCTGGGCAACGCGGTCGTCCAGGACCCGGAGTTTCTGATGGGCCCCGGGGCGACCTTCCACCGCGCCGTCGAGGTGATGTTCTGCCAGCAGGGCGCGACGCCGCTGCAGATCCCGCCCTGCTTCGCCCCCTCGCACCCGTCGGCCGTCGGAACCATGCCGATCGACGACATCGACCCGGACCCGGCAGCGCTCGACGCCGCGGTGCGCTTGCTGCGCGACTACCGGCCGCCCGGGTTCTACGACGAGCCGGGCGCGTCGGCGACGTACCAGATCAACTTCGACAACGTGAGGATCGCAGAACCGATCAGCGGCATCGTGCTCGCCGGAGGCATCCCGCTTGCCCCGACGACGTTGAGCGCGACGGCCTGGGACGCGGGCCGCGTCGACCTGAGCTGGACCGACGGCTCGAGCGACGAGGACGAGTTCCGCATCGAGCGCTCGGAAACGTCCGGCAGCGGCTTCGTGCAGATCGCCGTCGCGCCGGCCGACACGACGGAGTTCAGCGATACGACGGTCACCGCGGGCACGCTGTACTACTACCGCGTCGCGGCGTACCGCACGCGTACGGGCAGCTCCGCCTGGTCCAACGAGGCCGACGCGAGGCCGGCCTCGCCCGGAGGAACTCCGGACGGAGGCGACGCGCTGCCGCCGCTGATCCTGAACAAGAGCCCCGACGACGTGACCGACATCGTCATGACGTGGAGCGCAAGCTGCAGCGCGGCCGCGACGGAGTACGCCGTCTACGCCGGCTCGTTCGGCAGCTGGCACGACACGCAGCCGATCGTCTGCAGCACTCCGGCAACGCAGGCGACCGTCTCACCGGACCCGGGCAGTCGGTTCTACCTGGTCGTGCCGCTCGCCGACGACGTCGAGGGCAGCTACGGAGTGGACGGCTCGGGTGACCCACGGCCGAGATCGACGACACCTTGCGTGGAGCACCAGGCGACCGCCGGCTGCGACTAGCCCGCCGGGAGGTATAGAATCCCGCTGCGGGAGGACTCGGTGGCCAGGAGTCGAAGCCTCGGGACGTACGTCGGCCTCGTGGCCGTGCTGTTCGCGGCCGGTTGCGGCGGCGACGACCGCTCGCCGTCGCCGACGATACCTGCGCCGGCGCTCGACTGCGCCACGCTGGACACGTCGAGCCTGTCGCAGTTCGCCGTCGACGCCTTCCGGCGCGACCTCGCGATCGACACCCCGAACAAGCTGCGCGAACACCTCGACAGCCATCCCGAGCTGATCTGCCGCACGCTCCACAGCGAGCGCTACGGCGACCTGACCCCCATCGGCTACGCGTCCGGCCACCGGCCCGACGCGCATGGGATCTTCCCGCTGCTGATCGAGCGCGGCGCCCGCGCCGAGGACGCGCTGCCGGTCGCCGTGATGCGCGGCGACGCGCGCGTGGTCCCGTGGCTGCTCGACCACGGCGTCGACCCCGACACGCGGTCGGCGATCGTCATCGCCGCACGGCAGGACGACACGAGCATGGTGCGCCGGCTGCTCGAGGCCGGCGCAGATCCCGGTCGCCCGTCCGTCGCGACGAACTGGACCGACGACGACGGTCGCACCGCGCTGCACTGGGCGGCGGTGCACAAGCGCAAGACCATGCTCGAGGCGCTGCTCGACGCGGGCGCGCACGTCGACGCTGTGGTTGCGTCCGGTCGCAGCGCGCTCGCCGAGGCGGTGAGTCGGGACGACGCGAGCGCGGTGCGCCTGCTCTACGATCGCGGAGCCGCACCCACCCGCCTCGATCCCCAGACCCTGCAGCGCCTGCTGCGCCTGGCTCGGCGCTACCGCATGCAGGACATCGTCGACTTCATCGAGTGATCACCGGCCTCGCTCCCACGACGCGTTGCGGCCGGTGCGACGCTTGATACCCCTGCGCGCGCGCGAAATCTCGCGCCGCATCTCCGCGTCCTCGACGTTCTCCTGCGTCCACTCCAGACGGATCTCCGCTCGAGCGTCCCCGATCATCCCCAGGGCCTCGATCACCTCGCGCTGCAGCGGCCGCTCGTCGAGGAACCGCAGCAGCACGTCGCCGGCGCGCACGTCGCCGGCCCGGGCCAGCAGCATCACCGCCCGGCCGCGGTTCCCGCGCTCGGTCTCGCGGCCCAGCAGTTCCAGCAGCGCGTCCGCGATGCGCGAGTCATCGGCATCTTCCAGCGCGTGCAGCGCGCGGTAGCGGTCGGACGGCCGATGGCTGCTCAGCCCCCGGACCAGCAGCGGCACGGGGTCGTCGACCGCGACCAGGGTCTGCGCCGGGCCGTCGGATGCCGGCTGCCACGTCGCCCGCTCGAGCCCGCCGCGCATGAAGATCGCGGTCAGTGACCCGTCGCTCCAGCTCCAGAGGCACTCGCGATCGCTGGTGTCGTCGTACGTGACCGCGTGATCGCCGAGAAGCTCGCGCAGCATCGGCGCGCTCATGTCGGACTGGACCGAGGTGCGGACGCGCATCGCCGCGACGCTCCGGTCGCGAGGCTCGCCGCCGTCGTCGTACTCCAGGCCCGAGAGCCGGCCGTCATGGATCGTGGCCTCGACCAGGCTGCCGTCCTCGTAACGCCACAGCAGCTGCCGCACCCCCCGATCGTGGATCGCATCGCACTCGCCACCGGCCAGCGAGGCGACGTCGGGGTACGACATGCCGAGGCTCAGGCCCGACAACTCGGGCGCGGTGTCCGGGCCGTCGCCGCAACCGAGGGTGGCCAGCAGGACCACGACAACGCAGAAGCCCGGGCGTAGCGACGGAATCCGATCGCGCATGATCTTCGTCTCCAGAGGAGAAGATCATCCGCAGGCGAGGCCGGGGCAACCGGCGTCTAGAGCCGAAACGCCGCCATCTCCCGGTCGTTACGGATCAGCAGCAGATCGCCCACGACCACGGGGTGATTCCACGTCTTTCCGTCCAGCGCCTCCATACCCGCGACCTCGTGGAACCCGTCGGGCGAGGCTTGAACCAGGGCCAGCCGGCCCTTCTCCGACAGCACCAGCAGCAGATCCTGATCGGGAAGCAGAACCATCTGCCCGTAACCGTAGCGACCGCCCTTCCACACGCGTTCGCCGCTCTCGAGGTCGATGCAGGCCAGGATCGCCTTGTCGAATCCGTACGCGTGCCCGCCGTGGACGACGAAGTCGTTGAAGTAGGGCTTCAGCCGCATCGTCGTCCAGCGTTCCTCGACCGTCCAACCGTCGGCGCCCGGCGCGACGGCAAGCCGCCGCATCCCCAGCTCCACGTTCGCGCTGAACAGGACGTCCCCGTCGGGCGTGCGGGCGGGCTGCACCATCGGGAACCCCTCCCACGCGTGCTCCCACAGCACGGTGCCGTCCGCCGGGGCGACGCCGGTCAGCCCGGTGGCGGTGGCCTGCAGGACCTGCGTGACGTCGTCGATCGTCGTCAGGTGCGGCGAGCTGTAACCGATGCCGCCGTCCGGACCGATCCAGCGCACATCGCCCGTCGCGAGATCGTAACCCGCCAGTGTCCCGGAGACGGCCACGACCAGCATGTCGTCGACGACCAGCGGCGAGGCGGAAACGCCCCAGTAGGGAACCTCCGCACCGGTGTCCGCCGTGGCGTCGCGCGACCACAGGCGAGTGCCGACGGAGGCTTCCAGCGCGTTGAGGATCCCGGTGGCGCCCAGCGAGTACACGCGGCCGTCGTGCACCGCCGGCGTACCGCGCGGGCCGGCGCCCCCCTGCGACTCGTAGAACCGCGCGGCATCGCGATGTCGCCACACGGGTTGGCCCGTCTCGATTTCGTACGCGGCGACGATCTCCTCTTCCCCGCGCTGCTCCTGCGTGAACAACAGGTTGCCGAGCACCGCGAACGACGACCAACCCGGTCCGACCTGGCGCCGCCAGAGCTCGACGGGAGGCGCCGTCGACCAGTCGGTCGCGATCCGCACGTGCGGCACCGTCCCGTCGCGTCCCGGTCCGCGAAAACCGGGCCAGTCGAGAGCGCCGTCCACCGGCGAGCCGGACACGGCCGGCGTCTCCTCTCCCGCGGCCAGCAGGCGCTGCTCGGGGCTCTGCGACCAGCGCCACCTGGCGTCGACGGAGTTGTCACCGTCCACACCGGCGTGCCGGATCAGGACGAACGGCAGACAGGCCAGCACGATCGCCGCGACCATCGTCACCCGGCGAACGCCGAGAGCAAGACCGCGCGCCAGCACCGCCCACAGGACGAAGGCGAGACACGAAACGGGAATCGCGTAGACGAAGTACATGAACCCCATCCCCGCCGTCGCGACCGAATCATGAACCAGTCGAGTCGTCAGCGCGAGCGAGCCGACGAGAAGCGCGGCCCCGACCAGGCGGTCGACCCAGCGGGCGCGGCTGAGGAACACCCACCACAGGACGACGAGCGCGCCGCAGATCATCCCGCCGAACGCGGAGATCATCTGAAACGTCATTTTGGAGGACACCAGGGGAAGCCCCCACCAGACCGACCACTGCAGCAGCACCAGGGCCACACCGGGCCAGACCCGCAGCGCCCGTTCCCCGGTCGAACCGTTTGCCTGTGCCTCGTCCATGCCCGGCCCTCCTCGCCCCGTAGTATCGCCTACGGGCAAATCGGCCGGTCCGTTTCACGGCCCGAGCGATGCGTTGTCTATATGCAACGAAAAGAGTGAAAAACCTGGGTCGCTCGGTCACGATCAAGACGTCAGTTCCTTGACACCACCAGATCGTGACCGGAGAATCCCGGCATGAGCAATCGCGAAACCGCCCCAATTGAACTGCCGTTCGGTCGTCCCTTCGCTTCGCAAATGAGCGGTGACGAGGTTCGCGACGGCTTCTGCAACATGCCGAACATGCAGTTCTCGATCCAGTCCGGATCGCTGGCGTTTACAAGCCGTCGCGGCGGCGGGAAGACGCACATGTTGCGCAAGCTCTACTACGATCGGCGCTCCAGCGGGATCAAGCTCTGCGAGTACGAGCCGATGTGCCTGTCGACCGAGTTCTCGCTGCCGGAGCTGCAGGCGATCGACGACGATCGGCTACCCAAACATTTGAAAGTTGTCTGGGAGACGGTGCTGGCGCTGCGCGTCGCTCGAGTGATCGCGGACGGGCTGCGAGATTCGGGTCTGGATCGCGCCGCGCGCAAGGCGTTCATGGACGGTCTGGAGGAGCGACTCAAAGAGGCGGGCATCTCGCTCGACCAGCTCAGCCGGACGGCGAGCATCTTCAACGAGGTCCTGCCGCGTCTGTCGCACCAGTACCGGGCGCGTCGCTGGTTGCTCGACAAGTTCAATCGCCGAGAGTTCATCGAACATCTGAAAAACGTCGACGTGACGGCATACCTGTTTCTTGACGACGCGGACGACGAATACCACGACTCGCCCAGCTTCTGGAACGTGAACTTGACCAGTTTCTACCACGCGATCTCGTTCCTACGCAGAGAGCTGCCGAAGATCCACATCGTGACGGCGATGCGGCGCGAGATCTACGATCACATGCAGCATGAGGACCCCAACTGGACGCGCATCGCCGGTCCGGACAACGTGAAGGACATAGTCTGGGATATTCACTCGTTGCGGAGTCTGTTCGAGTGGAAGATCCAGGCCTTACCTCCCGAGATGGTGCGCTTCGGCACCAGCGACGATCCGTGGGTCACCCGCCTCCTCGGGCTCGGCGAGGTCACGGCGACCCAGAGCCCCTGCCCGCCCGAGCCGATCTTCGAGTACATCTGCCGTCACACGTTCTATCGCGCGCGGGATCTGATCTACATGGGCAACTCGCTGTGGCATCAGCTACGCGGCGCGACTCGCAACGAGAAACCGGAAAGCCTGGCCGAGAAGTTGCGGGCCGGGGTCGCCAATGCAGCAGGGATGATCGCCCGAGAGGTCACCTCCGAGAGCGACGCGGTTCTCCAGGATCTGGCCCCCAACAACGAGCTCGACCGGCTGCCGCCGACGACGTACCTGCTGACACGTCTTCGCAGGAACATCGTCACGCGAGAGCAGCTTGGCGAGGCGCGGGCGGAGGTCAAGGAGCAGGTGCCGGCCCTGGCAGCGCTCAACCCGTATGACGTGCTGTGCTACTGGGGCCTGCTCGGCTGGGCAGGCAAGGATGGAAAGCAGAAGTTCAATTTCGAGACGTCCGCCAACGCACCGCGCACGATGGTGAGGCCCAAGAGCGAACTGTACTTCATCCATCCGGCGGTCTACGACCTGCCGGACATCCTCGGCGGGATCGACATCGTTTACAACCACACGGTCGGCCACGGTTACGACGTGCCGCCCAAGTCGTGCGTGCGCACTGGCAGCAACCACGCGAAATTCGTCGCGGAGCCCCCGTACCGGCTGGACTGGCAGATGCCTAGAATCGTCGATGTCGAGCGCAACAGCATCCCGGTGACGCCGGAGCAGCACGTGATGTTGAAGTCGCTGTTCGATATCACCGACTTGAAGGTGGTGCCCTACGGGACGCTGGCGAAGGTGCTACAGCGGCACCGCTACGGCGCCGTCGACGAGTCCCAGTGCATGCGCAAGGACATCGAGCAGGTGCTGCGCAGATTCCGCAAGATCGGCCGCCAGTTCGGCATCGTCGACAAGTACGCGCTGGTTCGGACCGTGCATCGCAAGGGCATCGAGCGGGGCGCTGAATGGCACCCGAAGCAGCCGGTCATGAACCGCACGAGCGTCCGCGAAGCCTCCATGGACTACGAGCCCGCGGACAAGGACGTCGACCTGCTCGACGAGGACTAGAATCCGGGCCCCCGCCACCCTTTTCTGAGCAATCTGAGCCGACTGATCTACCTGGGCTCGAATCGGGCACATCGGCGTTTCTGTCCAGAAACTCCAGCGTTCCACGTTCGGAACGAATCCATCTGTTTCCAGCGGTTCTGTCGCTATTTCCTTCCCGCCGAGGGTTCCGGCTTCCCGAGTTCTGAGCTTGTCTCCGCGCTGTCCCGAAAAAAGTGCCGAAGGTGGGAGCAACCTCGAACGACGAATCGGGAAGGAGCGCACGATGATCGATATCGCGAAACAGGTGGAAGAGATCCGAGACGAGTACGCGCGCGAGCGCTACACGTTCATCCCGGGCGATCGGATGGAGGAGATCCTGCTCGGTCTGGGGGCCACCCCGGAGGACATCGAGGCCCTGCGGACCGCCAGCGAGAACCTGGCGGCCGACCCGACGCTTCGGTTCCGCGAGTCGCGCAACGGGCGCTTCTGCTTCGACTACGAGCAGAACCGGCTGCAGCGGCTGGAGTTCCAGCCGTTCATCTTGACGAAGGACGAGGACTTCGTCCGCCACGACTCGGGGAAGGTCCGCGAGTTCCGTGGCATCCAGGACGACCTCCAGCTCAACACGGGATTCCAGGCGCTGATGCGCTTCCAGGCGGCCGTGACCAGGGACATCGACGTCCAACGCCGTCCGAAGCTGGACTACGATTCGCAGCAGCGGGTCTCGACGGTGTTCCACCTGAGGACCATCACCACCCCGAAGCTGGTCGGCGAGCCGGCGGCCGAGGGCGTTCACAGCGACGGCGTGGACCACACGATGACGACGCTGCTGGGCCTGGACAACATCACCGGCGATAGCGCGGTGACCCACGTCCACGACCCGCGTCAGAAGAACGGCCTGCGCTGGGACGAGGTGGACGAGGATCTGGTGCTCGGCCGGCACCAGCACCGGCACTTCCTCGACACGCTGCTGATCGTCGACCACGAGCTGAAGCACACCGTGACCCCGGTGGGCGCGGAGGACCCGAAGAGCCGCGCGACCCGCGATATGCTGATCCTCTTCACGCGTCATCCGACGACCGAAGAGCACGCGTCGCACCCGTACGACTCGCTCATCCCGCACAACGAGATCCCGCTGGACATCCAGCTGCTGGAAGGAGACGGCCATGGCGACGATCGACGATCTGACGAAACTGGACATCCGCGTCGGCGAAGTGCTTAGCGCGGAGCCGAACGCCGATGCGCGGCACCCGGCCTACGCGATGACGATCGATTTCGGCGACGAGATCGGCGTCAAGCAGAGCTCGGCGCAGCTGTGCGACAACTACGAGCCCTCGGATCTCGTCGGCACGCGGATCATCGCGGTGGTCAACTTCCCGCCGCGCCGCGTGGCCGGGTTCAAATCCGAGGTGCTCGTCCTGGCCATCGTGTGTGCCGAGAACGGCACGGTCCTGGTGCGACCGGATCGTCCGGTCGAGCCGGGGCAGAAGCTGGCCTAGCTCTCGGGGAGTACTTGAAGAATGATCGTCCCGTACTTGAAAGACGCCTCGATGCAGAGCAAACCCCGGTTGACACTGTATTCGCCCGCTTCTAATGTTGCGGCCCGGAGTTCAGCCGAGAATCGCCCCGCCAACAGCTCGATCGTGAAAGGACGGTCCGTGCAAGCGACGAGCGATCGCGCGTCATGGTTTACGACGTCCCGGACGATCCTCGTCCTGGCCGTCCTGATCGGCTCGCTTGCCACTGGATGCTCTGCGCGCACCTGTCAGACCGGCACGACTCCGGTGCTCACGAAGTCGACGGTGACGATCCCGCCCTGCGCGGAGCAGGGAGATCTCCGCCTCCCGTATGCACACATCGCGGGCGACGAGTCGGACGTCCGCTGGCTGGCCGAGCGGCTGGATCCGTACACCGACGGAATCCTCACGTTGTGTCACGATGCGGCGTCGGATACCTACCCGATCGTGATCCGGCCGAAGAACCTGCAGCGCGCGCAGGACGGTGGTCTGATCAAGCCACAGACGTGGGATATCGAGTCGCAGGCACTCGAGCAGGCGAAGACGAAGGCGTTGAACTCCCAGGCCAAGCAGCACTACCACGACGCGGCGTACCTGGTCGACTACAAGCAGCGAACGTGGGTCTGGCTGAGCGCTTTCGTTCACGATACCTCGACGGCGTGGCTCGACGCCGAGGGGCCGATCCGGAAGAGCCGCACGAGCAAAGGCTGGGAGATGTGTCCCGGCGAGGTGCGAGCGTACTCGAAGCAGACGTCCGGCACGTATTCCGTGACTTCGCCGGCGCCTCCCCTGAGGGCGATGTTCGGTCGCTGCATGAGCTGCGACTCGGTTCCGAACAAGCTTTGCGCCGAGTTCGAGGGCTTGCAGCTGCTGGACGTCGGCGATATCGACGTCGTCCTGGTCGAGCTGAAGCGCGCCATCGACCGGCGGTTTCAGCTGGGCGGCTACGACGACACACCGGACGTGACGGCCCTGCGCGAGGCGGTCGAGGAGTTCGTGCTGCTGCACACCTTCCTGCACTTCTTCCTGCACGAACTGGCCGAGTTGTATCACGCGCTGACCGTGGAGTACGCCTACCCCGACGGCTACTTCCGCTGTCACTGGGAGGCAGAGCGCCATACCTCCCAGGTGACGCGGGTCGGTGTCTTGCGCAAGATCTATCCGAAGGAGATCTCGAAGGATCCGTTGTTCCGGCTGTTCTGCGCGAAGAACGAGGGTCAGCTGGATTGCATTCGACCGCTACAGGTCGGATACGCTTCGCATCACGCGGCGTGGCGCGTCTCGCTGCCCGTACTCGACACGGACTTCGTCAACCAACCGCAGGCGATCGTCGATCTCGAGCTGGATTTCTTCTTTCGGGAACAGTAAGGCGGTTCAGTCGTCGCCGAGCTGCTCGGTCAGGTCGACCAACTCGGCGGGGGTGACCTTCTCGCCCGACAGCGCGACGAAGCTGGCCACCGCGGACTCCCAGTTCGACGCCCTGCGCTCGGCGGGCTCGAACTCTTCGTCGAACTGCTTGGCGGAAGATGTGTCGCCGGCGACGAAACCGCCCGGGATGAAGAACGACTTCTCTTTGTTGGAGATGTTCTTCCCCTTGAGTTTCCATCGCTCGAGGTCCACCTCGAGGTCGGAACGCACCGGCATGAACTCGCCGTCGTGGCGGATGACACCGTACCCCTTGATCTCCGTCCACAGCCGGCAGACCTCGTTGGCCCAGCGCAGCTCGGTCTGATCGTACTTGGCGCCCTTCGAGACGCGGTTGAGGTACGACCAACTCTCACGGAAGTCGCTCTTCTGCAACCGGACTCTCACGTGATCGGGAGTCGCGGGCGCGACGACCGTGACGTGTGCCCCGTAGCGAGCGATTAGCTCTTTCCTGGACTTTTCCGTGGTGCCGAGGTCGGACGACGGGTCTTGTGCCAGCCCCGGTGCGCAAACAGACGCCACCGCCAACGACGCGACGATCAGGCGCGAGAGGTGCGCAAGCTTCATCCGCTTACTCCGAGGTGAGTGTGACCGGGGACCGAAGCACCAAGGTTATCCTATCCTCTTACTGGTCAGCAACCTCGGCCGGTTCCGGCGGCTACCTACCCAGTCTAGCCGAAAACCACAGATTAAATATATGGAATTCCGGGCACTAGTCCATCGAGTTCTCGACTTTAATTATTGATATTAATCGATCTCGGCCTACGGGCCGCGCTCGCCTGGGTGCCCTGGACATCGACTTCACGACCCGGGATACGTTGTTCAGTGTCGAGCACGCTGGCGTCGCGCCGCGCGAGGCTGACCAGCCAGATCGCGAAGGCCAGTCCCAGCGCCGCGCCCAGTCCCGGCAGCCAGATGAACAACAGTCCGCTCATGCGCTCGGTTCCCGGTCAGGGCAACGCCGCGTCGCGCCCGGCTACCTCTCCCGCTCCGCCGGACGACCAGGTGATATTGCACAGGGCGGCGTCGCCCGCGGCGCGCAGCATCCACCACTGCATCTTCCGCGGCGGCGGGTCGCTGCCCGACACGTCATGCGAGCCGCTCGCCGTGGTCGGCAGCGGCGTGCTCACGATACTCGGAGCGCGCGCCGCAATCTCCGCGTCCCAGCCCTGCACGAACACGGCAGCCGGTACAGCGCCGGCATCCCACACGAAGGACTCCGTATCGGGAAAGACGACGCTCGGAATCCGACTCTCGCACGATGCCTGCCGCGTATACAGCTCGCCGTTGAACGAGAAGCCGTCGAGGACAGGGACGAGGTCGCCCAGCTCGTGTTCGCGCTCCAGCGCCAGCCGAAAGTCGTTGCTGACGTCGGGGTCGTAGTACGGACAGTCCGGGCCGATGCGCAGCGCCCCGTGGTCGAGGTCCGGGTCGAGATTCCAGGACACGCCCGCGGTGTTGCGCCAGCGAAGCGGCGACCCGTCGAGCGTGATGTCTCCGACGTGCCATGCGTTCTGGACGGGCAGGCGCTCGTAGACGCCGATGACGTCGGCCGGCTCGACCTCGTCCCAGGGGGCGTCCGCCGTCGCGCGGCGCAGGCCGACGTGCAGCGGCAACGCGGCATCTTGCAGTCGCTTGAACACCGACTCGTGATAGTAGTCGGGCTCGAACTGGCCCTCGAAGTCGGCCGGCCAGGTACCGAGATCGAACCACTGGTGCGATTGCGCCTCGAGGCCGAACTCGTGCCACACCTGATAGAAGTAGTGGAACATCTCGTGCTGCAACCATTGCGGGAGATAGGTCATCCGCTCGCGCGGGTCGTAGGCTCCCAGCCCCAGGTGCCCGGCCACGCGGACGACCCATCGGTCGTCGGAGATCATGCTCGGAGAGCCGTTCGGGCCGCCGCCCAATCCACCCGCGATGAACGAGGTGTACTGAAAGTCGTCGTACTGTTCGGGGACGTGCGAGGGGTAGAGGATCCACCACCAGTCGGTGGACGCGATGTCGGCCTCCGAGACGCCGGCGAACGCTTCCCAGTGGTTGGAGATCGTCGCGAAGTTCACCCCGTTCGACGTCGACGCATGCACCGCGACGTCGAGATCGGGCAGCGCGATGATGTGGGTCTCGATCTCGAGGACTCCTCTCGTGATCGTATGCACGTACTCCTTGAACATCCCCAGCGACTCGTGGATCGCGGCGTGGCTGTCGAGCGCGACACGTGCGTCGAGATCGTGGGTGACCGGAACGCCTGCGCCGGTCTCCAGCTCTTCGAGGGTCCGCGGTTCGATGCCGCTCGAGTGCCCGACGAGCAGCACGGAGAGTCGGATCGTCCTCGGGGCCCCGGGGTGACCGGGATTCGCGAGGCGCCAGTCGGTCATGTCCGTCAACTGTCGTAGACCGTAGTAAGCGGGGGGCGTTCCGAGATTCAATCCGAACGGCGTGTCCGAGAAGATCGACCACCAGACGGAGTCACCCACCGGGTACTGCGCCCACAGCGCATCGAGCGTACTCCCGGCCTGTGCGTACATCCCGCCCTCGTACTCCGACTTCGCCTGGAGAAACGAGGTCACCGCCGACTTGAAGTGTCCGGACAGGCCCGGGATGTCTTCCTGAAGGACGAAGTCCATGGGCGGAGCGGCGGATACGAGCCGATGGAAGCTGCCGTTGAAATCGAATCCGCTGACGACCGGGAGCGGGTCGCCGAATGCATCCGTCTCGAGCACGATGTCGAAGTTGTTCGGCAGAAGCTCGTCGTAGTACGGGCAATCCGGTCCGACGAGCAGGCGGCCGTTCTGCAGATCCGGTTCGAGATTCCAGTAGACGCCTCCGGCGTTGGCCCAGACGAGACGGGCCTCGGAAGGGCGGATGGCTCCGGTGTGCCAGGTGTTGGCTGCCGCGTCCAGCTGGTAGATGCCGTGGAGGTCGTCGAGGGAGAGCTCGGCCCAGACATCGGCCTGGGCGGGAAGGGTGGCGACGACGATCGCGAGACCTGACAGTGCCCGCCGCAACTTGCACACGTTGAACCCCTCCCCGGTTGGCAACGTACCGTGATTGCGGGTCGGTGCCAAGTCGCGAATGAACATCGCCTACGGCCGCGGCGATCCGTTTCAGCGTGGCGCCGGAGGACTCTCGCCGTGCGGCGGGTACATCGCCGCCGGGCGCTCGAAGTCGATCCGCTCGACGTCGTTCCACGACACGTAGTCGGCACGCGGACCGTCGTCGACGAAGATCAGCGTGCCGCCGTTCTGCACGGCGAGATCGCCGGCCCGCTCCAGCCGCAGCTCCTCGCCGCCGTGAAGCGTCACCGTCGCGGGCCGACCGTCGAGATCGGGAAGCACGATCGAGGCGACCAGGCCGAAGAGGATCGTGTAGTTCACCCCGGCCAGCGGCGCGTCGAGCGTATCGCTGGTCTCGCTCTCGTCGAGGTCGAAGACCAGCCGGCCCGTCAGCACGTCGCCGGCGCGCGTGGTGACGCTGCCCGTCAACGGGCGCCCGGTCGGATAGTCGTCGTAGCCGGGGCCGCTTCCGGCGGGAGCGAGGTCGAAGCGCTCGAAGGAGTCCCAGCGAATCAGCACCCGCCCGTAGCGCACGTCGTCGACGTAGATCCCGCGATTGTCCCGGCTGACCTCGCGCCTGTCGGACAGCACGACCTCGCGACCGTCGAGCAGGGTCACCAGCACGCTGTCGCGCGACCGGCGCTCGATCGAGCGCATCGTCTCGTACGGAATGCCGATCGTGCCCTCCTCGTCGGAGCGACCTTCGAGCGTGTCGGAGCCGACGCCCTCCCTCCGGTCCCACTGGACGAAGCCGGTGAACTCGCCGTGCTGCGTGCGCACGGTGCCGTGCAGCCGGTACGGGGCGTCGCCCTGGGCTGCGCCGGGTAAGAACTCGACGCTGCGAATCCGTCGCTCGGGGAGGTCCATGACGCTGCCGGTGTCGCGGTCCCACACCCGCAAGCCGTCGGCGAGGTCGTCGGCGCCCATGCGGTCGAGATCGAACGCAGTGCCGCTCTTGAGGATCACCCGCAGGCCGCCGTCGGGAGTTTCGATGCGCGCGATGTCGCCGAAGCGCACCATGAACGGCCGGCGCAGGGGGACCGACTTCTCTCGCTCGGAGACCTGGACGCCGAGAACCGTGACGGGCTTGCGCTGCACGAGCTGTTCGGCCGGGACGTGGGCGCCCCAGGGGTTCTCCTCCTTGGTGCCGTTGAAGTAGTCGCCCCAGAACGCCTCCTCGCCGCCCCCCCAGCGCAGCCGCCCCTCGTGCGTGCCGCCGTCATCGACGGTGACGCGACCGTAGAGGAACCCGCGCTGGTCCGCCGACGGCGGGTGGCGCTCGACCTCCGCCGACGCAAAGGACGCCCCAGGGACGGGGCGGGCGTCCTGACCGGCGATCCGCCGGCCGGCGGTCAGCGAGAAGAGGACGAGCGCGACGAGCAACGCGGCCAACGTCCCGCCGACGATCAGGACTTTCGTCTGCATGCGCCGAAGGGTAGCGCGTCCGGCACCCGAAGACATGAGGGAGTTGTGAGCAAGTGGAGAGAACTGCGTTTTCTCAGGCTAGACTAGGCGCTTCAACCCAATCGACCTGACACGGAGAGAGACCTATGAAGTTCATGGCGACGTGGAGTATCGATCAGGACAAGTGGATTCCGATCCTCGAGCTGTGGGACTCGCTGACCCCCGAGCAGCGCGCGGACGCGGGCGAGGGCGTGAAGCTCATCGGACGCTGGCACGAGCTGGCCAGCCGCACGGGCGTCGCGATCATCGAGGCGACGGACGCCGCCGCGGTCCATCGCTACATCGCGAGGTGGAACCCGCACATGGACATGGACGTCGCGCCGGTGCTCGACGACGACGAATGCACCGCGGCCATCCGCTCGATCCTCGCGGAACGCGCCGGATAGATCGGGATCGTTCAGCTACGCGGCGGCCCCGGCATCATGTTGTCGCACATCGTGGAGTTCCCGATACCGTTGTCGCACAGATCCGGAGCCGCCGACCCGGTACCGTACGGAGCGGGGCAGGTCGTGATCGCCGGGTTGGTGCAGCCCGCGCCGCCCGGGCTGGCTGCGTTGACCCGCGCCATGTTGCGGCTGTAGACGTTGCCGGAGCTGTTGATGTCCAGGTGGATGCCGGCCTTCAGGTTGCCGACGGTGGTGTTGCCCTCGAGGTAGTTCCGTCCGGAGGCCGCCAGGTGGATGCCCGACCCCAGGAACGGGTCCATGGAGCCGCCGTTCTCGTTGCTCACGTTGTTCAGTAGCCTGTTGCCGGTGGACGATGACAAGTAGATTCCGCTAGCGCCGGAGTTGCGAACCACGTTCCCGACGATCAGGCAGTCGTTTACCGTGCTCAGCGAGATGCCGGTCCCGTCCTGATCGGAAACGCGGTTTCCCTCGATCACGCATCCGGACTGTCGGCTGAGGTAGATGCCCCAGAAGCCGCCTCCGGTGATGCGGTTGTTGACCACTCGGGCGCTGACGCCGGAGTTGCCGGCCGCGCTTTGCACGATGATGTTCCCGTTGGCCAGCATGTTTTCCTCGATGGAGCCCGTCATCGGCACCGTCGGTGATCCGAGCTCGGCGAACTTGACCCCGTCCTCCAGCGGCCAGACGTTTCGCCGCACCAGGAACGCCTCGACGTTCTCGCCAGTGATCCAGGCCGTGTTGAACGTGATGTCCTCGATAATCACCTGCTTCGTGTTCTCCATGAACAGCCCGAAGATCAAGGAGGACCCGACCGGCCGCTCGATCGTGCCGTTGCGGATGACGAAGCGGGTCAGCCCGCTGACGCGCATCACGTTCGAGCTGGACGCTGCTGCGAGCGAGATGTTGAAACCGTTCAAATCGATCTCGACGTTCTCGGCCGCGGCGACGATATCCAGCACGGGGAAGGTGCCGGTGATGTCGCGCGTCAGCACGTAACTGCCCGGCGTATCGATCACGGTCGGCTCGAAGAGCGGGATGCGCCCCTCCTCCGCCCATGCCGTGGCGGCGAGCAGGAACAGCGCGATCAGCCATGCGGTCGAAAGTCGTCGGACGTGCGCTCGATCGTGCATGAGACCCTCCGGGTAGGCAAGTTGACGACTTTCTACCCCGAAATGGCCTCGAACACCAGCCCCAAGAGAAAGAAACCTGACGTCAGAGATTCGCCAACAGCTCCTGGGCCCGGGCCCGCCCGCGATGCGGGTCCGCACCGGAGCCCACTCCATCGACGATAATGGGTCGATGCAGCGCAGGGCGTGGAAGACCGAGAAGGCCGGGCGCATCGATCGGCTGCGGCTGGTCGAGGAGAGCCTGGGCCCGCTGACCGACGACTCCGTCCGCGTGCGCGTCCGCGCGGTGGGGCTCAACTTCGCCGACATCTTCGCGCTGGTCGGCCTCTACTCGGCGACCCCGAAAGGACCGTTCGTCCCGGGGCTGGAGTTCAGCGGCGAAGTGCTCGAGCTCGGCGTATCGGTCGATCGCCCGGGGATCGCTGTCGGCGATCGCGTCATGGGCTGTATCCGCTTCGGCGGCTACGCCGATCACCTCGAAGTCCCGGCCACGCAGGTCCGACGCATTCCCGACGGCTGGAGCTTCGAGCAGGGCGCGGCCTACCTGGCCCAGACGTTGACCGCCTGGTACGCGCTGTCGACGCTGGGCGACGTCGCACCGGGCCGGCGCGTGCTGGTTCACAGCGCGGCCGGCGGCGTCGGCCTGCAGGCGATGGCGCTGTGCCGAGCGCTGGGCGCGCTGCCGATCGGCACCGTCAGCGGTGAACACAAGAAGCGGTTTCTCGAGGCGCGCGGCTACGACGAGGTGATCGTGCGCGACGCTCGTTTCCGAGCGCGGCTCGAGCAGCTCCTGGCCGGCCGACCGTTGCACCTGGTGCTGGACGCCGTCGGCGGCACGGTGCAGCGCCGGTCGTTCGAAGCGCTGGCGCCGACGGGGCGCATGGTCGTCTTCGGCGCGGCGGAGTACACGCCGGGGAAGAACCGGCCGCGCTACCTGTCGTCGCTGTGGAAGTACCTCAGGCGACCGCGCTACGACCCGCTGTGGATGATCAGCGACAACCGCTCGATCCTGGCGTTCAACCTGATCTGGCTCTGGGAAGACCAACCGCTATTCGATCGGTTGATGGACGAGATCACCGAGTTCGACCTGGAGCCACCGCACGTCGGCAAGACGTTTCCGTTCGCCGAGGCGCCTGCCGCGTTACAGTACCTGCGCGGCGGGACCTCCATCGGCAAGGTCGTGTTGACCTGCTGAACCCGGCCGTGCAGTGGACAGTTACCCGGTAGGCTCCACGTACTTCGGATGCGGAATCGGCCGCGTCGCCTTGCGCCGGGCCGCGGCGTCGTACCACTCGAAGTACCCCTCCACGCCGGCCCGCCCGGAATCCACCAGCCGCTTCTTCTCCCGATCCGACAGCTCGAAGCTGAGCGTCTTCACGCCGACGGTGTCGATGTAGACCGTTCGTTGCCAGTCGTCGCTGTGCAGGTGCTGGTTGGTCTCGGCGTTCATCACCGAGCCGATCAGCGAGGTGGTGTAGCGGTAGAAGTTGTTGATCTTCTTCCCCTTCGGCCGCCGGCGTCCAATCAGCATCTCAATTTCGTTTTCCGAGTCCAGGCGCAGACCGAGAGTTTGCTTGTTGTAGATCGGTTTGTAGGTCTTGCGCCGACTCCGCTTCCTGTCGCGCTCGTAGTACTCGGTGCGCCGCGCCAGGGTCCTGCGCTCGCGCGGCAGCACGTAGCGCTCGCGGTCGAACAACTTGACGGGGTAGTTGTTGAACAGACCGCCGTCGATGTACAGCCCCTTTCCCCGATGGCGCACGGCCGTGAAGAACAGCGGGAACGACATCGACATGCGGACAGCGTCGCGCACCGCCATGTCCGGCGTGCGCTCGTGAGAGAACACCTCGGCGAACTTGGTCTCGACGTTGGTGGCCACCATGTACAGATCGGGGCCCGCGAGGGCTCGCAGCTGCTTGAACGTCGTGCCGACCCTGCCGGTCTTCGCCTTGATGACCCGGCCGATCCACTTCCGAAAGAACTCGCCCCTGTGCCAGCCGTACTTCGTCAGCACGCGATGCAGGTTGCGGAAGATCCCACGCGTATCGTCCATGAACTCATGGAAGTCGGTGCCCCACAGGATGTCGTTCGCCTCCTCGACGGTGTAGCCGCAGGCCATGATGGTGGCGTTGATCGCCCCGGCCGAGGTGCCGCCCACGCGCGCGACGTTGTCTAGGATCCCGCGCTCTTGCAGCGCGCGCAGGGCGCCGATGTAGGCGACGCCCTTCACGCCTCCGCCTTCGAAGACGAGGTTCTTGAAGTGGTACGCCATCAGGCCGGTTGCCCCCGCGCGGCCATGTGCTTGGTTGCGGATTCGCGACAGTAATAACTTGAAAACACAATAGAAATCACCGCAGGCCCGCCATCATGTTCCCAAGCACAACGATTCCCCTCGTGACCGTTCAATGTCGACCGACGGAGTGGATTTCTACGCCCACGACATCGGTTATGATCCGGCTAGTCATCCGCACGGCGAACAGAGGGCAATCATATGGAACGTCGATACTCGGTAGTAGTAGCAGCCTTCGTCATCATTGCGATCATCGTTATTCCCTACCTCTATTTCGGGGGGGCGATGGCGGCACGGATCCTGCCCTCTCAGCCCAACCCATCCGAATCGCATTCAACACGTGGATAGGCTACTCCGCTTTCTACATCGCCGAGGAGCGCGGCCTGTTCGACAAGTATGGAATTGCCGTAGAGACCTCTGTTATTGACCCGCTTCAGGACAAAAATGCAGCAATTCAACGCGGTACGCTTGACGGAATGGGAGGAACAATTGACTCGGCGATTATCTCCTCCGCTGTCGGCATTGATGGCAAAGTCGTGATGATGTTTGATCGCTCCAATGGAACCGATGGCATCTTGGTGACTGAGGACATCAAAACCGTAAATGACCTGAAGGGTAAGAGAGTCGCAGTCGAAGAGGGCTTCGTCGGTCATTTCTTTCTTCTCCACCCGCCGAGTTGCTCGGGCCTGACTGATCATTCCCCGACAACGATCCCGTTCTTCACGTAGTCCCGTGGAGGATCTTCGTGGCGACGGTCCATCCGGATGACCGAATTCGCGCGGTGTAGACACAGCCTTGCG
>JAAELQ010000230.1 GCA_024226515.1 bacterium
TCGATCGGTCGCTCCCGGGTCGAGTCCTTTCGACCCCATCCCATTGATATAGAAGGACTTAGGCATAGCCTCGGGCTCGTCGAGTATCCGCGAGCGTCGGAGTTCACTCCATCGTCTTGATTCAACTTTATAAGGACTCAAAGTTCTCCCCTGAAGGAATTGGCCTTTTTCTTGGGGAATGGACAGGATCGGAATGGAGTTCCGGAGCGGAAGCGTGTGCGAAGCCGTCACCCGCGCGGCCGTGCTCGGCGTGTTGTGCCTGGCGACGTTGGTTGCCGCGCCCGCCGCATGGGCCGAGACCGTCCGCGACGAGTTCAACGCCATCTCCTACGGCGGCAACGACGGCACCGCGAACTGGACCGGCGATTGGCAGGAGCCGCGACGGCGATGTTGTTCTACGACTACAACGTCCAGAACAACGACAACAACGGGCCCGTCAACGTGGCCGTGCGCGGCAACGGCTCGGGCTGGGACAACGTGGCAACCTACACTCCGTTCGACGGCAGCGGCTCCGAGAGCTTCGACATCACCGCCTACATCGGTGTCGACACCCAGGTCCGTGTCGAGGTCACCGGCAAGTACTCGATGTACCTGTTCGTGGACAACGTCCAGATTCAGTACGGGCTCGACGCCTCCGACCCGGCCGATTGCAACTTCGTCGTCGACCAGGACTCGTGGCTCAACGAAGGTAGCCCCGGCGAGAACAAGGGAACCGAGGCCGAGCTGAGCGCCAGCGACAACCCGGGAGGCAGTGGCCGGCCGGTGTACCGCTACGACCTGTCGAGCATCGTGCCCAGCGCGACGGTCACCGCGGCCACCGCGTGGTTCTACTTGAACGGAGAAGACTCGAGCGGAGCTCCGGTCGACCTCCGCCGCATCACCGACAGCTGGACCGAGCTCGGCGCTACCTGGGCCAACACCGCCGCCGATTTCGACGCCTCCACCGTGCACGGCTCGATCGATCCCACGAACCTGGGCTGGGTCGGCGTGGATCTGACGTCGCTCGTCCAGGATTGGGTCGACGGGACTCACACCAACGACGGATTGATGCTCCTCTCCACGGGGGCGACGCAGACCAAGTACACCAGCAAGGAGTGGGGTACGGCATCCGAGCAGCCCTGCATGGAGGTCGTCTACAGCGCAGCGTCCGCCGACCTGGCCGTGACCAAGACGGTCGACGACGCCACGCCGACCGAGGGCGACACCATCGAATACACCGTGGTGCTGGACAACAACGGGCCCGGCGCAACCACCAACGTCGCGGTCACGGATCTGCTGCCCGGCGGCGTGACGTACGTCTCCGACACCACGACCCAGGGAACCTACGTCGACGGTACCGGTGTCTGGACGGTCGGCAGCATGGCCAACGGCGCCTCGGAGACCCTGACCATCAGCGCCACGGTCGATGCCGGTACGGCCACCACGACCATCGTCAACACGGCGAGCGTCTCCGCCAGCGACGTCGCCGATCCCGTCGCCGGCAACGACTCGGACACCGCCGACATCACGGTCCAGACCGCGGACCTGACGTTGAGCAAGACCGACGGGCCCGATCCGGCGCCCACCGGCGGGCCGCTGGTCTACACGCTGCTGGTGACGAACAACGGCCCCGACCCGGCCACCACCGCGACCCTGACCGACAATCTCCCTGCCGGCGTGACCCTGCAGTCGGCCACGCCGAGTCAGGGCAGTTGCTCGGGAACGACCACGGTCACCTGCAACCTGGGGACGATCCTCAGCAGCGGCACGGCCAGCGTGGAGATCGTCGTCGTCACCTCCGGCGCGGGGACGATCACCAACAACGCGAGCGTGACCGCCCACGAGATCGACCTCGTGCCGGGAAACAACGCGGCGTCGGAGGACACCGACGTGACCGCCGATAGCGCAATCGTCGACGTGCCGCTGACCCAGTATCGCCGGATCCATGGCTTCGTGGACTACACGGTGACCGGGGCGTCGCTGCGAACCCAGCCCAACGGCGGCGGCGGCGCGGCGTGCCAGATCGGCCCCAGCGCCAGCGCCACGCTGTCCGGGATCCCGGCCACGGCGACCGTCTCCGAGGCCTTCCTGTACTGGGGAGGCTCGGGCGCCACGGTGGACGCCGACGTGACCTTCGACGGCGGAGCCGTCACCGCCGACCGCACGTTCCAGGGGCGCTTCAGCCTGGGAGCCAACGACTACGAGTTCTTCAGCGGTTTCGAGGACGTCACGGCCCAGGTCGTGGCCAAGCGCAACGGGAGCTACTCGTTCGCCGACCTGACGGTGGACACGGGCGACCCGTACTGCAGGGCCAGGGCGGTGATGGCGGGATGGTCGCTGATCGTCGTCTACGCGGACAACGCGCTGTCGGGCAAGACGCTGGTGCTGTACGACGGCTTCGACGTCGAGCGCAACGGCTCGGCATCGTACCTGTTGACGGGGATCTTCTCGGCCGACCCACCGGAAGCCAAGACGACGGCGTTGGTCTGGGAGGGCGACGAGGACCTGTCGGGAGCGAACGAGTTCCTGCAAGTCAACGGTACGTCCCTGACCGACGGACTCAACCCGGTGGACAACGTCTACAACTCGACGATCAACTCGCTAGGCTCGACGACCTCGTACGGGATGGACCTCGACACGTTCGACGTGTCGGGCCTGGTCAGCGCCGGAGACACGCTGGCCACGACGCAGGTGTCGGTGGGCCCGGACCTGGTGGTGCTCAACGCGGTGGTGCTGCAGGTCAAGTCGAACCTGATCGCGGGCCGCGTGTTCGAGGACGTCAACTACGGCGGCGGGGCCGGGCGCGACCGGGCGACGGCGGCCGCCGCGGCGCCGTCGTTCGCCGTCGATCGGCCCGGCGTCACGGTCGAGCTGTACGGTGCAGCGGGGAACTTCCTGCGCACGACGACGACCGACGCGAGCGGGGAATACGGCTTCACCGGTCTGATCGACGGAACCTACCAGGTGCGGGTGGTCAACGACACCGTCGGCTCGTCTCGACCCGGCGCAACGGGGGCCGAGCTGGCCGTGCAGACCTTCCGTACCGACGCCTCGACCGGCACTGCCGTGGCGGTCCCCGGCGAGGTCGGCGGCGCCGTACCGACGGGCCAGGACTCGCCGGCCAACGTGGCGCTGGCGCCCCTGGGTACGCTTACCGCACAGTCGGTGGCGCCGGCGCTGATCACCACCGGGATCGCGGTGACCGACCTGGACTTCGGCTACAACTTCGACACGATCGTGAATACCAACGGCTCCGGCCAGGGATCCCTGCGGCAGTTCATCCTCAACAGCAACCTGTTGACCAACGCCAACCTGGACCAGGCCGGGCTGACGACCGGTGCGGAGACGAGCGTCTTCATGATCCCGTCGAACGCCGACCCGTGGAGCCGGGCCAAGGACCCGAACTTCGACGCCGGGCGCGGCGTGGCCACCATCGACGTGGGGGCGAGCCGGCTGGATCCGATCACCGACGACGACACGTCGCTGGATGGTACGACGCAGACGGCGAGCGTCGGGGACAGCAATCCGGGCACGGCGGGCAATCCGGAGCTGGCCGGGGTGGCCGTCGGAACGGGACCGGACGGTATCGAGGGGACCGGCGACGAGCCCACGCTGCCCTCCTATCCGCTGCCCGAGATCGAGATCGACGGCAACGACCGCGGGATCATCGTCGAGGTCGCGGCGAGCAACACGACGGTGACCGGCCTGGCGCTGTTCAACGCGCCGTCCGCGAACACCGGTATCCTCATCTCCGCCGGGACGGGCAGCTCCGTCACGGGGAACCTCGTCGGCGTCGATGCCGACGGCGCGGATCCCGGGGCGGGCTCGCGCATCGCCCACGGTGTGGAGGTGTTCGGCGGGGCCGCCGACGTCACCGGCAACTTCGTGGCCTTCACCGAAGATACCGGGATCATCGTCGACAACGACTCCTTGATCTCCGGGAACGATGTCTATCGCCCCGCCCTGGGCAATCCTGATGGCGACGCGATCAGCGTCGAAGGTACGAGCGGCCAGACGATCACGGTGCGCGAGAACCGAACGGACAGGATCGCGGCCTACGGCTTCGAGTCCTGGAACGCGGCTGGACCGTTCACCGTCGAGGACAACACGTTCTCTCGCTCCGGGGAGAGCGGCGGCGTGGAGAACGGCGGGATCCGCCTGTTCGGAACGGGAAGCACGCTGCGGCACAACGTCGTGACCGCGAGCGCCGGCGCCGGAGTGGTCCTGGCCCAGCGCAATGCCCCGGGGAGCAATCTGCAGAACCGGATCTCACAGAACGCGATCTACACGAACGGAGGCCTGGGCATCGACCTCGACTCGACGAACATCGGTCTCGTCAACCCCAACGGCGACGGCGTGACGGCCAACGACGGGGCCGTCGACGCCAATCTACCCAACCGCGTCCTCGACTATCCGATCGTCACGGCGGCGCGTTTGAGCGGCACGACACTGAGCGTCGACGGCTACGTGGGTACGGCGGCGCTGAAGATCGCCGGGACGCACACACTAGAGTTCTTCAAGGCCGCCGACGACGGGAACAACGACGGGGAGGTGGTCGCGGGCGACGCGCAGAGCGTGCCACACGGCGAGGGGCGCTGGTACATCGATTCATGCACGACCGCGGCCGACGGCAGCTTCGACTGCGATCTGACGGTCCCGGCAGCGGTGGCTCTGGCCGACGGGGATCCGATCACGGCCACGACGACCGACGCCTCGACCAACACGTCGGAGTTCTCGGCGAACGCGACGGCCTTCCCCGGCCTCGCCATCGTCAAGCGGGCGTTCCAGTCCGACGGAACACCGATCGCCAGCGGCAGCACACTCCCGGCCGGCATGCCGGTGAAGTTCCTGATCTACGTCGATAACCCCTCGGGAGCGGTCACCGACGTCAGCCTGCAGGAAGTGCTCGACCCGATCTTCACATATCAGGGCGGCTCGATGGAGTCGGACAACACGCTGGCCTCGAGCGTGGTCTGTCCCGGCGGCGTGTGCGACGAGGCGGCGATCTTCGCTCAGGTCGACGGCTCGGGCGTCGCGCTGGGCGACGGGGACGCCGATGCCGATACCGGCAGCTACAGCGCAGGCACGAGGACGATCGACCTCGGCGACGGCAACAACTCGAACAACGCCCAGCTCGATCTAGCGGGAGATCGAGTCTTGGCGCTGGTCTTCACGATCCGGATGCAGTGACTCAGAAGCCGTTGTCGACCACGACCTCGTCGAGCGAGAGCTGTCCCGGTTTCGGCCACGGATCATTCGTGCCCTTGCCGATCGCGATCATCGGGCCCATCACGTGGTCCTCGGGCAGGCGGACCAGCTTCGCGACCTCGTCGATGTCGAAGCCGATCATCGGGCACGATTCGTATCCCATCGACTTGGCAGCCAGCATCAAGGTCTGCATCGCCATCCCGATCGATCGCTGGGCCTCGTCGCGCTCCAGCCATTCGCGCCCCTCGTGAAACGGCGCGATCCAGTCGACGAGCATCTTGGCCACCTCCGCGGGAGCGTTGCGCCAGTAACGCTCGGGCTCCTTGGTCCACGCCTTCCTGTCGGCGGTCATCAGGATCAGCAGCGATGCGTCGGTCATTTGCGACTGGTCGTTGCCGAACTCGCTTCGGATTCGCTGTCGCAACTGTGGGTCGCGCAGGATCACGAACCTCCAGTGCTGGATATTGAAGCTGGTCGGGGCCTGGATCGCCGCCTCCAGCAGCTTGCGTTCCTGCTCGCTGGAGATGCGGTGTTGCGGGTCGAAAGCCTTGACCGAGCGTCGCTGGTAAATCGCCTCGAGAGTTTCCACTGTAGATCTTCCTATCCCAGGCGCCACGGTACGAGCATCGCACGGAAGAGCGCGCAAGCCGTGGACTGGACCGGGGCGCCGTTTCGGAGAAAGTTCGAAGCGACGCCCCAGAGATCGTATCGCTACCCCTTCTTGAGCAGGTCGCGGATCTCGCCCAGCAGCACTTCCTGTGCCGGCGGCGCCGCCGGGGCGGCCGGCTTCGCTTCTTCCTTCTTCTTGGCCGAGTTCACCGCCTTGACCAGCATGAAGACGGCGAAGGCGACGATGATGAAGCTGATCACGTTGTTGATGAAGACGCCGTAGTTGATCGTGGCCGCTCCGGCCTCCTTCGCGGCCTCGAGGCTCTCGAAGCTGCCCTCGCCGAGCACCATGAACATGTTGCTGAAGTCGACGCCGCCCAGCGCCAGACCGATCGGCGGCATGATGACGTCGGATACCAGCGACTTCACGATGGTGCCGAACGCCCCGCCGATGATGATGCCGACCGCCATGTCGACGACGTTACCCTTGACGGCAAAGTCCTTGAATTCCTTGATCATGCCCATGCGACGTTCCTCCGTGACAAGTGGTGCGGGGGTGAAATATCCGCCCGCAGTCTTACACAGCCGCGTGGGTCGCTCAAGGTCGGCGGGGCCCGGACGACCGCCGTCAGGCGCCCGCCGCGCGCCGCAGAAGCACCACGGTCATGTCGTCCGCCTGGGGCGCCGCGTCGGCGAAGGCGTCGACGGCGGCGAAGACCGTCCCGACCAGTTGCTGCATCGGCGCGTCGTGGCTCGCGCGCACGAGCTCCTCGATGCGCGCCTCGCCGAACTGCTCGCCGGCCGGATTCTCGTACTCGAAGATCCCGTCGGTCATCAGGCCGACGATATCGCCCGGCGCCAGCTCCATCGTGGCCGGCGGTTTCATCGGGATCCCGGCAATCATGCCCATCGGCAGCGTCGTCGCTTTGTGCCAGTCGCACTCGCCGCTCGCGGCGTGGAAGTGCAGCAGCGGCCCCTGCCCGCCGGAGTGATAGTCGATGCGGTGCCTGTTCAGGTCCAGCAAGCCGAGGAACGCGGTGACGAAACGATTGTCCGCCAGGTCGTCCGAGAGCTGCGCGTCGATCTGCGAATACGTGTCGTCCAGGCCCGCGCCGATGCGCATCGCGATGCGCAGCATCGAGCGCACCTGGGTCACGCTGAGCGCCGGGCCGATGCCGTGCCCGGTCGCGTCGCCCAGCAGCACGATCAACCCGTCGTCGCCGCGGCGCAGCACGTCGAACGTGTCCCCCCCGGTCTCGTCGGCCGGGCGGCAAGCGCCCGCGACGTCGTAACCCGGCACCTGCGGCATCGACTTCGGCAGCATGTCGACCTGGATCTCGCGTGCGACCGCCAGCTCGCGCTCCATCTTCTCCTTGGCGACCAGCTCGCCGACCATCTTCGCGCGTTGCAGGGCCACCGCACATTGCGCCGCCAGCGTGGTGGCGATGCTCTCGTCGCGTGCGTCGAACGTGCCGCCACTCTTGTTCAGCAGCTGCAGCACACCGACGAGCTCACCGGCGTAGCCGACGAGCGGGATCGTCAACAGGCAGCGCGAGCGATACCCGGTCTGTTTGTCGATCTCCTGATTGAAGCGCGGGTCGGCGTAACAATCGGGGACGTTGATCGCGGTGCGATTCTGCGCGCACTCGCCGACGATCCCGCGATCGGCAGGCAGTCGCAGCGGTTCGACGCCCGTCGCGACCGATGTGACGAGCTCGTCGCGCGTCTTGTCGTAGAGGAAGACGCTGCCGCGCTCGGCGTCGAGCACGGCGCGCGCAGCCTCGATCACCTGGTCCAGCATCGCCTCGAGATCGATCGGCGCGGCGAGGCGCCGCGTGACGTCGAGGATGCGCTCGAGCGCCTCCGGCTCGAGGTGGGTCCGAGATCGGTCGTCGGTCATGCGTTACTCCGCGGCTCGCGCGGCCACAGCCTCTCGAACCAGCTGAGCCAGCTCGGGATCGTCATGCAGCAGCGCGAGGTCGCTGTCTTCGAAGAAGTACTCCGGCTGCGGGAAGCCGAGCTTGATCGAGCGCCGCAGTAGACGGAATGCCTCGTCGCTACGACCTCCCAGCGCGTGGTAGCACGCTTCATCGTACGCGAGACGGTAGCTGTCCTCACCCTCGGCCGCACGTTTCGTCTCGAGAGCCAGCCGGAACAGCCGTTCGGCCGTCCCCTGCTCGCCGAGCGCGCGGTGCGCGTGCGCCAGCTTCCACAGCGTGTCGCCGAGCTGATCTCCGGGGCCCGACTGTAAGATGCGGACCGCGCCGAGGTAGAGCGGCTGCGCCAACTGCGGGTCGCCCGTGCTCATGTGCAGATCCGCCAGGTCGATCATGGTCGAAGCGACCAGCGGGTGTGCGTCGCCGTAGGCCTGGACCTTGATCTCCAGTGCCTCCTCGAACAGCGGCCGCGCCAGCTCGTAGTCCTTCTGCTCGGCGTGGAGAATGGCGAGGCTCTGCAGGGTCCGGGCGAGGTCGGGATGATCCGCGGCCAGGTTCTGGCGCTGGAACGTCACCGCCACATCGAGCACCTGGCGCGCCCGCTCACTCTGGCCGGCGTCGCGCAGCAGCTTGCCCAGGGCATGCAGCGTCGAGCCCAGCCCGCGGTCGTCCGCCGTCTTGATGCGGATGTCGGACGCCTCGTCCAGCACCGCCCGCGCCCCCTCGATGTCCCCCTCGAGCTGCAGCAGCAGGCCGAGGTTGTGCAGGCTCTCGCCCAGATCGGGGTGTTGCGGCGGCAGCGTGACGCGGCGGATCTCGAGCGCGCGCTCCGTGAGCTCGCGGGCACGATCGTAGTCTTCCAGGGCGTAGTGCAGTTGCCCGAGGCTGCTCAGGCTGTCCGCCGTCTCCTGGTGCGAGTCGCCGAGCAGTTCGGTCCGTGTGGCGAGCCCTTCCTCCAGCAGCGGGCGCGCCTGCTCGTACAGCGCCAGCTTCTGGTACACGCGCCCCATCGTGTCGAGCAGGCGGGCCTGCAGCAGGCGATCGGACAGCCCGGAGCGAATCTGCTCGGCACCGCGATCGAGGATCTCGCGCACGGTGATCTCGTTGCCGCGAGCCGCGCTGGGGTCGTTGATCTCGAACAGGCGCAACATGAAGTTCGAGATCTGCTGCGCCGCGTCGCGCTCGCGGTTGGCGCGCTGCGCCTCGTCCAGCGCAAGTTCCTCCGCCGCGCGCGCCCGCACCAGGCCCAGGCTCGCGGCGACCGTTCCGGCGACCAGCGCCAGCGCCACGGCGATCCCTGCCGCGACTCCGGTCTTGTGGCGCCGCACGAACTTCGCCACGCGGTAGGTCGCGCTCGGCGGACGCGCCATCACCGGCTCGTTCGTCAGGTGTCGCTTGATGTCGTCGGACAGCTGACCGACCGAGGCGTAGCGCCGTACGCGGTCCTTCTCCAGCGCCTTGAGCGTGATCCAGTCCAGGTCGCCGCGCAGGCGTCGCGCGACGATCTCGCGCGGCACCCTGACCGTCGAGGCGTCCGGAACCGTCGGCTCCGCATTCATCCCCTGCACCCGTGTACTGGGGCGCGTCGGCTCGCTCTCGCGAATCGTACGCCGCATCTCGTCGACACCCATGTCGCTGACGTCGAACGGCACCTCGCCGACGAGCAGCTCGTAGAGCAGCACGCCCAGCGCGTAGACGTCCGAGCGCGTATCGATGTCGAGCCCCCCCTCGGCCTGTTCGGGGCTCATGTACGCCGGCGTCCCGATCAGCTGGCCGGACTCGGTGAAGGCGGTGCGACCGTCGTCCTGCTCCCGTGTGGCCTTCGCGATGCCGAAGTCGATGATCTTCGGCAGCGGCACGCCGTCCTGCTCGATGACGAGGATGTTCGAGGGCTTGAGGTCGCGGTGGATGATGCCCTTCTGGTGCGCGTGCTGGATACCGGAGCAGGCCTCGATCAGTAATTCCAGCTTCTCGTTCGTCGACAGGCCGGCGCGCTTGCAGTACTCGTCGATCGGCGCCCCGTCGACGAACTCCATGACGAAGTAGGGTCGCCCCTCGTCCGTCGCACCGGCATCGAACACGCGCGCGATGTTCGCGTGGTTCATCAGCGCCAGCGTCTGGCGCTCGGACTCGAAACGGGCGATGACACGCTTGGTGTCCATGCCCATCTTGATCAGTTTGACGGCGACCTTGCGCTTGACCGGCCACTGCTGCTCGGCCTCGTGGACCTCGCCCATGCCGCCCTCGCCGATCTTGCGCAGCAGGCGGTAGTTCCCGAAGCCGCCCCGTTCCGGGTCGGATCGCCCCTCGGAAGGAGAATCTCCGGGAATGGTCCGGTCGTTGCTCACCGCGCGGCCTCCACCAGGGCCCCAGCATAATGCACGGTGGCGGTACGACCGGCGGCCGACGCGGGTCTCCCCAAAAAAGACGGTGCCGCCGTCTGCTCCGTTCGGGCAAACGACGGCACGTCCGGGGGGGTTGCGTTGTCAGTTGTGGATCAGCGTCGTTCGAGGCTGGCCAGGAGTTCCTGCGCCTCGTCGTCGAACGGACCGCCCAGGGCTCCCGCCAGGGCGTCCGTCGCAGCGTCCGCGTCGTCGCGTGCGATCGCCGTCAGTCCGATATAGAAGCTGTCCACCGTTCCGGGTAGCCCGCTCTCTTCGGCCAGGCCCTTGGCCTGCGTCAGCACGTCCTGTGCCTCGTCCTCGCGTCCCTGCATGAGAAGAGAGATTCCTTGGTACAGAGTGGCATCGTGACGATTCGGATCGCGATCCTCCGTTTTGCGGATCTCGCCGAACAGCTGCTCCGACCCGCGGTAGTCGCCCGCCTGGTAGGCGGCGCCGGCCTCCTGCCACTTCCGATCGAGCCCGGCCGCCTGTCGTACGGCCGGCCGGTCGAATTCGAATGCCGGAATCGCGTACGCACTGCCGTCGGGCAGATCGACGGACACCGGGTCTCGGTCCGCTTCGTGAGTCGTACACGCGGCGAGCAGCGCTGCCGCGACGAGCAGCACCCACGAGATCGCCGTCTGCCATTTTCCGAATCCGCTCGAATCTTTGCTGATCATCTCTTTCACTCCTGAGCGGCCGCCTGCCGCGTCCGGTCTCGCCTCTGATGACCCGCCCGCGACCGTTTTTCACAAAATCGGCCAAGCTGGGGCGAATAGGGCTTGTCTCAGGCATCCTCGATGCTGTTAACATAGCGCCAGTCGATGGTCGCCCGTGAAAAACAAGGCGAATCGGGCCGAAACGGCCCGGGAACGCTTGCAGCGGAGGCTCCCCGGTGAGCGACGGTTCGCTCAGGCTCACGATCCACGGAGCGCGCGGATCGGTTCCCACACCCGAGGGAACCCACCGCGTGCACGGGGGCGACACGACTTGCCTCGAGCTTGCTCTCTCCGCAACGCATCGGCTGATCCTGGATTGCGGATCCGGCCTGCGCTCGGCCGAGGCGAATCTCCCCCAGGGCGGTACCGGCGGCGGGTTGCGCTTCGACGTCCTGATGACGCACTACCACCTCGACCACGTGCTCGGCCTGCCGTTCTTCAAGCCGCTGTACAACGCGGACAACCTGTTCACGTTCTACGGCTTCGGCTGGAACGAGTACGGCGTCCGCGCCGCGCTCGAGAACGTGTTGCGCCCGCCGTGGTTCCCGGTGGCGCTGTCCGAAACCGTGTCGCAGAAGCGCTACGTCGATCTGGGAACCGACCCGTTGCGATTCGGCGAGCTCCGCGTTCGACACGCACCGCTCAACCACCCGCAGGGCGCCGTCGCGTTTCGCCTGGATCACGGATCGAGGTCGGTCGTGCTGGCGACGGACCACGAGCGCGGGGTAGCCGAGCTCGACGCCGGGTTGCAGCAACTGAGCGACGGCGCCGACCTGTTGATTCACGACGCTCAGTACACGCCCGAGGAGTACGAGAGCGCGTTCCGCGGCTGGGGCCACAGCAGTTGGCGTCAGGCGATCGAGACGGCGCGCATGTCGAACGCGAAACGGCTGTTGCTGTTCCATCACGATCCCGATCGCACCGACTCGCAGATGGAGAGCATCGTGCGCCAGGCCACGGGTGTCTTTCCGGAGATCGAGGCCGCTCGCGACGGGATGAGTATCGAGTTTTGACCATGAAGCCAGAGGAAAAACCGTGACCGCGAGAATCGTCTACGAGATCGATGGTCAGGAGGTCTCGCGTGATCTGGACAAGAACCAGATCACGCTGGGACGCGACGACAGCAACGACATCGTGATCGAGCTGCAGTCGATCTCGCGCAAACACGCCCAGCTGTCCCTGCGGGGCGAGCGCTGGCGCATCAGGGACCTGGACAGCCTGAACGGGACGCGCGTCAACGAGCTGTCGCACACCGACATCGACCTGAACGACGGCGACACGATCTACCTCTACAAGTTTCCCGTCGTCTTCCGCGACGAGGAACGCGCCCGCGTATCGCTGACTCCCGCCGGTTTCTCCGGCGAGGAGCTCGGGCCGCAGACGATCATCCAGGACGCAGTCGACTTTTCCTCCCTCGTGGCTCGTCCGCCGGACGTCGAACGCTTTCGCAAACTGCTGACGCTGGTGACCAAGGCCTCCGAGACGATCGTGACCAGCACCACCGTCGACGAGACGTTCAGCAAGGTGCTGGACCTGACCTTCGACCACCTGCCGGTGCAACGCGGCCTGATCATGGCGCGCGAGAACGACCGTCGGGATCTGGTGGTCAAGTGCGTGAAGGAGCGGGGCAAAGGGGACAATCCATCCGAGATCCGCTTCCCGCGCTCGATCGCGGACAAGGTCTACGAGGGCAAGGTGGCGGTGCTCACCCGCGACGCGCAGTCCGATCAGCGCTTCGAGGGTCAGTCCGTGATCGATCTGGGTATCCGCTCGGCCATGGCGGCACCGCTGTGGAGCGCGGAGCGTGTCGAAGGCCTGATCTACGTCGACACCCTGCAGATGGGTGCGTTCGACGAGTTCGATCTGGACCTGTTGTCGGCGCTGGGCAACCACGTCGCCGTCGCACTGGAGCAATCACGGCTGCAACGATCGCTGATGGAGCAGCGGCTCGTGCGCCAACGGCTGGCCCGCTACCACTCCGCGGCCGTCGTCGACCTGATCACGCGCAGCGAGAACTTCTCGGGTGAAGTCCTGATGGCCGAGGAGCGCGACGTCACCGTCCTGTTCGCGGACGTCGTCGGCTTCACGCACCATTGCGAGGGCAAGCAACCGATCGAGATCGCCGAGCTACTGAACCGTTATTTCAGCGAGATGACCGAGAAGATCTTCGCCCATGACGGGACGGTGGACAAGTTCATCGGCGACTGCGTGATGGCGGTGTTCGGCGCTCCCCTGCCCTCCGAGGATCACGCGGTTCGCGCAGTCGCGGCGGCGCTCGACATGCGCGAGGCCCTGCTCCACCTGAACCGACAGTTGCCCAGCGACTCGCGCTGGGAGTTCCGCGTCGGGATCCACTCCGGACCGGTCGTCGCGGGAGACATCGGCTCCGTCCGTCGCACGGACTACACCGTGCTCGGCGGAACGGTGAACATCGCCGCACGCCTCGAGGCCGCGGTCGCGAAGGCGGGTGAGATCGTGATCTCCGAGGCCACGCGCTCGGCGCTGGACTCGAGTTTCGAGTTGCGCGAGCTGGGTCAGCAGTCGCTCAAGGGGATCCGCGAGTCGGTGGTTTGCTACGAGGTGCTAGCGAGTGGTGGTGGCGGCTGATTCCGTTCACCGCCCTTTTATGATGCTCGAAACGCAGGAGCTTTCGATGCGCAAGGTACTGTTCATCCTCAGTGAGTTGGCCGACGAGGACGTCGAGTGGTTCGTCCACAACGGCAACAAGGAGAAGCACACTCAGGGAACCGTGCTGATCAACGAGGGCAAGCCGATCGACGTGCTGTACATCCTGATCGAGGGTCAGCTTTCGGTGTCGCTCGCCGCGCTCGGAGGTAAGGAGATCGCCCGCCTGCTCTCGGGCGAGATCCTCGGTGAACTGTCCTTCCTCGATTCGCGGCCGCCGTCGGCGACGGTCTCCGCGCTGACCGACGCCACGGTGCTGTCCGTTCCCCGCTCGGCGCTCGGCGACAAGCTCGAGAACGACCCACCGTTCGCGGCGCGCTTCTATCGCGCGCTCGGCGTGTTCCTCGCATCCCGACTGCGCAAGACGCAGCAGCGCCTGGGCTACGGCAAGGACGATGTCCTCGATGACGACGTGCAACACGAGGACGAGCTCGACCCCTCCGTGCTGGGCCAGGTCGCGCTAGCGGGGGCGCGCTTCGATTGGATGATGAAACGGTTGCGCGGCGAACCGTCCGCGGGATCGTCGAGGTAAGGGCCATGGCCGAGCAGAAGAGCAGCCCGTTTCGGCAGAAATCGCTCGAGCGTCTCTCCTCGCCCGAGCGGCTCGATCAGTTGCTACGTGTCGTCGACCGCAAGTCGTGGCTACCCCTCGGGGCGCTCGGCCTGCTCGTCGCCGCACTCGTCGGCTGGGCCGTGATGGGGAAGATTCCCGAGCGCGTCGAAGGTCCGGGGATCCTGATTCACCCGCGCGACGTGGTCGACATCCACGCGCCGGGTCCGGGCTACCTCGAGGATCTGCTCGTTGCCGTCGACGACGTCGTGCGCGAGGGCGACGAGCTGGCGCTGCTCGCTCGGCCCGACCTCGAAAAAGAGCTCGAGCTGCAGCAGGACAAGTCGCGCGAGCTGGCGCGACAGCTGCAGTCCGAGATGAACGACGGCGACGTGCCGAACGTCGAAGAGCTCGAGCTGACGCGCGAGATGATCGCTTCGCACCTGACTCACGGGCGGCGCTTCGCGAACGACCTGCGCCGGCAGGACCTGCAGGAGCTGATCACGCGACGCGCGGGGCTCGAGGAACAGCTGCGCCACGCGAAGTCGGTCAGCGCGTCGCGCGAGGAGCAGCTCGAGAGGCAACGGCGCGCCGAGGAGCAGGGGGTCGGCACACGCATGCAGGTCGTTGAGGCCGAGGTACCGCACCGCGAGAGCCTTCAGGATGTCGCCGAGATCGAGGCGCAACTGCGCGATCTTCAGACCGGAGAGCTGCAGGTCCAGGAGACGTATCGGCTGCGGGTGGAGCACATCGACGATCGTGAGCAGCAGTTCTCGGACGTGCTGCGCGAGATCGAGCGCATCGAGAACACGATGCTCGAGGAGGGTCGGATCGTCGCCGAGCAGGGCGGCCGCGTGGTCGAGCTCAGCGCAACGCCCGGGCGCTACCTGCGCGCGGGCGACCGCATCGGGGCGATCGCCGCCGAGGCCGGGTCGAAGCTAGTCAGCGTCTCCTACTTCCGCGTGCGCGACGGCAAGAAGCTGGAGCCGGGAGATCTGGTGCACGTCTCGCCGGTCACCGTCGAGCGCGAACGCTTCGGCAGCATCGTCGGCAAGGTGACCCGCGTTTCCAGCCGTGGCGTGACGCTGGCGCATGCCGGGGCGGTGATCGGCAACATGGAGATGGCCGAGACCATGATCGCGGGCGGGTATCGCATCGAGGTCGAGGCGGAGCTCGAGGTGGACCCGCAGACCGTGAGCGAGTTCGCCTGGACCTCGCCGCGCGGACCGGATCTTCGGATCACGCCCGGCACGACGACGCAGACCCGCGTCGTCGTCGACGAGCGCAAGCCGATTACCTACATCATTCCCGCCTTGAAGCAATCCACGGGGATCGACTGACGTTGGGCTGGTTCGGCAAGTCCAAGATCGCCAAGACGCCCGCCGTGCTCCAGATGGAGGCGGTCGAGTGCGGCGCCGCCTCGCTTGCGATCCTTCTCGGATTTCACGGGCGCATCGTCCCGCTGTCCGAGTTGCGCGTCGAGTGCGGCGTTTCGCGCGACGGCAGCAATGCCGCCAACGTGGTCAAGGCCGCGAGGCGTTACGGGCTGAAGGCCAAGGGGCTCTCCGTCGATCTCGAGGATGTGCAGAAGCTGACGGGGCCGTTCATCGTCTTCTGGAACTTCAACCACTTCCTCGTGGTCGAGGGTTTCAAGAAGAACAAGGTCTACATGAGCGACCCGGCCAGCGGCCGGCGCATCGTCAGCCTGCAGGAGTTCGACGAGGGCTTCACCGGCGTCGTGCTGTACATGGAGCCGGGGCCCGAGTTCGAGAAGATCGGCAGCCACCCGAGCACGGTGCGCGCGTTGAGCCAGCGGCTGTCGGGCTCGATGCGCGACCTGGCGTTCTGCGTCGGGGCCGGGTTCCTGCTCGTCACGCCGGGCCTCGCCGTTCCGATGATGACGCAGGTCTTCATCGACGAGGTGCTGATCGCCGCGCGACACGACTGGCTCCGGCCGTTGATCCTGGGGTTGGCGCTGCTGGCGGGGCTGCGCATCGTGCTGCGCTGGATGCAGCTGCGTTACCTGCGCGAGCTGCGCACCAAGCTGGCGGTCAAGCTGTCCGGCTCGTTCCTGTGGCACGTGCTGCGGCTTCCGGTGGGCTTCTTCGAGCAGCGCTTCGCCGGGGAGATCAGCAGTCGCCTGGGCCTCAACGACGACATCGCGGACACGCTCTCCGGCCAGCTCGCAACCGTAATCATCGACTGCGCGATGTTGCTGTTCTACATCGCGCTGATGTACCACTACGATCCGCGGCTGACCGTGATCGGCGTGTTCTTCGCGCTGGGCAACGTCGGCGCGCTGCGCTGGATCGCGCGGCGCCGGATCGAGGGCAACATGCGGCTGCGCTCGGAGCTGGGCAAGGTCGCCGGCGTCTCCATCGCGGGGCTGCAGAGCATCGAGACGCTCAAGGGATCCGCGCTGGAATCCGCGTTCTTCTCGCGCTGGTCGGGTCACTACACCAAGGCAACCACCGCGCAGCAGGACCTCGGGCTGAGCAACCAGACGCTGGGCGTGCTCCCGGTCGTGCTGTCGTCGATCACGACGTTGCTGATCCTCGTCATCGGTGGCCTGCGCGTGATGGATGGCGAGCTGTCGATCGGCATGCTGATCGCATTCCAGAGCCTGATGCTCAGCTTCCAGCGCCCGGTCTCGACTCTCGTCGGTCTGGGCGGCCAGCTGCAGACGATCCAGGGCGACCTCGTCCGCGTCGACGACGTGCTGCAGCACGACGTCGACCCCGAGACGTCGCGAGACGAGACCGTGGCGGCGGAGGGCAAGTGGCGACTCGACGGCAGAATCGAGCTGCAAGACGTCACGTTCGGATACAGCCACATCGCCGACGCGCTGATCGAGGAGTTCAGTCTCATGCTCGAGCCGGGACGCAGGGTGGCGCTGGTCGGCGGCAGCGGTTCCGGGAAGTCCACGATCGCCAAGATGGTCTGCGGCCTGTACGAACCGTGGGAGGGTCGCATCCTGTTCGATGGTCGCACCCGGCGCGAGTACCCGCGCTGGCTGCTGGCCAACTCGCTGGCGATGGTGGACCAGGACATCCTGTTCTTCGCCGGAAGCGTGCGCGACAACCTGACGCTGTGGGACGACACCGTACCGCCGCAGGACCTGGAGGATGCGTGCCGCGACGCCGAGATCCTCGAGGTCGTGCTCTCGCTGCCCGGTGGCTTCGAGTCCGAGTTGCTGGAGGGCGCGGCGAACCTCAGCGGCGGCCAGCGCCAGCGGCTGGAGATCGCGCGCGCGCTCGTCAACAGTCCGTCCGTGCTCGTGCTGGACGAGGCGACCAGCGCACTCGACTCGGAGACCGAATACCAGATCGACCAGAACCTGCGTATGCGCGGCTGCGCGACGATCGTCGTCGCGCACCGTCTCAGCACGATCCGCGACGCGGACGAGATCATCGTGCTCAGCAAGGGCAAGGTCGTGCAGCGTGGGCGGCACGAGGACCTGTGGGACGTCGAGGGCGAGTACCGCCGTCTGATCATGAGCGAGGGAGGGGCACTGGGTCACGAGTGACCGCCCCGGAGCAACCGAGTTGACCGACCACGATACACAAGCGGTGACACTCGCCGGCAGCGACACGTTGCAGCTCGGCGACCCGACGCGGCTGTGGGTCGTCGAGTCCGGCAGCCTGGCGCTGTTCTCCGTCGAGCGAGGCGAGGGTGCCGCGGCCGGGGCTCGCCGGTTCTTCTTCAAGGTGGGCGCCGGGGACCTGCTCTGCGGTCTGCCCTCCTCCGCCGACGACGCGAAGGAGATGATCGCCGTGGCCTTGACCCCGGCCTCGCTGCGACGCGTGGCGCGGCTCGATCCCACGGCCCCGGCACCCGGCTCCGGTCGCGACGGCGCCGCGCTCGCCACGCAGTGGCTGGTCCGCTGGAGCAAGGCGCTCGAGAAGTACCCCGTGCCGCCGGCGGGCGACGGGCCGCTGCCCGGCTCGCTCGCGGCGAGCCACGCCGCGATCGTGCAGAAGGTCGCCGAGCTCGAGGGCCGCGAAGAGAAGCAGCGGCGCGAGCGGCTGATGGCGCGCGAGCAGCGCACCGGCGAGGTCGTCCAGGAGGCGCTCGGCGAGCTGACATCGATCCTCGACCCGCGCGAGACGCATCCGCCCGAGGGCTCGGATCTGTTCGTCGCCGCGACCGTGGTGGGACGCGCGGCGGGGATCGAACTGCAGCGCCCTCCGGCCTGGGAGCACGCCTACAAGACCGGCGACCCGGTGGAGACGATCGCGCGCGCGTCGCACATCCGCGTTCGCCGCGTCGTGCTGCACGACGGCTGGCACGCGCAGGACTGCGGCCCGATCCTCGCGTTCCTCGGGGAGGAACGGTTGCCGATCGCGTTGCTGCCCCTTCCGTCCGGCGGCTACGACTACTTCGACGCCATGAGCAAGGCGCGCGGCCGAGTCGACGAGACGTTCGCCGAGCGCCTCGACCCGAGCGCGTTCGTCTTCTACCGCCCGTTGCCCGACTGGGCCGCGCGCGGCATGGGCCTGTTCAAGTTCGCGCTGACGGGGCGCGGCCGCGATCTCGCGCTGGTGCTGCTGACGGCGGGACTGGCCACGCTGCTCGGCATGTTCACGCCACAGGCGACCGCCCTGTTGATCGATCACGCGATCCCCGACGACAACAGGAATCTGCTGTTCCAGATCGGACTCGGCCTGTTCGGCGCGGCCATGGGCATCGCCGTCTTCCGCTGGGCTCAGGGCGTGGCGATGCTGCGCATCGAGACCGGCGCGGATGCGGTGACGCAGGCGGCGGTCTGGGACCGGCTGCTCAACCTCCAGCTCTCGTTCTTCCGCAGATTCGCCACCGGCGACCTGAACTCGCGCGTGACCGCCATCACGCAGATTCGCGCCCTGCTCGGCGGCACCACGATGCGCACGTTGTTCAGCGGGGTGATCCTGCTGATGAACCTCGCGCTACTGCTGTACTACAGCCGGATCTTGACGCTGCTTGCCATTGTGGTCGCGGCCGTCAGCGCGGTGGTGACGATCGTCTCCGGCGTGTTGATCCTGCGCTGCACGCGAGAGATCCTCGAGTTACGCGGCAAGTTCTTCGGTTTGATGGTCCAGTTGATCAACGGCGTTAGCAAGCTACGCGTCGCGGCTGCGGAAGAGCGCGCATTCGGGCGCTGGGCGCGGGACTACTCGCAGCTCGTGAAGCTCGAGCTGAAGCAGCTGATGATCGGCGACGCCGTCGAGGTCGTGAACATCGGTGTCGCGGTGTTGAGCTCGATCGCACTGTTCTCGGTCGCCGCGACGCTGATCCGCGACGAGACCGCGACGCTGACGACGGGCGTGTTTCTCGCCTTCAACGTGGCCTACGGGACGTTCATCGGCGCCATCACCAGCGTGAGCAACACGATCACCGACGTGCTCGCCATCGCCATCCTCCGCGAGCGAGCCAAGCCGATCCTCGACGCCGAACCCGAGGTCAACGAGCGCAAGGCCGACCCCGGCAGACTGCGCGGAGAGATCCGCATGGCCCACGTCGGGTTCAAGTACCGCGAGGACGGGCCGCAGATCCTCGACGACGTGACGTTCGAGGCCGAGGCCGGACAGTTCGTCGCGCTCGTCGGCACGTCGGGCAGCGGCAAATCGACGCTGTTCCGCCTGCTGCTCGGCTTCGAGACGCCCGCCGCCGGCCGCGTCCTGTTCGACGGCCAGGACGTGAGCGGCCTCGACGTGCACTCCGTGCGCCGGCAGCTCGGCGTCGTGCTGCAGAACGGCCGCATCAACGCGGGTTCGTTGTTCGACAACATCGCCACGGGGACGCAGATCACGCTCAACGACGCGTGGGAGGCCGCGCGGGCGGCCGGCTTCGAAGACGATGTCCGGGCCATGCCGATGGGCATGCACACGATCGTCGGTGAGGGCGGCACCGGCCTCTCCGGAGGCCAGCGCCAGCGCCTGCTCATCACACGGGCGCTGGTCCACAAACCGCGCATCCTGCTGCTCGACGAGGCGACCAGCGCGCTCGACAACACGACCCAGGCCATCGTCACCGAGAGCCTGCAGCAGCTCGAGGTCACCCGCATCGTGATCGCCCACCGACTGAGCACCGTCGAGAGCGCCGACCAGATCTACGTGCTGGACGGCGGGCGCATCGCCGAATCCGGCTCGTTTGCCGAGCTTGCGTCGGGGGACGGCCTGTTCTCGCGCCTGATGGCCCGCCAGCTCACTTGATGCCCGGGGTCTGACGAAAAACTGTTGCAGGCGGTGCGTATCGCCGGGTTGACGAGCCTGGCGCTGCAACGGTTTTTGGTCTGACCCCTTTCCTTGTTTGGTCGTACCTTTCCAGGAACATGTCGCGCTTTGCCCCAGGCATTCTCCTCGTCGTGCTGCTGATCGCCGGCCCGCTCGAGGCCCAGGTCGTGATCAACGAGGTGATGTACAACTCGCCGGGCACGCCCGACGTCGAGTTCGTCGAGCTGTACAACGCCGGCGGCGCGGCGGTCGACCTGACGGGCTGGTACCTACTGGACGACGACGACGGTCACGACCGCTGCCCGCTCGCGGGCACGCTCGACCCCGGCGGCTATCTCGTCGTGGCCGGACGCCTCGACCTGTTCGGCGCGTCGTACCCCGGCGTCACGAACCTCAACGTCGACGAGTTCGGCAGCGCGACGCCCGGCGTCGGTTTCGGGCTCGGCAACACCGCCGACGACGTTCGCCTGTTCGATGCGGCGGACGCCCTGCGCTCGGGCCTGAGCTACACCGACGACGCCCCGTGGCCATCGGAGGCGGACGGCGACGGGCCCTCGCTCGAGCTGACGCACCCCGCCCTCGATCCGCAGTCGGCGACGAACTGGGCGGCCGGAGTCGGCGGAGGGACTCCCGGCGAGGAGAACAGTACGTTCGTCTCCAACCCGGCCCCGCAGATCCTCGGCGTCGGGCGCAATATCCAGCTGCCGCGCAGCTTCCACAACGTCACGGTCACCGCGGACGTCGTCGACGACGAGTCCGGGCCGCAGGTCGAGCTGTGGGTCGACGACGGCACGGGCTACAGCGCCTCGACGATGTTCGACGACGGCCTCAACGGAGACGCAGCGCCGGGCGACGGGCGCTACGGGGCGACGATCGGCACACAACCGCCGGGCACGATCGTGCGCTACTACGTCTCGGCGACCGACACACTGCCGCAGACGGTGACCGACCCGTCGGCTGCGCCGCAGCAGCACTACGCCTACACCGTCAACCACGAGCTTCCCGCCTTGCGCATCAGCGAGCTGCTGGCCTCGAATCAGGACGGCCTGACCGATGGTGCGGGCGAGACGGAGGACTGGGTCGAGATCCACAACCGCGGGGTCGACGCCGTCGACCTCGACGGCCTGTTCCTCACCGAGGACCTCGACGAGACGCAGCGCTGGGCTCTCCCGGCGGTCGTGTTGCAGCCCGCCGAGCGTGTGATCGTCTTCTGTGACGACGAGGTCGCGGAGGGACCGTTTCACGCCTCGTTCCGGCTGTCCCGCGGCGGTGGCGAAATCGGTCTGTTCGAGTCGATCGTGCACGGCAACGTCCCGATCCACCGTTACACCTTCGGCGTGCAGAGTCCGGACGTCTCGTTCGGCTTCCTCCCGGATCATGCGGCGCGTCCCGACTACATCGCGACCCCCACGCCGCTGGCCGAGAACACGGGCCTCGCATTCTCGGACATCGTCGTCAACGAGGTCTCGGCGGCGGACGGCGCGGACTGGATCGAGCTGTACAACCGCGGCGACAACACGCTGGACATCGGGGGCTGGCACCTGTCCGACGACTACCTGCTGCCGACGAAATACACCTTCCCGCTGCTGACGCTGCTGGAGAGCGGCGACCACCTCGCTCTCGACTCGGCGGTGCTCGGCTTCAACCTGGCCGCGGACGGCAGCGACGTCGTCCAGCTGTCGTCGGCCAACGGCGACGTGGGCCGCGACTACCTGGACTACGGAGCGCAGGCCGGCGGCATGAGCTACGGCCGACTGCCGGACGGGGCGCCGGAGTGGCACCACTTCGACAGCCCCAGCCCCGGCACGGCCAATGCCTGCAACCCGGCCGTCCCGCTGCTGTCGCCCGTGCAGGACTTCCGTTTCGACGGCGCCGGAGTCGCGCTGTGGGATCCCCTACCCGGTGCGGCGTTCTACGACCTGGTGCGTGGAGAGATCGAAGCGTTGCGTGGGTCCGCGGGCGACTTCACGTCCGGCGTGACCTGGTGCGACGAGAACAACCTCGCCGACGTACAGGCGTGGATCCCGGAGCAGCCGTCTCCCGGCACCGCGCAGTTCTACCTGGTGCGGGGCAACGACGACGCCTGCGGATTCGGCACATACGACAGCGCCGCGGCGTCCCAGCAGGGTTTTCGCGACGCCGAGATCGCGGCCGCCGCCGCGAGCTGTCCGTAGGCGGCCGGCCTCAGAACGCCACGCGCATTCCGACCTGGAACTGCCGGCCGAAACGTCGGATGCCCTCGTTCGATCCGTTGATCGAACGCGACAGCACCAGGGTGTCGTCGTTGAACACGTTGAACATCTCGACCGTCAGCTGAAGGCTGGCGCCGCGTAGGGCGAACTCCCTGGCCAGGCGCAGGTCGAGATTCCAGAACGACGGGTTGCGCTGGTCGTTGCGTTGGCGGGTCGGGTAACGGATGCGACGCCGCAGCTCGACGTCCCCCTGGTTCTGGTACTCCCACGGCACCGCGTAGACGGTCAGCAGGTTCTGCTCGAACGAGAAAGGCAGCCCGGACTGCCAGCGCAGCGAGCCGCCGAAGCGGAAGCCCCACGGCGTGATGGAGATCGCGGTGAGCTTCAGGTCGTGGCGCTGGTCGTAGGACAGGTAGCCCTCCTCGTCGTCGATCAGCGTGCGCTCGTTGCCCAGGACCTGCGCGAAATCCTCCGCCTGCCCGTAGGCCTCGGACCAGGTGTACGACGCGTTCATCTGCCATCCGCGGTACTGGCGCCGCACGAACTCCACGACGTAGGCCTCGTAGTCGGCCTCGTTGAAGTTGCCGACCAGCAGGATATCGGCCCAGCCGGGGTTCTGTACGTAGAGGTCGGGCAGGCCGTCCGGCCGCGCCTGATCGCGGCCCAGCAGCCCCACGCCCGGGATCACACCGCCGGTGCAGTCGTCGATCCGCCCGTCGCCCGGACCGGGATCGGTGTCGATGTAGACCTCACCGGTGAAGTAGTCGATGCGCTCGCGCCCCTCGCCGTAGCTCGGGTACACGGCGTAGGTGCCGATCCCGCGCGGAGGTCGCAGGCAGCGCCCGCGATCCGCCTGCACGTGATTCTGATCGACGTCCTGAAGTTGATCGCGGAAACTGCGACGCATGTAGGACAGGCGGATCGAGCTCTCCGGCCACAGGCTGCGCTCGAACGACAGCTGCAGCTCGTCCTGATACGGGGCGCTCAGATCGCGGTCGACCCACTGCACGCTGACGCCGGTGCCGACGCCCTCGAACAGCCGGTGTTCGGCGTAGCGCCCGGTCGTCCCGTCGGCCTGCGCCACGATCGTCACGTCGGTGAACGGCGGCTCCATCTCGATCAGCGGGACCCCGAGAAACAGCTTGTCGTAGTAGCGGCCGGCGGAGGCCGAGAACTTCGTGCGACCGTTACCCCACGGATCCCAGGCGACGGAGACTCGCGGCGAGAAGTAGTTGTTCGCGTAGTGGATGCTCTCCACGGACTGCTTCTTGCGCCAGAAGGCGCTCTGCACCGCGGTGGGCCCCAGCGGCAGGAACACCGCGCGCACGCCGAGCACGTCGCCGAGGTGTTGCTGGAACTCGTTGATCGCCGGAAACGCGGTAAATGCGCGGGGTACGATGTTGTACGGTCGGATGCCCTGCGCCCACAGCGCGAAGAACTGCGCGGTCTCCGCCTCGGTGTCGAACTCGCCGAATCCCGGCGCGGCGATCTCCTCGCGGTCGAAGCGCAGGCCGAGCGTCACGCTGACCGTGTCGACGGGACGGAACCGGTCCTCGAGAAACACGCCCCAGCTCGTGCCGGTCGCCCGGTCGTCGTTCGCCACGGGGACCGACGTGCGCGCCGTCGCGAGCCCCACGGGGGGGCCGAACAGTCCGTCGCTGACCTCGAACGTCACGCTGGGCCTACGCTCGAGGTCGCGATAGAAACGCTCGTTCTCCACGATGAACCCGGTCTTGATCCGGTGCGACGCGCCGAGAAACCGACCGGTGTAGATGTCCGCCTGCGTGCGGATCGTCAGGCGCTGGCGATCGTCGCGCCAGGTCTCCGGGAACGCTCCGCTGATCGTGCCCAGCGTGACGTTGTCGCAGACCGTGTCCTGCAGAACCGCGAAGCGGTCGTACTCCACACAGGTGCTGCGGGCCGTCGGATCCGTGGGGATGAAGTCGTTGCCGCTGTCCTGGTAGGCCACGATCGACTCCACCAACAGGCGCGTCGACACGGGCGCGGTCCACGTCAGCGTGTAGGTCTGTCCGCCGCGCTCGTGCGTATGCGTCGACTCCGGCGGGCGGAAAGTGCTCACGTCGACGTTCTCCAGCGTCAACGGGTCGGACTGGAACTGCAGCGCGAGCTTGTTGCGCGGAGACAGCTGGAACGTGATCTGGTCGGAGTGGATGCCTTGCGTGCGCGTGATCACCGCGAGACTGGTCAGCAGATTGACCGGGTCCTCGCGCTTGATGTACTCGTGCGATGCGCGGTACCACAGGCGATCGCGGACGATCGGGCCCGAGAGTTGCAGCGACGGCTGGATCCACGAGAAGTCGGGGTCGCCGACGACCGACGGCGATGCCGCGCCGGTGCGGTCGAGCTCGGAGCTGCGGAAGATGAACGCGGCCACGCCCTCGTGCTCGTTGCCCCCCTGCTTCTGAACGATCCGGGCGAACCCGCCCTGCGCGCGTCCGAACTCGACACCGGCGCCGCCGGTGATGATCTGTAGCTCCTCGATCGACTCGGGATGGACGTAGCTCAGCCACTCTCCGGTCAGCGGATCGACGTTGCTGACGCCACCCACGAGCGCCTTGAAGTCGCGGAAGCGCGCGCCGTGAACGTTCGGGTTGCCGTCCTCGTCGGCGTCCTTGACGCCCGGGGCGAGCGTCAGCGTGTTCTGGTAGAAGCGACCCGGGATCGGGAGGTTCTCCAGGAACAGATCGCTCAGTGTCGTGGTCGCGGCGGTCTGGTCGAGTTCGACGATGTCGCGCCGTCCCGTCACCTTGACCCGCTCGCTCAGCTCCGGGAGCATCGAGACGGTGAGGTGCTCGCGCTCGTCGGTGGACACGCGAAGGTCGCCGACCGCCTGCGTGGCGAACCCCGGCATCGCGACCAACGCGCGGTAGCCCCCGCCGGCGCGGAGCACGGGGAAGATCACGCGGCCCGCGACGTCCGTGCGCGCCGCCGTGGCGGCCACGAAGCCGAACTCGTTCTGCAGCGTGACCGTCGCGCCCGCGAGCGGCTCACCGGTCGCCGCATCGATCGCCAGAATCTCGATGCCGCCCGTCCGGGCCGAGACGATCCCGGCAACGAAGAACGCGAGCAGCGATGCGAGGACCGCGCGGGTCAGGGACAGGGGGCGATGAACCGGGGGAGGCACGCGTTGAATCCTTGAGGTCGCTCCGTACCCGCGCCGTTCCTACCGTAGGAGCCCTCCTCCCCGGCGCCGGTGTTGCGCGGGACCACCAGATAATACGTGCTGCTCGGCGCAGGCGTGATCGTCGCGGTCGTTCCTGCGGACGTGAAGCAAAGTCTGCTCTGATGGCTGTAGAAGAAGCCCAGGGCGCCCTCGTATACCTCGTAGTCGTCGTCCGTCGCGTTGCACGAGGCGCTCCAGGACAACGACAGGTCGCCGCCGGTCGTCTTGTCGACGGTCAACGGCACTCCCGCGACGTCGCCTCCGTTCGGGATCTCCCCCGCCCCGGACGCGGCGCAGGTCACCGGCCGATAGACCAACCCGAAGACCCAGTCGCCGGTGACGCCCAGCGGACAGGCGTCGTTCCAGCCCCCGGGCACGGCGAACACGACGTTCTTGCCGGCCTGGCAGCCGTTGCCGTCGTGGATGACCGTCGGAGTGAAGGGGTCGCCGCTGTTCTGATTGAGGAACTCGAGCGTGACGCTGACCGGAGACGAGGTGACGAGGATCGACCCCGGGAGCGGCTCGAAGTCGAACTCGTTGATGACGCCGTCGGTCAGCACGGGGCCGTTCTGCGTGAAGATCGGCACACCGGGATTCGGCAGTCCGCCCTCGTAGATGTGGATCGACTGCTCCAGCGCGTCGGGAGCTCCACCGAACTGGGAGCCCCAACCGATCCGCACGCGGAGGATCTCCGCGGGCAGGTCGCCGGCGGGAATCGTGAAGACGCTGCCCGCCTGCTCCTGCGGTACGAAGCAGGGACAGGCCACGGAGCCCCCGCCGGTGAAGTTCTCCACCGGCGGCTCTTCCGGACACTGGGCCCGGACCGCGACCGAGGCGACCGACGTCAGACAGACGAGCACGGCGGCGAGGAATACGGGCTTCGAGCGGACCATGGACGTGCCTCCTCCGGGGAACCCCTCTCTGGGTGGAATTCTACCGCGAATCCACCTCTTTCTTGAAACGTTTCCGCGCGGGCGGCGTGTTCTCCGATGAGAGCCCCGCCATACGGGGCAAACGGGGGTTTCCAGATGATTCTTCGGCGTTCGATGGCTTCCCTGGTCGGTATGCTGCTGCTGGGCGGCTCGCTTGCGTCCGTCGCTCTGGCGGGTCCGAGCGAGACCAGAACGATCGACGGGGACCGGTTGACCGTGCGCAACCTGATCGGTGAGGTACGCATCGAGGGTGGCGGCGGATCCGATTTCGAGGTCGTCGTCGAGACGAACGGCAGCGACGCGAAGCAGGGCATGATCCGGATCGAGCAGAGCGGCGACGAGCTCGAGATCGTGTTCCCCAGCGGCGAGACGGACTACGTCTACCCCGCCATGGGTCGCAACTCCAGCACCAACATTCGCATCGACGGGGACAGCTGGCTGTCCAGGCTGCTCGGCACCAACAAGAAGATCCGCGTCCGCGGATCCGGCGACGGACTGGAGCTGTGGGCCGACGTCACCGTGCGCGTTCCGCGCGGCGGGGAGCTCGGGATCGAGCACTCGGTCGGCAACGTCCACGCGAGCAACGTCGACGGAGAGCTGCGGCTCTCGACGAGCTCGGGCGACATCCATACGGAGGACTCCCGCGGACCGCTGTCGGTGGCCACGGGCAGCGGCGACGTCGACGTGTCGGGCGTGGACGGCGAGCAGATCCGCATCGCGACGGGCAGCGGCGACGTCGAGGCCGAACGCCTGGCCGGCGACAAGATCAAGATCGCGACGGGTAGCGGCGACGTCGAGCTCGACGACGCGCAGGCGCAGAAGATCCAGCTGGCCACGGGCAGCGGCGACATCGAGGCAACCGCGGTCGGGGCCGACGACGCCAGCATCGCGACGGGCAGCGGCGAGGTCACGCTGCACCTGGATCGCATGGGCGACGGCGAGTTCCAGGTCGGGACCGGAAGCGGCGACATCCGCCTCGGTCTCCCGCCGGGCAGCTCCGTCGAGGTTCACGCGGAGACGGACGGCGGCGAGATCGCCGTCGACCTCGACGAACGCGTCGATTACAAGGTAAAAGAGGACGACGAGGTCGAATTCGCCGTCGGCGGCGGCGCGGCGCGCGTGACGCTGGGCAGCGGATCGGGAGACATCGTCATTCGCCACCGGTGAGAACCGCCCACCCGCGTCATAATGGTGGGCGGTATGAGCATCGACCCCGCATTCGAGAGCACGGTCCCCACGCGCCACTGGCACGGTCTGCAGGACGGCCGCGCGCAGTGCGACCTCTGCCCGCGCCTCTGCAAGTTGCGGGAGGGTCAGCGGGGGCTGTGCTTCGTCCGCAGCTGCCGCAACGGCGAGGTGGTCCTGAACACGTATGGCCGTTCCAGCGGCTTCTGCGTCGACCCGATCGAGAAGAAGCCGCTGAATCACTTCCATCCCGGAACTCCGGTCCTCTCCTTCGGCACCGCCGGCTGCAACCTGGCCTGCAGGTTCTGCCAGAACTGGGACATCAGCAAGTCGCGCGAGATCGACACGCTCAGCCACCGGGCCTCGCCCGCCGGGATCGCGCGAGCAGCGCGGAAGCTCGACTGCAAGAGCGTGGCGTTCACGTACAACGACCCCGTGATCTTCCTGGAGTACGCGGTGGACGTCGCGCGCGCCTGTCACGAGAGCGGACTGCTCACGGTCGCCGTGACCGCCGGCGAGATCTGCCCCACGCCGCGCGAGGAGTTCTTCGCGCACATGGACGCCGTCAACGTCGACCTGAAGGGATTCACCGACGAGTTCTACCGCAAGCTGTGCGCCGGGCCGCTGCAGCCTGTGCTGGAAACGCTGGAGTACCTCGTGCGGGAGACCGACGCGTGGGTCGAGGTGACGAACCTGCTCATCCCGGGCGAGAACGACTCCGAGGCCGAGATCGACGAGCTCACCGGCTGGATCGTGGAGCGGCTCGGCCCGGACGTGCCGTTGCACTTCTCGGCGTTTCACCCCGACTACAAGATGATGGACACGCCCCCGACGCCGGTGTCGACGCTACGCCGGTCGCGCGACATCGCGTTGCGCAACGGCGTGCATCACGCCTACACCGGCAACGTGCACGACGTCGAAGGCGACACCACGCGCTGCCACGCCTGCGCTGCGGAGCTGATCCGCCGCGACTGGTACGAGCTGGTGGACTGGAAGCTGTCGGACGACGGCACCTGCAGCCGCTGTGGGGTCCCCTGCGCGGGCCGCTTCAGCGGCCCGCCGGGGAGCTGGGGGCGCAAGCGCCTCCCGGTGCGTATCGCCGACTACGACACCTGATCGACGTGGACGTCCATCTGCGGGAACGGGATACCGATCTTCGCATCGTCCAGCGCGACCTTGACCGCGCGCGTCAGCGCGTCCTTCGCCGGCCAGTAGTCGTCGGCCTTGACCCACACGCGCACGACCCAGTCGATCGACGATCCGCCGAGCTCGCTCAGGACGATCGCGGGATCCTCGTCGGGCAGCCGCTGCGACAGCGCGCGGGCGGCCTGCTCCAGCACCTGGCGCGTGCGGTCGAGATCCGCGGTGTAGTCGGTGCCGACGGCGACGTCGACGCGCCGCGTCTCGTGGTGCGAGACGTTCTCGATCGTCCCTCCCGCCACAATACCGTTGGGCATGATGATCCGCCGGTTGTCCGGTGTGTCGAGCGTCGTGTTGAACAGCCCGATCTCGAACACCTTGCCGATCTCGCCGGACGCCCGGATGACGTGGCCGACCTCGAACGGCCGGAAGACGAGCAGCATGATGCCCGAGGCGAAGTTGCCGAGCGTCCCCGACAGGGCCATGCCGATCGCCAGGCCCGCGCCGGCGAAGATCGCGGCGAAGCTCGTCGTCTCGATGCCGAAGTAGCCGAGCACGCCGAGCAGGCCGGCGATGATCACCACCCAGCGCGCCATGTTGGCGAAGAACTTGCCCAGTGTCGGATCGAACGACGAGCGGGCGAGGCCCCTGTTGACGGCGCGTCGCGCCCATCCGCCGGCGATCCAGACGACGATCAACAGGGCGACGGCGCCGAGGCCCTTGACGCCGTAGGCGACGATCTGACTGGTCATTTCGGGTGTCAGTTCTGGCATAATCCGCTCCTCTTGCCGCTGCCGCGAAGACCCGTGAAAGGTCGAGCAACATAGCAGGCATCGGAGCGGTCCGCAGAGCGCGAAACGGCACGGCGCAACGTCCCGGATTCCGGCTTCGGTCGGCGCTGCAGCAGAATCGAGATGTCGCGCGAGACCTCGTTCGCAACGGCCAGGTCCGTCAGTCCGTCACCGTCCAGATCGGCGACCGCCACCGAGCTCGCGCGGAACCCCGTGACGTAGGCCAGCGGGGGCTCGAAGCGACCGTCGCCCCGCCCCTGCAGCACCACGACGGCATCCCATCCGCGGACCCCCACGACGAGGTCGATGATCCGGTCCCCGTCGACGTCGGCCGTCTCGATGCGGTAGGCGAAGGTCCCCACGCTGATCTTGCGCGATTTGCCGAACCCGCCGCGGCCGTCGGCGAGGATCACGGTGACGGTCCCCAGCGCGAAGCTCGTCGCGACGATGTCGGCGGCACCGTTGCCGTCCAGATCCGCCGCGGCCAGGTCGAACACGCCCACATCGGCGTCCAGCGCCGCGATCTCCTGCCAGCCCCCGGTCGTCTCGGTCAGGATCGACACCTCGGCGTCGCCGAAACGGGCCACGGCGAGATCGGCTCGGCCGTCGGCGTTGAAATCTGCCCGCGCGACGGCGACGGGATCGCCGCGTACCGGAACTCGCGGAGCCTCGGAGAAGCTGCCGTCCCCGTTGCCGATGAAGAACGCCAGCGTGTCGCTTCCCCGGTCGGGCATGATCAGGTCGACGATCCGATCGCCGTCGACGTCCTCCGCGACGAACGAGCTGACCGTGTCCGTGCTGGCGAACCGCAGCTGCTCGTCGAACGTGCCGTCGCCGCGGCCGAGCAACACCGACGTGTCTCGCGAGCCGGCGTTGGCGACGACGACGTCGAGCTTTCCGTCACGGTCGAGGTCCGCCAGCTCGGCGCTCTGCGGTAGTTTCCCGACGGGGAAACGCCGCTCTGCACCGAAATCCCCTCGTCCCTCGGCCAGCAGCACGGAGATCGCTCCCGGGCCGGCGCCGACCGAGACCAGGTCGACTCCCTCGTGGGTGTCCAGTTTTCCGGCCACCAGCGCGATCGCGCCGCGCCCGACGACGTGTCGGCCGTGCAGGCGGAAGCCGCCGCGTCCGTCGCCCGGGACGATGTACGTGTTGCGCTGAAAGTCGAGCACCGCAAGATCGTCGATTCCGTCGCGGTTGAAGTCCGCCAGTGCGTTGCGCAGCTTGCGCGTGCCTCCGACGCGGAACGTCTCGGCGTCCTCGAACGTGCCGTCGCCCTTCCCGGTCATCACGTGGACGTTTTCCTTGAACAGCTGATCGGCCTGCAGCAGATCCAAGCGGCCGTCCAGATCCACGTCGCCGAACAGCACCTCAGATCGAACCGTATTCGACTCGAGCTGCATGCGCAGCGTGGGATGGAAGCGCCGCGCCTGCTTGCCGAGCAGGACGCGCAGACGGTCGTTGGGGGGCGGCAGCGAAAACTCGCGCGTCACGACGTCGGTCACGCCGTCCCCGTCGACGTCGACGGTCAACAGACCCTGCAACGGGCCGTTGATGCGAATCGGAACCCCGACCTCGAATCCCCCCGCGCCGTCGCCGTACAGAATGCTGACGTTGCGCGACAACGCGTTCAGCACGGCCAGGTCCCGCGCACCGTCCCCGTCGAAATCGCCCGAACGGACGAACGTCGGGCGGTTCTCCGCCGGGTAGCGCTGCACGGCGGAGAACGCTCCCCTGCCGTCGCCGAAGAGAAACCCGACGTCGTCCGCCTGCGAGTCGGCGACTGCCACGTCCAGCAACCCGTCTCCGTTGAAGTCGTCGGCCACGATGTCCGAGGGGCTGTCGACGCCGGGGAACAGAACGGGTTCTTCGAACGTGCCGTCGCCGCGACCCGCGCAGAAGGCCACCTCGGGCCGTGCCGCGCCGGCGATGGTCGCCACGTCGGGAAGGCGATCGCCGTTGAAGTCGCCCGCGACCAGCCGGATCGGTCGGAACGGGCCGACCTTCGTGGGGATCTCCTCCTCGAAGTACATGTCCTCGCGACCGAGCAGGACTCCCACGTCGGCGGCGCCGATCAGCGACGGGCTCGGCCCGTCGACGACGGCCATGTCCGGGATGCCGTCGACGTTGAAGTCGGCGACGACGATCGGGCCACGGCCCGAGGCGCGCGTCATCTTGCCGTCGAACAACACGCGTCCGGCCTCCGCGGTGGGTGCGATCGCGAGCGTCAGGGTGGCGGCGATCGCTGCCACGATTCTCGGTCCCGTCTCAGGCCACATGCTTCCTCCACGGCTCTCCCCCGCCGGACGCGGACGAGATCTCGCCCCCCCCCGGAACGATACCGCGATGCCGGCCGGCGCGAGGCTCCTTTTTCGGATGCGGTCCGGTTTCGGGCGCTTTCGCGGCACCGCGGTGTAGAGTCGACGCCGGTGAACGTACTGCTGATCTCCACCTACGACCTGGGCCGCCAGCCGTTCGGGCTGGCGTCTCCCGCGGCGTGGCTGGCGCGCGAGGGGCTGCAGGTGGACTGCCTGGACCTCGCGGTGGAGCCGTACGATGCGCCGCGCGTCGCGCGCGCCGACGCGATCTGCATCCACGTGCCGATGCATACCGCGACACGGCTGGCCGTCGAGCTCGTCCCGCGCCTGCGCGAGGCGAACCCCGGCGCGCGACTCGCCTTCTTCGGTCTCTACGCGCCGCTGAACGCCGGCCTGCTGAGCGATCTGGGCGCCTCGGCCATCGTCGGCGGCGAGTTCGAGCGCGAGCTCGTGGAGTGGTTGCAATCGGGAGACGCGCCGCGGCTCGTGTCGTTCGAGCGTCTGCCGTTCGTCGTTCCGGAGCGGGGCGGGTTGCCCGGCCCCGAGCGCTACGCACGGCTCGTCGCGGCCGACGGCGACGAGCTCCTCACCGGCTACACCGAGGCGTCGCGCGGCTGCCGGCATACGTGCCGCCACTGCCCGATCGTCCCGGTCTACGCCGGCCGCTTTCGCATCGTTCCGCGAGATGTCGTGCTGGCGGACGTCGAGCGCCAGGTGGAGTCCGGTGCGCGGCACATCACGTTCGGCGATCCGGATTTCCTCAACGGGCCGAAACATGCCGAAACGCTGGTGCGCGAGCTGCACCGCCGCTTTCCGGAGCTGACGTACGACGTCACGATCAAGGTCGAGCACCTGTTGCGTCACGCGGAGCGACTGACGACGCTGCGCGAGACCGGCTGCCTGTTCGTCACCTCCGCGGTCGAGTCGGTGGACGACGACGAGCTGCGCTTCCTGGCGAAGGGACACACGCGTGCCGACTTCCTGCACGCGGTCGAGCGCATGCGCGACGCCGGACTGCAGTTGAACCCGACCTTCGTCACGTTCACTCCGTGGACGACGCGCGAGAGCTTCGCGGCGTTGCTGGAGCTGCTGGATCGGTTGGACCTCGTCGACGCCGTGGCTCCCGTGCAGTACACGATCCGACTGTTGATCACGCGCGCGTCGCGACTGCTCGAGCTGGAGGACGTCGCCACGCTCGTCGAACCGTTCGACGAGCGGCGACTCGTCTATCCATGGAGCCATCGCGACCCGACGCTGGACGCGCTGCAGCAGCGCGTGTGCACCACGGTTCACGAAGCGCACCACCGCGGCGACGACCGGCGGGCGATATTCGAGGCGGTGCTGCGCGCCGCCGACGAGGCGCTGGGGCGCGAGCCCGCGTCGCGGGAATCGACGAGGCCTGCGCGCCCCACCGCGACCGTGCCCTACCTCACGGAGCCGTGGTACTGCTGAGCCGAGCCGACCGACGAGCAGTTGGCTCGTCTTTGAAGTAGCTCGAGAGAAACCGTCCGGTCTCGCCCGAGGAACGCGCGACCCGACGCGGCGTGCCCTCCGCGACGATTCGTCCGCCGTCGGCGCCGGGGCCGGGCCCCAGGTCGACGACCCAGTCGGCCGCCCGGATCAGATCCAGGTGGTGCTCGACCACGATGACGCTGTGTCCCGCGTCGACGAGCCGGCGCAGCAATCGGACCAGCACGGCGACATCGCTCAGGTGCAGGCCCGTCGTCGGCTCGTCGAGCAGGAACACTCGCGGCTCGCTCCCTCGTTTGCCGAGGTGCGCCGCGAGCTTCAATCGTTGCGCCTCGCCCCCCGACAGGGTCGGAGCGGCCTGCCCCAGGCGCAGGTAGCCGAGGCCGATCTCGTCCAGCACGGCCAGGCGGCGCGCCACGTCGCGCACGTCGGAGTAGGCGTCGAGCGCCTCGCGCACGGTCAACTCCAGGACCTGCGCGACGTTGCGCCGTCGATCGCGAATCTGCAGCGCCGCCGGTCCGAAACGCGCCCCCCCGCACGACTCGCACGGGACGAGCATGTCGGGCAGGAAGTGCATCTCCACGGTCACGGCACCCGCCCCCTCGCACACCTCGCAGCGACCTCCGGGCACGTTGAACGAGAAGTAGCCGGGCCCGAGCCCGCGCGCGCGCGCCTCGCGCGTCGCGGCGAAGCGCTTGCGGATCCCGTCGAACGCCTTGACGTACGTCACCGGGTTGCTGCGCGGGCTGCGCCCGATCGCCGACTGGTCCACGAGCTCGACCGCGGACAGGCCGTCGATACCGCGCAGCGCACGGAACGGGCCCGTCTCGACCGGCGTCTCGCCCAGAGCCCGGCGTAGCGCTCCGTACAGCGTGTCGTGCACGAGGCTCGACTTGCCCGACCCCGAGACCCCGGTCACCACCGTCAGCGCCTCGCGCGGGAAGCGGGCGGTCACGTCGCACAGGTTGTGCACGCTCGCGCCGTCGATCTCGATCCACTCCTCGGCGGTGGCGGCACGCGATTCACGCGGGAACGGGACCTTGCGTCGACCGCGGAGGTACTCCCCGGTCCGCGAGTCGTCTGCCGCGCGCAGGCCCGAGACCGCGCCCTGGTACAGCACGCGCCCCCCCTCGCTGCCCGCGCCGGGTCCCAGGTCGATCAACCAGTCCGCCTCGCGGATGACGCGCGGGTCGTGCTCGACGACGACGACGGTGTTGCCCGAGTCGCGCAGCTTGCACAGCACGCGCAGCAAGCGCTCCACGTCGCGCGGATGCAGCCCGGTGGACGGTTCGTCCAGGACGTACAGCGTGTCTACCAGCGCCGAGCCGAGCGAGCGCGCCAGCTGGATCCGCTGCGCCTCTCCGCCGGACAGCGTGCGCGACGGACGCTCCAGCGTCAGGTACCCCAGGCCGACCTCGACGAGGAAACTCAGTCGGGTCCTGAGCTCGGCCAGTACGGACGCCGCGATCTCGCGCGAGCTCCGCTCGAGTTTCAGGTTGCCGACCCAGCCGTACAACCGCTCGACCGCCCAGGTCGACAGTTCGGCAATGTCGTGATCTTCGATCCTCACGGCGCGCGCTTCGGGGCGCAGCTTGCTGCCCCCGCATCCGGCGCACGGGACGTAGGCTCGATAGCGCGCGAGGAACACGCGCACGTGCACCTTGTAAGTCTTACGCTCGAGGTAGCGGAAGAAACCGCGGATACCGTAGAAGCCGTCGTCACCCTCCTCGACGAAGCGCCGGTGATCTTCCGACAACTCGGCGTAGGGGACGTTCCACGGCAACCGGACTCGCCGGCCCTCGCGCCGCAGATCGTCGTACGCCTCGCGGTGCGAGGGTTTGTTCCACGGATCGATCGGCCCCTCCGCCAGGGTCAGCGTCGGGTCGGGAACGATGCGCTCCAGATCCGGGCCGATGCTGCGCCCGAACCCCTGGCACTCCGGACACGCGCCCAGCGGCGAATTGGGAGAGAACAGATTCGGCTCGGGCGGGCGATACTCGCGGTCGCAATCGGGACAGTGCAGCCGCCGTGAGAAACGCCGCGTTGCGCCGTCGACGAGGCGCACGATGCAACGGTCGTGACCGAAACGATAGGCGGTCTCGACCGCCTCGGCGATCCGGGCGCGCCTTCCGCCGACGAAGCTCAGTCGGTCGACCACCACCTCGACCCGCCCCTCAGCCGGCGACGCGCCCTCGACCGGCAGGGTCTCTCCGTCGCGCCACAGGCGAACGAAGCCGTCGCGCTGCAGTTCCTCGACGAAGCCGTTCCAGTCGTCGCGGGCCGGCGCCTCGATCTCGAACGACAGCGTGCCCTTGCCGCCCAGCGCGATCAGGTCGCGGGCGACGCGACCCGCCGCCTCGGTCTCGACCGGGCGGCCGCAATCGACGCACGACATGCGGCCCACCCGCGCGAAGAGTAGCCGAAGATAGTCGTGGATCTCGGTGCTCGTCCCGACCGTGGAGCGTGCCTGGGCCGCCGGCACGGCGCGCTCGATCGCGATCGCGGGAGGCAGGCGGCTCACCTCGTCGAGCTCCGGGCGCGCCATGCGGTCGAGAAACTGCTGCATGTAGGTCGACAGGCACTCGACGTAGCGCCGGCGTCCCTCGGCGTAGAGCGTGTCGAACGCCAGCGACGACTTGCCGGAGCCGGAGACGCCGCTGATCACGGTCATCCGATTGCGCGGCAGCTCGACGTCGATCGAGCGCAGGTTGTGGACGCGGACGCCGCGCAGACGGATCTTGTCGTCGTCGGACACGGGCGTGCGTCGACGGTTGTTCTTGCGTTTCGTGGGAGTTCTCTTTGCCATGCTTCGCGGCCCCGTGGAGAGGTGCCGTCAGCATAGCAATGCGGCTTTGATGTGCGTTGTTGGACCCCCGGGGGCCTGCCCCCGGACCCCCCGTCCGCACTCCACGACGGCCGCGGACGGCCATCGTTCCGTTTGGTGCTTATCTCTCGGAGGGCGACTTGCGGTCGGGTGAAGCTGCTCACCGCTTCAGCGGGTTCCGATCTCGTCGGATCGAGGACCGTCGCCGAGACGAGGCAAGTAGGAACGATCGCGCCTCGTTCCGAGAGAACAAGTACCAAACGGAGCGACGTCGGTCTGCCGGCGTCGTGGAGTGCGGACGGGGGGTCCGGGGGCAGGCCCCCGGGGGCTCCCCTACGCCAGCAGATAGAAAGCCACGCCGGAGGCCGCAAGCTGCACGGTCAAGTTATCCAGCCCGTGGTTGCTGATCGCCTCGACCAGCGACCCGACCACGCCGCAGGCCAGCGCGATACCCGCCGCCAGCGGCAGACTGGTTCCGTACAACGACAACCCGATGAACGCTGCGGCGCCGCCGACGGCGAACACCGCGAACGAACCCTCGAGGCTGCGCGTGGCGGCCACCCCCGCGATCGAGGGGACGCGGTAGCGATGCCGGCCCCAGGCGGTTCCGACCGGTTCGGCGATCGCGTCGCCCCAGCCGACGACGAGGTAGCCCACGAAGGCGAAGACGCCGAACAGCAGGTTGGCCAGCACACCGCCGACGGCGGTCGTGGCCAGCGGAAGCAAGATGAACAGCGATCGGCGCGGAGCGTCGGTAGGTCGCGCCATCGCCTCGTAGTGGCCGTAGCCGTCCCCGCGCAGTACCGCGTACAGTACGACCGCGCTGACCAGGCCGCCGAACAGCACCACGGCGGAGAGGCCCGCCACGAGTTGCAGCGTACCCGCGGCGGTGAAGATGACGAAGTGGAAGATCTTGCGCGTGTAGGGCGCACGCACGCCGCGTCCCTTGCGCAGCCAGCCCGCGAACGCGGCCGCGAGGCAGGCGAACAGGAGGAGCGGCGGACCGAGCAGTACCACGCTTCGCGGGTCGGGCATTGCCCGCCGGAGGAAGCCGGGTTCCGCCGCGGGACTCACTGATTCTGTTGCCGGCTCGCTCTCAGGGTCGACGGACGCGACCGGCGGGGGGGGCGCGTCCATCGCCGACAACAACTCCGCGAGGCGCGCCGTCGCGGGCGACCGCGGTCCCAGCGGATCGAGGAATGCGTGCACGACCAGAGGGCGCTGCATCCCGGCGATCCGACGGGCGACCTGCTCGAGCTGCTCCGCGGTGAACTCGACCGGAGGCAGCGGAATCGACGTGAACGGGACGCGGTACTGCTCGAGCAGCATGCGTTCGCGCTCGATCCACGGCACGTCCTCGGGGTTCGACGGATCGAGCAGCGAGACGATTCCGCCGTGCGTTCCGGGCAGGAGGTAGCTCATCATCTCGTCGTCGGTGGGGTACGGCGTGAGGTACAGCCCGTCGCCGAGCTGCGCAACGGCCCCGCGCTCCCAGCGCAGCCCGTCTTTCAGCCGCCGGCGCCGCTCGTGCTTCGCGAGGCGATCCGGAACGGCGAGCGCGGCGTCCGGATCGAGACGCGTCACGAGGTTCTTGACCAGGCGCACGCGGTCCTTCCCCAGGTAGCAGTGCACGTAGAACTTACCCTGCTCGCGCGCGACGAGGCCCTCGATGCGGCCGAGCGACTCGCGATTGTCTCCGACCCAGGGCAACAACGGGACGTGGACGTACTCGAGGCCCGCGCGCTCCGCGGCCTTCCGCCCGTCGCCGATCAGCTTCAGCTCGAACGGCACGACGGCCGGATGCAACAACGACACGACGCCGGTGAAGCCCCGCGACTTCAACTCGCGCAGACGCTCCTCCGAAGGGTAAGGCCCGAATGTGAACGAGCCGGCGACGGTCGTGTCGCCTTCCGACTCCCCCGCCATCAGCTCGGGTGTCAGCCACAGCCACAGCGTCGAGCCGGCGCACAGGAGGAGGATCGCGGGAATCCCCAGCCGGACGTGTCTCGCGCCGCTACGCAGCACGCAGCGCGTCAGCCACAGCGCGACCGCGAACGACACGATCACGAACAGGGCCATCACGAGGCGGGCGACGCCTGACTCGTAACCCTCGCTCCAGCCCTCGGCCCGGCCATGCTCGGTGATCCAGCGCAGCGGTCCGAGCAGCGTGGCGCTGCCGGATGTGAAGCCGGTCAACAGCCAGAGCCAGGCGAACAGGAGCAAGCGTTTCATGTCGTGGCTCCGCCGGGCGGATCAGAACAGGCGTTCGATGCCGAGACCCAGGAAGAAGCTGTCGCGCGTCCGGTCGTTGAGGAACTCCTGGCTGCGCACGCCGGCGTTGCCCTTGAGGATCATCCGATCGCTGACGCGGCGACGCAGCTCGAAGCGCACCTTGAACGAGTCGAGGCTGTCCTCCGTCTGGGTGATGAAGTCGTCCTGACTCTCGGTCCCGCCGCCGACGACCAGCTCGGCGTACTCGTACCGTCCGCCGAAGAAGCGACGCAGGGCCAGCGAGCCCGACGTCGAGTTGCCGTCGTCCTTCGTCACGTAGTTCGGGCGCAGCGCGAGCCAGTAGCGGCCCATGTACTTGGCGGCGGTCCCGGTGTAGATCATCACGTCGCTGCTGTCGAACTCCAGCCGGCGGAAGCCGGCCGAGCCTTCATATCCACGCTCGAAGTTGTGATAGAACTCGGCCGAGTAGCGCAGCTCGGGGAACAGGTCGGTCGAGGACACACCCGCGTTGAGGAACAGGTAGCTGTCCGGCGCAACTCGCGGGTAGGCGTCGACCTCGAACTGCACGCCGTTGTCGTCGAAGCGCTGCGCCGCGTTGACGCGCCCGATCAACGAACCGAAGCCCATCGAGCGCCGGTAGGACAGCGACGTCATCTGCCAGCTGTCGGTGCCGTCGTCGAAGTCCTCGAAGTCGCTGTCCAGCGCCACCTTGTTCGGCAGCACCTCGTCGATCAGCCTGCGATAGGCGCGTCGAGCGGGGCGCAGGGCGGGATCGGCCATCGTGGCGCTCTGAGCGGCCAGCAGCGCCTCGCGGCCGCGGTCGAGCCGGTCGAGCGCGCGCGCCTTGCGCAGCAGCAGCTCCGGATCGTCCGGCGTACGCCGCAGCCCGTCCGCGGCGACCTCGAGCGCGGCTTCCGAACGGCCGGACCACAGCTCGACGTCGGCCAGCGCCAACCGCGCGTCGCGATTGTCGGGTCGGTCGCGCACGACGCCGGCGAGCACGTCGCGAGCCAGGACGTAGTTCTTGTCCCACGCGTGCAGCCGGCCGAGGAGCACACGCGCATCCGTGTAGTCGGGGCTGCGATCGAGAAGCTGACGGCACTCCTCGCGTGCCGCGTCTCGTTCGCCGGAGTGGGCCAGCTCACGCGCGCGCTCGAAGGACTCGTCCGTCGTGATCGTGTCCTCGGCCGGCACGGACGTACTCGAGACGATTGCGCAGCCGACGAGGATGCAGAAGATTGCTTGTCTCATAACGCGTTGGATACCCGTTGTTTTTCGGAAGCCTGGAAGCCCTTGCGCTCCATGCGCCCCCATGTTCGGCGACGGAGGAGCAGGTCCACGAAGCCGCGGATCTTGAACAACGACAGCATTTGCCGGTAGCCGAAGTTCTCGACGATGCTGAACAGGATCAACTTGCTGACGTCGAGCCAGCGCGGATAGCGGCGGAACGAGATCTCCTCCAGCAGGATTGCCGAGATGGAGAGGAAGATCCCGTACAGGATCGATACGGTCAGGAACAACACGAAGTACTCGGTGTTGAGAATGCCGAGCAGGTAGGCCAGCACGACCGCCACGTAGCCCAGGATCTCGACGAACGGCCCGAGCATCTCGAACAGGAAGAAGTACGGAAACGCGAACCAGCCGATGCTCCCGTATTTCGGATTGAACAGCATCCCGCGGTTGGTCCACAGCGTGTGCAGCAGCCCGCGGTGCCAGCGCGTGCGTTGCCGACTGAGGGTCGAGAGGTCCCCCGGCACCTCGGTCCAGCACACGGGGTCCGGCACGAAGACGATGCGGTACTTGCGATCGTTGTCGCGCAGGTAACGGTGCAGCCGCAGGGTCAGCTCCAGATCCTCGGTGTCGGTCTCGCGGCTGTATCCGCCGACCTCGATCACCGCATCCTTGCGGTAGATCCCGAACGCTCCGGAGATGATCAGCAGCGCCTGCAGCTGGCTCCAGCCGACCCGGCCCGCCAGGAACGCCCGCAGATACTCGACCGCCTGCAACACGGGCAACGGCCGGTCGGGCAGCGCGATCTCGGACACCTGACCGTCACGCACCTTGCAGCCGTTGACGATGCGGACGATCCCGCCCGCGGCCACGACCTCGTCGGGCGACTCCATGAACGGCTTGACCAGGCGTAGCAGCGCGTTGTCCTCGATGATCGAGTCGGCGTCGATCGAACAGATCAGCGGGTAGCGGCTGATGTTGATCCCGGCGTTGAGCGCGTCGGATTTGCCGCCCTTCTCCTTGTTGACCACGACGAGGTTCGGGTACTTCAGCGAACCGTACGTCCCGACGACCTCCTCGGTCGAGACCGCCTCGCGGTACACCTTGTCGATGCGACGCAGCTCGAAGGTCTCGATCAGTCGGGCCAGCGTCGCGTCGCGCGATCCGTCGTTGACCACGATGATCTCGAACTCGCTGTAGTTGACCATCATCAGCGAGCGCACGGTCTCGACGATCGTCTTTTCTTCGTTGTGCGCGGCGACGATGACCGAGATCGGCCACGTCATGCCGGAGTCCATGATGCGGTCGTAGTCCGAGAAGAACGTGCGGCGCACGAAGCGCCTGATCTCGGACAGACTGAGCAGGAACAGAATGAGGTAAATCGAGTTCAGCGCGAGGAAGTAGAAGATCACGCCGAAGTTGAACATGAGGATCACTTCGGGCAACCAGGCGGGCCAGTTCATGCCAATCCTCCGCGAGCCACGGGGTCGGCCGGAATCAGGCCGAGCAGGATCTCGCGAATCTGTGGGTCGGGGTGCTTGATCGACAGCTCGCGCAGGCGTCCGAACTGACCGGCCTCGACGCAACGTCCGACGAACATCTGCGCTGCGCTGCGCCGCGCGGGTTCGATCGCGGTCAGGCGGTCGACCTCCTCGTCGAGCACTCCGGCCTCCTCCAGCATCAGCACCGCCTGGTGCCGGGCGAACTCGTCGCGGTCTCCCAGCATGCGTTCCAGGGCGTCGAGTCCGTCGGGACCCAGCGTGCGCAACGCCTCGGCCGCGTTGATACGCACCCACCATTCGCGATCGCGCAGCAGGTCGCAGAGGTCGGCGATCGCGGGAGCGTAGAGCAACATGCCCAGCGACTTCGCGGCCATCGCCCGCACGGGCCAGGCGTCGTGCTCCAGCGCTTGCTGCAGCCGCGGACCGGCATCCGTGTCGCCGACGGCACCGAGCGCCGCGGCGGCGCGCGAGCAGACGTCGGCCGAGTCGTCGTCGAGTCGCTCGCGCAGCCAGGGCGCCGTGCGCCGATCGCCGATGCCGGCAAGGATCTCCAGCGTCGCGACACGCGCGTTCTCGTTCAATTCGGGGAACGCGGCGACCAGCTCGTCGACCACGTCCGGGCCCATGTCGGTGATGATGTCGGCGATGCGAATCGTGGCCCAGCGGTTGTCCTCGCTCAGCGAGTGGATCAACGGACGGACGGCCGACACTCCACCGAGCACGCCCAGCGCCGCGGCGGCGCGCAGTCGCACCTCCGCGACCTCGTCGCCGAGCGCCGCGGCGAGCTGGTCGATCGTGCGGCGCGCCCCGGAGCGTCCGAGCCGCTCCGCCGCGCTGGCCCGCTCCCACCAGTTGCCCTGATGCAGGTCGTCCAGGTAGCGATCGACGTAACCTAGCTGGTCGAAGGCGCGGATCGCGCGCCCGCGCTCGCTCCACGAGGTTCCCGCGATGAGGTCGAAGAAGATCTCCTCGAGCACGGCGCGATCGGCGTTCGACGGATGCCCGTCGAGGGCAGACAGAACCGAGTCGTAGACGCCCTGCGCGTACGCACGCACCTTGGGCTCCAGCGTCCGGCGACGTCGGCGACACCACTGCTCGCGCCAGTCGCGCCACGCCTTGCTCAGGACGATCAGCAGCGTCAAACCGACGAAGACGGCGCCGATCGCGGCCACAGCGATGACCAGCAGCCCCCGCACATCGAATTCCATATAGAAGAAAGCTAAAGCGGAGATTCCTATTTGCAATTACATATTTGAATCCAACAGCAAATAGATACCCACCCACGCGCGCCGAGGGCCTCGATCGGCTAGAATCGAACTCCCGAAGTCGCTCCGCCGATGTGTAGCAAATCGGGACATCGCGGGGCGGTCGAGCGTGAAACTCGCCTTCCCGCGTCGCGTAGTACAGGCGAGTTCTCTTTCTGGAGGGGTGCACCAATGTCGGAGGAGTTTTCCATGAATCGATCGGTCCGCTCGATCTCTCTAACCGCACGTAGCGTGCGGCTCATGCTCGTGGTGGCGCTGTTCGCCGCGGCCTTCGCGGGACCGGCGGTCGCCGGCGCGTGGAAGGGTGAGGAAGTCACCAAAGAAGGCGTGATTCACGTGATGAACCCCGCCGAGCCGGCGAACAAGCAGGTCGTGATCGACCTCGAGGAAGCCTGGCGCGTCGGAGGCGAGGACGACGAAGAGCTGTTCGGTGTCATCACCGACATCGAGGCCGACGACGACGGCAACTACTACATGCTCGACTCGCAGCTCAACGAGGTGAAGATCTACGACGGCGACGGCGACCACGTGCGCAACATCGGCCGCGAGGGCGAGGGTCCCGGCGAGTTCCGCGGCGCGTTCAACATGTTCCGCGTTCCCGGCGGCAACATCGGCGTCCTGCAGGCCTTCCCCGGCAAGGTCGTCATGCTCTCGCCGACCGGAGACCCGGCGGGCGACTACCCGCTGCCCGAGGTCACCGACGCCGGCTTCCGCATGTTGCTCGGCGCCGCGTACGCCGGCGACAACCTGGCGCTGGTCTACGCGCTGAACCAGCCGTCCGAGTCCGGCTTCACGCAGAACAACATCCTCTCGCTGGTCGACAAGGCGGGTGAGAAGGAATCGCGACTGGTCAGCCAGGCGTCCAAGATGGAAGCCGCGACCGCGCTGATCTCCGAGAAGAGCTGGGACACGTTCCGCAACGGTCGCTGGGCCGCTGCCCCGGACGGCCGGGCCTTCGCGGCGCCGGAGTACGGCGAATACAAGATCAACGTGTGGACCCCGGACGGCAAGCTGGCGCGCGTGATCCATCGCGAGTACCCCGAGCACAAGCGCGACGAGGAGCAGAAGCAGGACATCCTCGACATCTACAAGGGCTTCACGCGGCAGATCCCGCTGCCCAACATCAAGTACGAGATCGAGGATTCCTTCAACGAGATCGCCGCGATGTTCGCGCGCGAGGACGGCAGCCTGTGGGTGCTGACCAGCCGCGGCTCGTTCGGCCTGGACGACGGCGTGGTCGGCGTGTTCGACGTGTTCGACAAGCAGGGCCACTTCGTCAAGCAGGTCAAGCTGAAGGGCGAGGGCAATCCGCGCGAGGACGGCTACTTCTTCGCCAAGGACCGTCTGTTCGTGGTCACCGACTGGCTGAACGCGCTGATGGCGCTGCAGGGCGGCGGCTCCGAGGCGGCCGAAGAGGCCGAGGACGAGCCGGAGCTGATGCAGATCATCAGCTATCCGGTCGAGCTGTAGGCACGAACTACCGATCGATTCGCGACCGGGCGGGACGAGCGCCCGCCCGGTCGCCTTCCACACCGCGGTCGTACGACCGCACCCTCGGGGGATGAGATGACCGGAACGGCGCTTCAGCGCTTGCGCTTCGTCTGTCTGGCGCTGGTATTCGCGCTGGCCGTCGGCGCGGCGGGATGCGGCGGCAACTCGGTCTCGGGCGCCAACGAGGACGCCGGAGACGACGCTGCCGCCGCCGAACAGACCAAGGCCGCCGAGGGCGACGGGAAGAAGGCCGAAGAGGCGGCCGACGGCGAGAAGCCGGAGCCGGAGAAGAAGCCGAAGAAAAAGAAGAAGGAGGCCTCGACCTCGGTCAACGTCTCCGAGGTGACCGTCGGCGACCTCGTCGTTCCGGTGCTCGCCGAGGGCACGATCCGCGCGCGCAACGCGGCCGACGTCAAGTTCGAGGTCGCAGGCCGCCTGGATCAGGTGTTCGTCAAGGAGGGCCAGCGGGTCAAGAAGGGTCAGAAGCTGGCCCGCATCGACGACCGCGAATATGTCCTGGCCATGGAAGAGGCCCGCTCGCGCTACCTGCAGGGTCTCGGACAACTCGCGGTGGAAGAGGAAGACTTCGGCGCAACGGCAGCCGAGCGCAACCTGAACGCGAAGAAAACCGAGCTGGACACGATGGAGCGTGACGGCCTGATCACGCGGCAAGAGCGGCTCGATCGCGAGCTGGCGCTGGGCATCGAGGCGGTGCGCGAGGGCGCGTACCGGCGCGAGCTGCTCGAGGTGCGCAGCGGCATCCACACCGCCCGAGCGGACATGGCGCGACTCGAGCTGAATCTCGAGAAGACGATCGTCCGGGCACCGTTCAACGGCGTGATCTCCAACCTCGAGCTGGGCGCGGGCGAACGGGTGCAGACCGGCGAGCTGCTGGCGCGACTGGTGGACCGGGTCAACGTCGAAGCGGTCATCGGCGTGCTGGAATCCGATCTGGCCGGCGTCGAGGTGGGCCGGCCGGTCCTGATCGAGATCCCCGCCCTGGACCGGACGGTGCGCGGCAAGGTCGACGTCGTCAGCCCCGAGATCGACGCCGACAGTCGCACGTGCAGCGTGCTGGTGCGACTGCGCAGCGCCAAGGGCACGATCAAACCCGGGATGTTCGTGCGCGCCTCGATCGCCGGAGCGATCCTGCCCGAAACGACCCTCGTACCCCGCGAGGCGGTGTTGACGCGTGACGGCCGCCCGGTCGTGTTCCGCGTCGAGGAGAAGAGGTCCAAGTGGGTCTACGTCCAGCTCGGTCTGCGCAACGACCACATGGTCGAGATCAAGCGCGTGGACCAGGGCGGTCCGCTCGACCCGGGAACGCAGGTCGTCGTCAGCAATCACCTGACATTGACGCACGACGCCAAGGTCAAGGTGCGGAAAACCATCCCGCTGGCGGATCCCTGGTCGGAAGAAACTGAGAAGAACTGATGCTGCGAACCGCGCTGCAGCGCCCCGTCGCTGTCGTGATGTTGTTCCTGGCGCTGCTGCTGATCGGCGTACTGAGCTATCAGCGGCTGCCCGTCGACCTGCTGCCGTCCATCACCTACCCCAAGCTGACGGTGATGACCATCTACGAGGACATCCCCGCGGAGGACCTCGAGCGGCTCGTCACGCAGCGACTCGAGGAGGTGATCACCGGCCTCTCCGGCGTGCGCGGGGTCGTATCGCGCACGCGTGAGGGCGTATCGACGATCACCGTCGAGTACGAGTGGAGCCGCAAGGACAACTACATGGACTTCGCCAACCTGCACCTGCGGGAGGCGGTAGATCGTGTGGCGTTCCGCGACGACTTCCCCGACGACGCCGAACGGCCGGTGATCCTGCGCTGGGATCCGACGTCGCGGCCGGTCAGCATCCTCGTGCTGGAGGGAGACGACCGCATCGAGGCGTTGACCGAGTTTGCGCGAGAGGTCGTCAAGCCCGCCCTGGAGCAGGTCGACGGCATCAGCCAGGCCGAGGTCGTCGGCGGCGCGGACCGCGAGATCCTGGTGCAGCCCGATCCGAGGAAGCTCGCGATCTACGGCGTCGACATGGAGGACGTCAGCAACGCCCTCAACCGCAGCAACATCTCGTTTCCCGGCGGCAAGGTGCGGCAGGGTCCGCTGCACCTGAGCCTGCGCATCGACGGCGAGTTCGAATCGCTGGACGAGATCGCGGCCACCGACATCACGCGCGCGGGCGACTCCCCGATCCGCGTCTCGGACGTGGCCCGCGTCCTGGACACGATCAAGGAGCCCGAGGGCGTGACGCTGCTCGGAGATCGTCCCGTCGTCTCGATGCTGGTGTACAAGGAACCGGAGGCCAACACGATCAAGGTCTCGGAGTCCGTCGACGATGCGCTCGAGGCGGTCGTCGCCGACTTCGGCGACTTCGAGTTCAGTTTCGTCTATCGGGACTCCGAGTACGTTCAGGCGTCGTTCGACGGGCTGAAGCAGTCGCTGCTCGTCGGCGCCGGGCTCGCGATCCTCGTCCTGTTCCTGTTCCTGCGCGATCTGCGCAGCCCGATCGTCGTCGGCGTGGCGATCCCGGTCTCGATCGTCATCACCTTCGGCGCGCTGTACGGCTTCGACGTCAAGCTCAACCTGATGAGCCTCGGCGGGCTGTCGCTGGCCGCCGGTATGCTGGTCGACAACTCGATCGTCGTCCTCGAGAACATCAATCGACACCTCCACGCCCGCCGACGCGAGGACGAGGAGCAGACCGACGCGCCGAAGACCGAGGCGGTCGCGCGGCGCCGGCGCGTGGCCAACGCGGCGCGCATCGGGACCACCGAGGTGGCGCGCCCCGTGATCGCCGCCACGCTGACCACGGTCGCCGTCTTCTTCCCCGTGGTCTACGTCTCCGGCATCGCGGGCGAGTTCTTCAAGGACCAGGCGCTGACCGTGACGCTGTCGTTGCTGGTCTCGGTGTTCGCCGCGCTGCTGCTGCAACCCGTACTCGCATCGCGCGTGCTGAAGTCGAGCAACACCGGGCCACGCGGCCTGTTCCGCGCGCTCGAATGGGGCTTCGAGCGCTTCCACGACGGCTACCACGTCGTGCTCGTCCGGGCGTTGCGTCATCCGTTGATCCTGCTGCTGGTGCTGGTCGTGGGTCTCACCGGCGTCGGGATGTGGACGCGCAATCTCGATCGCAGCTTCATGCCCGAGCGCAGCCTGGGCGACCTGCGCCTCGACCTGGAACTACCGGCCGGAACTCCGCTGGAAGAGACCGCGGCCGGCGTCGCCGATCTGGCGGGCTGGATCCAGCAACAGGACGGGGTTGCGGCGGTGTTCAGCCAGGTCGGCCGGACCGAACGCACGCTGGCCGCGATGAAGGACTACGTGGCCCCGAACACCGGGCGCATGCGGATCATTCTCGAACAGTCTCGCGGCGCCCGCGAACGCGGCCGACAACTACAGGGCGAGATCGCGTCGCGCATCGCGCAGCGGACGTCGGACGTGCACCACACGTTTCGCGACGAGGGCATCGGGCTCGGCGAGATCCTCGGCAGCGGCGGCGCCGAGTTCAACATGGGCGTGCTGTCGGAGGATCCGACCGTGGCGGCGAACGTCGCGGACCGCATCGTGCTGGCCCTGGCCGACGTCGAGGGGCTGAGTGACCTACAGGTCGATCGCGTTCTCGGGACGCCCAACGTGGTGGTGCGTCTGGACCGCGAGGAGATCCTGCGCCGCAACCTCGACCCGGACCGCCTGGCGCGCGAGCTGCGCGCGCGGATCGCCGGCGTCGAGGCCACGTTCTTCAACGAGATCGATCAGCGGATCGACATCGCGGTGCGCTTCGACCGTGACGAGCGACGCAACCTCACGGCCGCCCTCGCCTCCCCCGTCCGCCTCGCGGGGGGCCGGACCGTGCCGCTGGAGACGTTCCTGCAACTCGTCGAGGAGCGTCCCGTAAGAGAACTCACACGGCGCGATCAGCGCCGGATGGTCAACATCACGGGAGACGTGCGCGGGCGCGGGGTCGAGGAGGTCTGGGAAGACGCTCTCGACACGGCGTACGGGACGGAGCTCCCGGGTGGAGTACGGCTGGTTCAGGAAGGCGAACAGAAGGAGATGCTGAGCAGCTTCCGCGAGCTGGGTCTCGCCATGCTGCTGGCGGTGCTGCTGGTGTACATGATCCTCGCGGCCCAGTTCGAATCGTTCCTCGATCCGCTGCTGATCGCCGCGGTGATCCCGATCGGTCTCGCCGGCTCGGCCGTAGCGATCGGCGTCACCGGCGGCAGCATCAACATCCTGTCGATGATCGGCGTGCTGGCCCTGCTGGGCATCGCCGTCAACGACGCGATCGTCAAGATCGACACGATCCGGCGACTGCGCGAGGAGGGCACGCCGGGACCGCAGGCGATCCTCGAGGCCAGCAAGCTGCGGCTGCGCCCGATCCTGATGACCAGCGTGACGACGATCCTGGCCATGCTGCCGATGGCGATCGGTCTCGGCTCGGGCGAGCAGCTGCAACGACCGCTGGCGATCACGATCATCGGCGGGCTGGCGCTGACGACGTCGCTGACCTTGTTCTTCACCCCGATCCTGTACCAGCTGGCCCACCGTATTCGCCGGCCCGAAGTAGGTGCGTGATGACACGGTTGTTCATGCGACGCCCCGTCACGACGTGGATGATCTTCGCCGCGTTCGTCGTGCTCGCCGTCTACGCCGTGCCGAAGATCGAGGTCCAGGCGCTGCCCGAGATCGACCTGCCGTCGCTGACGGTGTCGACCCAGTGGAACGGCGCCTCACCCAAGGCGATCCAACGTTCGATCACGCTGCCCATCGAGGAGGCGGTGCGCAAGGTGCACGGCGTCGAGTCGGTCACCTCGACCAGCCGCGCCGGCCGCTCGAACGTGCAAGTCGAGTTTCGCCGCGACGCCGACCTGGACTTCGCACGACTGGAGTTGAACGAGCACCTGGGCTCCGTGCGGCAGAACCTGCCGCTCAACGCGAGCCAGCCGCGCATCGTGCCCTTCGTCCCCGAGGACTTCCAGACCGAACAGTTCATGACGATCGACGTCGAGTCGTCTCTCTCGCCGAACGAGCTGCGCGAGTACGCGGAGAAGTGGATCGTCCCGCAGCTACTGTCGGTCGAGGGCGTCGCCGACGCGCAGGTCCGCGGCGGTGCGCGGCCGCTGCTGAAGATCTTCCTCGATCGCGACAAGCTCGACCTCTACGGGATCACCGCGGACACGGTGTTCGCCGCGGTCGACCGGCTCGACGAGTTGTCGGGCGCCGGCGCGGTGCATCAGGACGGCGTCGAGAAGCTCGTCGCCCTGCGCCACCCCGTCGACCTGGAGCGCATCCGCAACGCCACCGTGGCCCAGCTCGGGCCGCGCACGTACCACCTGCACATGCTGGGCAGCGTCGAGCCTGCCTTCGAGGATCCGCTGTACTTCGTCCGCGCGAACGGCGACAACGTGATCCAGGTTCAAGTTGAAAAGCGCAGCGGCGCCAACGCCGTCACCGTCAGCCGCGACCTGCGCGACGCCGCGCCGCGCATCGAAGAGCGCACTCCGGGCGACGTCAGTCTGGTGGTCGACCAGGACGAGGGTAAGGACCTCGAGGACAAGCTGCGCGACCTGATCGGCCGCTCGGTGATCATCCTGGTGCTGCTGTTCCTCCTGCTCGCCATCTCGCTGCGTCAACTCCAGTTGACGACGATCGTGATCGCCTCCGTCGTCTTCGCGCTGGTGATCTGCCTCAGCCTGTTCTATTTCCTCGACCTGTCGGTGAACTTCATCACCATCAGCGGCCTGACGATCTGCTTCGGCATGCTGCTGGACAACAGCATCCTCGTGCTGGATTCGATCCATCGCAGGCTCGAGGGTCTGGGCCGGGCGGAGAAGGCCGGACTGTCCCGACGCTCGGCGGCGAAGGTCGCCGTGGAGACGATCGTCCGCGGAACCGGCGAGGTCATGTTCCCCATCATGGCCACGACGCTGACAACGATCGTCGCCTTCCTCTCGTTCATCTTCCTGTCGGGCCGCATGGCTCTGTACTACGTGCCGATGGCGATCGCGGTCGCCACCGCGATGATCGCCTCGATCTTCGTCGCATTCTGCTGGATCCCGGTCGTGCTGAACCAGTCCTGGGCCAAGCGGTTGGTGCGACGCTTTGCCGACGGTCCGAACGAGGTCGACGATCCGGCGCAGCTGGCCACGTTCGTCGAGGACCTGCCGGACCTGGAGGCCGCCCCGCGCAAGCGCGAGACGCTGCTCAACGGGATGCAACGGCTGTGGCCGCTGATCCTGCCCGGCGTCACGGCGCTGCTCGTCTGGGGCTGGTTCATCTATGACGGGAAGGTGATCAAGGGTGGGTTCTGGCGCATGCCCGACGACGAGAAGATCATCTTCTTCATGCGCATGCCCGAGGGGACGGACGTCCAGGTCACCTCGCAGACCATGCTCAAGTTCGAGCAGGCCGTGCTGCCGGTGAAGGACGGCGCGAAGATGCGCGCCTCGGTCTTCGGCGCACAGGCCTACATGGAGATCGAGTTCGACGACAAGCTGAAGCAGACGGGCATCCCGCTGCTCTACCGCTCGTTGCTCACCGAACAGGCCGACGCCACGGGCGGCACGGCGATCTTCATCAACGGCTTCTCGGAACAGCCGTACATGAAGGGCAACCTGCGCGGGTCGGCGCTGAATTCGCTGGTCAAGATCACCGGCTACAACTCGAAGCGCCTGACCGAGATCGCCGAGACGACGCTGGCCAAAGTCAAGACCCAGCGCCGCGTGCGCAACGCACGCATCACGGGCAGCGAGCGTTTCGGCTCGACGAGCACCGAGGAAACGGTGATCCGCCTGAAGCGCGACGTGCTGGCCGAGAACGGCCTGACCGTGATCGAAGTCGTCGGCTTCGTCCGTCGCCTGCTGGGTGTGGACACGCCGTGGAACATGCTCGTCGCCGGCGAGCAAGAGCAGGTGCAACTCTCGTTCTACGACGCCGAGGAGATCGAGTTCTCGGAGGTCGCGGCGCAGATCATCGAGAGTTCGACCGGGGCACGCGTCCGGCTGGGCGAGCTGGTCGAGATGCAGACGCTGCCGTTGTCCGATGCCGTGGTGCGCGAGAACCAGCGCTACAGCATGCTGGTCAACTGGGAATACGTGGGCACCGACCGGATGCGGGCGTCCTACATCAAGAGCGTGCTGGAATCGATGGACCTGCCCTACGGCTACTCCGCCGAGGAGTCGCGGCGCGAGTTCCTGACCGAGGAGGAAGAGAGCGAGCTGGTGCTGATGATCGTCCTCGCAGCCGCTTTCATCCTGATCGTGCTGTCGGCCCTGTTCGAGAGTGTGCTGCTGCCCCTGCTGGTGCTGATGTCGCTTCCCCTCGCCCTGTTCGGCGTGGTGACGATTTACTGGCAGACGACGTCGACCTTCGACTCGTCGGCCAAGATCGGCCTGGTGCTGGTCTTCGGTGTGGTGGTCAACAACGCGATCCTGCTCGTCAGCCGTTTCCGCCGCGAGTCCGAGCTGGTGCTGCAGGCCAGACAGGGTGGGGACCCCGGCGCCGAGTACGGGCTGTTCCCCGGGCTGCGCAAGGCGCTGGGCGGCAGTCACCTGTGGCACCTACCGAAGAAGGAGCGGGCCTACCTGCTGCGGCGCGCCATCTCGCGGGCCACCCTGGTCCGGCTGCGCTCGATCCTGCTGACCAGCGGGACGACGATCGTCGGCCTCGTGCCACTGCTGCTGGCCTTCGACTGGGTCCCGATGCAGGTCGGCTGGCTGTTCGGGCTCGAGCTGCCGTTCACCGTCTCCTGGATCGACGCGGAGAATCAGGACGTGTGGCAGAACCTCGCCCTGACCTGCGTCGGCGGGTTGATCTCCAGCACCGTGCTGATCCTCGTCGCCCTGCCGCCGCTGTACTACTTCTGCGTGCGCTTCGGCTGGATGGTGCGCAGCTTCGGCGGCTGGATCGCCGGCATCCCTCGTGCGCTGCGCCCGAGCCCCACACCTGCGGACCCGACCAGTAGGGCCTGACTCCCGAACAGCCGGGGCTGGAGTACTTTCGCCCTGAGCCGGCGCCGGCCGGCGCCTGCGATCCTCGAACGACCGCGTCGTCTTTTTGATTGACGGACCATGGTCCGGTGGGGTTGAATCCTCTCAATTGTCTCGGGGGAGACTGAAAGAGGGGCGATCATCATGGCCGGATTCGCCAGAGCGCTGGCTCTCACGGCGACTGTTGTTGTCTGTTCCCTGGCGTTTTGCGTCGCCGTGGCGGGCCGAGGGGCCGGGGCGCACACCAAGCCGAGTCCCCCGCTGACCTTCGATATCGAGATCCAGGGCGACCCGGTCCCGGCCAAGGTCGACTGCGTGGTCACGCTGCGCGTGGCCCCACCATCCGCTGAGGTCGAGTTCGAACTGCTGCTTCCGCCCGGAGTGCAGCGCGTGCGCGGCCCCGACGAATGGAGCGGCCCGATCGATCGGATCAAGCGACTGGAGTACACCTTTTCCGTCCCCGACGAAGAGGAGTACGCGATCTACTTCCTCGGCCGCATCTACCACGACGAGAGCGACTACGAATCCGGCGCGGGGGTCGTGAAGATCGACCTCGGCGAGCCGAGCGACCGGCGCGACAAGGGACGGCGCACCGTCGACGGCCACGGGAACCGACTGCGACTGCACGAGGCGAAGTGATGCGGCGCGCAGCGTGGACCCTGGTCGCGGTGCTGTGGGCCGCGGCTCCCGCCGTCGCCGACTTCGACGTGGCCGGCAAGTTCGAGTACGAAGACCGGGAGTTCGACATCACCGGCTTCACCGGCGTGGTGACGAACCTGCCGATCCGCTTCTGCGACGTGGAGGTGGTGGACGTCTCGGGTGGTGGCAACACGGTGCTGGCCCAGACCGCGACGGACGGCTCCGGGGCTTTCTCCGTGACCGGCGTGGTCGCGGCAGCGCCCCTCGACGTCGAGGTTCGCTGCATCGCCAGCTCGAACCAGACCCCCGATCTCGACATCGCTGTGCTCGACAATCCGCTCGACCCGGACAACGGGGCCCTGTGGACGATCGCCGTGACGTACATCGCGCACGACCCCGTGACCGACATCGACTTCTCCGGTGCGCCGGCCGTGGCGCCGATTCACTCGACGACCAGCAACCCGAACCCCGGAGACGGCGCCGGCGGCGCCTTCAACATCTTCGACCGCATGCTCGACGGCGTCGACTTCGTCAAGGGCGTCAACGGCGGTACGGGGCCGGCGTTGATCAGCGGCTACTGGGAGCCGGGCGAGGACACCGGGGGGTCGTACTTCGAGCCGGACACGGATCGCCTGTTCATTCAAGGTGACGACGCGACGCGGGACGAGTACGACGACGCGGTCGTGTGCCACGAGGTCGGTCACGGCGTGGAGGACTCACTCTGGCAGAATCGCAGCCCCGGCGGCGAGCACTTCTTCTCGGGTCACTACGATCCTCGTCTCGCCCTCAGCGAGGGCTTCGCCAACTACTTCTCGTCCGCGGTCCGGGACGAGGGCTTCTACATCGACACGGTCGCCGGCGGCTTCTTCGGTGACCGCAGCCTCGAGACGGGAGGACGCTTCACCTACAACGCGTTCGGCAGCGACAACGAGATCTCGGTGGAGATGCTGCTGTGGGACATCGCCGACTCGAACGACGACGACGACGACTGCCTGAGCATGGGACACGACGAGATCTTCGACGTGTTCGTGAACTACATGAACGACTCCTCGCTGGCCAAGACGATCGAGGACTTCGACGACGGCTGGGACACCCAGAACCACCCGATGGCCACCGAGCTGAAGCAATTGATGAACTCGCGGCTGATGGAGTTCGTCGACAACCCGCAGACGAAGACGTTCGTCAACGACTTCGTCGACATCGCCATCCCGGACAACGACGCCGGGGGCATCACGCGGTCGATCGTCGTCTCGGACGACTTCACGCTCAGCTCGATCCCGGACGATTCGTTGAAGCAGCAGTCGTTCAGCGTGGCGGCCTACGTCGAGCTGGATCACGACCAGGCACACTCGAATCTGCAGATCAAACTGAAGCACCCCGACGGCACGGAGGTGACGCTGTTCGACCAGGGGAGCGGCGGCGACTCCAACAGCAATGGCGGGAACTTCACGCGGGACGGAGTCTATGCCTGGTTCGGCTGGACGACCAGTCCGCTGGAGTTGACTGCCCAGGCCTGGCTGCACCCGATTCCCGACGACGCGATGACGGGTTTTGACGGCAAGAACCTCAACGGGACATGGCAGTTGACCGTCTCGGACCTGGTTGCGGGAGACACGGGCACATTTCGCGCGTGGCGGCTGATGGTGGTGTCCGCCGACTGGTACGACGCGCCCGACAGTTACGGCACCGACGTGTGGCACCGCAACACGTCCTACGAGTGGCTCGGGGCCGAGGTGTCCCACGAGGGCGGCGCCAACGACACGCACGACACGGATCCGCAGGACAACCAGGATCCTGACGACACCGACGGCAAGGACGACGGCATCACGTTCACCGCCGACGTCATCGCGGGCGAGCCGGTCAACGTGGACGTCGAGGTGACGACGGTCGGCGTCAAGGCGGCGCGCTTTCTGGACGAGGACGAGCTCGGCCGTCGCGACCTGGTCATTCGCGGCTGGATCGACTTCGACCAGGACGGCACGTTCCAGGATCCGGACGAGCGTGCGATCGACTCGACCACCTCGCCCGCGGACTGGAACGTCTGCGAGGACTCGCGCACGCTCTCGTTGACCGGACTCGCGCCCGAGGACGCCATCGGCGGCAAGACCTGGGCGCGCTTCCGCCTGACCTACGAAGACGCGCCGGGCCCGACCGGCATCGCGGACTTCGGCGAGGTCGAGGACTACGAGATCACGTACGGCAACGTGAAGATCAGCTTTTACGGCACCGCCGAGGGCGGCACCGTCCAGGTCGAGATCAACGGTGTGCTGCTCTCCATCAACACCCTGCCCGGACAGTCGGCGGAGACCGTCGCGACCAACCTCGCGAACGCGATCAACAACAACACGACCCTGCAGGGGCACGGGGTGACCGCCACGACCAACGGCGGGATGGTGCTGGTCAACGGCACGGTCTCCGACGTCGTGGTCGACGACGAGGGACTGACGCACGACCAGGGCTGCAAGGCGGACGACGGGGCGAGCGGCGGCAGCCTGACGTTGGCGTCGTCGGTGGAGCGACTGATCGACCGCTACGAGCTCGAGTCCGGCCGCGAGGAGCTCGCCCAGGCCGTCGCACGCAACGTCGAGCGCTACCGCGTGAAGTCGAAGACGCAACAGCGCGAGCTGGCCGGCAAGGGGCGGGGCCGCCGCGCGAACCGCGTACAGGGCCCGACGACCAACCTGCAGGCGACGATCGGCGGCGGTAGCCTCAACGTCACGGGCACCGGCGGCGCGGACCGGATCGAGCTGCGCCTGGTAAACGGCGACCCGACTCGGCTCGAGGTCGAGGACCTGACGACCGGCTTCGTCTTCCCGACCTTCGACGTTTCGGACATCACGAACCAGATCGTCGTGGCGACGCTCGCCGGAGATGACCTGATCTTCTTCAACGATGCCTTCGGCGATGCGGCGGAGGTGCCTCCGAACGGATTCAACATCGACAGCGGCGACGGCGAGAACACCGTCGTTGCTGGCAGTAACGGACTGCCTCTCGCCACGGTGATGAACATCTTCGTCACGCTGCAGAACGCGACGTCGCTGTTGACGACGGCGGACCTGCTGATCGCTCAGGCCGGTGCGGTCGACCCGCTCGGCGACAGCGGCAACAACGCGATCACCGAGTCGTTCAAGCTGGCGGACAGCGCACAGGCGGACGTGGTGTTGCCCACCACGGCTTACCTGGAGGACGTCCACGGAGAGCTGATCGAGCCGTCGGCGAACCTGGTGCTCGCCGCGGCCGATCCGGCCGCGGGCGGCGATGTCTACGACGCGCTGCAGCTCGTGGAGGATGCGTACAACGGCCTCGTGATCGATGCGTACTGCGCGGCGGGGTCGATCTGCGGTCCGGACACGTTGCCCCACCAGTTCGACACGAACAACCAGGCGCTGAAGCTGGCGGCCGAGGCGTTCGAGGACGACGCCAGGGACTTCGAGCTTCTCGCGCAGGAGTTCGACACCGGCGGCACGCGCTGCATCGCGCACCATGAGGCCGTGCGCGACAGGTTCCGCAACCGACTCGAGATCCTGCGCTCCCGGCTGGAGCCGATCATCGAGGTCTGCTGGGAGGACGACGAGGACCCCGCGGACATCCCGAAGGACGCCAACCCGCCGATCGACACCACGCTGCCCTCGTGGTGTCCCGACGGCGGCAGGTGGGATGCACCGTTCGCGGTCGACGAAGGGACACGCGTCGACGTCGTCGATCTGCGGGCGAACGTCGACTCGTTCCCGGTCCAGGCGTTGTCGCTCCAGGAATGCGAGACGCACATCCAGGCGTTGATCGACTGCATGGAGACGGAGATCCTGCGCTTCGAGGCCCTCGGGCTCCAGTGCGAGGGCGAGGCAAACGGTCTTCTCGACGACGCGGACGATCTCGAGACGGTGGCGGGAACGCTGAGCGCCGCCGGCACCCAGCTCGACGGCCTCGGTGACGCCCTGCTGACCGATGCGGACAATTTCTACGACCAGGACGCGGAACCGTACGCGACGGCGCTCGACGGTGCGTGGGCCGCCGCCGAGAGCGACATGTCAAGCCGGGGCCTGAACATGAGCAACCGCGGCGAGTCCGAGATCGATTCGCCGGGGCAGACGCTGGACACCGACGCGACGAACACGTTCGGCCCGCTGACGACGTCGATGGGCAACACCGAGACGACGCTGGCCGGCGACGTGACGACCCTGGTCGCCAACACGGCCGACCTGCTCGAGCCGCCCGCGTTCCAGCTGCGCGGCGAGGTGGGGGCGGGCTGCCAGTTCACGACGAAGAACGTCATCGCGGGGAGCTCCCTCTTCATTCTCGGCAGCATGGGCGACGATCTGATCTTCGGTACCCCCGGCGTGAACGTGATCATCGGGCGCGGCGGCAACGACCGCATCTTCGGTGAGGCCGGGCTCGACGTCATCCTCGGCGGCTCGGGCGTCAACGAGATTCACGGCGAGAACGGCATCGACATCCTCATCGGTGGCAACGAAAAGGACTGCATGTTCGGCGACAAGAAGATCGACGTCATGTTCGGTCGCGGCGGTGCGGACGAGATGGAGGGCGGCGACAACACGGACGTGATGCTCGGCGGTGCCGGCGACGACCTGATGCGCGGCAGCCCCGGTCTCGACGTGATGCTCGGCGGCGCCGACGACGACTCGATCTACGGCGAGGGTTGCATCGACGTGTTGCTCGGCGGTGACGGGGCGGACACGATGCACGGCGGGCCGGGGCAGACGCTGTCTGTCGGAACCGTATCGATCGACCTCGGCGACGTCATGTTCGGTCAGCCCGGCGGCGATCGTATGGTCGGCGACCGGGACGCCGGCCTCGGCGACGGCATCGACATGATGTTCGGCGGCGCGGGCGACGACACGATGTCGGGCTCCAACGGCGGCCTGTTGAAGGTGGGCCAGAATTTCGAGTTCAAGCTCGGCAACGTCATGTTCGGCGGCGGCGACAACGACTCGATGACCAGCCGTGACGGCGTCGACGTGATGTTCGGCGGCCCGGGCAACGACACGATGTCGGCCGGTGACGGCGAGGTGCTCTCGCTGAGCAACGGCAACTTCACGCTGGATCTCGGCGACCTGATGTTCGGCCAGGGCGAAGACGATGTGATGTTCGGCGACGACGTCGGCGGCACGGGCCTCGACGTGATGTTCGGCGGCCCGGGCAACGACTCGATGACCGGCTCGCACGGCGGGCGGCTACACACGAACAGCTTCGACTTCGACTTCGGCAATCTGATGTTCGGCCAGGCCGGCAACGACACGATGAGCAGCCGCGACGGGATCGACCTGATGTTCGGCGGAATCGGCGACGACTCGATGGCCGCGGGCGACGGGTTCGAGATCGTGCTCAGTAGCGGCAACTTCAGGCTCGACTTCGGCGACCTGATGTTCGGTTCCGGCGGTAACGACACGATGCACGGCGACGCGCTGTCCGACCCGGACACCGCCGCGACGGCGCTCGACGGCATCGACCTGCTGTTCGCCGGAGACGGCTGGGACGAGGTCTACGGCGGCGGCGGCGGGACGATCGACGCCAACGGGTTCGACATGATCTTCGGCAACCTGTTCTTCGGCTCCGAGGGTGACGACAAGATGTACGGTCGCTACGCCTCGCCGACGAACGACGAGCAGGAGGGCATGGACCTGATGTTCGGCGGCATCGGCAACGACTCGCTGGTCGGCAGCGGCTTCACCGACATCGAGATCGGCAACCCGGTCGTGCTCAAGGTCGAGTTCGGCGACCTGATCTTCGGTTCCGCGGGCGACGACACGCTCGAGGGCAGCGACGGTTTCGATCTGATGCTCGGCGGCACGGGCAACGACTCGATGGTGGGCGGCGACGGCAATGATTCGATCGCCGGCGACGGGATCGACCTGATGTTCGGCGCCTCCGGGATCGACGTGATGAGCGGCGGCCACGGCGGCCAGATCTGGGTCAAGATCAACGGGGTGCTCAGCCCGATACCGTTCGGCAACCTGATGTTCGGCGGCGGCGACCGCGACATCATGGACAGCAAGGGCCGGATCCTCGACATCGACGTGCTGTTCGGCAACGACTGTCACGACGACGTGTCCGCGGGCCCCGGGCTCGTGGATCTGGTCTTCGGCAATCTCGGGGACGACAGCCTCCTGGGCGAGAACGGCATCGACCTCATCATCGGCAACCGCGGAAACGACACGATCAACGGCGGAGAGGGGATTCTCGACCTGATGTTCGCCAATGCCGGCGACGACGAGATGGCGGGCGACAGCACGAGCTCGACCGATTTTCCGTTGCTCAGCATCAATCTGTTCTTCGGCAACGACCACGACGACCACATCACCGGGAGCGACGCGCTGATCGACGTCGCCTTCGGCAACACGGGCGACGATACGATCGACGCCGAGGGGGGAGCGCTGAACGTCGTCTTCGGCAACTCGGGGAGCGACGATCTCTCCACCGACTCGGGCGTCCTCAGCATCGGCGTGGTCTTCGGCAACTCGGAGCCCGACGTCATCGACGGGGGCGGCGGCGGCATCGAGGTGCTCTTCGGAAACGACGGCGAGGACGAGATCGACGCCGGCGGCGGACTGATCGACGTCGTCTTCGGCAACTCCCAGCGCGACGAGATCCGTGGCGGCGGCGGCGGGCTCGACCTGCTGTTCGGCAACGACAGCGCGGACCGCATCGAGGGCGAGGGTGGCCTCGTCGACCTGATCTTCGGCAACGACGGAGCCGACAAGCTCGCCGGAGGGTCCGGCTTCGACCTGATCTTCGGCAACCAGAAGGACGACGCGATCGACGGCGGGAGCGACCCCGATCTGCTGTTCGGCAACGGCGGCGCGGACTGGATCGAGGCGGGCTCTGGGCTCGATCTCTCCTTCGGCAACACGGGCAACGACTCGCTGTTCGGTCAGAGCGGGCTCGACCTGGTCTTCGGCAACGACAACGACGACCACGTCCGCGGCGGCTCATCCTCCGGCGTGCTCGATCTGCTCTTCGGCAATCTGGGCAACGACACGCTCTTCGGCGAGGCCGATCGCGACTGGATGTTCGGCAACCGCGACAACGACCTCATGGTCGGTAATCAGGACGCCTCCACGGCGGACAACGTCAAGGACTGGATGTTCGGCAACCGGGGCAACGACACGATGTACAAGTGCCCCTCGCCGAAGGACCGCACGTGGGGCGGCGGCGGATCGGACACGAAGGACTCGGGCTGCACGACGATCACGGTGTCCGCCCCGGCCTGCGGCAGCCTCCGCGGCCGCAAGACCGACAACTTCGGTCAAGCGATGGAGGGCGTGACGATCTACCTCGACGGCAGCGGGCCGACGAACGACCAGCTCGACCCGCTCGAGCCGTTCACCAAGACCGACGCCAGCGGCTACTACACGTTCGCGGGCCTGCCGCCCGCGACCTACGAGGTGCGCGAGTTCGAGCCGCCGGGCTACAGCCAGCTCGCCCCGCTCCAACACACGCGGACGATCACCGCCGGCGAGGGGTTCACCGGCCTGAACTTCAGCAACGAGGACGACTGCGGCCCGACGCCGGACGGCCTGGCCTGCGAGGCCTGCGACTGCGACGGCACCGTGTCGCCGGTGTTCAAGGACGTCTGCGACACCGACGGCTCCGAGTGCACCTCGAACAACGACTGTCCGTGCGACGGCGTCTGCCAGTTGCGCGTCGTGGACTGTCTGTGTCTGACGACCGAGCCGGAGCTGACCAGCAGCGACGATTGCTGGACCTGTTCGAGCGACCTGACGTTCCAGATCGTCGATGGCGACGGAGCGCTCGGGCTGGCCATCGCACAGGTGCTGCAGCCGCCGGGGCAGACCGATGTCGAGGACATGCTGGCGATCGTTCCCGTCGGCGGCGATGTTTACGAGGTCGTGCTCCCGGCCACCTGTCAGACGACCCCGCAGGACAACAACGGTGTACTCGACGTCCGGCCCGGCAACCTCGTGCGCGTCGTCTACTTCGACCCGCCTCACGCCCCGCAGGAGATCCTGCTCTCCGAGTGTCCGCCGCTCGAAGCCAAGACGGTCTTCGTCACGAGCACGACGTACAACGCCGACCTCGACGGGGTCGCCGGAGCGGACGCGATCTGCGTCGAGCGCGCCGCGGCCGGGGGCCTCTCGGGGACGTACAAGGCCTGGATCTCCGACCAGACGAACGGGCCGGCCGCCACCTTCACGCAGTCGTCCATGCCCTACGCCCGCGTCGACGGCGCGCTCGTCGCCGCGGACTGGAGCGACCTGACCGACGGCACGCTGGCCGCGCCGATCGTCGTCGACGAGTTCGGCGCGACGCAACCGTCGGGCATCGTGTGGAGCGGGACGCTTCCGGACGGAACGGCCCTGGGCAACCCGCTGTGCGCGACGGCGGCGGGGCCGTGGAACCGTAGCATGACGCAGAAGGGTTCGCTGGGGCACACCGGCGACGCCGGCGCGGTAGACGGGGCATGGTCCGATTCCGGGACATCCGGCTGCGGCGGCCCGGCACGGTTGTACTGCGTCGAGCAGTGAGCGAGGCCTCGGTACGGAGGATCTGCGCGGGGATCTTCTTCGCGTCCGGATTCGCGGCGCTCGTGTACCAGGTGATCTGGCAGCGCATGCTGGCGATCTTCTCCGGCGTACACATCCAGTCCGTGGCCGTGATCGTCACCGCGTTCATGGCCGGGCTCGGGGTGGGCAGCCTGATCGGCGGCCGGATCGGCGAGAGGCTGTCGCGTAGGACGGCACTCGTGGCCTTCGCCGCGTGCGAGCTGGCGATCGGGCTGTTCGGACTGATCAGCCCGTGGCTGTACTACGACCTGGCGACGCAGCGCCTGGGAGCGCTGGGCGGGACACCGTCGCTCGCCGCGACGCTGCACGTCGTGTTGCTGTTGCCGCCGACGCTGATCATGGGCGCCTCGCTGCCGTTGCTCGTGCGCGCGCTCGTCCCCTCGACGGAGCGTGCGGCGGGCATCGTCACCCTCCTCTACGGCGTGAACACGCTCGGCGCGGGCGCGGGAGCCCTGCTGTCGGCGTGGTACCTGATCGGGGTGCTCGGGCTCGAGCGCACCGTCGTGGGTGCGGCCGGACTCAACGTAGCCGTGGCCGGGCTGGCCGGATGGCTCGCCCTGCGCGCCCCGCTTGCGGTTCGGGATGCACCGGCGACCGAGGCGCCGCGGGCCGCACCGTCGTCCGAGAGCCCGATTGCGTTCGGCGGCTGGTGCCTCGTCTTCGCCTACAGCGGATTCGTCGCGCTGTCGCTCGAGCTGGTCTGGTTTCGCGTGCTCGACGTGGCGATCAAGTCCAGCCCGTACACGTTCGGGCACCTGTTGGGTCTGTTTCTGATTTTCGTCGGGCTCGGCAGCCTGGTCGGAGCGGCTACGATCCGACGCGTGCGCAACCCGGGCCTGACCTTCCTCTGGATTCAGTGGGCCGTCTCCGCGACGGCGGGCGTCGCACTCCTGGTCCTGACCCTGGCGCCGCTCGAACCGCTCGGCCTGTCGACGCTGGCGCGCTACTGGAACGAGGCGCAGGGCATCGAGCTGTACGAGCTCCTCTGGGCGCTCGAGCACCTCGATCGGCCGCGCGCGCGGGAGCTGCTCGCGCGCATGGCGCAGGTCTATCTCATGCTACCCGTGGTGCTCCTCGGCGTTCCTGCGCTGCTGATGGGGTTCGGCTTCGCCTGCATCCAGCGCGCGGTGCATCGCGGCCTGGCCCGCGTTCCGTGGCGCGTCGGCGCGTTGCAGGCGTCGAACATCGCGGGAGCCGTTCTCGGCAGCAGCCTGACCGGTCTGCTCCTCTTCGACCGCGTCGGCACCGCGACCGCGGCGGCATGGCTCGTCGGTTCAGGGATCGTGTTCGGCGGAGCCGTGCTGCTGTCACCCGCCGGCCGGCCGACGCGCGCGCTGGCGGCGGCGGCCGTCAGCGCGAGTTTGATCCTGGCCGGGGCCCTCCCGTCGGGCACCGAGCTGTGGGCGCGGCTTCACGGCACCGCGCTCGAGTCGATCGACGTGATGGAAGACGCCAGTGGAGTCGCGGCGGTGCAGAAGATGCGGCGTGTGTCCATCCTGCGCGTCAACGGCAGGGCGCACAGCCTGTTGCCCTACGGCGACGGACGGTTGCTGCTGGGGCTGGTTCCGACGCTGATCCATCCGGGTGTGGAACGGGCCGCCGTCGTCGGTCTGGGCATGGGCACCTCGGCCTGGGCCATCGCCGCGTCGCCGGCGCTTGAGACGGTCTCGATCTACGAGATCGTACGGCCGGAGCTGGACGTGCTGGCGCAACAGGACTATCCCGCGCTCGCCCGATTCCTCGACGACCCTCGCGTCTCGATCCGTTTCTCGGACGGCCGCATCGCGCTGCGCACCGGCAGCGAGCGCTTCGACCTGATCGAGGCCGACGGTCTCGAGCCGTCGATGGCCTATAGCGGCAACCTCTACTCCCGGGAGTTCTTCGACCTCTGTCGCAGCCGCCTCCGTACCGGCGGCATCTTCGTGACCTACGTTCCGACGGCGCGCACGTTGCGCACGCTGGCGGCGGTGTTTCCGCACGTGCTCGATTTTCACGCCGACGACTTCGCCAGCTTCGCCCTCGGCAGCGAGGAGCCGTTCGAGTTCGACCCCGAGCAGCTCGGCCGTCGGATGCACGACGCGCGGTTTCATGCGTATCTCGACGCGTCCGGCGAGATCGAGCGCGTGACGCGGCTGGTCGACCGCTTCCTGGATCAGGTGCGCGTCGTGCGGATCGACAGCTCGAACCGGCCCGAGGGCTCGATCAACACCGACCTCTTCCCGCGCGACGAGTTCGACAAGAGCTACTCCGGAACCTACCACTAGTGGACAATCGGAAGCTTCGTACATTGTGGCAGAATGTCGCACTCGGCGCGGAGATCGGTTGAACTCGACACACACCAACTCGCCTGACGAGTCCGGCTTCCGGACCGCGTGCCTCGTGTCGTTCGGACTGATCGTTCTCACGTTACTGCTCTACGGGAGCACGATCGGCTTCGAGTTGCTCGAGCACTGGGACGACAACCGTTACGTCACCGAGAGCCCGTTTCTCGCCGGTTCGTTTGCCGAAGCGATGACGGATGCATTCACGCAACCGTACTTCGGCGCCTACTCGCCGATCCTGCACCTGTCCTATCGGCTCGACTACGTGCTGTGGGGTCACACACCGAGCGGCTATCATCTGACGAACGTGCTGCTGCACTGTCTGAGCGTCGTGCTCGTGTTCTTCCTCGGCCGTCGCTTGCTGGAGGACGACATAGCTTCCACGCTGGCGGCCGTGCTGTTCGCCGTCCATCCGCTCCAGGTCGAATCCGTCGCCTGGGTCGCCGAACGCAAGAACGTGCTGTGCCTGGCGTTGTTCCTCGGCGCGCTTCTGCTCCACATCCGCAGCGGCGCCGCGAACGCCACACGCTGGCTACCGGTCGCGGCATGGGTGTTGTACGCAGCGGCACTGCTGACCAAGCCCGTGGTCGTCGGGGCGCCGCTGATCTTCGCGGCGCACGACCGTTTGTGGCGCGATCGCGGCCTGTGGTTCCTGGTGCGACGCAATCTGGCCTACGCGATCCCCGCCGCGGGCATTGCCGGGTTGACGCTGGTGGCTCACGAACAGGCAGACGGCATCAAGTCGTTCCCCGGAGGAGACCTGACATCGACGCTGCGGCTGATGCTGGTCGTGGCGTGGGACTACCTACGCTCGATCGCTGCGCCCGTCGGTTTGAACAACTTCTACATCTACGGCGAGACAGCGCTGTCTTCGGTGTGGCGTTTCGCCCTCGGTGCGATCGTCGTCGCGGGAAGTCTCCTCTTCGCGTGGTGGGCTCCGCTGGGGCGACGGATCTGTCGATTCTCGGTGGCGTGGATCTGGGTCTTCCTGCTGCCGGTGTCGAATCTGGTGCCGATCGCGGTTCAGCGCGCCGATCGCTACATGTATTTCCCGCTCGTCGCCGTCGGGTTACTCTTGGGCGCAGCCGGCCGGCGCCTGTGGAGCCGTCCGACATGGCACGCCCATCGGCCCGCCCTCGCGGCGGTGTTGGCCGTATTGTTGACGGCTCTGGCTGCGGCGACCGTCGCGCGGGCGCGCGTCTGGCGTGACACGCTCACGCTGTGGACGGACCACCTGCGCCACTATCCGACGAGCTTCACCGGCAACGTCAACTTGGCCGCAACGTACTTCGCCCGAGGCGATTACGACGTCGCGCGCCCGCTGTACGAGAAACTTCGCACCCTCGATCCTCTCGACGTCCGCCCACCGGTGCAGTTGGCGCGGATCGCGCAGATCGACGGGCGGCTCGACGACGCGCTCGCGCTGTACCACGAGGCGCTCGAGATCGAGCCGGGTGAACAGGCACTGCACAACAATCTGGGTCTCGTGTATTTCGAGCTGGGCCGCTACCAACTCGCTCTCGAACACTACACCGAGGCGCTGCGGCGCGATCCGGACTACGTCCTGGCGCTGGTCAACGGTGGCACCGCGGCGCTGGCACACGGCGACGCGCAGCGTGCGCGCGAGCTCTATCGCGCCGGACTCGAGCGCGAGCCTTCCAGCGCGGAGGCGGCAAGTGGGCTGTGCATGATTCTCGGCGAGACCGGCGAACTCGAGCGAGCGGTGGAACTGTGCCGACGTTCGATCGTCGTCGCCCCGGAGAACGGTCTGTATCTCGGACGGGCCGCCCATGTCCTGCTCGAAGCGGGTCGAGACGAGGACGCGCTGGATGCCGCGCAGCGGGCCGTCGTTGCCGCACCGCAGATGTCGCTCGGCTTTCGCGTACTCGGTGACGTCCTGGCGATTCGTGGAGAGCGCGAGCGGGCAGGAGCAGCCTATCGCCGCGCACTCGAGCTCTCCCCGGGAAATTCCGCAGCACGGCGGGGGCTCAGGGACGTTCGGCCCTGATTTCCGGTTTTGCGGCTTCGTCTTGTTGTCGTATGTTTGACAATATCTTGTCTATTTGACAATATTTAACCATGCCTCCCTACCCCAGGGTCAACGTCGGAGGGAAACATGGATCAAGACGGTCTGCGCAGGGTCCTGTGGATGAACGCGGGCTTCTCGCTGTTCTCCGGCATCGTCTTACTGCTCGGTGCCGGTGGCCTGGCCAACCTGTTCGGTGCGAGCCAGGCGTGGCCGTTCCGCGCCGTCGGCTTCGGCCTGCTCGTGTTCGCAATCGACATCGCCCGCGAGTGCCGCAAGCCGGAGCTGAGACGCTTCAAGGCGCTGTACTTCTCGCTGAGCGACCTGGCCTGGGTCGTCGGCTCGGCGATCTTGCTGGCCCTGGCTCCCCTGCCGGTCGCCGCCGCGCTCCTCGTCGGCGCGGTAATGCTGATCGTCCTCGGCTTCGGGCTGGCGCAGTTCCGCTGTCTGCGCGGCCACACCGCCGGGCTCGCCTGACGGCGCGTAGCGGGAAGCCTTGGTCGCGCGCGCCACACCGCGGACGGAGCTGCTCCGCCGCTTTCTGCTGGACTGGACCCAGCTGGACGGCGAGCTGCGCCGCCACGTCGAGCGACTGACCGCGCGCCACGGGCAGACCCCCGCGCGGTGGAAGGTGCTGACCGCCGCGGGCTGCGACATTCGCACGGTGCCGCAGATCGCGCGCCGCATGGGCCTGACGCGCCAGGCCGTGCAGCGCATCGCGAATCAGCTGGTCGATGAGAAGCTCGCCACGTTCGACGAGAACCCGGACCACCGCGCCAGCCCGATCCTCAGCCTCACCCCTCACGGGCAGACGCTGGACGACGCCATCTGCAGCGACCACGCCGCGTGGCGCGACCGCATCTCGCGCCGGCTCGATGCCTCGGCGTTGCGCTCGGCGATCGAGACGCTGCGTCGTCTGGAACATGCGGTGGGCCACGAGCGCTGATCCAGCGCTCGAGGTCGATGGCCGAACATGACCCAGAAGCGGTGGTGGGGCACGACGACAGCACGCGCAACGGCCGCGCGGCAGTTGACGATCGTGGCTCTGCCGGAGAAGCGCCGTTGTTCGGCTCACGACACCACGGTATAATTCGGGCAGGCCGAGGGCATTGAGGGGAGGCTTCGATGAACGCGATCCGTCTCGTCGCTCTGACTGCTCTGCTTCTCGCCACGCACACCTTGCAGCTCGTGCCGGGACGCGGTGACACCGCGAGGCCGACGGCGTCCTTCGAGCCCGCGACCTCCAGCGTCCGGGCGTTCGGCGGCGGCTGCCCCGACGCCGACGCGGACGGGGTCTGCGACGCCGATGACAACTGTCCCGCCACGCCGAACCCGGACCAGCGTGACAGTGAAGGTTTCGGTCTTCCCGACGACAATGGGCAGCCCTTGTCGTTTGTCGGAGATGACCCGGACTCGATAGACGGCGATCGGACAGCCATATTCGACGTCGACGGCGACGGGCTCGACGACATCGTCGACCTCGCCGAGGTCACGGACCCCTCCCCCTCGCACGACGAGCTGGCCTACTACCGCAATCTCGGCAACGGGCAATTCGAACAGACGGTGATCGCCGCGCTTGGGCAAGCAAGATACGGCCTACACGCGGTGGACATCGACGGAGACGGCGACACCGACATCCTGACAGTCGCCTTCAACTTGGACCTCGCCCTGCACGAGAACAACGGCGACGGAACGTTCGCCGCGCCTGCGATCGTTGACGACCCGACCGTATTCAGGGAGCACATCGACACCGCAGACATCGACGGAGACGGCGACCTCGATGTCCTCGTGGAAGAAGGCCACGGAATCGTCGTGTTCTTGAACACGCCCGCGGGAATCACCGGTCCCGCGAAACTCGTAACCGATCGCTCCGTTAGGCGCTTCTATATGACCGACGTCGACGGCGACACCGACGTCGACATCGTCCTGGACAGTACGAACAGTCTCCACTCGGGTTGGATCGAGAACCTCGGCAGCGGCAACTTCGGCGATCCCGCGAACAACCTGACGCTCATCGGAAGCGGCCAGATTCCGATAAACGGTGTCGCCGATGTGGATGGCGACGGCGACGACGATGTGCTGACGGCGAGCACCGGCAACACGGAGTGGATGGAGAACCTCGGAGGCGGTTCGTTCGGCCCGGCCCAGAGCGTGTTCACGGGCCCCCCGCCGATCGTGCCCGCCGGCTCCCTTTTTGCGGACCTCGACGGCGACGGCGACCTCGACCTGCTCCGGGGTACCGACAACGACACCGTGCTGGTCGAGAACCTGGGTCAGGCCGTGTTCGACGCACCCCGCATCGTCTCCGATGACTGCGGCATCGTCATGCTGTTCGACGTGGACGGCGACGGAGACCTCGATGGCGTTCGCAATAGCACGAACCCCAGATTCGAGTGGTACGAGAATCTGACCGACGGAGTCGGCGATGCCTGCGACCCTTGTCCGGCCGACGCGGACCGAGACGGGGACGGAGTGTGCGACGGCCAGGATCTCTGCCTGGACAGCGCGGACCCGGATCAGAACGACGCCGACCTCGACGGGATCGGCGACGCTTGCGACAACTGCACGAGCACCGTCAATCCGGGCCAGGCGGACGAGGACGGCGATGGTATCGGCGACCCCTGCGATCCGTGCCTCGCCGACCCGGTCAACGATCCCGACGGCGACGGGATCTGTGCTGTGCTGGACGTCTGCCCGCTCGTCTTCGACGCGGCCCAGATGGACGTGGATGTCGACGGGATCGGGGATGTCTGCGACAACTGCCCTTTCGACGCCAACCCGGACCAGCGCGATGGAGAGGGTTACGGCCCTCCGGGGCTGTACCGGCGAGTCGTCGATTCTCCCAACGACGCGTTCGCTGTCCTCGCGGCGGACCTCGACGGAGACGGTGACAGCGATCTCGTGGCCGCGTGGCTCGATGGCGTCGCCTGGTACCGGAACCAGGGGAACGGATTCGGACCGCCCCAGAACGTATACATCGCCAGTGACTCTGGTGAGATCTGGCAGATCGCGATCGCCGATATCGACGGCGATGGGGCGAACGACATCCTGGTAATGACGGCGATCGATTATCCCGACGAGCCCCCATTCACGCAAGTTCGGATGTTCACCCACACGCCGGGCGATCTGTTCGTCTACCGGGGCCGCGTCATTGTGAATTACTCGTCTCCCGCAGTGATCGTCCCGTCCGACGTCGACGGCGACGGAGACACCGATCTCATCTTCGAATCCTCGGGCGTCGTGTGGTATGGGAATGTCGGCGACGGCGAATTCACTTCCACGTTTCGGTGGACGATCTCCGGTTTGCGCGGCCCCATGGAAGTTGCAGACGTGGATGGAGACGGACGGGAAGACGTCATCGTCGGCGGCGCGTCAGGTGATGATCTGTCGTGGTACCGCAACCTGGATGGTTCTGCGTTCGACGCTCCACGGGTCATCGACGAGTTCAACTTCGACTTAGCCGCAACCCACGCGGTGGACGTGGACGCGGACGGCGACCTCGATGTCGTCTGCACTTCGCTGTTCGCGAACACGATGGTGTGGTACGAAAACGACGGCACCGGGACTTTCGCCGACTACCAGACGATCACGGCCAGCATGGGAGATGCGGCGGACCTCGACTCGGCGGACTACGACCGGGACGGCGATCTCGACCTGTTCGTGGCGGCGCAGACGGACGACGTGATCGGACTGTTCGAGAACCTCGGCGGAGGCACGTTCGGAGTTCGGCAGACAGTCAGTGATCTCGAGTTCGGAGCGACCTCCGTCGCGGCAGTCGACCTGAACGGCGATGGATTCACGGACATCGTCTCCGCGGCTCCGGATGCCGACACGGTTGCCTGGTTCCCCAACCTGGCCGACGGAATCGGCGACGCGTGCGACCCGTGTCCGACGGACCCGGACAACGACCCAGATCAAGACGGGCTGTGCACCGACGACGACCCCTGCCCCTTCGATCCCTTCAACGACCTGGACGCCGACGGCGTTTGCGGGGATATCGACAACTGTCCGGCGATCGACAACTCCGACCAGACCGACACCGACGCCGACGGCCAGGGCGACGTCTGCGATCCCTGCCCGGTCGACCCGGACAACGCCGACTCCGACGGAGACCTCGTCTGCGACGCGGACGATCTCTGCCCCACCCGGAGCGACCCGATCGATGGCGACGCAGACGGGGACGGCATCGGTGACCTGTGCGACAACTGCCGGGAGCTGGTCAACGCCGACCAGACGGACAGCGACGGCGACGGGGTGGGTGACGCGTGCGACACGTGCGTCGCGGATCACAACCCGGCGCAATTCGAGTCCGACACGACGTCGGTCGCGCTCGACCAGTGGGGCTTCGCCTCGACGGCCTCGAGCGAGTTCACGCCGACCGACTGGGGCGCGATTCAGGCCTCCGGGCCTCCCGAGAACGTCGGCAACTGCGACGACGCCGCGACCAACTGGTCGCCGCTGACCGCCACCTCCGACGCCGAGTGGCTCGAACTGTCGTACGGCACGCCTGTGCATGCGACGGGCGTACGCGTACACGAGTCGCTCGTGGGCGGCTTCGTCACTCGCATCGAACTGCGCGACACCAACGCCACGCTCCACACCGTTTGGAGCGAGAGCGACACCACCGTCTGCGGCGGCGTGCTCGAGGCGACGTGGGCTGAAACGTCCTACCTCGTCAAGAACGTCCGCATCACGACGCAGACGCCGGGCTGGGAGGAGATCGACGCCGTTGAGTTGCTCGGCTCGTATCGTCCGGCCGGCGACGGGCTGGGCGACGTCTGCGA
>JAAELQ010000231.1 GCA_024226515.1 bacterium
AGATCGCCAAGCTGCGCCAGCGCGCCAAGGCCTCCTTCCTGCGCGAGACCGGCACCAAGCTCACCTACATGCCGTTCATCTTCAAGGCGGTGTGCAAGGCGATCCGCAAATACCCGCAGCTCAACGCCGCGATCGACGGCACCAACATCGTCTACAAAAACGACGTCAGCCTGGGGATGGCGGTGGCGCTGGACCACGGCCTGATCGTGCCGGTCATCCCGCGCGCCGACGACCTCAGCCTCAAGGGCCTGGCGCGCGCCGCCAACGACCTCGCCAACCGCGCCCGCACCAAGAAGCTCAAGCCCGAGGAAGTCACCGGCGGCACCTTCACCGTCACCAACCCCGGCGTCTTCGGCAGCCTCTTCGGCACCCCGGTGATCAACCAGCCGCAGGTCGCGATCCTCGGCATCGGCACTATCGAGAAGCGCCCGGTGGTGGTCACCGGCGCCGACGGCGACGACATGCTCGCCATCCGCACCATGTGCTACCTGGCGCTGACCTTCGACCACCGCC
>JAAELQ010000232.1 GCA_024226515.1 bacterium
CTACAAGAAGGTGTCGAAGCCCGAGAAGAAGATCGTGACGCTGGACCTCGACACGATCGAGTACCGCGATCCGGTCAAGCCCGACATGCCCGAGCTGCGGGACGTCAAGAAGATCGACGTCGTCGAGGACCGCGTGCGCGCGCTGGTCGGCGGCAGCGGGCGCGCGGCCGACCTGGCGTGGAAGGTGCTGGCGCCGACGCTGGCCTACTCCGCGATGCGCCTGCCGGAGATCGCGGACGACGTCGACACGATCGATCGCGCGCTGAAGCTGGGCTTCAACTGGGAGCTGGGCCCGTTCGAGACCTGGGACGCGCTCGGCTTCCGTGCGACGACCGAGCGCCTGCGCGCGGACGGCTACGGGCTGCCGGCGTGGATCGACGCGCTCTACGACTCCGGCGCGGACGCGCTGTACCGCAAGGACGGCGTGCGGCTGTCGACGCCGACCGGGGTCGAGGGCGGCTGGGCCGACGTCGCGGTGGACCCGCGGGCGACGGACTTCGCGGCGCTGCGCGCGGAGCGCGAGGTGCGTTCCAACGCCTCGGCCACGCTGGTCGATCTCGGCGACGAGGTCCTGGGCCTCGAGTTCCACTCGAAGATGAACGCGATCGACATGGACACGATCCAGATGATCGTGGCCGCCGCCGACGAGGCCGAGCGCAACTGGCAGGCGATCGTCGTGGGCAACGACGGCGTCAGCTTCTGCGCGGGCGCCAACCTGATGATGCTGGTCGGCGCGGCGATGCAGCAGGACTGGAAGGCGATCGAGCACATCATCCGCTCGTTCCAGGGCTCGCTCGATCGCATCGAGCGCTGCGCCGTGCCCGTGGTGATGGCGCCGCACGGCATGGCGCTGGGCGGCGGAGCCGAGGTCGTGATGGCCGGCAACACGATCCGCGCCGCGGCCGAGAGCTACGTCGGTCTGGTCGAGGTCGGCGCGGGCCTCATACCCGCGGGCGGCGGCTGCATGCGGCTGTACAAGCGCAACCTCGACCGGCTGACCGATCGCGTCGACCTGTTCCCGGCGCTGAAGACGACGTTCGAAACGATCGGCATGGCCAAGGTGTCCACCAGCGCCGAGGAGGCGCGCGCGCTGGGCTTCCTGCGTCCGTCGGACGGCTGGTCGATGAACGGCGATCATCGCGTTGCGGCGGCCAAGGATCTGGCGCTGGCCATGGCGCGCTCGGGCTACACGCCGCCGCTCGCCGAGCGGCAGCTGCCGGTGATGGGCCGCGCCGGCGTCGCCGTCATCGAGTCGGCGCTGGTCAACATGCACGAGGGGCGCTACATCTCCGGGCACGACCGCAAGATCGGCGGCGAGATCGCGCGCATCATCTCCGGCGGCGACGTCGCCGGACCGACCGTCGTTTCCGAACAGCACGTGCTGGACCTCGAGGTCGAGTCGTTCCTGCGTCTGTGCGGCGAACCGAAAACGCACCAGCGCATCGAATCGCTGCTGAAGACCGGCAAGCCGGTCCGCAACTGAGATAGGAGTCCGACATGAAAGACGTCGTCGTCGCCCTCGCGCACAGAACCCCCATCGGCAAGGCGCCGCGCGGAACGCTCCGCCAAACGCGGCCGGACGATCTCGGTGCGGCGGTCGTCCGCGGACTCGTGGAGCGGGCTCCGAAGCTCGACCCCGAGCGGATCGGGGACGTGATCTTCGGTTGCGCCATGCCGGAAGGCGAGCAGGGCATGAACGTGGGCCGCAACATCGCGCTGCTGGCCGGGCTGCCCGACAGCGTGCCCGGGATGACGGTCAACCGCTTCTGCTCGTCGGGCCTGGAGACGATCAACATCGGCGCGGGCCAGATCGCGACGGGTCAGTCGGACGTCGTGATCGCCGGTGGTACGGAGTCGATGAGCCTCGTCCCGATGGGCGGTTTCCGCTACCTGCCGAACCCCACGTGGATTGCCGAGAACCCCGAGTCGCATATCGGCATGGGCCTCACCGCCGAGCGCCTCGCCGAGCGTGACGGCATCGATCGCGCGACGCAGGATCGTTTCGCGGCGAACAGTCATCGCAAGGCGCTGGCCGCGCTCGAGGAGGGACGCTTCGCCGACGAGACGATCCCCGTCAAGACGCGGCTGACGACCCAGGGCCCCGACGGCAAGCCGGTCGAGCGCGAGATCACGTTCGATCGTGACGAGGGGCCGCGTCCGTCGACCCAGGAGGGACTGGGCAAGTTGCGGCCGGCGTTCAAGGCGGGCGGCACGGTCACCGCGGGCAACGCGAGCCAGATGAGCGACGGCGCCGGCGCGGTGCTGCTGACCACGTCCGAGATCGCGAAGGAGCTCGAACTCGAGCCGCTGGCCCGCTTCCTCGGCTACTCCGTCGCCGGCGTGCCGCCCGAGATCATGGGCATCGGCCCGGTCAAGGCCGTGCCGAAGTTGCTCGAACGCACCGGCGTCAAGCTGGACGACATCGACGTCATCGAGCTGAACGAGGCGTTCGCTGCGCAGTCGCTGTCGGTGCTGAAGGGGCTGGGCATCGACGCGGAGGACGAGCGGCTGAACCCGAACGGCGGAGCCATCGCGCTGGGACACCCGCTGGGTTGCAGCGGCGCCAAGCTGACGGCGACCGCGCTGCACGAGCTGCGCCGCCGCAACGGGCGCTACGCGATGGTCACGATGTGCATCGGAACCGGCATGGGAGCCGCCGGTCTGTTCGAGAGGATCTAGGACCCGACTTTCTCAGTCGCCGGTTTCGCGGAGTTCCAGGCCGGGGTGTTTCTCCTGGATCCAGCGCACCATGTGCTCGTTCTCGAACAGCAGCACGGGGCGCTTCTCGCGGTCCTGCAAGACACGGATCGAATGCGTGTGGTCGAACTGCGACGGGTCGTAGCCCTCGCCGGGCCAGCGCGCGACGCGGAAGGCGATCGGCGCCAGCTTCAGCTCGACCTTGTACTCCGTCTCCATGCGGTACTTGAGCACGTCGAACTGTAGCGGACCGACGGCGCCCAGGATCGGCGCGGCGCTTCCGGCCTCGCCCTCGCTGAACAGTTGCACCAGCCCTTCCTGGGTCAACTGCTCGAGCCCCTTCTGCAGCGCCTTGCGGCGCATCACGTCGGCGACGCGCACGCGCACGAAGTGCTCGGGCGAGAAGCTGGGGATGCCCTCGAAGCGGAACGAGCCCTTGTCGGCCAGCGTGTCGCCGATGCGGAAGATGCCGGGGTCGAACAGCCCGACGACGTCGCCGGGGTAGGCCTCTTCCACCTCTTGCCGGTCGCGTGCCATCAGCAGCGTCGAGTTGGCCAGGCGCAGCTTCTTCTTAGTGCGCACGTGGGTCGTGCTGGAGCCCTTCCGGAACCGGCCCGAGCAGACGCGGATGAACGCGATGCGATCGCGGTGATCGGGGTCCATGTTCGCCTGGATCTTGAACACGAACCCGCTGAACGCGTCCTCCGCGGGGTCGACAGGTCCCTTGTCCGAGTCGCGCGCGAAGGGCGCGGGCGCCATGTCGAGGAAGTTCTCGAGAAACGGCAGCACGCCGAAGTTGGTCAGGGCGCTGCCGAAGAAGGTCGGCGTCAGCAGGCCCTTGCCGACACGCTCGGCGTCGTACTGCTCGCCCGCGCCGTCGAGCAGCTCCAGCGACTCCATCACCTCGTCGGCCACGGTGCCCATCGCGGTCTGCACCGCGTGATGGTTCGGCGCGCCCTCGATGACCTCCTCCTCGACCTGCTCGGTGCCGTGCTTGCCGCCGTGAAACAGCAGCAGACGCTTGCCCATCCGGTCGTAGACGCCACGGAAGTCCGAGCCGCTGCCGACGGGCCAGTTGATCGGCGTCGCGTGGATGCCCAGCACCTCCTCGATCTCGCCCAGCAGGTCGAGCGGATCGCGTCCCGAGCGGTCCATCTTGTTGATGAAGGTGAAGATCGGGATGCCGCGCATGCGGCAGACCTTGAACAGCTTGCGCGTCTGCGGCTCGACGCCCTTGGCGGCGTCGATCAGCATCACCGCGCTGTCCGCCGCGGCCAGCGTGCGGTACGTGTCCTCACTGAAGTCGTGGTGACCCGGTGTGTCGAGGATGTTGACGCGCCAGCCCTCGCGCTCGAACGTCATCACCGAGCTGCTGACCGAGATGCCGCGCTTCTGCTCCAGCTCCAGCCAGTCGCTCGTCGCGTGACGCTCCGCGCGTCGCGAGCGTACGGCGCCCGCTTGCCGGATGGCGCCGCCGTACAGCAGCAGCTTCTCCGTGAGCGTCGTCTTGCCCGCGTCGGGGTGCGAGATGATCGCGAACGTACGACGCCGCTCGATCTCTCGCTTCAACTGGGGTGCAACGGTCTCGCTCACGGGAACGCGGTGACCGATTCCAGTGACGAAGCGCCGGTCAGCAGCGCGGCAAGCCGGTCCAGTCCCAGCGCGACGCCCGCCGCCGGCGGCATGCCAGCCTCGAGAGCCGCGAGAAACGCCTCGTCCAGCGGATACACGTCGCGTCCGGCCGCACGACGCGTCTCGCGATCGGCCTCGTGTCGGCGCCGCTGTTCGTCGGGGTCGTTGAGCTCGTGGAACGCGTTGGCCACCTCGACGCCGTTGATGTACAGCTCGAAGCGCTCGGCCACCTCGCCCCAGTCCTCGCGATGGGTTCGCGCCAGCGCGGCCTGGCTGGCCGGATAGTCATGCACGAACACCGGGCGCTTGCTGCCCAGCCCCGGCTCGACCTCGGCGATCCAGACGCGGAAGAACACGTCGTCCCAGGAATCGCCGGCGTCGATGCGATGGCCGCGCTTCTCGACCGCGGCGGCCAGGGCGTCCCGCTCGCCGAGCTGCGCCAGGTCCAGACCGGTGGCCTCGTCGAGCGCTTCGCGCACGGTGGTGCGGTCGAACGGCGCGCTCAGGTCGCAGCCCGGAAGCGCCGTCAGCGGTTCGATGCCCGGCGCCTCGGCGCAGGCGAGCACCAGCCGCTCGCAGTCGGCCTCGATGGCGGCCAGCCCCTCGAACGCCCGGTACCACTCGAGCAGCGTGAATTCCGGCATGTGCCACGGGCCGCGCTCGTCGTCGCGAAACGCGCGCGCGATCTCGAATACCTTCTCGGCGCCGCCCGCGAGCATGCGCTTCAGATGCAATTCGGGGCTGGTGATGAGCCAGCGATCGCCGACGGCGAACGCGTCCAGATGGGGCTCGAGCCCGGGGCAGGTCACGCGCGTTGGCGTCGACACCTCGAGAAACCCGCGCTCGCTGAAGTGCGCGCGCGCGGCGTCGATCACCGCGGCGCGGCCACGCAGCAACGGCAGGCGCGACGGCAGCTCGGGGTCCGGTGACTCCGCGCGTCGCTTCGCGAGGACGATGGCGTCCTCGAGAACCTGCGATCCATCGGCCGCGCGGGCGATCCGCCCGGCAACCCAGTCACCCGTGTCGACGAGCTCTCCCATGACTGCATCCAGACGCACGGAGGTGGAGCCGTCCGTGAGGCGCCAGGTTTCCTTCTTGCGCGACAGGCGTCCGGCGACCGGACCCTCTCCGGCGCTCAACGCGTCGGCCAGCGTGACCCGTGGTCCTCGATAGGGGGGGTAGTCGGAGGGCACGGCGTTACTTCTTCACGCGTTCGACGTAGTCGCCGGTACGTGTGTCGATTCTCAGCCACTCGTCCGGTTCGACGAACATCGGCACCTGGATCACGGCCCCGGTCGTCAGCGTCGCGGGTTTCGTCGCGTTGCTCTTCGTGTCGCCCTTGACCCCGGGATCGCACTGCGTCACCTGCAGCTCGACGAAGTTCGGCATGTCGATCGAGATCGGCGCGCCGTTGTGGAACAGCACCTCGACCTCGAGCTCTTCGTGGAGCCACTTGGCCGCGTCGTCGATCCGATCGCGTCCGATGGCAACTTGCTCGTAGGTGTTCATGTTCATGAAGTGGAATTCGCTGTCCTGCTCGTACATGTACTGCATCGGCTGCTCGGACAGGTTGGCCTTGCCCAGTTTCTCGCCGCTCTTGTACGTGCGGTCGATCACCGCGCCGCTGACCATGTGCTTCAGCTTGGTGCGCGTGAAAGCGTTGCCCTTGCCGGGCTTGACGAACTGACAGTCCGTCATTACGTAGGGCTCGCCGTCGATCTCGACCTTCAGCCCCTTCTTGAACTCGTTGGTGCCGTACATATCCTCAGCCTTCTGGATGAAATGGATGCTCAGGGAACGGCCGAGCAGACGTGGTGCGCGGCCCGGGCCCGTACTTCGGACGGAAAATATAGAATACGCGGCGACGGATGGCGACCTCACGCAGAACCCTGACCGGCAGCCCGGCGGTGCCCCTCGCCGAGGTCGTCGATCGCCTGGAAACCGGGAAGAACCGGGACGATTCGGCACGTCTCGAGGCCACGCGTCGTTTTCCCGTCCGCTGGACGCGGTACTACCTCGACCTGATCGACCCCGCGGACCCGGCGGACCCGATCCGGCGCATCGCCTATCCGGAGGCGGCCGAGCTCGAGTCGCACCCCGACGAACTGGCCGACCCCGTCGGGGAGCGCGACCGGTCGCCGCAGCCCTACATAGTCCGCAAGCACGCCGACCGCGCGATCCTGCTTACGACCTCGCGTTGCCACGTCTACTGTCGTTTTTGCTTCCGTCGCTCGTTTCCCGACGGGGAACACCGTGACCCGAGCGTCGAGGTCCTCGACGCCGCGATCGACTACCTGGCGCGCGAGACCGACCTGCGCGAGGTCATCCTCTCCGGAGGCGATCCGCTGACCCTGCCGGACGACGAGCTGCGCCGCATCGTCGGTTGTCTGGCCGGGATCCCGCACCTGACCCAGCTTCGCATCCACACCCGGGCCCCGGTTCACGACCCGGCCCGCATCGACCGACGGCTGGTCGAGGCGCTGACCTCGAAGCTGCCGACGTGGGTCGTGCTGCACTTCAATCACCCACGCGAGATCACGAGCGAGACGCGCCGCGTCGTCTCGTTGTTCCTCGAGGCGGGAATGCCCGTACTCAACCAGACCGTGCTGCTCGCCGGAGTCAACGACGACGCCTCGACCCTGGAGGCTCTGTGCCGCGGCCTGCTGGCGCAACGCATCAAGCCCTACTACCTGCACCACCCGGATCGCGTCCCCGGCGCGGGCTCGTTCTACATCGACATCGAGCGCGGCAAGCGGATCTACGGCGAGCTGACCCGCCGCCTCGGTGGCGGTCTCGCGCTCCCGGCCTACGTCATCGACCCACCCGACGGATCGGGGAAGGTACCGGTCGGCTGATCTACGTGGGTTCCTTGGCGTAGACCTTCATCGCGGTCCACGAGGTGAGGCGAACCTGGCCCGCGGGCGCCCCGCGCTGCTTGCGCACGTCGCCGGCGCGGCAGACGTGGACCTCGACCTTGCCGCGAGATCCACGGGCCTTCGAGTGCCACGCCGCCATCTGCGCGGCGAAGTTCAAGACGTTGCGCGGCGGCTCGCCCATGCCCCCAGGGACGCGGATGACGACGTGGCTTCCGGACCACTCCGAGACGTGCAGCCACAGGTCGTCCGGCTCGGCGACGTCGAAGGTCAGGACGTCGTTGTCGCGGGCGCCCTTGCCGACGAGGATCTCCCAGCCGTCACGCTCGAACGTGCGGTAGCCCCTTCCGCCGGATTCCGATCCCTTTGCCATGTCCGGCATGATGGCAAAAAAAGTCGTCGGGATCCGGTCCCCGAGCCCCGAGCGGCCTCCCGGTCACCGATTGATCCAGATCGGTTAGAATGGGCGGCATGACTCCCGCGGGAAAGTGGATCCTCGGTTGTTCTCTCGGCTGCGGCGTGTTCGTCGTGCTGATCGTCGTCGCCGTGATCGGCGGCAGCGCCTGGGTGTTGAAGGACATGACCGGCGATCTCGAGGCGGCCGTCGAGTCGCGCGAGGCGCTCGAAGCGCAGATGGGCACGATCGCGGACTACGTGCCGCCCGCGACCGGGGCGCTCCCCGCCGATCGGGTCGAGACGTTCCTCGCCGTGCGCGGGGCGATCGCCGAGCCGCGCCGCGAGCTGGCCGAGGTGTTCGAGAAGCTCAACGTCGACCCCGAGAAGGTGAAGCATCTCGAACACGAGGGTGGCGCTGCCGGCGCGAAGTTCGCGTGGCACATGATCAAGAACGGCTTCTCGTTGCCCTCGGCCATGGGTGGGTTCTTCGACGCCCGCAACGCAGCGTTGCTCGAGCACGGCATGGGACTCGGCGAGTACACCTGGGTCTACTCGATGGCCTACTTCGCCGCCCTCGAGCATCCCGTCGGCGAGGCGTCGCCGTTATCGGACGTGCAGACCAGCGAGGGCCGCCACGTCAGGGTCACCTCGGACCTGTTCGACCGCGAGACCTCCAGCCGCGTCCGCGACGACCTGCTCGGCATGCTGCGCCGCACGCGCGAGGCCTCGGCGGACGAGTCCTGGCGGCTGACGCTGGACACCGAGATCGAGCGGATGGAGTCCGACCCCGATCGCATGCCGTGGCAGGACGGCCTGCCCGACTCGATCGCCGAATCGCTGCGACCGTTCCTCGAGCGGCTCGACGCCGACTTCGACGAGATGACGCACGGCATCGACCTCGCCGTGCAGCACAAGACCGGAAACATGAGTTACACGTTGCGCTGATTCGCGCTCCGTGCCCGACGGACGCGTCAGCGGTTATCGAGGATCGCGCCGACGGCGCCGACCAGCGCGCGAACCTCGTTCTTGCCCAGCCAGTAGTGCGTCACTGCGCGGCACAGGTTGCCGGGGTACGTGCTCATCCCGATCCCGTAGTCGGCCTGTAGCCGTCGGCCGAGCTCTTCGGGAGTGAGTCCCGTCGACGCGTCCAGCTCGAAGTGCACGATGTTCGTTTGCACACGGCTCGGCTCGACACGGACACCCTTCAGTCCGCTCAGCTCCTCGGCGAGCAGACGCGCGTTCTCGTGATCCTCGGCCAGCCGCGAGATCATCGACTCCAGCGCGATCACGCCGGCCGCCGCCAGCACACCCGCCTGCCGCATGCCGCCGCCGAGTCGCTTGCGCGCGCGCCGCGCCTCGGCGACGAACTCGTTCGATCCGCACAGGACCGAGCCGACCGGCGCGCACAGTCCCTTGCTCAGGCAGAACGTCACCGAGTCGACGTCCGCCGTCAGCTTCGACGCATCGATGCCCTGCGCCACCGCCGCATTGAACAGCCGCGCGCCGTCGAGGTGGACGGCGAGGCCGTGGCGCTCGGCGATCTCGCGCATCGCTGCGAAGTACTCCGGGGGCAACGCCGTCCCGCCGCATCCGCCGAAGGTGTTCTCGACCAGGAGCAGCCGCGTGCGCGGCAGGTGCGGATCGTCCTCGCGCACCGCGCCCTCCACGGCGTCGAGGTCCATGCGGCCGTCGTCGTCGTTCTCCAGCGTGTGCGGCATCACGCCGCCCAGCGAGGCCATGCCGCCCGCCTCCCACTGGAAGACGTGCGACTCGCGCCCCAGGATCGCCTCGTCGCCGCGCCCGGCGTGCACCAGCGTTGCCGCGAGGTTGCCCATCGTTCCACTGGCGACGAACAGGCCGGCTTCTTTCCCGACGCGCTCCGCGGCCAGGTCTTCCAGCCGGCGGACGGTCGGGTCTTCCTCGTAGACGTCGTCGCCGACCCGTGCGTGCGCCATCGCCTCGCGCATCGCGGGCGTGGGCCAGCTCACGGTGTCCGAGCGGAAGTCGATTCGATCCATGGCGCCTCCCCTCCTTCGCTGCCGAACGCAGCTTCGGAGGACGCGTGTCGGCGCCGGCATTATAGGGTCCTACTCCGGCCCGCCGCTGTTCTCCGCGCGCACCAGGTAGTACGAGACGCCCGGCGCGGCCAGCGCGTCCACGTCGGCAAACGTCGTCGCCGTCGCCGAGCCGATCTCGGAGAACGCGCCCTGAGCCGACACGTCATGATCGACGCGATACAGCGTGGCCGGGTCGTGCCCGCCGTCGACCGGCGGCGCGCTCCAGGACAGCACGACGTGTCCGCCCGGATCGGCGGCGGCGAGCAGCGTGTTGCCGACCGGGTTGGGGGCCAGCGCGGACGGCGGGGTCCAGCTCTCGCAGACCGCCTCGACGCCACGAATGCGGACCTCGTCGACCGCGGCCTCGACCGGGCCGTCGCCGCCGAAGTCGGAGGCGCTGAACCGCAGCTGCATGTCGGCGGTCGGTGACAGCGCCGGCAGCAGGTTGAACTCGCGCGTGTACCAGCCGCCGAAGACGATGTTGCGCGTTTCGAGCGTCGTCCAGCTTTGACCGCCGTCGTTCGTCACCTCCACGCGAAACTCGTCCGACGGGATGCTGTTCGCGCCGTAGTACCAGCCGTCGTAGCGCAGCTCGAGTCGCAACAGGTTCGGCGAGCCGAACGTCGGCGAGGTCAACGACACGCTGCCGCCGTCGACGTCGTTGGCGTTGACGTTGAACAGCGAGCCGCCGTTTCCGGTGACGAAGCAGTGCGTGCCGGGGTCCGGCGTGGTGTCGTCCCCCGGGTTGGCCTGGCGCTGGGAGAAGTCCTGCGACGGGATCGGGTCCTCGCGCACCCAGAAGCCGGCAGTCGCCGTGCCGTTGTCGGTGGTCCAGCCCGGGTCGGTTTCGAAGTCGACGTCGAAGTACGTGACCTGCGACGCGGCTCCGACGCCGACGTCGAACGTGGTCAGGTGCGTTTCGCCGTTGAAGCGCAGCTCGAGATCGAACGTGATGGCGTCGGCGCAGGTGCCGGGGTCGACGGTGAACGAGAAGTGCGGGGCGAGGCTCTCGACCGAGCCGGTCGCCGGAACCGTCGGGAATCCGCCGACGTGGTTGTGCACCTCGACGCCGGGAGTCGTCGTCGACAGGATCGCGGAGACCCCGCCGACCGCCGTGGTCTCGGTGATGTTGCGCACGACGATCTTCATCGTGACGCTCTCGCCGGGATCGAGGCCCAGGTCGGCGTTGCCGCCTGCCGTGTCGTCGATCGAGTACGAGTCGAAGAAGATGTCCGACTGCACGCGCACGACGGCGTCGTAGGCGCGAACCATTCCGGTGCCGAAGTCGTTGTTCTTGCCGGGATCGCCGCGATGCTGGGCCGTCAGCATGATCGCCTCGGCCAGCGTGCGCGGAGTCGCCTCCGGGCTGGCCTGCAGCATCAGCGCCATCGTGCCCGCGATGTTCGGCGTCGCGGCGGACGTGCCGGAGAACGTGCAGTAGCCGCCTCCCGTGCAGGTGGCCGTCGTGCCGTTGCCGTACGCGGCGATGTCGGGCTTCAGCAGGCCCATCTGCGCGTTGTTCTCGTAAGGATAGTCCTCGTACTCCGGCGGATTGACGTAGGGGTAGGTCGGGTCGGTGTTGGCCTGGATGTCCTCCCACGCGTTGGGACCGCGCGAGGAGGAAGACACGAGGTCGTCGCTCGACACTTCGACGTTGGCCACGGCCAGCGTCGACGAGATGTCGCCGATCAGCAGCTGATCCGGGTGCAGCCACGGCGGCGGGCTGCTGGCCGGAGCCGATACGTTGTACGGCACCGGCCGCAACGAGCTGCCGCCGTCGTTGCCGGCGGCGTTGGCACGGATCACTCCCGCGGCCAGCTCGGTGTCCATCTGTCGGCGGAAGGCCTCCTGGTCCGGGTCCTCGGTGAAGGGCCAGATGTAGGACATCGTGATGATGTCGGCGCCGTTGTCGATGGCGTAGTCGCTGGACTCCCACGCGATCGAGTCCGGCGTGCCGCACGTGATGTCGAGCACCATCATCTCGACGTCGGGCGCCATGCCGGTCACGGTGCCGTCGGTCCCGTCGCCCGCCAGATTGCCCCCGACCTGTGTGCCGTGCTGACCGGGCTCGGGCTCGTTGTCGTCGTTGCAGTAGTCCCAACCCCACGTGTCGTCGATGTAGCCGTTGGCGTCGTCGTCGGTCCCGTTGTCCGGTATCTCGTCGAGGTTGGTCCAGATGTGATCCGCCAGATCGGGGTGCGTGCGGTCCATGCCGCTGTCGATGACGGCGACGATCACGCCGGCGCCGGTGTAACCCAGGTCGTCCCACACCTGCTTGCCGCCCATCGAGATCACCTCGGGCGCCACGTCGGCGTTCGGGTTGGGCCCGGACGTGTCGCCTCCGGTCGGTCCGGTGGCCGAGATGCCTCCGGCGAACGACTCGCCCGTGGCGTCGGTGAACGCACCCGGACGACGAATCCGGTGCGCGTCGGGGCGCTCGGCCGGCCGGCCGCCGCTGCCGTCGAGGAACAGCCGGCGCACTCCGGGGACGTTGGCCAGGCGCTCGATCACGTGCGGCCGCGCGCGTAGCGCGACCCCGTTGATCCCCCACAGCACGCGCACGCGGCCGGCGTCGTCACCCGCGGCCTCGAGGATCTCGTGGACCGGCGTCTGGGTCTCGGCTGCCAGCGTCTTCATTCGCGCCACCGTGTGCTTGCGTCGGTCCTTGCGATTGAGACCGCGCACTTCCGCCAGCAACGAGTCGCCCCGCGGGTACTCGTCCATCAACACGACGATGGGCACGTAGTCATCCGCGCCGGCGGAGTGCAGACGCTCCGCGAGCGTCGGGGCGATCTCGGCCGCGCCGGCGGCGCTCGCCGTGAGTAGTCCCGCGATCAGGACGAGGACGAGTTGTCGATTCCACAGGATCATGGCCACGAGACATACCTCTTCATGGACTTTGGGGGGAGAACGCGGTCCGCCTTCTTCTTATATCCCCATCTCGCGCACGCGGGTATCGGGGAAAACCCGGGTTTCGTCCGGTTTTCCCTGTAGGTCGCTTCCGCGATCGAGCTGAATCGGCTGCGGACTCTTCCACCAGGTCCGGTTTTTTCGAGCCCCCGGGTCCGACTCCTCGTCATTGACGCTGCCCCCCCTTCCCCGTACGCTCCCTGCAAGTCCCGTGTCGTGACCCTGCGGCCGGGCGCAGGGGGTGCCCATGATCGGCAAGAAGTCCTTCTTGATGTTTGCGTGTGCGGTCTGTGTCCTGGCGATCTTCGTCTCGGCCGCGAGCGCCGAAGATCCCGAGGTCTACTTCGCACCGGATGTACCGGGTCAGTTCGACGCCATCACGAAGCGCGCGGAGGCGCTCGGCTTCGGGATCGGCGACTCGATCAACCCGGACCTCTGCCGGCACTACCAGGGCCTCGCGCGCAATCCCGGCCCCGGGACGCCCTACCTCTTCCTGTCGAAGAGCGGCAACAAGCCCGCCTCGGTGCCCGCCTGCCTGCAGACCTGCGACGTGGGCGGAGTCCCCGTGCCGTGCACTTCGGTCGGAGACGGACCCGGGCAACTGCTCGTCATTCGCATGGGATCGCGCAACGCGTCGGGAGAGCGGCTGCGCTCGAACCGCCTCGTGCGCGACGAGGAGACCTCGTCATCGCCGCCCAGCTCACTCGATCGCGTCGTGACGTCGATCACGTTCGGCCAGGACGGATGGCCTGACTACGGGCACCCGGGCGGCATGCAGATCGTCGGTGACATCCTCGTCGTTCCGCTGGAGACGCCGTACTCCGGAGGACCGGGCAACCTCGTCATGTTCGTCGACATCTCGCAACCCGAGATCCCGGAGTTGATCGGTACGTTCGAGCCTTTCGCCGGAGCGCAGGGCACGTCTGCGTTCAAGGCGGGCCTGGCGGGCATCATCACCGAGTCGACCGGGCACTACCTGATGCTGCTGACCGGCAACGAGAACAAGGAGGTCCGCGTCTATCGCTCGCTGACCACGGACATCGCAACCGATCCGGACGGCTGGGAGCTGCTCGACGTGTGGAGCGCGAGCGGGGACATCCTCAGCTTGACCCAGGACGAGCTCGACCTGGGACAGGTCTGGCCCGTCGGGGGCGGAGCGCACCAGGCGATCAACTTCGTGCGCGAGGGCGGGCCGAACGGCCAGCTGTACATGATCGGCGGCCGCGACACGAACGGTGGCCTGCCGTTCGGCGACGACAAGTTCGACCTGTACCGCGTCGAGTGGCAGGGCAGCCAGTTCAAGCCGGTGCACGTGGACACGCGGCACCTCGAGGCCACACCCAGCTCCGAGGACTCGCCGTTGTTCAACGACAACCTGGCCAGCTTCGCGGCGGGCGTCGCGGCGTACGTCAGCCCGTCCGGCAACCTGATCCTGTACGCGACCGAGCACGACAACGACGGCCCGCAGGTCAACGGCGTTCACACGATCAAGGGCACGGAGTTTCGCACGATCGACATGGCGTGGGGCGACAGCGCGAGCTACCGGCCGGCCGTTCATCCCGGTGGGCCATACCAGGTTCCGGAGGGCAGTGCGATCGGTCTGTTCGCCGGCGCGACGGTGGCGGCGACCAAGGCCTGGGTGCAACTGTGGGCCGACCCGGACTACGACGACCGCTACATCGTGGCCGACTATCCCGATCGCTTCCTCGACGACTTCGACGACTTCAAGGACCTCGACGACGCGGAGGCCAACCCGTTCGCCTCCGGCTTCTCCGACCAGGCCAGCTCGGCGCGTTGGTTCGCGCCCGTCGGCTGCACGATCCAACTGAACGACGACGACATCGAGGGTGGGGACGACCCCGGGTCGCGGATCCTGACGTTGAACGGGACCGGTTCGCCGGAGCGTTTCGACGACCTCGACGACGTCGAGTTCCCGGGTGGCGGTGACGCGGACGACGAGCTGACCTCGTTGCAGTTCCACGCCAATTGCGACGCGTACTACGGCGCGGTGATGAGCCTCGCCTGGGACCTCGATCGCAACGGCTCGTTCGAGACGCCGGGCAACAGCCCGGCCCTGGACGCGACGCTGCTCGACGGCCCCCTCTCGCTGTTGATTCCGGTCCGCGCACGACACCCGCTGGATTCGACCGCGGCCGGGACGAGCCCGACGACCTACGTCCCGGTCGAGGTGACCAACGTGCCGCCGCAGCTACGCGACGTCATCGTCGGCAGCGTGCCCGAGAACGGCATCGCCTCGCTCGAGGCCGAGATCGTCGATCCCGCCCCGGCGGATTCCTTCGAGGTCACGATCGACTGGAAGGACGGGCCGTTGACGGTCCTGAACCTGCCCGCGGGGACGACCTCGTTCTCGGCCACGCACCGGTATCCGGACGACAACCCCACGGGGACGCCTGCCGACGAATACGCGATCGATGTCGTGGTCGTCGACGACGACGGTGGCGCGGACGACGAGACCGTCGTCTCGACCGTCAGCAACCTGCCGCCCGTCGTGGACGCCGGCGCCGCGTGCGAACGCATCGACGAGGGCGACACTTGGAGTCGTTCGGGTTCGTTCACGGACGTCGGGACGCAGGACACGCACGTGGCGACGGTCGATTACGATGACGGCGCCGGTCCCGAGCCGCTGCCGTTGGCGGCGGGCAAGACGTTCGAGCTGGCGCACACCTACGACGACGACGGCGTGTTCGACGTGAGCGTCACGCTGATCGACGACGACACAGGAGTCGGCACCGACGTGCCGCAGGTTCGCGTGACGAACCTCGACCCGTTCTTCTCGATTCAGGGTTCGCAGTTCGTCGAGGGCGCGCTGCGGCACGAGACCGACGTCCTGCTCGTGCCCGACGCGACGCTTCCGATCCAGCTACTGCTGCCGAGTATCGTCAGTCCGCAGTCGGGCCTGGACGCCCTGGACGTGCAGCCGAACGGCGACATCCTGTTCAGCACTCGCACCAGCGGCGTGATCTTCACACCGGGTGGTCTGACGATCCTGGCGCCGGGCAAGCTCTACCGCCGCTCGGCGGGCGACGACTCGATCGCTGCCGTGCCCGACTTCACGGTCGCGCTGCAGAACGTCGACGCGATCGACGAGCTGGCCGACGGCACCTACGCCTTCAGCACGGCGGGCAACCAGATCGTCTTTGCCGCCGGAGCCGCGGTCCTGCTGAATCAGGCCAACGTCTATCGCTTCGATCCGGCCGACGGCAGCATCACACTGTTCTGGAATACCGCGGCCGCGGGAGTACCGACACTGGACATGGTCGACGTGCTGGCGGGCGGCCGCCTCCTGTTCTCGACCTCGGCTACGCACTTCGCCTTCCTCGGCGGGGCGCCGACGCTGCTCCTCGCGGGGAACATCTACCGCTTCGATCCGCAGACCGGCGCACTGGAACTGATCTTCGACGGGTCGAGCCGCGGCCTCGCCGGCAACCTGGACGCGGGAAGCGTGGGCTCTGCCGACGGAGAGTTCCCCGAGACTTGCAACTAGCGTCGCGTCAGCCCGCGGAGGACGCGCGCCGCGGCGAACCAGAAGCTGTCGCCGTAGCGATAGGCCAGCACCCCGCATACCAGCGGTAGGACGAAGACGAGAGCCACGAACAGGGTCTCGTTCGTCAACTTGCCCGACATGAGCATGCCGAACGCGACGAGGAATCCGAACACTCCACCGCAGCCCAGGCGGAGTCGCGCTTCGGTCGGATCGGGTCGGTTGGACACCCGGTCAACGTGGTGTCCTTCGCCCCGACGGGCAAGTCCCCTCCTAACCAGAGGGGTCAGACTGTGCATTGTGCATTTCACAACTATGCACAGTCTGACCCTTTCGTGAAACTCGCTGTTCTCGTGCTAGGTTCGGGGAGTCCTCGCCTCCTGGAAGCAGGGTGGCTGTATGCCCCGCCCGCTGCGACTCGATTTTCCCGGTGCACACTTTCATGTGACGGCACGTGGTGTTGAGCGCCGGCCGATCTACCTCGATTCGTCCACAAAACCATGTTCTTAAGAACTCTGGGAATTGCGTGCGAACGCTATGGTGGGATCTGTCACGCCTTCTGCTTGATGGACAACCACTACCACGTTCTCATGGAAAGCTGCGAGGGACGCTTGTCCCGTTTGATGCAGCATCTCAACGGTACATACGGCCGTTGGTTCAACATCAAGAGAGACCGCTGTGGCCATCTGTTTCAGGGACGGTTCAAGTCTAGCCTGATCGATCGCGAGAGCTACTTGATGGAGGTGACTCGATACATCGAGCTGAATCCGTGCCGAGCCGGCCTCGTTTCGCACCCTGGTGAGTGGCGCTGGAGCAGCTTCCGGGCCCGCATGGAGCAGGACTCCGCCGAACGGTGGTTCGAAGCACAACAGCTGTTGACGCGCTTTGGCTCGGGCGATGATGTGAGGCGACGATACGAGTCGTTCGTACTTGCGGGTCTTCAACGCAAAGAGATCGGAAGTCGATTGCGTCGCCAGTCTATCTTGGGCACTCCAGAGTTCGTCGCGCGACACGCCGTGCGTGCGAAAGATCGCAGCAAGATTCAGCGGGTTCCACGGATGCAGACGCAGGCGGCTCGACGCGCGCTAGAAGAGCTGGTTTCGAATGCTGCCATCGACCACCGCACGTTGGCGGCAAAAGCGGTTCTCGACCACGGACACTCGATGAGTGACGTCGCGCGCCGAATGAAGGTTCACCACACGACGATCGGGCGCTGGGTCGATGAAGAAGAACAACGACGAAAGGGGTCAGACTGTGCATTGCAGTGAAATGCACAATGCACAGTCTGACCCCCTAGTAGGCGGCCTCGTTGCGCGTCACGTGCGTGACGTGCAGCCGGACGTCCGTGAGACTCAGGGCGTCGTAGTCGAACGAGGGCGCGGTTCCCAGGTGGAACGTGGCTCCGGTCTGCTCTAGCGCGTCGTTTTCCGGCGTGATCGCGGGATCGACCAGGCCGGCCAGGTCCCCGCCGGCGGCCTGTCGCGGCCAGCCGACGGGAGGTTCCGGCAGTTGCCAGTTCGTCGCGGCGCCCGGGAGGAACACCTCCCACATCGTGAAGCGCGAGACACGGTTCGACTGCGTTCCCGGACAGACGTCGTAGGCCTGGGTCACGACCTGGTCCAGCGTCACGCGCGTGAGCTGGGCCGCCGGGTGTCCGCTGCCGGGCAGCGCGCCGAGCGTGAAGTCACGGCCGGCGCGCGACAGCGTGCGCACGGGGAAGAAGTCGTCGAACGTGACCGCGCCGCCGGTTCCGTCGTACGCCGTTCCCGAGCGCTCGACGACGGCGCTGGTGCCGCGCGCCGTGCCCGGAGGGATGCCGGGCTTCGCCGGATCGTTGTACAACGCGATCGCGGCGCCGATGTACTCGATGCCCGCGAAGTCGCCGGTGTCGCTGACGGTCGTCACGCCGTTGATCGCGAACGGCCCCGTCTGTCCCGCGGAGTCTCCGAGCCGGAAGCCGGAGAGGAACATGCGCCCGGTGCCGGGCGTGAGCCCGGGGTCGGACGAGCTGTCCCAGTCGCCGGCGCCGACGCAGAACACGTCGGAGTTGGCCGGGGCGTTGTCGATCGAGCAGTCGAGGTTCGCCGGCATCGATTGCGTGATCGGCACGTTCAACGTCGTGGGGCCGGGCACGCTCGCCGTCTGGCTGACGGCGCCGATGCCGTTGAGCGTCAGGTTCGCCAACGCCTGGCTCAGGTCGCCCGAGGTCAACGCGCTGAGCGGCGCCGAGCCGCGCAGGGCGAGCAGTTGCCGGTCGCCGTAAGGCACCGGGGCAGACGTGTAGGGATGCTCGGGGAGGGACTGGATGCAGAACAGGATCTGCACCGCGCACTGCGCCGGCATGTAGATGCTGCCGGGAATCGCGATCTGGCCCGCGACGCCGCCCGCGTCGTAGCACTCGTCGTCGGCCAGCAGGTTGGACAGGCTGAAGTTGAACACGTCGTCGATCGACAGGTCCGGCAACGTGAAGGCCAGCTCGATGGGGTCGTTGGACGGCGCGGGGACGTTCGTGATGTCCCCTGTGAACTGTGCACTGGGCAACGCCGGGTCGACGAGCTCCAGCGGCAACAGGACGTCGGCGGCGTCGACGGCGACCAGCGAGACGTAGCGTCGGCCGCCCGCAGCCGCGGTGATCGTCTGCGGGCCGTCGAGGTTGGCGCCGAAGTCACGGAACTCGACGTAGCCGTCGGGGTCGGTCACCCCGGTGTTGTCCCCGTCCGGCGCGACGCCGGGAAAGGTCTCGAACAGGTCGAGCGACTCCGACTGCCCGAGCATTACGTTGGCGCCCAGCAGCGGCAGTCCCGCCTCGTCCACGACGCGCACGCGCAGGTTGCCGTCGGCAGGACAGCCGCCCGCGCCGCCGCCGGTCCCGGTCAGTGGGCCGACGACGTCCACGACCGGCGCCGCATTCAGCGCGACGCCCTCGGCGGTGATGCCGATCGTCGCGGCAGCGGATGCCGACCCGGGCGGCGTGAGGACGGCGTGGTACGTCCCGTCGCTCTCGTCCACGGTGCCGCCGATCGTGCCCTGGTCGCTGGAGATCAACACTGCCGCGCCGGGCAGCGGATTGCCGAGCGAGTCGCGCAGGTCGACCAGCACCGCCGACTCGGCGCCGGTGTCAGCGGTGAGGCACGCGCTGGTCGTCGTCACCGCGCTGGCGCGATCGACGTTGACCACCAGGAAGTACTCGACCACGGGAGCGCCCTGCGGCAGATCGAGACCGGTCCCGCCGGTCGTCGCGACGCGCGTCGACGCGGTGACCACCGCGGCCGGGTCGTCGGAGCCGAAGACGAGGTACGGCGTCTCGCCGCCCGACCACGTCAGCGCGAGCTCTCCCGGCGTCACGGCGTGATCGACACTCAGGGCGATGTCGTCCGCCGCAGCCGTGCCCATCGCGAGCGCGAGGCAAAACAAGGTGATTCCAGACCAGGTGATTCGCGAACGTCTCGACATCGTGTTGACCCTCTCGTTTGTACCTCTCCACGTACGGCGACGCCGACCCGCGCGCTACCGAAAGTGGTTCGGCGGAGGTGCACTTCCCCCAAAAAGGCCCGATTCGTGCGGGGCGGGGGCCGGTCTGGCGACCGGCCCCCTCGAGTCGGCTCAATCCAGCCCCTGGGCCAGCGTCAACGCGTCCAGCGTCGCAGCACCCACGGCCGGGCCGTCGAACGCCGGCGTGACGACCGCGGTACCGGTATCGATGATGTAGGCGCTCTGGTGCACCAGGTTGAACAGCCCTCCCGTCGTGAACAGCAGCTGCGGCGTCGACGTGGAGAAACCGAACTCCGTCGGCGACAGGTACTCCAGGGCATCCAGCGTCTGCAGGCCCAGGGTCCCGCCGTTGAAAGCGAGCGTGATCGTGCCCGCGTCGTACTCGTAGATGTTCTGCTGGAACAGGAGGATCGCGCCGCCGGCATGCGTTGCGATCTGATCCACCGCGACCGAGAAGAAGATCTTCCCGTTGACTTCGTCCAGTGCGTCCAGCGTGTTGACGACGAGGCCGACGCCCTGCGCGGCGGGAGCGATGCCGCCCGTCGCGTCCGTGTACAGGTAGACGACGCCGGGAAGCAGCACGATCGTTCCGAGACCGTGGTTGACGACGGCCGGGGCCTCGACGGCGAAGTAGACGTCGCCGTTCGGTTGCACGTCCATCGCCACCAGGTTCGGGTAGTTCCCGAGGAACGAGGCGGCGGTGTCGACCGCCGTCCCGCCGACGGGAGACTTCAGCACCTCGGGCGGGTAGCGGTCCAGCCCGTCGAGGATCGCCGGGTACAGGATGGAGAAGTAATTCGACAGGCCGGTGTCGTCGTCGGTCGCCGAGTTGTCGGCCGGGAACAGCTCCTCCACACCCGCCGGAGGCTGCGCCGTCGCGGTGTTCGACAACCAGCCCATCGCCATCGGGTCGATGTCGCAAACCGCCGTGTAGGTCAGTAGACCCAGGGGCGCGATCGTGGCCGCGTCGACGATGTCGCCCGCCAACGGCCCCGCAGTACAGGACGAGCCGCCGCTCGCGGAGCAGGTCCAGGTGCAGCTCAGCACCGCGGGGAAGGGGTCGGCGACGACCGCACCGGTCACGCCGCTCGGTCCGCCGTTGGCCACGGTGATGTCGTACGTCAAGCTGCCGCCCGGCGCCGCCATCTTCACGTTGTCCGTCTTGGTCACCGTCAGGTCGACCTTGGGCGTCAGCGTCGTATTGTCCGTCTGGCTGTTGTCCAGGAGATCGATGTCGGTGATGCCGGTGGCCGGGGCGGCCGTCGCGGTGTTGCTCAGGATCCCCGTCGCGAACGGATCGAGCGAGCAGTTCGCGTTGTACGTCAACGAGCCGCCGGCGCGGATGTTGACCGTGTCGGAGATGTTGCCGCCGACCGGGCCCGCCGTACAGGTCGACCCCGCCGTGGGCGTGCAGGTCCAGGTGCAGCTCAACGACGCCGGGAAGGTGTCGGAGACCGACGCCATCCACGCGTTGCTGCTTCCGGTGTTGGCCACCGTGATCACGTAGTCGATGGCGTCCTGCCCCGGCACCGCCTCGGTCCGGTTGTCGGTCTTGGTCACCTCCAGGTCGACCTGCGCGCAGCCGAGAAACTGCATCTCGGTAACCTGGATGCCCCACTCGCCGTCCTCGCCCTTCGGCGACGGGCCGACGTCGCCCACCGCGCTGACGGCGACGAACTCCTGGAACGTCCAGAACGTGCACGGGTCGGACGGGTCGATCACGGTGGCGCTGTAGTCGCCCCAGCGGTTGCGCTCGTTATCCGGCGGGTCTCTCCGGTCGCGCCAGTAGTGGCCGTCGCCGACCTGCACGACGAACGGCGGTTCGAACGTGGTCACCGCGGCGGCCGTCTCGCCGACGGAGATGCACGCGCTGGCCGCGAGGTTCGGTCCGGAGCAGGTGTAGCCGATCACGACGTCGCCGAACGGGTTCACGGCGATCGACGGTTCGTGGTAGTCCTCGTCCGAGTCCTCGATCAGCCCCGTCTGGATGACGGTGTTCGTCGATTCGTCGATCTCGTACCAGCGCAGCGCGGCGTTGGCGGCGCTGCCCAGCACGGAGTGCACGGCCCACAGGCTGTTGCCCTGCTCGAACACGTTGCTCACGAAGCGCGGTGCGACGTTCTCCAGCGTCGCCGTCGGATCGAACGGGTGCGGCTGCCTCGCGGCCGGCGGCGCCGCGTGGCCCGGGTCGCCCGCGATCGCGACCGGCGCGGCCAGCAGCGTCGCGCCCGCGGCCCCGGCGCCGAGAATATCCGTGCGCAACAGCGCGCCGCCCGATGTGCCGAGCAGCGCGGCCCGCGCGTCGGAGCCGCCGAAGTCCAGCGCGGGTTGCCACGCGCCGTCGACCGCGACCAGCCCCGCCGGCGTCGCCTCGAATCGCGTCATGTTGGCGGCGTTCGGCGCGGGCTGCAGCAAGTCGATCTTCGGGATCGAATAGCACGATTCGTTGCCCGGGCCGTTGAAGTCCTGCGTACACATGTAGAGCCCGTCGGCGTCGACGGCCAGCGTCTCGTAGTCGTGGAACTCCGCGCCGCCGACCATGTCGGCGTCGAACAGGAACCCGTCCCAGTCGCCGGTCGGGTCGGAGGTGTCCGAGCGCCCGACGTAGATGTTGTTGTCGCCCGTCGCGGGGCTCGTGCGGTCCAGCGCCGACGCGAACCAGCGGTCCGTAGCGGTGTCGTAGACGATGCGCGGATCGAACGTGCCGTTGCTCCGGCAATCGGAGGTCACCGCGCAGGTATCGCCGGAGACGCTACAGGTGCCCGCGTTGCAGATGTCGTTGAACGGTGGGATGGCCAGTCCCACCCGAGTGGTCCAGAAGCCGTCGAGGCTGCGCGTCATCACCTCCGCACCCGTCGCCTTGTTGTAAACATCGAAGCGGCCGTTGATCAGCTCGACGACGTGGTTCGGACCCACGGCTCCCATCGTGTCCGGTGGAGTGAACCCGCTGTCTACGAAGAGCTGACTGCCCTGGAAGTTGAGTCCCAGGATCACGAGATCGGTCGCGACGTTGGGTGCGAGAGGCGGCGCCGTCTCGGCCGGCGCCAGGTCCTCGGGAATACTCGCCACCTCGATCGGCGGACCGTTGTAGTCGGGGTCGGGCGCCGGTGTCACCGGCGTCGACGGTGCCGGCGGTCGGGGCCGGGCCTGGAACTTCACCGGGCGCTGGTCGAAGGCGAGCACGCTCGCTCCGAGCGCCACGAGGACGACCACGACGATCAGGATCAACACTCGACCGAACAGAAACCCACGGGAACCCAGCGTGCGCCGTTTCATCGATCTTCCCCCTTTTCCGAACCGTTCGTGCGGACTCGCTCCACCTATCTAGCCATCGGTCGGACGCGGGAGTCAACGGGACGATTCCGACCCCTTTTGGGACGGGCTTTTCGGGGCGATTTCGCGCGAGTCAGGGAGCCGGGCAGACCGCGCCGCTGCGCTCCGCGCCCGAGGAATCCAGGCCCAGCGAGCCGGCCCCGCAGGAGTTCTCGGCGCGCACCAGATAATGAAACACCTGGCCCGGCGCGGGAGCGTCTCCGTCCGCGGCGTACGAGTTCGAGCCGTCGTCCGACTCGATACAGAGCGTCGCGGACGTGAAGTCGGTGGCGGACCCGGAGCGCAGCACGTCGTAGACGGGAGCCTCCGTGCCGCCGAGCGCGGCCGGCGGCAACCAGTCCAGCGTCTGCTTGTCGGCGTGGACGAACAGACTCTCGACCTCGTCGGGAGCCGTCGAGCAACCGCCGTCGGCAACGAAGCTGTAGAGCTTGACGTCGTCGATGTTCCAGCCCGGGTAGGTGACCGAGCCGTCGGTCGTGCCCATCGTCCAGCGCAGCAGCACGGCCGGCTCGCCGTCGGCGACCGCGGAGATGTCGTAGAGCTGGGTCGACCAGTCGCTCTCGCTGAGCGCGCTGCCGGAGTGATCCCAGATCGTCGTCCAGCTCACGCCGTCGGCGCTGACCTGGAACGACGCGTGGTCGTAGCTGGAGCTTTCGACCCCCAACCAGCGCCGGAACTCGACCTGGGTCTGTGCCGCCGCCGACAGATCGAACGGTTTACTGGTCAACGTCTCGAGCGCCATGTTGTTCGAGTAATCGCCGGACAGGTTGTAGCCGTACACGTTGTCGCCGGTCGCGCCCGATGTCGGGTCGAGGTCGTGCGTGCCACCGCCGGTCGGTTGTCCGAAGGCCCACTGGCCCTCGGTCGTCCAGCCGGGGTCGACGTCGAACGGCAGGTCGAAGATCACCTGCGGTCCGCCCTGGGTCACACTGACGGTCGCGATGTTGGAGCCGCCGCCCTCCGGCGCGATACCGCCGTCGTCGACTGCAAAGTCGAAGCTGTCCGCTGCGGTGTTGCCCGGCGTGGGCACGAACAGCACCTGGTTGCCGCCGCCCGCCAGCGTGTGCGGCACGCCGACGATCGAGCCGGCGCCGAGGTCCTCGAGGTAACCGTCGGCCGGCAGCGTGACGATGGTCCAGGTGAGCGCGCCCGGGTCCTCGGGCAGGCCGTCGTCGGTTGCGTCGAGCGCGATCGTCACGGGCGTCCCCGTGTCGGTGTTGACCTCCTTCGAGATCGCGACCGGCGGACGGGGTCCGCAGGCTCCTTGTTCCGACAGGTCCGACGGGTAGAACACCGGCGGCAGCCCGCCTCCGTCGGAGAGGCCGGCGAGGGCGTCGGTCACGCCGATCTCGAGCCAGCTGAACGCGATCGTACCGTCGAAGAACAGCTCGATCTGGAACGTGTTGGCGTTGCTCGTGCTGTGTTCGACGACGCCCTGCCACGTCACCGCGACGCGGTCCGCCGTCTGCAGCCACGACACCGTGCCGGCGGAGCTCGGGTTCAGGTCGTCCCACAGCGCCGCCACGCGCGCCTGATCGAAGTGATCCTCGAGCGTCTCGGTGTAGTCGCTGTCGCCGGTGTCGAGCGTCACGTACCCGTTGGGGCTGACGAAGACCTCGTCGTACGCCTGGCCGTAGAGCTGGACGCTCGCCCCGCCGCCGAGGACGAACGACGCCGGCGTGTCGTCGCCGAGGCCGAGGTCGGTGCCGCCGGTCGGATCCGTCGGTAGCCCGGTGATCGGCTCGACGCACGCCGAGTAGAAGTCGATCGAGCCGTTCGGCGTGAACGTCACGCGCAGCCCCTCGAGGTCGATGCCCGAGGCGAACAGCTCGGTGAAGTAGTTCGGCACGTCGGGCGTCGTGAAGGAGAAGCAGGTCCCGCCGTTGTCGTCGGTCGACACGTTGCCCGCCTCGTCGAGCGCCTCGACCGTGAAGAACCAGGTCGTGTTCTCGGTCAGTCCGGTCAGCGAGATCGACGGCGAAGCGCTCAGACTCCCGGCCGCCGCCGTTGCCGTCAACGCGTCGCACGACAGGCCGTAATGCACGACGCCGCTCGTCGGCTCGTCGGTAGCGAAAGTGATCTCGGCACCGATCGGAGTCACGTTCAACGCCTGGACGTTGGTGATCAGCGGCGGCGAGCAGTCGATCGTCGCCTGCGCCGTCACCTGGACGTTCGTGTTGCCGAGGCCGTCGTCGGCATCGACGTAGGTCACGGTCAGCGTGTCGCCCTCGTTGATCTGCAGCACTCCGCTGCCGTCGATCTCGGAGACGGCGATCGTGCCCTCGAACAGCGCCGAGGCGCCGTGCGTCTCGGTCAGCGCCAGCGTCTTGAAGCCGCTCTCGGTGTCGGAGTCGACCGAGACGACGAGCTGCTCGACGACACCGTCGTCGGTGTTCAGTCCGCAGTCGAGCACGTCGATCTCGACGACGTCGCTGCAGGCGTAGTTGCCCCGATCCAGCGACACGCGACCGTCGTCGGGACACGCCGGATCGCCGATGCGCGCGAAGTAGACGTCCTGCTCGCCGTTGAACGTGGCGGCGAACGCCAGGTTGGCCCCGAAATCGTCCGAGATCATGTGGAAGTAGTCGCCCATCTTGTTCTGCTGCGGCCAGCCGAGGTGCGGGTCGAAGCCGGGCGTGAGGGCGACGTTCGGCGACCAGGTGACGCCGGCGTCCTCGGAGGACGAGTAGAACAGCTCGGACTGGTAGGCGCCGCCGGGATCGTTGCGTGTGTCGAGCCACACCGCGTCGATGCGGCCGTTTGGCGCGACGGACATTGTCCCGAACCACTGCCAGGCCGAGGTGCCCGGGTCGTCGTTGACGCGCACGGGGGCGCTCCACGTAACGCCGCCGTCCTCGCTACGCGAGAACATGACGTCCATCGGGTCCGCCCCCGAGGTGGGATCGACCGAGGCCAGCATGTAGACGTTGCCGCGCGTCGGTCCGTCGGAGCGGTCGACGTCGACCCAGTTCTGTCCCAGCAGGCCCGCAGGGTTGGGCCCCGTACTGACCTCGAGGCTGCCGCCGAGGTTGACGGTGGTGCTGAAGTCCCACGCCGTCGGCTGGTTCGAGTCCTGCAGCGTCGTCGACTTCGACAGCGTCATGCCGGTGCCGGACAGATAGAGCTCGCCGTCCGGGCCGACGGCCAGCGTGCCCCACTGCGGGTCGCCCGCGGCGACCGTGCACGGCTCCCACGTCGCGCCGCCGTCGTAGGAGTGGGTGAAACCTCCGCTGCACGCGCTGAAGAACGAGTTCCAGGCGACGTAGATATTCCCCGCGCCGATGCCTGCGGTCTGGTCGATGATCTGCCACTGCTTGTCGCCGCCGAAGGCGAACGTGCCCGCGTCCCAGGTCACGCCGCCGTCGAACGACTTGAACACGTGGCAGCGGAAGTTGGACGGACCGGCGTCGGCCGTCAGGCTGTTGTAGTAGATGACGCCGTCGGCGTCTGCATTGAGCACCGGATCCGAGCGGAAGACGCCCGGCTCGATCGGGCCCGGGAAGGTCCAGGTGTTACCGCCGTCGGTCGTGTAGGCGTTTCCCGCCTGGCGGAAGTCGCTGGTTATGTTGTCGAACTGGCGCCAGCCGATGACCATCTTCGTCGAGTCGGTCGGGTCGACCGCGATCGACGGCTCGTTCGCCGCGTCGCCGATGACGTTGCCGCCCAGACCGTCCACGTTGACCTGCGTGCTGACGAAGCCGTCGCGACTGACCAGCGTGCGCCCGGCGGCCGGCGCGTGCGGCTGTGTCGGCGTCGGCAGGTACGGGTCGCGCGGCGTCTCGACGTGCTGCTTCGGCCCATCCGGCTCCGGCGGCAGCGAGATCGTGTCGCCCGGCTTCCCGTGCGCGAACTCGTGTGCCCACTCGACCCGGCCCTTGCTCCAGATCGTCCAGCGCCCGTGCGGCCGGTCCTCGGACCACTCCTCCTGCTTGACCTTGTTGCCCGCCGCGTCCCAGCCGACGCTGGTGCCATGGCGCTCGCCGAGACGGTAGGTCCTGCTCGAGGCGAGCTCGCCGTTGCGATGGAAGCGCAGCTCGGAGCCGTCCTTCTTCCCCAGGACGAAGGTCGCCTCGTATTCCTTCGTGCCGTCGGCGTACCAGCGCTCGAGGCTGCCGTGCTCGACGACCCTGCCGTCGTCCAGTCGGGTGACGTGCCTGCGCTCGCGCAGCTCTCCGTCGGACCAGTGCTCCTCGACGACCTCGACCTCGTGATCCGCAGCCTCACCGGCGGAAGCCGGGACGAACGGGACGAGCAAACACACAACGACAACAACAAGGATGAAGCGTTTGTTGATCATGCAGCACCAGTTACGGCGCCTGCATGGGTGTGTCAAGGAGACGAACCGACGATTACGGTCCGCTAGCGCGCGCTCTGCGTCATCCCCTCGAGAGCCTTCATCACGGGCGGGTCGAGGTGCAGGTCAACCTGCGGGAATGCGATCGTGATCCCGGCGTCCTTCAGCGCCCACCAGATCGACTCGTTGAGGTCCGAGCGCCGCCGCCGCACGGCCCACGGGTCGCTGATCCAGACCGAGACCTCGAAGATCACGGACGAGTTGCCGAACTCGGTCAGCAGCACGACGGGGTCCTTGTTCTTGGACCGCCAGTCGATCCCCGCCGCGACGCTCTCGAGCGTGTTCCGCACGAGGGCCATGTCGGAGGAGTAGAGCACTCCCACGCTCGTGCGCAGCCGGTAGTACGAGTCGCGCAACGTGTAGTTGGTCACCGTCGACTGCACGATCGTCGCGTTGGGCACGATGATCTCCTCGTCGTCCAGCGTTCGCGCGTGCGTGGTGCGGATGGCCATCTTCGTCACGCGGACGAACTGGTTGTCCACCTGCAAGACGTCGCCCGGCTTGATCGAGCGCTCGATGAGCAAGATCACACCCGAGACGAAATTCTGCGCCAGGTTCTGCATCGCGAACCCGATGCCGACGGCCAGCACGGCGCCCGCGGCGAACAGCGTGCCCAGATCGACTCCGATCGTCTCGAACCCGATGCCCAGGCCCACGATCAGGATCAGGTAGTGCGTCAGTCGCTGTGCGACGTGGATCGAACCCTCGTGCTGCACGGCGCTCTTGCGGAACACGCGTCCCATCGCACGGCTGACCAGGCTCGAGATCAGGAAGCTGAGGATGATAATCAGCAGAAACAGGACAAGTGTGGCGACCGTGATCGACGTACCGGCGATCTCGAACAGCCGGTAGTCGAACGCGTGCTGCAGGTCGAAAGCCTTTAGCTTGTCCAGATCCATCGCGGTCTCCTAACCCGGATTACTAATGAGTCCGCTCAGTATACGCAGTTCGGCTGACGAACCGCGCGTGCGGGCGGCCTCACGAAGCCGACCCCGCAACCGGCCGTACCCGATCGCAACATCGCGACGCGCAGGTATCGCCCCGGCTCATCATTGAAGCTGATGAAGCCGAGTAGCCTGCTGGCCGCTCCCGCCGCCCGAGGACGGCAAGACGCCGGCCGCGGTGAGTCGAACCGGCTCGGCCGCCGTTCCGGCGTCGAGTACCCCAAAATCCACCAGGATCAGCCCAAAGGCGGCTCCCGGCGATGCCTCGTAACCCTGTCTCATGTCGTCTCTCCTTTGGTTTCTTCGGATCTTGAGACAGAGGACGACACGTCGGTGTGAAGGCGTCAGGCGGGACTTCGTTTGCACTGCACTGCACTGCACTGCGCCGTGCGAATCCGCGGCGGGTCAGTTTGCGGCAAGTCCGAGGGCTCGCTCCGCCTCGGCCCGCAGGGTCGGCGTCGCAGGGTCCACCGCGTGAAACCGACGCATGGCGTCGACCCCACGATCGTACGCTGCGCGGGCGTCGGCCCGTTGGCCCTTTGCCGCGTGGAGCAACGCGAGCTGAAACAGATTCGCGGGCGAAGTTTCACCCAGCGCCAGCTCGGAAGACCGGCGCAGTTCGACCATCGCATCGTCGAAACGTCCGACTCTGTACAGGACCATCGCCAGGGTGCCCCGCAAGGCGGCGCTGTAGGGCCTCTCTTCGACCCCACGCTCGGCACGTTCGAGGGAAAACTCCATGGAGACCCGGCGGTCGCAATGCTCGGGGATCAGCGCAGCGTCCAGCCAGGTAACGTTGTTCCACGAGTTCGATCCGTACCGCGAGTTCTTTGGCCAGTCGGCGACCAGGTCCTTTGCCCGTTCGCATTTACCTTCGATCACCAACGCGTAGGCCAACTCGACGTACGCATCCACGTATCGTTCGTCCAGTTCGATAGCCTTCTCCAGGTCGGACGCGGATTCTGCAGAGTAGCCGAGTTCGAGCTTCAAGCGTCCTCGCGAGTAGTACGCTTGTGCGCTTTCCTCCGAGAGAACGACCAGACGGTCCATCTCGCGAAGAGCAGTATCGACATCGCCCGAGCGAGCGAACGTGCGTGCGATCGAGGCCAGCACCCTCGTTTCGTCGGCCCCAAGTTCGATGGCTTTCTCGAGATCCCTCCGAGCGTCGCCGCTACGACCGACGGCCAGCAGCACTTTCCCGCGCTCGAAGTATGCATCGGCCATCATCGGGGCGCGCTCGATCGCGTGATCGTAACTGTCCAGACAGCCTTCGGCGTCACCCTGCTCGCACAGGTAGAGTGCGCGCCACGCGTGCGGAGTGGGGGAGCCCGGCGCCACCTCGATGAACCGGTCGATTGTCGCGAGCGCTCCCTCTGGGTCGTGGGCGCGGTAACGGAGACGGGCCTTGAGCCACAGGGCGTATGCGTGTTTCGGGTCTCTTTCAAGTGCCTGATCGATCAGACGTTCCGCCTTCTCCGTGTTGCCCTTTCGGGCGACGCGCTCTGCCTTGGCGACCACCTCGTCGATGCGAGGCTTGGCGATGGAGGCCGGGCCGCCGGCGACGAGCGCGGCAACGACGAGATGTGCGAACGCGGGCCGAAAGCGCATGTGCGAATTCCCCGTGGACAGGATAATCAGAATTGGGTGCGGTGAAACCTACAGCAGGACCAGAGGCTCGATCTTGTCGTTGCGGCGGGTTCGATCGTACCCTCAACGCGACCGACAGCCGGCTTGCAGCGGAACATCGTCGGCGACGCCGCGAACGAACCGTCGAATCGCCTCTCGTTCATGAGCCGGGCTCTACTCAGGCCGGGGTTAGAGGCTGCAGGAAGCGGCTCGGCCCCTTGCGGTAGCCCCAGTCGTTGATCTGGTAGCTCGACAGGTAGATCGCGCGTCGCGGCCGGGTCAGCGCGACGTAGAACAGCCGTCGTTCTTCCTCGACGCGACCCTCCTTGGCGGCAAAGAACGACGGGAACTCGCCCTCCGCGAGCCCCGCGACGAACACCGTGTCGAACTCGAGTCCCTTCGCCTGGTGCACGGTCAGCACGGGGATGCGCGGGTCGTTCTCGGCCAGGTGATCGACGTTGCGCGCCAGCGACGCGGTCTGCATCACCGTCTCGAGCGCGCTCGCGCAGTCGAGCCGCGCGTCGTCCTCGCGATCGAAGAACGAGATCAGCTCGTCCAGGTACTCCGAGCGGCGCAGATCCCCCTCGTAGTACTCGCGCAGGCCCGACTCCTCGAGCGCCCGCGTCAGCGCGGCGGCCGGCCGCAATGTCTCGACATCGCTGCGCAGGCTCTCGAACTGCCGGGCCAGGCCGGCGAACGCCGAGCCGTGGCGCGCCACCGCGGCGGATCGAGCCAGCGCTCCGCGCTCGACGTGCGGCAGCAGCGCAGCCAGTAGCTCGACCGTGGCTCGCGTGTCGTCCAGCGCGCGATGCGTCGGCTGCGTCTCCACGCCGAGTTCCTTGCACAGCGACGCGAGGTCGTAACGCTCGCAGCGCACGAAGCGTCGCGCCAGATCCAGCGTGTCGTCCCACGGCGGCCGCTCGAGCGGTCGAGCGCAGCGCCCGGAGTGCGAGCCCAGGATCGCCAGGTCGAAGCGCACGTTGTGTCCGACGACGTGCCGCCCGCCCAGAAACGCGCCCAGCTCTTCGTAGACCGTTGCGGCGTCGCCGCCCTCGCGCGCGAGAAACTCGTCGGTCAGCCCGTGGACCTCGACCGACGTTCCGACCGGGCGCCCGGGCCGCAGGTAACGATGCAGCGTCTCGTGTTCGCCGTCGGCGCCGCAGCGAATCGCGGCGATCTCGACCACCTCGTCCTCGCCCGTCGCGAGGCCGGTCGACTCGACGTCCAGCACGACGACCTCGCCGGCGTGCCAGGCGCGGGCGAGCGCGCCGAACGGCTCTCCGGCCTCGTGCGTCGCCTGCCGCGCGAGGTCGACGAGCCGCAGGCCTGATGTCTCGGCCTCGTCGCGCAGGCGTCGCAGCGTGGCCTCGCCGACTCCGCTCGCGGGCCGCAGCAGCACGCGGTGCATCGCCCCGCCGTCGTGCGGGTTCAGCAGCAGCTTGACGCGCGCCAGCGCGTCCTTGATCTCCTGCCGGCGGAAGAACTCGAACTCCTCGACCGTCACGTGCTCGACGCCGCGCGCCGACAGCGCCTTCGACACCGCGGCGGTGCGCCTGCGCGTGCGTGCCAGGATGCCGATGCGTCCCAGGTCCGCCCGATCGGCGACGATGCGGTCCGCGATCCACTGTGCCTCTTCTTCCGGGGTCTCGGCGTGGTGCAGCACGGCGCCGCGCCCGGCCGCGAGAGCCGGCGCGGGCGTCAGCACGGTCTCTCGCCGCTCGAACGACTGCGCGAAACGGTCGGCGAGATCGAGCAGGCTGCGCGTCGCACGGTAGTTCTCGCGCAGCTCGAGGCGCCGCAGCGGGGCGAAGTCGCGCTCGAACTCGGCGAGCACGTGCGCGGGGTTCGACCCGCGCCACTCGTAGATCGTCTGGTCCACGTCGCCGAAGAAGGCCATGCCGCGGGCGTTGCGGCCCAGCATCCGCAGCACGTCGTACTCCGAGAAGTGGGTATCCTGTACCTCGTCGACCTGGACCCAGTCGAAGCGCTCCTGCCAGCGGCGCGAGCGCTCGGGGACGCGGTGCAGCATGCAGCGCACGTGGTAGATCAGGTCGCCGAAATCGAGCGCGTGCCGCTCGGCCAGTGCGGCGTGGTACTTGCCCACGGCCCGCGCGAGGTCCGGGTCGTCGCGCAGCCACTCGGGGACCGCCGCCTCGCCCGCCACGAGCTGCTCTATCGGCATGCCGGACTTGGTGCGCGACACGTTCTCCAGCAGCTCGCGGATCTGCTTGCCGTTCGCCGTGATCTCCTCGTCGCGCAGAACGCCGGTCAGCAGCTCGTTGGCGTCCTCCTCGTCGTAGATCACGAAGTCGCGGGCCAGCCCGACGGCATCGGCCTCGAGGCGCAGGATCCGGGCACACAGGCCGTGGAACGTGAACAGCCGAACATTGCGCGCGGCGCCGGCCAGCCGCTGCTTCACGCGCTCGCGCATCTCGTGGGCCGCGCGGTTGGTGAACGTGACGCACAGCGCGCGCGCCGGGTCGATTCCGTCCTCGACGGCGCGGGCCAGCCGCTCGGCCATGACCCGGGTTTTCCCCGTCCCGGCGGGGGCGAGGACCAGCAGAGACCCCTCTCGCTGATCGATGACCGCAGCCTGCTCGGGATTGGGAAAACTCATCGCCCGGCAGCGTATCATGGCGCCATGTACCGACGCGGCACGCGCATCACCTACTCGCCCGGCGACCTCTCGCGGTTCATGGAATCCCGTTTCGTCACGTGGATGAATCGCCTTGCGCTCGAGCAACCCGGACGTCACGAGCAAGACCCGGCGGGCGAAGAACTCGACATGCTGCGCCGCCGCGGCAACGACCACGAGCGGCAGGTGCTCGAGGCGCTGCGCGCGGAAGGCCGCGACGTGCACGAGATCCCCGACGGCCCCGGCGCCGAGGAGGCCACGCTCGAGGCGCTGGCGTCGGGGTGCGAGGTGATCTACCAGGGTTCTCTTTCCAAAACGCCTTTCGCCGGTCGCCCGGACTTCTTGCTGCGTCGCGAACGCCCGTCGCGGCTCGGAGACTGGTCGTACGAGCCGCTCGAGGCGAAGCTGGCCCGTCGCCCCAAGCCGCCCGCCGTGATCCAGCTCTGCGCGTACGCGGAGATGCTGGAGGCGGCTCAGGGTCTGCGCCCCGAGCGGTTGCACGTGCGGCTGGGCAGCGGCGAGTCCGCCGAGCTGCGCACGCTGGACTACTGGTTCTACTACCGCTCGCTGTACGACGAGTTCCTGCGCTTCATGACGGAGTTCGACGAGGACACGCGGCCCGTCCCGGAGCAGTACGCGCGACACGCCCCGTGGGCGACCCACGCCGAGTCGGCGCTCGAGGAGCTCGATCACCTGTCCGGGGTGGCCGGGATCACCTCGGCCCAGGTGCGGCGGCTCGAGGCGCACGGCATCGAGTCGATGGCAGAGCTGGCGGCGCGGCCGACGCCGCCGAAGGGCCGCGCGCTGCGCGAGGCGACCTACCGCAAGCTGCACGACCAGGCGCGGCTGCAGGTCGCGTCGCGCGGGCTGGACCGTCCGCTGTACGAGATCGTCCCACCCGACCACCAGAAACCGGAAGGGTTGGCCCTGCTGCCGCCCGCCTCGCGGCTGGACGTCTTCTTCGACATGGAGGGCTATCCGCTCGGAGCGGCGCCGCTCGAGTATCTCTTCGGAGCGACTCACGTCGAGGACGGTGAGCGGCGGTTCTCGGACTGGTGGGCCCACGACGCCGAGGAAGAGTGCCTCGCGTTCGAGGAGTTCATCGACTGGGTGACGCGCCGCGTGTGCGACGACCCGACGATGCACGTCTATCACTACGGCGCCTACGAGGTCAGCGCGATCCGCCGCCTGATGGGTCTCCACGGGACGCGTGAGGTCGCGATCGACGCGTTGTTCAAGCACGGCGTCTTCGTCGACCTGTACGACATCGTGCGCGACGGCATCCGCATCGGCGAGCCGCGCTACTCGATCAAGAACGTCGAGAAGCTGTACCGCGACGACCGCGAGGCCGAAGTGTCCTCCGCCGTCGACTCGATCGTGTACTACGACCGCTGGACCGAGAGCGGCGAACCGCGCGATTGGCGCGAGTCGCCGATCCTGAACGACATCCGCGACTATAACCGCGACGACTGCGACTCGACGCTGATGCTGGTCGACTGGTTGCGCGGATGCCAGGAAGATGAAGGTATCGGGTGGGCCGGCGAGCAGACGCAAGACGACGATCGACGGGCGCCGCGCGAGACGCCCGAGGTCGCCTCCGCGTTGCTGGAGCGTGCGGCGAACGAGCACGACACGATCCTCGGCCAGCTCGTCGAGTTCCACCGGCGCGAAGATCGGCCGATGTGGTGGACCTGGTTCGACCGTCACGAGATGAACGAAGAGCAGCTGATCGAGGACCTGGGCTGTCTCGGCGGTCTCGAGCGGACCCATGACCGTGAGGACTGGGACGGCAACTGGGTCACGCTGAGTTACCGCTTCGACCCCGAGCAGGACACCAAGTTGCGTGTGGGCGACAGGTGCAGTCCGCCGCGGGCGGAGGATGTGACGGCGGAGATCGTCGAGCTCGATCTCGATGCCGGCCGGGCGAGCGTGAAGCTGCAGGGCGCCTGGATCGGCCGCCTGGGGAACCGGCCACCCGAGAGGCTGTCGCTGATCCCGAAGGAGTACATCGGGGCGAACTCCATCAGCAGCTCGATCCAGAAGACGGCCGAGCGCTGGCTCGAGGTTGCGTCGGCGCCCGATGCGCTGCTCGACTTCCTCGATCGCCGCGCACCGCGACTGCGCGGCATCGAGCGTGGCCGTCCGCTGATCGCGCCCGGCGAGTCGCCCACCGACGCCGCCATGCGCGTCGTGCCGGCGATGGACGGGACGACGCTGTCGATCCAGGGACCGCCCGGAACCGGAAAAACCACGATCTCGGCCCGCGTGATCCTCGAACTGATCCGCAACAAGAAGCGTGTGGGCGTGACCTCGAACAGTCACAAGGCGATTCTGAACCTGATGATCAAGTGCGGCGAGATGGCCCAGGGCCGGTTGAGTTGCCTCAAGGCCGGAGGCGCACGCGACGATCGTCTGTTCGAGGTCTGCCCGTTCGCGGAACACGAGAAGAACTTCGATGCCGCGCCGATGGTCGACCGCTTCCCGCTGGTCGGCGGTACGGCCTGGCTGTTCAGCCGTCACGACGTGCAGGGCAAGTTCGACTACCTGTTCGTCGACGAGGCCGGGCAGGTGTCGGTGGCCAACCTGGTCGGCATGGCCCGCGCTTCGAAGAACATCGTTCTGGTCGGAGACCAGATGCAGTTGCCGCAACCGATTCAGGGTTCGCACCCGGGTGACAGCGGCCTGTCGACGCTGGACTACCTGCTCGGCGACCGGGCGACCGTCCCGGAAGAGATGGGCCTGTTCCTGGGCACGACCTACCGCCTGCATCCGGACCTGTGCGGGTTCATCTCGAGCGCGTTCTACGAGGACCGGCTCGTGTCGGCGGAGGGACGCGAGCGGCGCGTCGTGCGCCGCGCCGGTCGCGACGCGGGTGTCGTCTTCGTTCCCGTCGAGCACGAGGGCAACACGCAGGCCAGCGCCGAGGAGGTCGATGCGGTCGCCGCGCTGGTCGACGAGCTGATCGGGTGCGAGCGAACCGACGTCGACGGCAACTCGGCCGGCAGGCTCACGGAGGAGCACATCCTCGTCGTCGCCCCCTATAACTTGCAGGTGCGCAAGCTGCAGCAGCGTCTGCGCGAGGGAGTACGCGTCGGCACCGTCGACAAGTTCCAGGGTCAGGAGGCCCCGGTCGTCATCGTGTCGCTGTGCGCCAGCGAGGGGCACGGATCGCCGCGCGGCCTCGATTTCCTGCTTCAACCCAACCGACTCAACGTCGCGTTGTCGCGCGCGCAGAGTCTCGCGTTCGTCGTCGGGCATCCCGGCCTGGCGCGGACACGCGCGTCGACCGTGGAGCAGATGTGCCTGATCAACCGCTTCTGCGGCATCGTCGAGACCGGTTCGTTGCCGCAACCCTGAGTTCCCCGTACGATCAGGGCACGATGAAACGACCCCTCCAGCTCGTCCTGTGCGCCGCCGCCTGTCTCGCCCTTGCCGCATGCTCGTCGGGGGTGCGGCGCGAGACTCCGCGTACGACTCCGCCGACCGACGATCGGCCGGGCAAGGAGCCGGCCGGGAACTGGTTCATGGCGCAGCGCACCGACTCGCGCGGAGAGCATCCGATCCACGCGCGCTCCCTCGCCATCGCGACCGCGAAGGACGAAGGGCGACTGCAAGCGGCCGGCGTCGGCGCGTGGACTCCCGCGGGCCCGCGCAACATCGGCGGACGCATCATCTCGCTGGCGCTCGATCCGAACGACTCGGACCACGTCTGGCTCGGCGCCGCGGACGGAGGTGTGTGGCACACGTTCAACGCAGGCGCCAGCTGGACGCCGGTGTTCGACGAACAAACGATCCTCTCCATAGGATCGATCGCGACGCATCCCACCGACTCGGACATCGTCTACGTCGCGACCGGAGAGGACGGCGCGGGCAGCTACGCCTATCCGGGCGAGGGTGTGTTCAAGACCGTCGACGGCGGGGCGACCTGGACGAATCTCGGCCTGGCCGAGGTGCGGCGCATCCCGAAGCTGGCGATCGACCCCGTCGATCCGCAGCGTATCTTCGTCGCGGCGGGCGGCGGCTACTGGTCGAACGACCAGAACCGCGGCGTCTACCGCTCGACCGACGGCGGCGCGAGCTGGCAGAAGGTGCTGTACGTCAACACCGAGACCGGCGCGGCCGACGTGGCGATCGATCCGTCGAACCCCAACATCGTCTTCGCCGCTATGTGGCAGCGCACCCGTGCCGACAACCACAATCACTACGGCGGGGTGAACAGCGGGATCTGGCGTTCGCTGGACGGCGGAACGACCTGGACGAGGCTGACGCTGGGCCTGCCGGGCGGGTCGCTCGGCCGCATCGGCATCGCGATCGCGCCGTCGAAGCCGAAGACGGTGTACGCCACGATCGTCGCCAGCGACGGGTCGCTCGAGGGGATCTACCGCAGCGGCGACAGCGGCGGGGCGTGGGTCAAGACCGACACCCCGTCGATGACCGGCAGCTTCAGCCCGTTCGGCTACTACTTCGGGCAGGTCCGCGTGCACCCCACCGACGAGTCGACGATCTACGTGCTGGACATCCAGCTCTGGCGTTCGACCGACGCGGGCGTCACGTTCCAGGCGATCACGGGAGGGATTCACGTCGACCAGCACGCGCTGATCGTCGGCGCAACGGGGCGCCTGCTGGCCGGCAACGACGGTGGCTTCTACCGCAGCTTCGACGACGGTGGGGTCTGGGCGGCCGACGTGTCGCTGCCGATCACACAGTTCTACGACCTGTGCATCGACGCGCAGCAGCCGCAGCGACGCTTCGGCGGCACGCAGGACAACGGTACGCTGCGCACCACGACGGCGGGGCTCGACGACTGGGCCAACGTGCTGGGCGGCGACGGCATGCAGTGCGAGGTCGATCCGACCGACTCGAACCGGGTCTACGCCGAGTGGCAGTGGGGCGGGGTCAACCGCTCGACCAATGGCGGCGCGTCGTTCGTCCAGGCCTCGAGCGGCATCGACCCCGGCGAGCCGAACAACTGGGTCACGCCGATCACGGTCGACCCGGTGACGCCGAACCGGATCTACACCGGCACGTCGCGGCTCTACCGCTCGACCGACTTCGCCGTCTCGTGGAGCCCGGTCAGCGACGAGCTGGGCACCGTGCCCGCGAAGCACGCCGCGGCGCCCGAGGGGCCTCCCGGCGAGGACCACGGACAGGAACCGATCCAGGGCACGCTGACCGCGATCGGCGTCTCGCCGGTCGACCACACGATCGTCTGGGCCGGCACGGACGACGGCAGCCTGTGGGTTACCGACGACGACGCGCAGACCTGGACCGAGGTGACGCCGCCGGGCGATGCGTTCTGGGTCACCGACATCGTGCCCGACCCGTTCGACGCCGACGCGGCGTACCTGTCGGTCGCCGGCTATCGATCCGGGGACACGCTGCCCTACGTGCGCTACACCGAAGACCTCGGCGCCACGTGGAACGATCTCAGCGCGACCCTGCCGCAGGTTCCGGTCAACAGCGTCGTGCCCGATCCGGCGTGGCGCGGCCAGCTCTTCGCCGGCAGCGACGTCGGCGTGCACTGGAGCGCGGACGGCGGATCGAACTGGTCCGTGCTGCGCAGCGGGATGCCGTGGGTCGTGGTGCAGGACCTGGTGCTGAACGACCTGTCGCGGACGCTGTTCGCCGGGACGCACGGCCGGTCGATGTACGCGTTCGACCTCGGGCAGCTCCCGCCGGCCGACGGCGACGGGGACGGCGTGGACAACAACGCCGACTGCGCCCTGGCCGACCCCGGGGCGTTCGCCGTCCCGCCGGAGGTCGCCGCGCTGGCCGTCGCCGCCGCTCCGGGCAAGGCCGCCGTGATCTCCTGGGACAGCCTGGCCTCGGCGGCGGGCCCGGCCACCGTCTACGACGTGGCGACGGGGACGCTGGTCGATCTGCGGAGCTCCGGAACGACGACCGGCGCCGCGCTGCAGTGCGGGGTCGGCCCGACAGAGACGACCGACCCGGGGGCGCTCGCGCCGGGCAGCGGCGTCTGGTATCTGGCCCGCGGAATCAACGCATGTGGCTCCGGTGGCTGGGGTTTCGCCGTCGACGGCCCACGCGAGGTCGCCGCCTGCCCGTGATCCGGAGGGCCGCGGTCCGATGGGCTCCGGCTAACTCGTTGACCTGAAAAGTGTTTCGTCGTATACCGCACGTGCCCGGTCCAACGCGGACTCCGGGCACGTCCTGCTGCGGCAAGCAGAGGGGAGCCGTGCGGGACCACCCGTTAATTCGACCTCTTCGAAGGTGATCCGTGAACATCTCGATCCCGTCCTCTGTCCGGTCCCGGCGCACGTGCGCCATCGTCGTTCTTGCCCTGATCTGTTCGCTCGCGGCCTCCGTCGTTTCGGCGGGCGAGGTGCGCTGGCGCAACGGTGGCGCCTCCCTGGCGCCACGGATGACGGGCCTCGAGGTGCAGGAGAAGCTGCAGCAGCTCGCCGGCCGTGAGAGCCGACGACGCGTGATCCTGCACTTCGACGGACCGCTCGACGAGGTCGGCAAGCGGGCACTGGAGCGCAGCGGGATCACCGTCCTCGACTACCTCGGCGACAACGTCTGGTTCGCCGGCGTGGCCAAGAACGCCGACGTCGCGCGCGCCGTGGCCGACACGCGCCCGGCCGCGGTCGAGTCGATCCCGACCGTGCGCAAGCTGCACCCGGATCTGGCGGCGGGCATCGTGCGGCCGTGGTCGATCATCGGGCCGTCCGTGGAAGAGACGAAGGGCAAGCCCGAGCGTCCGGCCGGAGAGGCGACGGTCGCGGCCTACGTCCTGTTCCACCGGGATTTCGACGTGCAGCGCGACGCCGAGAGCGTCATCGCGCGGCACGGCGGGCAGATCCGCTCCAAGCTGAACAGCATCAACGGAGTGGTCGTTCACCTGCAGGCCGCGCGCATCCCGCAGCTGGCCGCCGAGGACGACGTGATGTACGTCGAGCCGCCCTTGCCGCGCTTCGACGAGATCAACGACGACAACCGGCCGCGCACGGGAGCCGACACCGCCAACCAGCCGCCGTACGGACTGGACGGCACGGGCGTGACCGTGATGGTCTACGACGGTGGGCAGATGTTCGCGCACGGCGACTTCGCCGGACGCCTGACCGCAGGCGACACCGACGGAGTGTCCGACCACGCGACCCACGTCGGCGGAACGATCGGCGGCGACGGAGCGGGCAGCGGCGGCCAGTACCGCGGCATGGCCCCCGGCGTCAGCATCGTCTCATACGGGTTCGAACAGGAAGGGGGCCTGCAGGAGGGCTTCCTCTACACCGACCCCGGCGACCTCGAGGCCGACTACACCGAGGCGATCACTGTCTTCGGTGCGGACATCTCGAACAACTCGATCGGCACGAACACCGCGCCGAACGGCTTCCCCTGCGAGTGGGAGGGCAACTACGGCACGACCGGCGCCCTGATCGACTCGATCGTGGCCGGTGCGATCGGTGCGCCGTTCCGCATCGTCTGGGCCAACGGCAACGAGCGTCAGGGCTCGCAGCGCTGTGGCGCGACGTACGTCACGACGGCGCCGCCGGCGTGCGCCAAGAACCACATCACGGTCGGCGCGCTGAACTCCAACGACGACTCGGTGACCGGGTTCACGTCGTGGGGTCCGTGCGACGACGGACGGATCAAGCCCGACATCTCGGCGCCCGGCTGTCAGAGCGACGGCGACAGCGGTGTCACGTCGACGAGCAGCGCCGGCGGCTACACCGTCAAGTGCGGCACGTCGATGGCCAGCCCGACCGTGACCGGCCTGGGTGCGTTGCTGCTGCAGCACTACCGGACGACGTTCCCCGGCCAGCCGGACTTCCGCAACTCCACGCTGAAGGCGGTGCTGGCGCAGACGGCCGTCGACATCGAGGAGACCGGCCCGGACTACAAGTCGGGATACGGTTCGGTGCGCGTCGTTCCCGCGGCGGATCTGTTCACCGAGGAACGCTTCATCGAGCAGGAAGTGGCCCAGGGCGACGTGTACTCGTTCATCGTCTCGGTCGGCCCGACCGACACCGAGCTGAAGGTCACCGTGGCGTGGGACGATCCGTCGGGCACGCCGAACGTCGACCCCGTGCTGGTCAACGACCTCGACCTGCGTGTGATCGGCCCCGACAGCACGGTCCATCACCCGTGGACGCTGGATCCGGCGAACCCGTCGACCCCGGCCGTGCGCAACCAGCGCGACGGCGTGAACAACATCGAGCAGGTCGTGATCGACGCGCCTGCTCCGGGCAGCTACCGCGTCGAGGTCGAGGGCTTCAACGTGGCCCAGGGTCCGACGCAGCCGTTCAGCGCCGCGGCATCGCCGACGCTGTTCAACTGCTCGTCGAAGGGCACGATCGCCGCGCGCGGCAACACGATCGCCTGTGAGGCGTCGCTGGAGATCAGCGTCATCGACTGCGACCTCGACCTGGACTCGGGCATCTCCGAGACGATCGTCGTCCCGGTCGTCTCGACCACCGACGGCTCCGGCGAGTCGCTCACCCTGACCGAGACCGCGCCCGAATCGGCCAACTTCGAGGGCCTGGTCACGGTCAGCGCCACCGAGGGCCCGGGATTGCTGCAGGTCGCGGAGGGCGACACGATCACGACGACCTACGTCGACGCGGACGACGGCGAGGGCAACTTCAACGTCGTCGTCACCGACGACCTGACCGTCGACTGCACCGCGCCCGAGACGCTATCGGTCGCGATCATCGAGATCATGCCGCGCGACGCGACCGTGCAGGTGACGCTCGACGAGCCGTCGCAGGTCACGCTGCACTACGGCGAGTCGTGCGCCGCGCTGACCGAGACCGTCGGCGGCGGGGCCAGCAACACGTTGCACGAGATCAACATCAGGGGCCTGACGGACGAGACGTCGTACTGGTTCACCGTCGAGGCGACGGACCCGGCGGGCAACGTATCGACCGACGACAACGGCGGCGCGTGCTTCAACTTCGCGACGCCGGCGGTTCCGGACTTCTACACCGAGAGTTTCGTCGGCGGCTTCGACCTGGCCAACACCAGCATCACGTTCGTGCCGAACAACTCCGACGACTTCTATGCGCTGTGCGTCGAGTCTCAAGTTACCGTGCTGCCGACCGACCCCACGGGCGGCACCGACCTCGGCCTCGGGGACGACCCGGCGGGCTCGTTCACGCTCAGCGGCGGGGCCAGCGTCCTGCACTACGGTCAGGCGTACGACGAGATCTTCGTCGGCCCCAACGGCTTCGTCACGTTCGACGTCGGCGACAGCGACTACACCGAGACGCTCGAGGATCACTTCGACCAGCCGCGCATCGCGGCCCTGTGGGACGACCTGAACCCCAGCGCCGGCGGCAGCGTGAGCTGGCTGCAGCTGTCGGATCGCGCCGTGGTGACGTGGCAGGACGTGCCGGAGTACAGCGAGTCCAACAGCAACACGTTCCAGATCGAGATGTTCTTCGACGGAACGCTGCGCATCACCTGGCTGTCGATCGACTCCGGCGACAACCTCGTCGGTCTCTCGGGCGGCCTGGGCATCGATCCGGACTTCCTGCCGACCGACCTGTCCGAGACCGGCGTGTGCAACCCGCGCGCGCCGTTCGCCAACGACATGGCGGTTCAGACGGGTGTCGACGCGCCGGTACAGGTCGCGCTGACGGCCAGCGACGACGGTCTGCCCGAGATCCCGGGGATGCTGAGCTACGAGATCGTCGCGCTGCCGGTGTTCGGCAGTCTGGTCGACGACGGCACGGCAAGCCCGATCGTCTCGGTGCCCCACGCGTTGCAGCCGGGCGCCAACAGCGTCACCTACACGCCGGGCGCGGGCATGCAGGGGGCGGACTACTTCGACTTCCGCGCCAGCGACGGCGGCAGCGCCCCGGACGGCGGCACGTCCAACGACGGTACGGTGGGCGTGACGATCGGCGGCAGCCAGGGCCTGATCTACGACTTCCTCGTCGACGATCAGGATCCGGGCTGGACCGCGACCGGCGAGTGGGCGTTCGGCGCGCCGACGGGCGGCGGAACGCACGACGGCGACCCCGCGGGCGGTGCGACCGGCTCGAACGTCCTGGGCTACAACCTGAGCGGCGACTACCCGAACAGCATGAGTATCGAGATGCTGACGTCCAAGGCGATCAACCTCACCGGACGGAGCGGCGTGCATCTCGAGTTCCAGCGCTGGCTCGGAATCGAGAGCTCCACCTACGACCACGCCACCGTCCAGGTCAGCAACAATGAAGTCGACTGGACCACCGTCTGGGATCACAGCGGCGGCGCGCTGAGCGAGAGCGCCTGGTCGGCGCAGAGCTACGACATCTCCGCGGTGGCCGACAACCAGCCGGCGGTGTTGCTGCGCTGGACGATGGGAACCTCGGACGGCTCGGTGACCTATCCCGGATGGAACATCGACGACATCCGCATCCTCGGCGACCAGCCGTCGCCGTGCTTCCAGCCGCCCGTCGACGTGCCGAACCTGATCCTGCTCTCGGACAAGCAGACGCTGAGCTGGGATGCGTCGGCCTATGCCGGCGGCAACCCGCCGCTGTACGACGTGCTGCGCGCGGACTCGGCAACAGGGTTCGGCCTGGCGTTCTGTGTCGAGTCCGACGACGGAGTCGACACGCAGGCCGTGGACGTCGACGACCCGGCCGTGGGCGCGACGCGCTACTACCTGATTCGCGCAGAGAACGACTGCGGGCCCGGAACGCTGGGACAGAACTCTGCCGGCGCCCAGCGCAGCGGACTCGACTGCACTCCGTGATCGAAGGCGGGCCCGGGGCAGCGTCTCCCGGGCCCGCCTCAGCAGTTGACGCTGATAGGACCGTCGGCTAACGTCTCGGTTCGATTCACCGAAAAGAGACGACCATGCGCATCCTCTCCGGCGTGCAGCCGACGGGCAAGCTTCACCTGGGCAACTACTTCGGCGCCGTGCGCCAGCACGTCGAGTTGCAAAAAGAAGTCGGCGCGGACTGCTTCTACTTCATCGCCGACTATCACGCGCTGACGACGATTCAGGATGCAGCAACGTTGCGCGAGCACAGTCTCGACGTCACGCTGACCTACCTCGCCCTGGGACTCGACCCGGAACGTTCCGTGTTCTACCGCCAGAGCGACGTCCCCGAGGTGACCGAGCTGACCTGGATGCTGTCTGCCGTCAGCGGCATGGGCCTGCTCGAGCGGGCGCACTCGTACAAGGACAAGACCGCGAAGGGCATCAAGCCCTCGGTGGGGCTGTTCGTCTATCCGGTGCTGATGGCGTCGGACATCCTCATCGTCAAGTCCGACATCGTTCCCGTGGGCCAGGATCAGCAGCAGCACGTCGAGATGGCGCAGGACATGGCGACGTCGTTCAACGCCGCGTTCGGCCGCGAGGTGCTCGTCCGACCCGAGTGCCGACTCTCGGCGACGCCGAAGGTGCCCGGAACCGACGGGGCGAAAATGTCGAAGAGCTACAACAACATCATCGAGATCTTCGAGTCCGGCAAGGCGCTGAAGAAGAACGTGATGGGCATCAAGACGTCCTCGGTCAACATGGGCGACCCACTGCCGACCGACGGCGACACGGTCCTCGAGCTGTACAAGCTGTTCGCGTCGGCCGACGAGCTGGCCGAGATGGAACAGGACTACCGCAAGGGCGCGATCGGCTACGGCGACGCCAAGAAACGTCTGCTGGCCAAGGTCGACGCCTACTTCGCGCCTGCGCGCGAGAGGCGCGAGAAGCTGCTCGCCGATCTGTCCTACGTCGAGGACGTGTTGCGCGACGGCGCCCGCCGTGCCGGCGAGGTGACGCGGGCCACGATCGACGAGTGCCGCGAGGTCACCGGCTTCGGCAGGATCCGCTAGCGCCCTACTTCGACGACCGGATCAGCTCCAGTGCTTTCTCGATGACGGGGTCGCCGCCGTCGAACTGCTCCTGGGTCGCTTTCACCTCGACGTCGGGAGCGATGCCCTCGCCCTCGAACTCGCGCCCCTCGGCGTCCATCGCCTTCCAGCGCGGCAGGTAGACGCGGACGCCGTTGGCCAGGTCGTAGGCCTGCGGGTTGCCGGAGCGACCGTTGGTCGCCGACCCGACGGTCTTGCTGCCGGGGACGGTGCGCAGCATCAGGACCGAGGCCTCGGCGCTGCTCGTCGTCAGCTCGCCCTGCAGCACGACCAGCCGGCCTTCGTAGCGGCGGGGCCCCTTGCGTGGATTCAGCGTTCTTTCGTTGACCCTGGACCAGCCCTTCTTCGCATCCGGGTCGCGCAGGACGCTCTTGGCGTAGACGGCCGGCTCGGAGACGAAGCGTCCCGCGAAGTGCCGCGCGAGCTTCTCGTCACCGCCGGTGTTGGCGCGTAGATCGACGATGATCCCGGGCGCGTCGAGCATCCCGTCGATCACGTCGTCCAGGACGTCCAACTCCCGCGCGCGGTGGTTGCTCCAGGAACGGATCAGCACGTAGCCCACGCCGTCCTCGAAGCGACCGCTGGCCACGGTGCGGTTGTGCAGCTCCAGCTGCGAAACGGCGGCGCGGATTCCCGAGATCTTGAAGTTGGTCTCGACGCGGTTGCGCTTGGTGCCGTAACGGCGCCCGCCCGCCTCGAGCCAGATGTGCATGTCGTCCGCGGCCGTCAGCAGCGTGGCCGCCGTGGTGGCGAACGCCTGCGCGTCGGCAGCGTTCTCCAGCGCTTCGCGGTGCTTCTTGAACTCCGCGTCCCAGTTCTTGACCACGCGGTCGCGATACGAGTAACGATCCTGGATCAGTCGCCGCAGGTGATCGACGACGCGGAGATTCTCTTCCTCGGCGCTCAGCGGCTTGCCGGAGGTCTTGAAGCGCAGCTCGTAACCCGCGGCGGGCGTTCCGTCGACGCTCTTGAAGCCTTCCCCGCTTCCGGTGTTGATCCCCACGAAGTACTCGGTGCCCGGCTGCAACGAGACGGCCAGCACGCACGTCCGATCGTCGGCCCACAGCACCTTGCCCGACAGCTCGGGGAAGCGGCCCGCTCCCTCCATGAAGCTGTAGTCCTCGCCCATCGGGGTGTCGAACACGACGCGGACCTCTCTCAACCCCGGGTCGACGCCCTTGGCGCCGTTCTCCGGTGTGACCTGGACCACGCGCGGGGCCTCGGCCACCGCGAGCGAGATCGAAAGCGCCAACACGATCGTCGAAACGAAGATTCTCACCCTGCTGCTCCTGCGCTGGCCGCCGTCGTCGCGGCGGCGACCGCCGCCATCGTCGCGGCCTGCTGCGCGTCCAGAATGGCCTGCAGCGAGCGCAGCAACGAGAGGTCGCCCGCCCCGCCGGCCTCGGCCCGTGCGGCATCCTCGCCGATGGCGATGCCCGTCGCCAGCGCGAATGCGATTTCCTTGTCCGGTCGCGGCCGCGCGGCGCGCAGCCGATCGCGATAATCGAGCACCCGGCCGACCAGCGCCGCCGGTCGCGAGGAGGTCAGTGTCAGCACCGCCGTCTCGTCGTAGCGCGACGTGCGGATCTTCTCGCCGCGCTGATCGAAGACCTCGACGAGGCGGCTGAAGCGCCGCACCGCATCGTCGACGCCGCGCGGATCGACGGAGAGCAGTTGCGAGACGAGCTGCAGCGGGTTGCCGCGCCGGAAGCCTACCTCGCGCAGGCGCTGATACGCACGCTCGACGTTCAGCGCGATCGACTCGACCGACTCGTCCCGCACGGCGTGGATCGCCGCCGCCGGCAGGTCGTCCGCTCCCGTGAGCCACCGATGGTCGCGCCGCCAGCGCTCGTAGATCTCTTCCATTCGTCTGAACGTGGGAGCGGTCGTCGCCGCAGCATCGTCCTGTAGTGTCAGCAGCAGGGCCGCGAACATCGCGTGGGTCCGATTGCGCGGGAGCTTGTAACGGCGTAACGCCTCCCGCGTCTTCGTGACGCGCGCGTGCACGCGACCCGGGTCGAGCTCGCGGCGCAGGATCATCGCGGCGACGACGTAGCGCACCTCGGAGTTCAACGGGCCGAACCACCCGGCGCGGCGCCGCAGCTCCGCAGCCACGCCCTCCAGCTCGTCGAACGGCTGCTCGAGGCGCAACGTCGCCAGCGTCAACGCCGCGAAGCGCATCACGAGCATGTTGGTGCTCCAGCGCTTGCGCCGCCGCAGCGTCTCGAACGTCTCCAGATAGGTCGTAACCGGATCCAATGTCCTCCCCCGTGCTCGGCTCTCTACAGTACGACCAAAAGCGCTACAGACCCAGGAACCGTTCGACCCGACCGATCCACTCGGCGACGTGCGGCCGCGCCGCGAGGTCGAAGCCGCCCTCGTCGGCCCAGCGCGTGTAGGCCACCAGCGACAGGTCGGCGACCGTCGGTGAGTCGCCCGCGAACCACGGCGCCTCCGCGAGACGCCCGTCCATCACGTCGAGAGCGGTATTGCCCCGCTCGACCTTCTGCGGGTCCAGCTCGGCGTCCGTCATCCCTTTGAACACCTTCAGAAAGCGACAGACGGCGATGTACGGTTCATGGCTGTACTGCTCCCAGAACAGCCACTGGTGCACCTGCGCCAGCCGCCAGGGGTCGTCGGGGACCAGATCGGAGTCGCGAGCCAGGTGGAGCAGGATCGCGTTGGACTGGCTCAGCACCCGGCCGTCGTCGAACTGCACGATCGGGATCTGACCCACCGGGTTGAGCTTCAGGTACCAGTCCTGGCGCGTCTCGAGCTCGGCGCTGTTGACCTCGACCCACTCGTAGTCCAGCCCGAGACGGTCGGCGACGAAGCGCACCTTGAGACAGTTGCCCGACCGATCCCACCCGTAGATCTTCATCATCGGTGCCTCCCCCGGCGCCGACGGGCGCCGCTGGAGACTCTATCGCACGCAGGAGACGACTACACGTCGATCCGTGGACCGGACTCCGACTCTCGCGGTACGGGAAACGGCAGGACCTCGCCGTCGCCCAGCGGGTCGCCCGCTCCGTCGACCTCCCGCTCGAGTTGCTGCAGCGTCGCGTCGAGGTCGCGTCGGTCGCGGTCGCGGCTCGCGCGGTGTAGCCGGTACGAGCCCGCGATCGTGGTCACGGCAGCCAGGCCGATCAGCAGGCCGAACGCCCCGACCGTGGCGACGAAGAACACCAGGCCGAACGCGACCAGCGCGCTGGTCAGCGTCGACGTGGCCGTCCACAGTCCGCTGCGGCGCCAGGTGTCGAAGAAGCCGCGGCCGCTGCTGACGCGGATCGCGGTCGCGACCAGCAGCGTGTTGACGAGGAAAAACGACCCGGCGGCGGCCAGCAGCGCGAGCACGCCGGTTGAGGCGCCCGGTCCGGGCAGCACGTCGGCCAGGCCGACCCAGGTCCACGCGGCGGCCGAGGCGGCAAGCACCGTCGTTCCCAGGTTGAACGCCGTACGAATCGAGAGCGGTCTGCGGTCGGGACCGACGAGGGCTCCCACGGTCGACAGGGCCGCGACCAGCGGTGCCGCGAGCGGCCCGACGGCGATCAGCGAGCTGAAGACGAACGCGTCGCCGGGCGTGGCCTGGATGTTCAACCGTGGGATGCGTACCGACATCGACCCGGCGATCGCCGCAAGGAGGCTCGACACGAGAAGCATGTCGGCGGATGCCGCCAGTCCGGTTCGAGGCAGCGCGGCGGCAGACAGGACACCCACGGCGCACACGGTGAGCGTGAGCACTCGTAGCGTCGTTGAGCTTGTCCCGTTAGTCGCCATCATCACCGTCTTGCGCCCCGGACGCGGGCCGACCACCCGCGGTTCGAGGACCGCGCCGTTGTTCTTTTCAACTCCTGTGCCAGGTCGGAGCAGCGCGATCCGCAGGACTTTTACGGATTCCGCACGGAGAGTGTTCGGACGCGTGACGGTTTCTGCGTCAGGGTGTCGTGGATGCCGACACGACCTGTTCGAGCAGAAAGCGTGCGCGGTGATGCCGCGCGTCGCGACGCAGCGCCTCCTCGAGCGCCGCGCGCGCGCCGTCGAAATCGCCGCTCTCGTAGAAGTACTCGCCGAGGAAGAACGCCGCATCGGACGACGGCGGCCACGCGCGAAACCCGCGCAGCAGCTTCGTGACGCCATCCGGCTCGTTGCCCTCCGCGAGCAGCGTGCGTCCCGCCAGCGCCAGCAACTGCGGGTGCTCGGGTGCGCGCAGCAGCGCCTCGTCGGCGAACTCGCGCGCGGCGTCGACCGAACCGCCCTCGAGGGCGGCGAAGATCTCCAGGAAGTCGTTGGCGCCCAGCAACGCCACCTCGCGCCGCAGCCGCGAGTCCTCGAAGACGACGTCGTGACGTGACAGCTCGACGAGGCCGGCACGGATCGACTCCGCGATCGACGTCAGCGCCGGAGCGGAGTAGCGCGAAATCTCGTCGGCCAGCGCCGTCGAGTAGACCTGCGACGCGATGCGCAGCGCGCAACCGACCGCCTCGCGGTCGAAGCGCTCCAGCGCCACTTGTTTGCACAGCGAGAACTCGGCGCGCGCCAGCAGCAGGTCCGGCCCGAGCCGTTGCCGGCCGCGGTCGAGCAGCGACAGGGCCTGCTCGTATGCCTCCGCGTCGCGGCCGCCGCGATCGAACAGCGCCAGGGCGTGGTTGGAGTAGTCCAGGCGCGGATGGCAGGCCACCGCGAGCGGCGCGAACGGCACGCTGACCAGCAGACCCGAGACCAGCAGGCCGGCGAGCGGGGCTCGGGGAAGCTCCCCGCGGCGCAGGCGGCTCGCGATCGCGATCAGCCCCGCCGTGCCGGCGCACAGCGCCAGCCCCAGCGGGTGACGGTACTCTCCGGAGACGAAGAACGCGACGCACGTGATCAGCGCCGACCCACCGACTGCCGCGGCCGTCGGCACGATGCGACGCTCCCCCGCGCCGTACAGCGCCACGCCGCCGGCGACGCCCAGAACGGCCAGCAGACCGAACCCGAGCGGGTTGAAGCGCAGGACCGGCGAGACGTGCTTCGCGAACTCGAGCCCGACGTTGGTCTTGGCCTCGTAACGGTTCCAGAACAGAAACAGCTTGCGCGCCTCGATCGCGACCCAGCGGCGGGGCGCGTCGCGAATCTCGCGCAGCCCCTCGCGCAGCCAGAAGCCCCCGGCGCGCGTCACGTCGAGCGACGCGTCGCCGCTGCGCCGCCGAGCCTCGTCCACGTAGCCGTCGCGCTCACCGACGACGTCGAGCCGCTCGAGGAACGGCGCCTGGTAGTAGATGCCCTCCGCGTCGCGGTTGTTGCCGGCCCAGAAGTTCATCCCGCCGTTGGCCGACAGCGGTACGAAGCGCCCGGCCTCGACCGAGGACAGGGCGACGAACGGCAGCACCGGCAGCGCTGCCCCGGCCAGCAGCGCGAGCGCGCGCACGCGGCGGCCGCGCCCCTCCGTCGCGGCGGGGAGGAGGACGAGGACCAGCCCGAGGAGCGCGACGAGGATCGCGGTGTTCGAGCGCACCAGCGTGGCGAGACCCAGCAACACTCCGGCGGCGACGTGGGCCGGAACGCGCCCCGAGCGGAATCCGAGCGCCAGGGCGAGCCACGCCGCGGCGAGCAACGAGTTGACGAGCGAGGGCGTCAGCAACAGTCCGTCGTAGAAGATCGCGCCGTTGTACAGCGCGTACGCCAGCCCGGCGACGATCGCCGGGCCGTCGCGCGAGAGGGTCACACGCACCGCCAGCGCGAGGCACACGGCGGCCAAGCTGCCCAGCAGCGCCTGGACCCACAGCACCGCGACGGGTCGCGGACCGGCCAGCCGGTAGATCGCCGCGACGAAGTACGGGTAGCCGACGTGGGTGAACTCCACCTCCCCGGCGCGCGTCTCGCCCGGAGCGATCAGCTGCAGCGCGCGCTCGTGGTAGAAACGCGAGTCCTGCACCAGAATCGGGCCCGAGAGCCCGTCGGCCAGCGCGGCGACGTGCAGCGCGCGCAGGCCGAATCCGACGGCGAACACCAGCAACAGCCCGACGACCCAGGGTCGCGTGGCGAGCAGGGCCGAGGATGCGCCGGGTTGATGCGGTGTGCTTCGCATGGCATCGAGTCGAGGCATTATAGAAAGGTGACGCACGCACCCCACGGCCGATCTCTCGCCGGAGTCCTGCTCTCGGTCGCCGCCGCGGCCACGTTCGGCGTATTCGCGCCGGCCGCCAAGGGCGCGCTGGCGCACGTCACGGCCGTCCGAGCCGCGGGGCTGGCCTATCTCGCCGCGGCCGCCGTCGCACTCGTCGCCTGGCTGGTGCGGCGCCTGGCCCGGGCGCGCTCCGCGGGCCGCGCCGTGCGCGTTGCGGACCTCGGACGCCTGATCGGTATGACGCTGTGCGGCGGTGCGCTCGGCCCCGCCCTGTTCTTCGCCGGCGTCCGGCTGGTCGAGGCGCACGACGCGGCCCTGGTGCAACACCTCGAGTTCGTGCTGACGGTGTTCGCCGCGATGATCGTCCTCGGCGAGCGACCGGGGCGGCGCGGCTACGCCGGGCTGCTCCTCGTCGGCGCCGGGCTCGTCTTGCTGTCGCTCGGACAGCTCGGCGCCGCGGACGGGGCCGCGCCGAGCTCGTGGACCGGTGTGGGGCTACTGGCCCTGGCCTGTCTGGCGTGGGCGGTGGACAACACGCTCGCGCGCGGGGTCAGCGACATCGATCCGTTCGTCGTGGTCTCGCTGAAGGGGCTCGGCGCGGGGCTGTTGCTGGTTCTGTTGACGCCCGGCGAACCGTGGCCCCGCGACGCGTCCGGCTGGGGGCTCGTGTTCCTCGCGGGCGGGGTCGGTGTGGGGCTGTCGCTGGTCCTGGAGCTGCTCGCGTTGCGCCGCATCGGCGCCGCGCTCAACGCGGGGTTGTTCGCCTGCGGACCCGCGTTCGGCTTCGCATTCAGCCTGCTGTTCCTCGGCGAACGAGCCTCGCCCATCGGCTTCGCCGCGCTGTTCTTCTGTCTCATGGGGGCGGTGGCGCTGTCGGTGGATCGCCACGCGCACCATCACGTCCACGATGCGCTGCGTCACCGTCACCGCCACGATCATCTGGACGGACACCACACGCACGACCACGGCCCGGACTTCGACCCGGCGACGGTCCACGAGCACGAGCACGACCACGAGCCGGTCGCGCACGCCCACGAGCACGTGCACGATCGGCACCACCGGCACCGGCACTGAATAGGCGCCGACTGCGGGGAATTCCCCGCGAATCGAAGAAGAGGGGTCAGACTGTGCATTGTGCGTTTTGCAATAATGCACAGTCTGACCCCTTTTGAAGGATCTCTTTGAGTGGGAGAGCCGATGCGGTCCGTGTTGTTGAGGTTGGTTCTGGTCGGTGCCTGCGGACTCTGCTTGCTCGGAGTCTCCGTCGCCCAGGAAGAGCGCGACGAACCGCTCGAGCTCGGTATCGAAGAACAGGTCGACGTTCAGCTGATCCTCGTCGATTTCATCGTGCTCGACCAGCAGGGTCGGGTCGTGCCCGACGTCAAGCTCGAGGAACTGATGCTGAAGGTCGACGGCACGAAGCGGACGATCGCCAGCCTGGACATCGACTGTCCCGCGGGGCGGGCGCCGGATGCGCGGCCCACGCAGGCCGATTCGCCGCCCCCGGTGCCGCGGCCGGACGAGGCCGAGCCGCGGCGCTACGTGCTGGCCTTCGACTACGACCACATGGGCGATGTCGCCGAGACGTTCGACGCGGCGCTGCAGATGATCGACCGTCGCATCTCGGACGGAGACGAGCACATGATCGCCTCGCTCGGCGAGGTGGTTCGCATCGAGGCGCCGTTCACCGCCGAGCTGGACGAGCTGCGCTGGACGTTGCGTCGCATGCGCAACGACCGCGATCTGTACGCCGGCCAGCGCGGCCGGTTGACCGAGATGCGCTTCTACCAACGGCTCGCGTCGCTGTTCGATCTGCTCGAGCGCTGGCCGGGCCGCAAGACGATCGTGCTGTTCTCGGGCGGTTTCATCAACGACGGATTCACCTACGACGATCAGTACCGCAAGATCGCCGGCATGGCGACGGCGACGCGCACGGCGGTGTATCCCGTCGACACGGCGGGACTGGGCGTCGGCGGGTTCGGCGGTCCGCCCCACCTGCGGCGTCTGGCCAACGAGACGGGCGGGCGCATGACCGCCAACACCAACGACATCGGCCTGGGCTACGCGCGAGCGCAACGCGACGCGAATTGCACGTACACACTCGGCTACTACGACGAGGCGCCGCGTCCGGATCGCAACCGGCGGATGAAGATCAAGGTCAAGAAACGCAAGGACCTGCGCACGGTCTATCCGGATTACTACGTCGTGCGCTCGGAGGAAGAGCGACGCGAGTCGTTGCAGCTGACGGCCAGCATGGCACCGCACATGTTCGAGAGCGACGTGATCGACTTCCGCTCGTTCGTCGTCGGCGCGGCATCTGCGGACACCTGGCGCACGGTGCTGGGGGTCGAGATCCGGCTGGGTACGGACCACGACGTCGAGTCCGGAGAGCTGTGGCAGCTCGACGGTTTCCTGCGCAAACCGAACGGCACGATCGTCCACGAATTCCGCCGGGCGATCGAGATGCCGCCCAGCAGCACCGATAGTCGCAACCCGCGCGTGCAACTGTTCCACGAGGTGCCCGCGGGTCCGGGACAGTACGCGATGAGCGTCATCCTCTCCGATCCCGCCGGCCAGACGCCGATGGCGGCGACCAAGCCCGTGACGCTGGCCAAGATGCCGCGCAGCGGACCGTTCCTCATCGGCCCCGTGCTGGGGCGGCGATCGAACCTCCCCGGCGCGGGCGCGAAGAACCGTGGACTCCCCGCGTTCGAGCCGCTGATCGAGCCGGTGACGCGTCAGGGGGTCGAGCTCGATGCGCTGACCGTGCTGTGCGTCGCCGGCGAGGAGAATCGCGCCGCGTCGCAGGCAAAGATCGCGCGCAGCGTGGCGACCCTCGACGGCGTCGACGCGCAGCAGTTCGACGCTGCGAGCGTGACGCTGGGCGGCAAGGGCGCCGTGCGCTGCCACGAGCAGCTCGACGCGCTGGCGATGACCGAGCTGATTCCCGGCAGCTACGAGATCAACGTGTCCGCCGAGGGAGAGGACTACGTCACCGAGCCCAGCGCGACCGAATTCACGATCACCGCGCCGGCGGGGAGATGACGTCATGAACCTCGCGCGCCTACTTCTGTCGACGCTGCTCGCCGCCGCGGTCGTCGCGACCCCGGCGTTCGCGCAGGACCTCGCCGGCTTCCGTCTCGTCTCCGAGCGCGAGCCCGAGCGCCTCGAGCGCCGGCTGCGCCAGGCCGGCAACGACGGTTACCGCGTGCTGGGGACCGCGCGTGGCGTCGGCGTCGACGGCAACATGCGCATCTCGGCGCTGCTGCAACGGGACGCCGCCGGGGACGGTCCGTACGACTATCGCGTGCTGGCGACCTCGGGCAACCTCAACGACGAGGCCGAGTACCGCAAGTTGAACGATCTCGGGGCCGACGGCTTCCGCATCCGCGCCGGCGGTGTGCTGGTGCGCTCGGTGTCCGACGTCTGGCTGCCCGACGACGAGTACGAGGACCAGATGATCCTCGTCCTCGAGCGCGGCGCCCGGCCGGTCGGCGTGCGCTACGAGTCCGAGCGCTACGGCGTTCCCGAGAAGTTCGAGCGTGCGCTGAAGCAGAGGCGCGTCGACGGGTTCGAGATCCTCGGCCTGTGGGTCACGCAGCGCCGGCTGCAGGCGATCCTCGAGGCGCCGCTGGACGCTCCGGCCTCCAGCTCGACGTTCAAGGGCGAGGACTACCGCATGATGATCCTCCCCACGCGCAAGTACCTCAAGATCAAACTGAACAACATGGCCGGCCAGGGTTACCGCGTGCTGACGACCGAGGATCCGCCGACGACGGGCCCGCCGCTGATGCTGCTCGAGCGCAACAACGAGGGCACGGACAAGATCGAGTACCGCTTCTTCGACGAGATCCCGAAGAAGCTGCACAGGGACGTGCTGGAGCAGAAGCTCAACAAGAAGGCCGCGAAGGGCTGGACCGTGACCCTCGGCGGCGTGACGGACAACGTCGTGACCCTCGAGCACATCCCCGGCTCCGAGACCCGCGTCACCTACCGCGCCGTCTCTTCCTCGCAGAAGCCCGGCCTGTCTCCCGTCCTCGAGGAGGCCACCGCCGCCGGCTACGAGTACGTCGCGATGTTCGTCAAACCGGCCGAGACCATGGTCCTGCTCGAGAAGGTCGTGTCCGACTAGGAGTTGCGCCGGGAGGGTGTCGATTTTCGAGAGGTTGGTAGAATGCCGGACTCTCCAGGAGATCCAAAGATGCTCGACCCGAAACTCGAAAAAGCAATCAACCAGCAGATCAACAACGAATTCGGTGCCTGGTACACGTACCTCGGCATGGCCACGTACTTCGACGGTCTGTACCTCATCGGATTCGCCAAGTTCATGGAAGAGCAGGCCCGCGAGGAACAGACCCACGCGCAGCGCCTGTTCCGCTATGTGCTCGATCGCGGCGGCGAGGTCGATCTGCAGCCGATCCCGGCGCCCAAGGTCGACTACACGTCGATCAAGGAGGCGTTCAACAAGGCGGTCGAGCAGGAGAAGGCCAACACCGCCTCGATCTACGAGCTATACGCCCTGTCCAAGGACTGCAACGACTACGCCACGATCGCCGCGCTGCAGTGGTTCCTCGACGAACAGGTCGAGGAAGAGAAGATCATGACCGACGCTCTCGGCCTGCTGGAGTTCGCCGGCGAGGACAAGAGCGCGCTGCTGGCGCTGAACAACCAGTTCGGCGAGCGGAAGTTCGACGCGGAGGCCGAGGGCGGCGCCGAGTAGCTAGGGCGCCAGCACCTCTGCCCGGATCGCCTTGCGAACCTCTTCGGCGCCGACCCATGACGGGTCGTTCCACGGTTCTGCGATGACCGTGGACCAGCCGGAGCCCGACACGAACTCCGAGCAGCCGAACAGCAGCTCGCTGGACTTCCAGTCCGCCCAGAGTTTGCCGGCCACGCTGTGCAGCACGACGTCCAGGCGTTCGGTGCGCGGCGTCGCGCCGACCGTATCGAAGACGAAGCTGCCGCCCTGCTGGCGCGTGGCGACGACGACGTCCTGGCCGCCGGGGACCGCCGCGTCGCGTTCGTAGCCCACGCGGACCTGGTCCATGAAGACGGTGACGCCCGGTCGCCGGCCGGACTCGCCCCCGGTCGTGACCAGCTCGGCCGCGTTCCACGTCGAGCTTCCGGCGGGGCGCGTGCGCAGGTAGACGCGGTCGGAGATGTCGTCGACCCACCAGACGACGTGCGTCGTCCCGTCGGGCTCGACCATGACCCGCGGGTCGAGCTCGTCGCCCGCGGCGGTCGTCAGGAACTCGACCGGCGTCCACTGCGCGCCGTCCCACTCGGAGAAGGCGACGTCGTGTTCGGAGCCGTTGTTGTAGGCCCAGACGACGACGGGCCAGAAGCGCGTCGGGTTCTCCAGCTTGTGGATCGCCATGTCCGGGCGCCCGTCGTCTCGTGTCTCGCCGTCCGAGTTGAGAACCTGGGCCGGAGGTAATGGAAGGATGGGCTGCCACTGCACGATCGGATCCGCGGAATCGATGATCCCGAGGATAATCGGGTTCGGCCGCTGCCCCCCTCCGCTGGTCGATACCTCGGCGGAGCCGCTGGTTGCGGCGCAGACGAGCAGCAGGCCGATCAGGGCACATCGAGACAAGCGCCCAGGTTTCATGTTGACCTCCCACCCTTCTCGGAGCGGCCCAGCTCGGCTTCGTACTCGAGCACCGCGTCCACTTTTCTATTCTCGCGAACGAAACGATAGAGTTTACGTAATACGACCATTCGATGTCGATCCGGGTTCTTCGGTTTCCGGGCTCTCACGACAAGATGCCTCAACCACTCGGCCCGGAACGATGTTTCGTGTTGCTCGAGGGGTTTCGAAATCCGCAACGCGGCGACGGCGCATCCTTCCGCCTGTTCGAGATCGTCCTGCCGGAGGCAAAGCCGGCCCAGCTCTACCATCCACAGCGCCTCGTGCCCGGGCATTGCCTGTTTTCTCGCCAGCTCGATCGCCTTGACGAATTTCTGCTGCGCCCGCTTGGTGCGTCCCATCGCCAAAAGAAAATGACCGAGTCCACCTTCGACATGGACGATGTGCGGGTCCGAGGTGGTTGGTCCCAGGAGCTTCCTGGCCTCGAGCAGAGTCGAGTATCCGGCCTCGTGATCCCCATCGAGGTCGAGCAGGTCCGCTTTCTCGAGCAGCGCGACGGCCTTCTGGCCATCGGACGTCGCGAGCCGGAACGCGTGTCGGGCGGCGTCCGCAGCGAATCGTCGTTGCCCGAGGTGAACCAGGACTGCGGTCAGGGCTACGTAGGCCGTCGATTGAAGGTGGGGACTGTCTCCGGCAAGCTCGACCGCTTTCTCGGCGGCGGCGCGAGCCGACCTGAGGGCGCCGCAGCGCCGTAGGGCGATCGCGCGGTTGATTTCGATCGAGGCGTGACACCGGACCCTCTCCGAATCCTCGTCGGGCGGATCCAGTACCAATTGATGGAGTGCCGCATCGAAGAACGCCAGGGCTCGGCGAAAATCACCGGCCCAGAACAGGCCGCGTGCACGATCCATCAGAGTGTCGTAGCTCATTCCGCTGACGTCGACCGGCACTCCCGTTGCCAGATCGACCTGCTCGAGGACTTCCCCGGGATCGACGTGCAGCACACGCGACAGTGCGACCAGCGCCTCGAGATTGGGCAGCCGGCCCCGCTCGATCGAGCTGACCGTCGTGCGCGACACCGAGCCCGAGGGATTCGCCGCGAGCGCGGCAACTTGATCCTGACTCAGCCCCTGGACCTCGCGCGCCGTGCGGAACAACGCACCGATCGACTCTCCGAGCGCGGCTCGATCGCTCGAGGCCGCCTTGCCCGGCGAGCGTTTGACCGTTTTCGGTCGGCCCTTCGACCGCCCTCGGTCGGTAGTCCGACCGGATCGCGTCATCGATTTACTAGGCACCCTTCCCCCTCGACAGATACCTGTCGTAGAACCGTGGAGGGTCAGCGGATCGTACGCCCCCTTGCCGGTGACAGCCCGAAAGTCCCTCAAGTCGGTCGGCTGACCCAACAAGACTAGCGACGAGGCGCAATGTCGGTCAACCGCTACTTGGGTGTCGCTGCTGACGGTTCGCAATCAAGCGAGGTCCTGATGAAAGAAACAGAAGTTCTGTCGTTGCGAATAATGAAGTCCCTCGCCTGGCTACTGCTGCTGTGCGTTCTTACGTCGCCCCAGAGCCAGGCGGGCGGCTCCCGCGGACTGGTCGCGCGAGGCTCCGATATCCGAGCTGTCGAAGCCGACGCGATCGAAGAGCCGGCGCCGGAGGCCCGCGACCCGTGGACGATCCGCGGGCGCAACACGTCCCGAGGCCAGGCCAGGTCCTCCGGGCGCGGGCCGGATTGCCCGTTCTGGTGGTGCGGCAGCGACGGTACGAACTACTACGCGGTCAACCCGTGCGACTACGCGATCTCCGAGCTGGCTCCGGCGGCACAGCGTCGCTGCGGGATTCCGCTGGTCCTCGGCGGCCCCGGCCCGCCGAGCACGGGTCCGTCATGCGGCTTCACCTTCGCTCGCCCGGAGGGTTTCCCCGCGTCGTTGCGCGATCCGGACTACTCCGAGTTCGGAGTGTCGCTGGTCAACGGTGAGCGAGTCTTGGCCGAGACCGACATCGCGGTCTTCGACACGGGCGGCACGATCGATTTCTCGCGCACGTATCGCAGCGGCGTTCGCTATGACGGCACGCTGGGGTACGGCTGGAAGCACAACTGGGACGAGTTCGTCACGATCGGCACCGGTAGCGAGGCGTCGTGCGGTCAGATCGCCCGCTGGGTCCAGCCCGGTGGCGGCCAGGTCGATTTCTACATCGACGCCGACGGTGAGCCCAGCAACCCGCCGACCGCACGGCAGCGACTGCGTCGCGTCGACGAGACGACCTTCGAGATTCGAGACGTCACAGGCCAGATCAAGAGATTCTCCGGCGCGGGCGACATGTTCCGGTTGCAGAACATCCGGCAAGGAAGCAACTCGCTGTCGCTCACGTACGAGGACGGCCGGTTGGAGTCGATTCGAGCGTTTGGCGTAGACCGCCTGCTGTTGACCTACGACGGGGACGGTCGACTGGAACGCGTCGAGAACGGCATCGATTCGAGTCATTGGGTCGAGTACGACTACACGGCCTGCAACGAGCTGTGGCGCGTGCGCCGACCGGCGGCGGCGCTTGGCCGCGCTCCGGACGGGACGTTGCTCGATACGGCCGCCGAGCCGACGCTGCAGTACACCTACGAGGACGCAGAGGCCGGCGACTGTCTGCGCGACGACCCCCAGGCCCATCTGCTCTCGACGGTATCGGCCTGGTACGAGAACCCGATGACGAGCGAACAGGGTTTTCGCACGCGCGAGACGGTGCTGTACGACGGGATTCACCGAGTCGCCGGCCAGTGCCTGGGCTCGACGCCGTGCACGACGCCCGAGACGGCGGAGATCGAGTACCGCTACGCGGGTAGCGATCCGCACACGACGACGATCGTCGACCGCAGACTGGGTAACGCGGAGATTCATGAGCTGCACGAGTACTCGGGCAGCCGGCTCGAGCGGATCGTCGAGGATCACGGCCCGGGCGGACTCGATCGCACGACGACGCGGCACTACGACGACGACGGCTTGCTCGAGCGCACGGATCTCGCCGACGGCACGTGCCGACTGACCGAGTACCAGCAGGTCGGTGGAGTCGCGTTGCCCGCCGTCGATCGCTTTCGTGTGGCCGAGCGTTGCGCCGGCGGCACCACGGGACCACCGGACCTGGTGACGTTCCGCACATACGACGAGCTGAGCGGACGCGTGCGCACGGAGACCGGCCCGATGGCGTTTCCCGACGGCACGATTCCTCCGGACTTTCAGCCCGGCGCCGACCCCTGGAGGGCGCACACGACGTTTTACGATTACGACGTTCACGAGGGGCCGGTCGACAACCCCGAGATCGTCGAGCTGTGCGACGCCTGGATGCTGGACTGCGACGCCCTGGTGCTGGGCGACGTGAACGACCACGAGGGAGACGACGACAACACGTTCGGCAACCTCGTCCGCACCCGCCGATTCGTCCCGGGCGACGGCGCCCGGCCCGACGGCTACCTGACGCAGACGTTTTCTTACCAGTCCGACGGCCGGCTGCGCGAGGTGAAGCGCGCCGACGGGCTCCGCAGCCGCTTGCTGTACTACTCCAGCAGCGCGGGGCACTGGGACTGGATGCAATCGCACGCGATCGCCGACGTGGCCGGGCCCGGGGGGCGCGGTCCGCTCGGTCGCGAACTGCGCTATTCCGTCGACGGAGCGCAGTCGTTCGAGACGCTGCAGGCGTGGACCCGGCGCGGCCTCTTCTTCGCGGAGCGCGACACGGCGGGCATCGTGGTGCAGCGCGAGTTCTCCGGCTCCGGACGCCCGATCGAGGAGACGGTGCGTTGCGAGCCGGTCCCCGACTCTTCGTGTCCGGTCGACGGTGAGTTTCTGCGGTCTACGAGAATCACCTACGACGCCTGGGGTAGTCCGATTCGATCGGCGATTCGCGATCCCGCGACCGGTCTCGTCGCATCACTGAACCACGTCAGCTATGACGAGCTGGGCCGGCCGTTGACCGTGACCCAGGATCCGGACCCGGCCACGGTCCCCGGAGATCCGTCCGGGGCGGAGGGGTTTCTGCACCTGACGGCTCGCACGTACTACGACGGCCTCGGCCGACCGGTCAAGACCGTCAGCCCGGAGGGGCGAGTGAGCTGCGTGCGGTACGACGCGTTGCACAGGATGACGCGACGCCACTGGCCGATCGCCGGAGACAACGGTCAATCGGCGTGCGACGAACCCGGCCCCGACGATCCCGTCGAGATCGCGTGGTACGACGCGCTCGACCGCGCGATCGCCGTGACCGACCCCGAGGGCGCGACCGACTACACGTGGTACGACGCCTACGGCCGGGAGGAGTTCTCCTCCGACGGCCGTCCCGACGACGCGTTCGACGGCTCCGTCCTTCTGGGCGCCTCCCCGACGCTGCCGACGACGTATTCGTGGTACGACCGATCGAGCTACGACCTCGACGGTCGCCTGACCCGCTCGCTGTTCTTCGGCAGCGACGGCCGATCGGACGACCCCGGCGTGTTGCACGTCTTCTGGGACGAGATGGACACTCTCGGCCGGGTCGCGACACGGACCGCAGCGATTGTCGACGGCTACGTCCCCCAGGCCCTCGCCGAGAGCCCGGGTCCGCCGCAAGAGCCGGGCGAAGAAGTGGAGCTGGCCACCTCCCACTGGATGTACGACGCCGCGGGGCGGCTTCATCGCACGATCGACGCGGGCGGCCGTATCGTCGACACGGAGTACGACGACTTCAACCGACCGGACCTCACGCTGGCGCCGACTTCCCACGGCACGCGGGACACGACACGGACGTTCTACGACGATCTCGGCCGCGCGTGGAAACGCGAGGCGACGTTGCACGACCCGGAGGGACAACCTCACGTGCGGACGATCCAGGTCGAGTTCGATGGGTGGAGCCGCCCGCGCCGCACCGTGCGCGATCCGACCGGCGAGAACCTGATCGTCGACTACGACTACGACGCGCTGGGCCGCACGTCCATGGTGGCGACACGCTGGCAGACGGCGCCGCCCGCCCTGCCCGCGCTGCACGAGCACGACCGCGCGTCGAAGTACTTCTACGATGCGGCGGGGCGGCGGATCGAGACACACGTGCGTGACTCGGTGACCGGATGGTCCGTCACCCGCAACGAGTACGACGGCGACGGCCTGCCGGTCAAGTTGATCGATCCGCGGGACAACGAGACGCTGTGGAAGTACGACGCGCTGGGCCGAATCGAGCGCAAACGCTTCCCGCAGACGGCCGGGCTGGTCCAGACGGTCGACTACCTGGACTACGACCGCAACGGTCTGCCCTGGACGATCCAGCATCGCCGCGACGCGGACGATACCGCGATGCGCGTCGGCTGGAGCCTGAACTACGATGACCGCGGGCGTCTGATCGGACGTAGCGGCAACGTGGAAAACGAGACACCCGGCGCGGCCGCATTCGCCGGAACGATCGAGCAGGTCTTCGTGCACGACGACCTCGACCGCATCGTGCGCGCGGTGGATCGCTCCGCCGAGGCGGAGTTCCCCGACGAGACGGAGGTCGTCATCGAACGCGAGTTCGACTCTCTTGGTCGGATGCGATTCGGCACCCAGTGGATTCCGGTCGACGGCGTTCCGGTCGAGCATCGTGTCGAGTCGGTCCACGACAACGCCGGTTTTCGAAGAGAGTTGGGTTTCCCGGCAGCCTTCGATCTGCAGGGCTCGCCCCTGCCGCCTCATCGACTGAGCTACATCCCCGACGACCGCGGGCGGCTGTCGACCATCCAGGCGGCCGTTGATCCGTCCGACGCTTCCTCGGCCCGGACGGACCTGGTTCGGTTGCAGTACGTGGGCGGTCGGCCGTGGCTGCGCGACTACCCCACCAGCGGCCTCGAGCTGCGGTTTCACGACGACGGACCCGTGGCGCAGAAGATGTTGCACTACGACGGCCTGGGTCGCGTGCGCGGCATGCGGACCGTCGAGAGCGGCGCCCCGCAGAACTCGCTGGCCGATTTCCGCTACGGCTACGACCGCGTAGGCAACATGACCTTCGAGCAGCGGCGGCACGAGCCCGTCGCCGACGTGCCCGGCAGCTACCGCACGCGGGCGATGGACGTCGATCACCGCGGTCGGCTGACGCAGTGGGCCGAGGGGCCGCTGCCGTCGGATCCCGTTCCGCCGGCGACCGTGCAGCCTTCGTCGCTGCTGGAAACGCCGAGCGATCTCGAGGCGTGGACGCTGGACGACGCCGGCAACTGGACCTCACACACGAGCGGCCTGGGAGCAGCAGCCTCGTCGAGGCTGTTCTCCAATGCGAACTCGTTGAATCAGTACGTGGACGTCAGCGAGGACGGACAGTCGCCCGAGCCGTTTAGCTACGACTGGTTGGGGCAGATGCGGGAGGACGTCGACGCCAACCGCTCCTACGTCTGGGATCTGTTCGGTCGCTTGACCGAGGTGCGCAACGCGGCGACCGGGTCGCTGATCTCCCGCTACCGATACGACGCCTTCAATCGCCGGATCCAGAAGCACACCCCGTCGCCCGGCGTGGCGGTCGATGCCACGACGAACTTCGTCTACGACGGATGGCGTGCCATCGAAGAGCGCGGGGTCGTGCTGGACGGCGGGGTCTGGCGCGAGATCGTGCGTGCGCGCTACGGATTCGGGCTGGGGCTGGATCAAGTGCTGTGGATGGATCGTGACGTACCGCGGACGGTTGATGGTGAGGCGCATCCGATCCTGGGCAACAACGACGGCACGATCGACGCTCGCTATTTCTTGCATCACGACTTCGGCGGTAGCGTCGTCGCGTTGACCGAGGACGGCAGTGGAGACGTCGTCGAGCGTTACACGTACAGCGCCTACGGCACGCCGGGCGTCTACTGGGACGCTACCTGGGACGGCGTCGACTACGACGCGGGGGCCTCGAACCTGTCCAAGGTCGGGCTTCCGTATCTCTACACCGGGCAGCGGTACGACGCCGAGAGCGGGCTGCACTACTACAAGAACCGCTATCTCGACTCGCGCATCGGCCGGTTTTTGCGACGCGATCTCTTGGGCTACGCCGATGGTCCGAATCTCTACCAATACGCGGCATCGAACCCGGCGATGTTCGGTGACCAGCTAGGGCTGGCATCAGAAGAACATCGAGCATACACCGCCACGTTCGCTGTCTCGGACCCTGTTGTGCGGCCCGGGGGGCGCGGGCGCGGTTGCCACGTCGGAGTTCAGTGGCGCAGCTGTCGAGAGTACTCGGAGGACATGATGCGAACGGGGCTCAAACCACAGATCGGCGATTCGGATCTGCGTGGGGGTTATCATGATCCGCTGGGGCCTACTTGGAGGGGCTCTGGAGGGGAGTGCGATGACACCCGCGGCGACTGTGCCGTCGGACGAGCCAAGGCAGGTAAGCCCAAGAAGAAGGGCAAGCTGAAGCTGCCGTCGGAGCGTGAGCGGTGGGATGAATTCATGGACACCTTTCACAATGGTGTACTGCCGTTGAGTCAGGATCCGAATCACAAGCCGCCACCGCAAACGGGGTGGAACGAGGACGATTGGAAGTGGGACAAGCACATCCGCCCGGACGGCCGGGGCAAGTGGACGCCAAGGCCAGGCACTCCACATGACAAACCGGCGCCCGGAGGAGGCCGGCCACAGATCACTTGGGACAACGACTCACCGAAAGGACCGCACTGGGACGTTGATGATGGTACGGGCAAGAAGAACCGTCGCCGATTTCGGCCCGATGGGACGGAGATCGATGGGAATGGTGATGAGATTGCCCCTCCAGAACTTGTCCGTCCTCCGAACTGGCTGCCCGAGACTCTTCGCGAACCAGGGATGCTTGAGACCGTTGCCATTACGGCGGGGGTTATTGCAGTACACACGATTAGATTCGCCCACGCGCTTGTTTTCAACTAGGCGAAACCACCGACGCATATGTCGGGCCGCTACCGGAGCACGAGCAACACAATGACCTCATCTCGAAGAGTGACACTTGTAGAGTTCTTTGGGGGTAAGTTTCGTGGAAGCAATCGGCTCCACGGACGGGAGAAGTGGTGCGTACCAAGAGGGAGCAGTGGCGACCTCGGGGACCTGAGTCGATACACTGTGGGACTGCTTACCAAGAGGCTAGACCGTGCCGTGCACGACAAGTGTGCTCTTGTGGTCGCATTGATTGCTGACTTTGAGCCGGGTGGCTTCCCTCTTCTGCTGGATCAGTTCTCACGGGACTCAGGCTGGAACACAACAATGAGATTCTCCCTTGCCGGGACGCGCAAGACGAATTCAGAGGCTCAACTGCACTACTGCACGCTCACTTTTGAGGCCGACCCCGGCGCCGTGGAGCGCATACTCGCGCAGCCAACAGGAGTGCAGTGGCGCGCGAATCAGCTAGTTGCCGGTATTGGTGTGAACATCACGCAGGTGGAACGGGCAATCGACTTCAGTCCTTTAGACGCGAACTCCTTTGACAACCTTGGCCAAGATTTGGAGTTCGCCTTTAGGCTGAACGACGATCTCGACTCTTTCGGGTGGTTCCAGCCCGAACGCGAGCCCTAACCTATGGCGTCCCGTTACGAGATCGCTCGAACCCCGACCCTCGAACCCTGACCCAGGTTGATGCTGGGATCGGACCGCCGCGACGCCCACTGGAACGCCCGAGAAAACAGAAATCGTGCATGCACACCGTACGGTCCCGTGCTTGCTCCTGTGCAGGTTCCAATAGTTGTGGCATGCGCAGCCGGACTCACGCGAGCTTCACGCGCGACACGACGCCCAGGCAGACCGGCAGATTTCGCATTGCCGACCAACGCAAGGAATCTGACGTGACACGAATCGCCGGCGCGCGAGTCGCCTGGGTCAGGGGCCGCAGCAGCGCACTTGAAACTGAATGCGCATCGCGTAGGTCCCGAACGGGAAGACGACGCGGTGGTCACCCTCCGCATATTGACGCCACGCTTCCCGGTAGTCCGAGACGAACTGCTTCAGGCGCTGTAGCGTCTCGATGCGGCGCCACTTGTTCCGGGCCGCCACTCGCGGGTTCAGGCCACGTCGCGGCTCGCCACCGGTTGGCCGCGCCGTCGGGGATTGCCGGAGAATGCGGCGCCGTCCGAGAAAGCGACTGTTCTTGGCCCGAAACTCCTGGCGCACTTCTGTCTCGCGGGCGGAGATGCGCTGCTCGAGCTCTTGCCGCCAGTCTCGGTAATCCGCCAGCGCGGGAGGCACCGTCAGCGCCAGCTGTTCGGTGGGAGGAACGGGTCCATCGGGCCGGAAGAAGCCAGCGGGGCGGTCGACGGTTCTTTCGGGCCCACCGATCGCCTGGACACGACTCCGAGCGCCCGGCCACTGATCCGAGTGCGCGACCAGACCCGCGCTCGTCGGGTTGGTCAGCGTGTAGACGATCTTGCCCAGGACGTCCTCTGCGCTCTCCAGCAGTACCTGGCTGTAGCTCTGCGGAGCCCAGAACGACTCCCAACGCCCCAGGATCGAGTTGGTGCACTTGGCGACGTATTCGTTGAGCCAGTGCATGAAGACAGGAAGTTCGCCCTCGACGTCGGTGACGACGAGATGGTAGTGGTTGCTCATGACGCAGTAGGCATGTACTTCGCAGCCGGATCGAGCTGCCGCGACGGCGAGACAGAATTCGAAGATCTGATTGATCTCGTGACTCGGGCGCAGGAAGAAGTGCCGTCCGAAGCACCTGCGCGTGAGAAGGTATGTCGATCCGGGGACGATGCGGCGTGGAAGAGACATGAGTTGCGACCCTGGGAGGCGTGGGACGCATGGCCCGCTTGGATCCGAGCCGTCCAAAGTAAACTATGCTCGGAACCCCTGCGAATCAACCTGGGTGCGGGTGCCAGGGTGCGGGTGCCAATCTGGTGTTCAATTGACCGTAGCAGCGGGCTCTCTCTGGAGGTGTCATGGGCAGTCCCCGGAAAACTACACTGCGACAGTTTCTTGGGTCGGTTAGTGGCGCGGTGCGAGGCGACGTTTCTGGAGCGCTCGAAGTGTGGTCGTGCGACAAAGCAAAGGACCTCACCGAGGCCGCACACAAGACAATCGACCATCTGGCATCGGTGCTCGAGGAATCGACGCGCACGGGCTTGGCGTTACTGGTCACGATCGAGAGTGTTTTCGAACCAGCGGCGTTTCCGGCCATACTCGATCAGTTTACCCGGGATGCCGATTGGGGCTACGATCGTCGCTTTCGTCTGGATCGCGTGGCAAACACGAGCGGAGAAACCACCGTCCAGACTTGTCGTCTAACGGCAGAGTTCACCCCGGGGATGATCAAACGAGTTCTGGCTTTCAATGGCGGCTTTCGGTGGAATGCGAACCTCGCGGTACATGGCGTGTGTGTACCAGACTCTGCTGTTCAGTCATTCCTCGCGGTTGATCTGTTTCGGGGTGGCGAGTTGCCGGCCGAAGTTGAGCAAATCGAACTCGCGTTCAAGCTGGATTCTGATCTCAATAGCGTCGACATATTCAAGAGATAGTCTGTGACTCCCGAATCCCGGCGCACGAACCCTGCCCCAGGTTGATGTGCGCCCTGCGAGACACCGAGGCTCCCATCAACCTGGGTGCGGGTCCAAGAGTTTGATGTGAGCAACATCTTGCGAATTGTCAACTTCTTGCGCAACCAAGCAAACCTCCAACATGGAGCGGGAGCGACAGACGCCGAGCTTCGTGACTTGGAGTTGGCATGGGGTAACGCCCTTCCAGACGATTACGCCGCGTTCCTGAAGACGTTCGGATGGGTAGCCTATGGCTCAACGGAGGTTGCGGGCCTCGGACAGGATGTTCCTACTCATCTTAACGTCGCGAGAATGGCAAACACGCGTTGGGAGGACTCCCAGTTTCCAGAAGAGCTCTTGCCGATTCACGATAGCGGCGCGGGTTGGTTCTACTGCCTGAGAAAGCAGAGTCCAGCAGTTGTGCTATGGGCGCACGAATACGGTCAGAATCAACCCTATGATGAAACCTACCTCAACTGGACGCAGTGGTTCCAAGGGTACCTAATCGATCCCTGACCTGGAGTGCTGATACAGGCACTGAAAGGACAGTCGATGCACAGAGTTGTTTGTGTAATGGTCGCGATCATGCTGGCGTTGCCGATTCTGGCGCAGCAGCCGATGGGCACCTTCGACGTGGGCGGGGCGAAGGTGACGGTGCCGAGTGTGGAAGGCTACGTCGACGCCTGCTCGGTCGATGAGAGGATCGAGAGCCTGGCCAAGACGTTGACTCCGCATTCGAACGAGTTGATTAGCTGTTTCTTCACCTCGGAGGACTTCGACGAGCTCCGCACCACGGGTGGTCCGAAGCTGTCGCCGTATTTCCTTCTGCAAGTGATGACCGCAAGCAAAGGCGGCGGAATCTCCCAGGCGCACTTCGACGCCTTCGCCACGCAGCTCGAGACGATGTTCGGTGCACAGTTCGAGAAGTTCTGGCAGGAGAACAAGAAGGCTATCGGCGAACAAATCGAGCGCGCGGAAGTGGAAGGCGCGGCGTTCATCGGCGCCGACGTCGAGCTGGAGGTCGGCCAGATGGCGCCGATCGAGACGACGCGCGTGGCGGAGAATCAGGTGACGTCCGTCTGGATGACGCAGGGGGGTGGGACCGCAGCCGGCGTGACGATCAGCATCAAGCAAGTGCAAACGTCGACGGCGCTGCTGATCGACGGTCGCGTGATCGTCCTTTTTGCCTACCAACGATATGAGAAGCCGTCCGATGCCGATGCGCTGAAGACTTTGACCCAGCAATGGGTGGATGGCATCGTGAAGCTCAGTGGATCCGACGGGGAATAGTCTCCGGTGCTGCAGGTACCCGGAGGCGGTGACGTCCGAGTTGCGTTCAAGCTCCACTAGTGCGTGAACCTCGACCCAGGTTGCGGTTCGACTCTGGTACAATCAGGGCCCTGAATCGGCCGGCACGAAAGACGAGCAAAATGCACGAAGACGTGACACGTGGCGAGTCTGCCTCGCGACTCGACTCATTGTTGGAGCCATCGCTGGCCACCGCGAAGGCGAGCGAACCGCTGTTCTCGGTGCGGGCGAACTTCCTTCTTGCGTTTTTTGGCGGGATCTACGCGTCGGCGATCCTGTGCAGCCTGAACTCGAAGCGCGCGGGAAGGCTCGCCCGCGACGTGTGGATCCCGATCGTCGTGTGCGTCGCGTACTCCGCCTTCATCGTCTGGTACGGCCGCGCGTTCTTCACCGAGACGTTGCCGGATCTCGGCGAGTGGCTCACGCCGAAGGAAGCGGCCCGTTACCTGGCCCGTATCGTCGCGCTCGGGATGTTCGGCGTCATGTACCTGCGCCTACGCGAGCACTTCAAGGTTCAGGCCCTGAACGGCATCGAGCCGCCCAACCCCTGGCCTTGGGCGCTGGGGTCCATTGGCATATCCATCGTATTGAGCATCGCGCTCTTCGGAATCGGATGGGCACTCAGCGTTGAATGAGGTCCAGTTCCAGCTGGATCGATTGCTCGAAGTCGGCCGGTCCGCCGAGGCTCGGCAGTTGCTCGAGAAGGCCTTCGTAGAGAATCCCGATGCTCCGGAGGCGCACTATTATTGTGCGCGCATCGCATGTCTCGAGGACGACTACGACGCGGCGCGGGAGCACCTCGAGAGTGCGCTGTCATCCGATCCGAAGTATCAGGAGGCGCGTTACCTGCTGTTCTGCGTCGACCTGGACATGCATCGCTGGGCGGCCGCGGAGCAGACAATCATCGAGCTCATTCGCGAGGAGCCGTACAACCCCTACTTCCTCGCCGGCTACGGCCAGGTCATGTTGTACACGGTCAACCTCGGTAAGGCGTCCGAGCTGGCGCAAGAGGCCCTCCGCCGCGACCCCGAGAACGCCGAGGCAAAGTCGCTCGCGGTCATGGTTGCAGCCGTGCGAGGCGACACGGATCTCGCCGCCGAGAACCTCGCGGAGTTGATTCGCCGTGGCCCGGAGGACGAGGCCACCGTACGCACGCTGTTCTACGTGCTCGTCGAACAGAAGCGCAACCGAGAGGCGCTACGCGTGGGCCAACAGCTTCTTCGCGAGCGTCCCGAGGATCAGAATCTTGTCGATGCGATCATCGAACTCCGCCTGTCGACTCACTGGGTCGCGCTGCCGGCCTACCCCATGGTGCGTTGGGGGTGGTTCGGTGCGGGGTCGGTGTGGGTCGTGATGATCGTGGGCATGACGACTATTGGAGCGTTCTCCGAGGTCGCCGGTGGTGCCTTCGCGACGATCTGTCTGATCTACATCGTGTATTCCTGGACGTTCCCTTTTCTTCTCCGGCGCTGGCTGCAATCGCGAGGAGTCTGAGCCGTTCCGATGAGCGATCTGGAACAACTGGAGCGGCAGCTCCTTACCAGCCCCTTCGATGCCGAGTTGCGGTCGCGCTACGCGCAGAGCCTGTTCGATACCGGGCAGTACGAGGACAGTCTGGGCCAGTGGATCCTGCTGGCCGGCCAACACGACACTGTCGCCGAGTACCACGCGAGAGCAGCGCTGTGTTGCCACCGGCTGGGGCGTGCGAACGACACGGACGAACACCTGGATCGCGCCAGGAGTTGCAGCGGCTTCGCCGCGCTCGCGGCGCTCGTAGGTGAGATCGAGCAGTCCGATGCCGAAGTGGTTGAGGAAAATGCCCCAGCCCCGGTCGGGCTACGCGCTGTAGCGGGCGGGCGGGTGGGCCTCGACGAGGCGGCGGACGTCGTCTTGATCGGCGCCACCGACAAGATCCGCTTCTCCGACGTCGTCGGCATGCAGGACCTCAAGAAGATCCTCAAGCTGAAGATCGTCGAGCCGTTCGTCAATCCGGGCTTGTTTCAGCGCTTCAAAAAACGTTCGGGGGGCGGCGTGCTGCTGTACGGACCGCCCGGCTGCGGCAAGACGATGATGGCCCGCGCGATCGCCACCGAGTGTAAAGCGAACTTCAACGCCGTCGGCATCAGCGACGTGCTCAGCATGTGGATGGGCCAGAGCGAACAGAACCTCGCGGGCGTCTTCGAGAAGGCCCGCGAGGAGGTTCCCTCGGTGCTCTTCTTCGACGAACTCGACGCGCTGGCGTTCTCCAGAAGCAAGGCAGCGTCCGATCACACACGGACTACGGTCAACGAGTTCCTCAACCAACTCGACGGCATGGTCGGCAACAACGAGAAGCTGCTGGTTCTCGCGGCCACGAACATGCCGTGGGATGTCGACGATGCCATGCAGCGACCTGGGCGATTCGACCGCCGCATCTTCGTGCCGCCGCCCGATGCCGAGGCGCGACGGGAGATGTTCGAGGCCAAGCTGCGCGACGTGCCGACGGACCGGTTCGACGCCGACGCCCTGGCGACCCGGTGTGAGGGGTTCTCCGGCGCCGATATCGACGCCGTCATCGAGTACGCCAAGGAAGAAGTGCTGACCGAGATCCTCGACAGCGGCACCGAGCGGTGCATCCGCCAGGAAGATCTGGCTCAGGCAGCCGAGCAGGTCACGCCCAGCACCCTCGAGTGGCTGAAAACGGCCCGCAACCTCGTCAAGTTCGGCGGCGGCAGTGGGGCGTACAAGGAGGTCGAGAAGTACCTCCGCCAACGCCGGTTGATGTGACCGGATCGGGTTCGGGCTCTCTTCGCCAACGCTCGACTCAGGGACAGGGTGAGGGGCGCGGTGCGCCGCTGGAATCGTCGCCCAGCGAACCGCCCCCGCCGCAACCCAGGTCGTTCCCCCGCACCAGGTAGGTGAAGATCTCGCCGGCCGGCGGCAGATCCGCGTCGAGCCAGGTTTGTCCGACGATCGCCGACTGGTGGCACGAACCGTAGCCGCCGGCGAGACCGCTCACCAACCCGCGGATCAGGTCGTACGCGTTGGCGCGAACCGCCGAGCTCCAGCTCAGGTCCGCATCGGTCGGGTTCCCCGGCCCCCTCACGACGGCCAACGTCTCGACCGTTCCCGGCAGTCCCTGCGCGGCGTCCAGCGGCGCGCAATCGTCCACGTCCAGAAGCTGGTCGCCGTCGTCGTCGTCGTCGCACGGGTTCCCTAGCGCATCTCCGTCGACGTCGGACTGGCTCGCGTTCGAGATGTCCGGGCAGTTGTCGACGGCGTCGGGCACGCCGGCGCCGTCGTCGTCGGCCAGGGTCACGTCGGTCACGGAGTCCTTCAGGATCCACTCGTCGGGGTCCAACGTCACGTCGCTGACCGGCACGGCCGTCTCGATCACGAACATCTGGTCCGCCGCGTCGTTCCACACGGTATGGACGATGTCGCCGCCTCCGGTCGACAGCGCGAGATCGATCGGCATCGTGAACAGGCCCGCGTTGGACTGGGTCTGATCGATCCCCACGTAGGTCCGCCAGAGTCCGCCTCCCGCGTCGGCCGTCGAGTGTCCGAGCTCGTACCTCGGCCGGTTGGCGCCGTAGACCCACTGCTGGAAGAACCAGTCGAGCGACTGGCCCCAGGCGGCCTCTTGATTGGCCTGAAACTGGACCGTGTTGCCGATCGAGTCCTGTCGCGCCGTGTACCAGGCCTGCAGCCCCTGGAAGAACGCCGCATCTCCCATCGCCTTGCGCATCATGTGCAGCACCCACGCGCCCTTGTTGTACGACGTTGCGCCGAACAGTTCGGTCGGATCGTAGAGCGTGCCGTCGAAGCTCGACTGCCACAGCGTCGCCATGTAGTCGTGCAGGCCGGACAGGCCGTCGAGGTGCTCGAACCACAGCGCCTCGCCGTACGTGGCGAAGCCCTCGTTGAGCCAGATGTCTTCCCACGTCTCGGGGCTGACCGAATCGCCGAACCACTGATGCACCAGCTCGTGAACCACGACGAAGTCGTACGTATGGGCGCCGTCGATCAGAACGTAGCCGTAGGACGAGTTGGCCGTGTGCTCCATCGCGCCGCCGAAGGGGAACGCGCTCATGCCGTACTGGTCCGCGACGAACGGGTACTCGCCGAAGAGCAGCGAGAAGTACTCGAGCATCGGCACCGTCTCCGAGAACGACTCCTGGGCGTCGGACAGGAGCTCCGGGTACACGTAGTGGTTGACCGGCATCGTCCCGCCGGCGATCGGCGTGTACGTGTCGGAGAAGCTGACGTAGTCGGTTGCGGCGACGCTCACGAGATACGTCGGCAACGGGTGCGTGGAGATCCAGCGGTAGCGCTTCCTGCTCCCCGACAGGTTGTCGACGCCGTCGAGGCGCCCGTTTCCGGTGGCGGTCCAGCTCGAGCGGACGGTCCACCACTCCTCGACCAGCGCCTTGTCGTCGGGCCGGTCCTTGCACGGCCACCAGTAGCGCGCCCCCTGGGGCTCGGACAGCGACCAGACCATCTCCGTCTGATTCGAGCCGAAGTACTTGTTCCAGCCGAACAGGCCGAGCGCGTCCGAGTGCGGCGATCCGTGGTACTCGACCCGGATCGTCAGCGACTCACTCTCGTCGAACGGGCGATCGAGCGTCACGTCGAGGACGTCTCCCGCGTGCTGATACGACAGACCGGTGAGACCCCGGCTGACCTGCGTGACGCTCATGTTGTCGTGCAGATCGAGCAGCACGTGCTCGAGACCGTCGACGAGACTGGTCGCGGTGATCTCGACCTTGCCGTCAACCTCCTCCTGCTGATCGTCGAACTCGATATCCAGGAAGTAGTGCGTGACGTCGATGTCTTCTTGCGCCAGGTAGGACTGCGCCTGGCGGAACGTGCGCGACGCGGGAGCGGCCGGCGGTCGCTTGGAGTCGATCAGCAGCGCCCGCCGCTCGTCCGGGTCGGGCATGGGCGTGACGGGGAACTCCTGCGCCCCGGCCGACATGGCGTAGACGAGCAGGATGCCGACGAGCGTTCGAATCGAGCGTGCAGACACGAAGATCCCCCCGAAAATCGGAATATACGGTCAAATCCGAGGAGTGCTAGAACCGCGACCCGGGTCGACGTCGGCGGGGGACGCCCGGCGATGGCGCTGTTCGCTCTCGGACGGGTGAGTCGCTAGAATCGCCGCCTGGATCTTCTCGGGGCGAGGTGGCGACTTGGAACCGGCGATCGAAGCGTCCGTGAGTCGACTGGCCCTTCTGGCGGGCCGCTGGAAGGGGCGAGGCGCCGGAGAGTATCCGACGATCGAGTCCTTCGAGTACGAGGAGGACCTCCGCTTCGACCTCGACGCCGGCTACCCGCTGATCCACTACGAACAGAAGACGCTCCTGTTGCCCGCGCGCGAGCCGAGCCACTGGGAGTCCGGGTTCATCCGTCCGCTCGAGGACGGCTCGATCGAGATCTCCAACTCCCAGGAGAGCGGGCGTGTGGAGGTGTTGCGGGGCCGGCTCGACGCAGCCGGAACGAAGCCGGACGGGTTCGAGATCGACTTCGAGAGCGTCGTGCTGCAGCACGACCCGCGGCTGGTCGCCACGCGGAGGACCTGGCAACTGAGCGGCGACACGCTACGCTATGTCGCCTACATGGCGACGCATACGACGCCGGAGCCGCGACAGACCCGGCACCTCGAGGCCGTGCTGCGGAGAATGTGATCATGGAACCCAAGACAAAGAAGACACTGGCCATCGGCTCGACGATGATCGTGCTCGGGCTGGCGCTCTACGGCCTGAAGTACATCGAGGCCCCGACACGCCCGCTGGTCCTGATTCTCACGGGCGCGTTGTTTATCGGTGCCTACTTCGCGACGAAGAGTCAATTCTCTCTCGTCCTCGGCGGGATCCTCGCAGGCCTCGGCCTGGGGCTGTTCGGCGAACCGCGCTGGATGGTGCTGCACGAGTTCACCGAGATCGGTCTGGGGGTCGGCTTCCTGCTGATCTACGCGATTCCGCTGATCCACGAGCGACGATCGCACTGGTGGCCCCTGGTGCCGGCGCTGGTGCTGTTCCTGCTCGGATTCCAGCGCTGGGGAGACTTCCGCCGGTTCATCTTCTCCTCGCGGGGCTGGCCGATCTTGCTGGTGATCGTCGGCGCGCTGGTGCTGCTCGGAGCGCTGGGGCGCTCGTCATCGAAGAAGAAGGATCCGCAGTAAGACCGACCGCCGTCACGGAGAGCTCGTCTCGAATCATGACGACTCCGCGCAAGGAACCGATCGTGCTGCTCGCCGCGACGATCGTCGCGTTGATCCTCTCCGGGATTCGTCCCTACGAGCGCGGCACGTGGTGGATGGAAGTCGCCCCGGTGCTGATCGCGATTCCGATCCTGGTCGCGACGTTCCGCAGGGCCCCGCTCTCACCGCTGCTCTATCGGCTGCTGTTCCTCCACGGGTTGATCCTGCTCGTCGGCGGCCACTACACCTACGCCCGCGTCCCGCTGGGCTTCTGGGTCCGCGACCTGCTGGACCTGTCGCGCAATCACTACGATCGACTGGGCCACTTCGCGCAGGGCTTCGTGCCGGCGATCCTCGCGCGCGAGGTGTTGCTGCGTCGAGGTGTGCTGCAGCGCGGTGCGTGGTTGTTCGCCGTCGTCGTTTCGATCTGCCTCGCCTTCAGCGCGTTCTACGAGCTGATCGAGTGGTGGGCGGCGCTGATCGGCGGCGAGCAGGCCGAGTCGTTCCTCGGCACGCAGGGCGACCCGTGGGACACTCAGTGGGACATGTTCCTCGCGCTGACCGGGGCGATCGTGGCGTTGCTTTCGCTGGCGCGGGTGCACGATCGACAGCTCGCCGGTCTCGCGAGCCATAGATCCACGGATTAGTCCGCAGGCTCCGATGTCTTGGAGAGCTGCTCCAGGGTCGCACGCACGCGCTCCGTCATGAACTCGTCGAGCTCCTCCTGCTCCAGCCCGCGCAGGATCTCGATCGCGGCTTCGCGGTCGCCGGCGTTGGCCAGCTCGGCGGCCTCGTTGAAGCGTCGCCGAATCTCCTTCTTGCGCCTGGTCTCCCGGATCTTCTCTGCGTCGCGGGCCCACGCCTCGCAGGCTTCGGGCTTGACGCAGTTTGCGAGGACGCCGTCGAGCAGTGCCAGGGCTTCGTCGAGCTTCTCGTCCGCGTACAGCGCGAGCGCCTCGTTCACCTGGTTCAGCTGCTTCGTGTAGGCCTTGTAGTCCTCGGACTCGCCGATCGACGACGAGCCGGAGGAGCCCGCCGACCCGGAATCCGGAGCGGGAAACCTCGCGATCCACTCGGGCAGGCCGGTGCGCAGGTCCTTCTCGATCGCGATCCGGGTGCCTTCGTCCGCCATGCCCGACCAGCGGTCGAGGCTGCTCTGATTGAACGGCGGGTTCTCGACCTCGCCGACCAGCTCGGTGACGCTCTTGCGCAGGGCCTTCTTCGTGACCGGGATGAAGTTCAAGACCGCGGGCTCGCCGTGAACGACGATGTCGTGCAGGTTGAGGAAGTACACCTTGTGCTTCTCGCTCAGGCCCGCGATGACCAGCGTCGACTCCTCGTCGCCGTCGCGCGTGACGTAGCTCCAGCGCTGACCGACTTCGAGTACGAGCTCTTGCTTCTTGGCGGCTTGCACGGCCGGCAACGACAGCGCGAACGCGACGAACAGCAGGGCGAATCGCATCGGAAAACGCATGGCGGGTCAGTCCTTCTTCGCGGGCGCCGGCGCGACGGCCGGCAAGACGTCCTTGAACGCGACACCGTACAGATCCCACACCGTGATGAACAACGCGGCCACGATCGGCCCGAGGATCACGCCGACCGCGCCGAACAGCGCGAGACCGCCGAGCGTGCTGATCAGGATCAGCAGGTCCGGCATCTTCGTGTCCTGGCCGACGAGGCGCGGGCGTAAGACGTTGTCGATCGTGCCGACGACGATGGCGCACCAGAGGCCCACACCGACGGCGGCGGCGATCTTGCCCGTCATTGCCAGGTAGGCCACGGCGGGCACCCAGATCAGCGCGGCGCCGATGCCGGGGATCACCGACAGCACGGCCATCAGCGTGCCCCAGAAGAAGACGCCGGGGATGCCGGCCACCAGGAACGACAGCGCCGCCAGCGTACCCTGGATGATGCCGATCAGCAGCGTGCCCTTCAGCGCCGCTCGCGTGACGGAGGTGAAGCGATCGAGCATCGCCTCCTCGTCCTCGGAGTCGAGCGGCAGGTAGTACAGCGCCTTCTCCAGCATCTTCCGGCCGTCCATCAGGAAGTAGAACATCGCGTACAGCATCACGAACAGGTTCAGCAGGAAGCGCGCGGTGCCCTTGCCGGCCGACGTCAGTCCGTTGACGACGAAGGTGGCGGTCTTGCCGGCCATCTCGCCGGCCTTGGTCAGGATCTCGTCGCGGTACGGGGCGATCTTGTCCGAGAAGGGAATGCGCTCGAGGTAGCCTTGCAGCGCACCCGGCGTGCGCACCTGCTCCTCGACCCATGGCCTGACCGAGCTGCTGACGTCGACGGCCTGCTTCACGACGACGCCGACGAACGTGGTCAGCGGGCCGACGACCAGGACCAGGGCCAGCAGGATCGTCGTCGCCGACGCCAGCGCGCGCCGGCCGCCAAACAGCTTCACCAGGCGACGATAGACGGGGTGCGTCAGCGCGGCGAAGATCGCCGCCAGCAGCAGGGCCATGACGAAGCCGCGGATCATCTGCAGGAACAGCAGCGAGATGCCGACGGCGAGCAGGACGAGAAAGCCGCGCTGCAGGCGTTCGGCGCCGGTCCAGTTCTCGGTCATCGCGGTCCCCCGTTCATCGCCGAGTCAGTTCAGCATCGTGTCCGGCCCCGGGACCATCGCCTCGACGATCGGACCGTGCGCGGACTCGTAGCGCCGCAGGCTCTCCTCGAACGTCGCGATCATGCGCCGGATCTGGGCCGGACCGGTGAAGATGCGCGCCGTGACGATGTGATGCGGCGGGAACGAGCTGATGAAGTCCAGCAGGAACTCGTCCTGCGAGTGGCTGACCATCATCTGGTTGGCGTATGCGCCGTGCGCCACGCGCTCGGTCAGCACGGCGCCCATCTTCTGTCCCTTCGTCTTCGACGCTTGGCCCTGGCCGCCCGCGCCGGGGTCGGTCTCCTCCGGGCCCGGTGGCTGCGCCAGCGGCTGAGCCGGCGCGGCGGGTGCGGCCGGCGGAGGCGCCGGCTTCGGCGCGGCTGCTGCGGGATGGGCTGCGGGATGGGCCGTGGCGTAGCGCCGCACGTTCTCGTTCAGCGCGCGGACCACGCGCTTGAGGTGCCCCGGACTGACGATGACGCGCGCCGCGACGACGCCGCTGGGCGGCGAGCGACTGACGAAGTCCAGTACGAACTCCTCGCGCGTGTGCCGCACGACGATCTGGTTCGCGTACACGCCGGGGAGGATCGCCTCGGGAACGGTCAGTTGGGGTTTCTTCTTGTCTGCCATGTCGATCAATCCTCGTCCTGGCCCAGGGCCGCGCGCAGCTTGTCGGCGAGCGAGCCGAAGCCTCCGCCCGATCCCTCGGGGGAACCGTTTGCTTCTTCGCCGGGTGCCGCCGGCGGTAGCGTCGGACGCATGTGCTCCTCGACCACGTCCTCGTCGACCACGGCGACGCCGATGCGCTTCTGGTCGAAGTCGCAGCTCAGCAGCTTGACCGCCACGTCGGTGCCCGGCTGCACGAGCGCTTTCCACGCGTCGCGTTTACCGGACTCCGTGAACGTCGATGCGTGCGCCAGCGCCTCGATCCCGGGCTCGAGCTCGATGAACGCGCCGAACTCCGCGACGCGTGTCACGCGTCCCTTCAGCAGTTGCCCTTCCTCGTACGTATCGTCGGCCGCGTCCCACGGGTCGGCCAGCAGCTGCTTGAGACCCAGCGAGATGCGCCCCTTCTCGTCGTCGACGCCCAGCACCTTGACGTCGATCTCGTCGCCGGACTGGACGACGGCGCGCGGGTTCGACACGCGCGACCAGCCCATCTCCGAGACGTGCAACAGCCCCTGGATGCCGCCGCCGAGATCGACGAACGCGCCGTAGTCGCGCACCGACGCGACGCGCCCGGGCAGGATCGCGCCGGGCACGATCGTCTTGCGCACCTCCGCCGCGCGCTCGCGCTCGGCCTCCTCGAGGAGCGAGCGGCGCGACAGGACGACGTTCTTCCCGCCCTCCTTGAACTCGATGATGCGGAACGTGTACACGGACCCGACGTGCTTCTCGGGATCGTCGGTGTAACCGGTGTCGATCTGCGAGATCGGACAGAAGGCGCGCTTCCCCCCGAGGTGGATCTCGAAGCCGCCCCTGTTCGACTTGTCGACGCGGCCCTCGACGGGCAGGCCGGCGGCGTACGCCTCCTCCAGTCGCCTGAGGTCGGCCGCGCCGCGCGCCAGCTTGTGCGACAGCTTCAGCCCGCCGGACGTCGACACGACGATGCCCTGCACGATGTCGCCGACCTCGACGTCGAGGTTGCCGTCGGGGTCGCGCAACTCCTCGGAGTCGATCGTCGCCTCGCCCTTGCCCCCGATGTCGACGAAGACGGCCTCCTTGCCGACGGAGACCACTCGACCCTCGACCATGTCGCCGGAGTTGAAGACCTTTGGCTCGAGCGACGCCTCCAGCATCGAGGCGAAATCCTCTTCCTCCTCGGCGGGGCGGTCGTCGTTCTCGTCGTCGTTGAACATGAAGCGAGTCTCCTTCGATGAGGAGATCTTAGCCGAGATCCGGGAGGATTCCCCTGGTAGGATAGAACCCGAGTTTCCACGGGTCCCCCGCAAGGCGCATCGATGCAGTCCTCGCCGCACACCTCGTCGACACACCACGGGCCGATGCTGCCCGGTGGCCGGCCGGTGATCGGCCACCTGCCGCGCATGCGCAAGGATCCCCTGTCGACGCTGCTGGCCACGTCGCGCCTGGGCGACGTCGCCCGGCTGAACATGGGCCCGCGCGGACACGCCTACCTCGTGGGACATCCCGACGGTGTGAAGCGCGTGCTGCTCGACGCGTACACCAACTACTCGAAGCAAACGCGCGGTTTCAACACGCTGCGCGTGTTCCTGGGTCGCGGCCTGCTGACGTCCGAGGGCAGCTTCTGGCGCAAGCAGCGCCGCATCGCACAGCCCGCGTTTCACCATGCGAAGATCCAGCGCTTCGCGAAGGTGATGGTGCGTGCGGCCGAGGATCTGGCCCAGCGCTGGGTCGAGCGCGCGCGACGCAACGAGACGTTCGACGTCGCCGACGACATGATGCAGCTGACGCTGCGCATCGTCGGCGAGTGTCTGTTCTCGACGGACCCCAGCGACGAGTCGAGCGTCATCGGTCCGCAGGTCGACGTCCTGCTCGATCGCTTCATCACGCGCATCACGGCCCCCGTGCCCATCCCGCTGAACTGGCCGCTGGCCGGCAACCGCAAGGTGCGACACGCGATCCGCGTCATGCACGAGTTCACCGACGAGATCATCGACGAACGGAGACGCAACGGACCGACCGAGCACGGCGACCTGCTCGACATGCTGATGTCGGCCCGCGACGAGGAGACGGGCGAGGGAATGAGCCCGCGCCAGCTGCGCGACGAGGTGCTGACGCTGCTGGTGGCGGGCCACGAGACGACCGCTGCGGCGCTCGGCTGGACGTGGACGCTGCTGTCACGCCATCCGGAGATCGACGAGCGGCTCGGCGCCGACCTCGCCGGCCTGACCACTCCGACGATCGAGCCCGACGATCTCCAGCGCGTGCCGCTGATCCGCCAGGTGATCCAGGAGTCGATGCGACTCTACCCGCCGGCCTGGATCTTCGCGCGCAAGGCGGTCGAGACGGACGAGGTGTGCGGCGTGACGATCCCGGCCGGGCATCTCGTAATCGTCAGCCCGTACGTGACGCACCGGCGCCCCGAGATCTTCCACGACCCCGAGCGCTTTCTCCCCGAACGCTTCGAGCCCGAGTCGGCCTTCTCGCGTTACTCCTACTTCCCGTTCGGCGCCGGGCCGCGGATCTGCATCGGAAACGGCTTCGCCATGATGGAGGCGCAGCTTGCGTTGGCGGTGCTGCGCCGCCGCGTCAAGTTGCGGCTTACGCCGGAGGCCAACGTCACGCCGAACCCACTGCTGACGTTGCGTTTCCGCGAGGGTCTTCCCGTACGCGCAACGGAAACCCATGCGAATCCACGCCGTACCAGTCAGGGCTATTGACCGGGCCGCCGCGACCCGTGTGAAATAGAGCTCACGCCGGCAGGAGAACCCGAGATGAACCGACGAGCCGACCGGCTGATCTTCCTCGTCGCTCTGCTCTGCGTCGCGCTGTCCGGCGCGACGGCGCAGCAGACGAGCGTCGAGGTAAGAACAGTCGCCGCACCCGACGCCGCACCCGACGCCGCACCCGACGCCGCGCAGGGCGCCGCCGAACCGGTCACGTTGCGCGGTACGGTCCGCGACGCCGCGGGCGAGCCGGTCCCGGCCGCGCGAGTCTGCGTGCTGCACTCCAGCGGTGTGACGTCCGCCGCGGAGGCCGTCGACACGGAGGACGACGGGACGTTCGTCGTCCCCGACCTCACCGGAGAGACCTTCCGTGTGATCGTCGAGTCGGCCGCGCATGCGCGCCGGGTCGAGGACGAGGTCGAGCCGGCCGAACCGCTCGAGGTGACGGTCGAGTCCGGGGGAACGGCGACCGGCCTGGTCGTCGACGGAACGACCGGGGCGCCGCAGGCCGACGTCGAGGTTCACATGGGGTTCGACAGGACACCGCGCTGCGCCGCGGAGCATGCCCCGCGCGCGACGACCGACGAGGAGGGGCGCTACGAGCTGTCGCGCGTGCCCGAGGGCCCGTCGTGGGTCCGCGTCGTCAATCCGCGTTTTGCGCGCGCCGAGGTCGCGCTCGAGCGTGAGGCGGACGGCGGGAAGCCGGCGAAGGTGCCGGACCTGTTGCTGCACCCGGGGGGGCGTCTGGCCGGTACGGTCGTCGGCGCCGACGACCGCCCGATCGAGGGGGTCACGGTCCGGGTGTGGAACACCGACGTCTCGTCGTCGCCACTCACCCGGTTGAACCTGCCCTCGGTCGAGACCGCAGCCGACGGCCGCTTCGAGTTCGTCGGCGTCCGCGCCGAGGTCCCCGTCAGGGTCTACGCGCGCTCCGACGAGCACAAGATGGAGTCGATCGGACCGTTCGTCGTCGAACCGGGGGGCGAGTTGACCGATCTCGAGCTGACGGTCAGCGTGGGCGCGGCGTTCAAGGTCGCCCTCGTCGACCCCGACGAGAATCCGGTGAAAGGCGTGGAGTTCCGCCTCGCCAAGCCGAAGAGCTCGGCCGCGTGGATGCGCTCGGCCGCCGCGTCGATCGGCCCGGACTCCCTCGAGCTCGACGAGGACGGATCCTTGATCGCGAAGCGTCTCGAGCCCGGCACCTACCGCCTGCTGATCTGGCCCTCGCGCTGGGCCAGCGCCGAGATCGACGAGCTGCAGCTGGTCGAGGGGCAGACGCTGGACCTCGGCACGGTCACGCTGGAGCGCGGCGCCGGCATCCGCGGAACGGTGCGGGACGGCCAGGGCGAGCCGGTCGAGGGCGCCACGATCTCGTTGAAGTGGATCGAGAGCGTGACCGGATTTCGTCAGACTTCGGCGAAGACGGAGTCCGACGGCTCGTACCGACTGGACGGCCTGAGCGAGGAGGGGCTCGGCGAGCTCTCCGCCAGCCTCGAGGGATACGTCACGGCGAAGCGTCGCGACGTCGAGCCCGGCGCCGCCGACGTCGACCTGGTGCTCGAGCGTCCCGGCTCGATCCATGGCCGGGTCAGACTCGAGGAGGGTGGACTGCCCGCCACGTTCGGCGTACGCATCTACCTCGAGTCGTCTCGCGCCGGGATCAACATGCAGAACGTCTTCGGCGGGCGCAACAGCCTGGCCCGCGAGCCCGAGCTCGATTACGCGCGCGGCACGTTCGTGGTCGAGGCGCTTCGTGAGGGGCGTTACACGGTCGAGGTTCGCTCGCCGGGACGGCGTCCGCAGAGCGTGCGCCGGCTGACGGTCGCCACGGCGGGCGAGACCGACGCCGGCGAGATCGTACTCGGCGTGGGGCTCGAGATCCACGGCAGGGTTTTCGAGCAGGGCACCGAGCGTGCCCTCCCCGGAGTCCGGCTGAAGCTGCGCCGGCCGCAAACCTCGCGCAACCGTCCGGCCGCCGAGGTGGAGGGGCAGGCCACGACAGACCTCCGCGGGCAGTTCTCGATCGACGGGCTCGGCGACGGGCAGTTCTCGCTGGACCTGTCGCATCCGTCGTTCGCCGAGCGGACGATCTCGCTGGATCTCGACCCCGACGAGCCGCAGGACGCGATGCAGATCCACCTGTCCACGGGGGGCTCGCTTCGCGGCACGGTGCGCGCCGCGGACGGCGGCCCGGCGACCGAGGCGCGCATCTTCGTCACCAGGGGGTTGGGCTCCTCGTTCTATCGCGCCGTGACGACGGGCGACGACGGGACCTACCTGCTCGAGCGGCTCTCGCCCGGGACGTACGTCGTCTTCTGGACCCCCGAGGGGAGCAACTCGCAGCGGATACGGCAGATCGACATCGCGGCCGGGCAGGCGTCGGTCCTCGACCTGGACGCCGCTCCCCCGGGGGGGCCGTGATTCCCGGACTCTCGGCGTTGCTCGCCGCGACGTTGTCGATGGCGGCGCTCGACCCCGGCGCTCCGAAGGCCGAGCTCGAGCGCGCGATCCACGCCGCGCTGTTCCACTACAACCTCGAGGACGACGTGGTGCGCGTGGATTACCCCGCTGCGACGTCGAGGAAGGCGCAGCGACGCGCGGCCGAGCTGTTTCCGACCGTTGTCCGTCTGGCCGCCGCGTCGATCCATCAGGCCTCCGAGGACGCGCACAACTGGCTCGACTCGCTCGACGAGGTGCAACGCTACGTGGTGCACCGGCAACAGATCCGCGACTACGTGCAGCGGAAGAAGGACGCGGGGCGCGAGTGGGCGGACATCGTGCTGGGCGCGAGCTTCCTGCAACCGGGAAACCACCTGCGGCTTCCGTCCGCGGACGAGGCGCAGCCGGGCGACGCGTATCGCGAGCTGAGCGAGTACGAGCTGTGTAGCGCGGCGGCCGTCCTGCTGCAGGTCCGTCGCGCGAGGCGCGTGCATCGTATCCGCATCGTCGCGAAGCTGGACGACGGCGTGACGACCTCCGCCGCAAAGCGCCCCCTGGTCGGCATCCGGCCGATCCACGAGGGCGTCGACCTCGACGCGCGCGGAATCGGGGAGAGAACAGCCAACCTCCTCGAACTGCAGGTCGTGGCGTTGCGCAACGCACGGGGCGGCGCTCGGCGGGCGCGACCGAAGTACCTGTGGGCGATGCTCGGTCAACTCGACCGGCTGTTCCTGGGCGAGTCGGCGGGCGCGTGCCGTCTGCCCGGCGAGCCGGAAGTGATACCGTGAGCGGCGATCGACGCCGTTTCAAGGAGAGTCCATGGCCGCGAGCAAGATCGAGATCGGAAAGAAGGCGCCGGCGTTCACGCTGCCGGACCAGGACGACAACAAGGTCGCTCTGAAGGATCTGGCCGGCCGCTGGGTCGTACTCTACTTCTACCCCAAGGACGACACGCCGGGCTGCACGACCCAGGCCTGCGACTTCACCAAGGGGTTGCGCGGTTTCGACAAGCTCGACGCGACGGTGCTCGGCTGCAGCCCCGACAACCCCGAGAGCCACCGAGCCTTCATCAAGAAGCACAAGCTGAAGCTGCAGCTGCTCAGCGACGAGAAGCACAAGGTGATGGAGAAGTACGGCGCGTACGGCGAGAAGGTGCTCTACGGCCGCAAGCTCGTCGGTGTGATCCGCTCGACCGTGCTGATCGACCCGAGCGGAAAGGTCGCCCACCACTGGGCTCGTGCGCGGGCCGCGGGCCACGCCGAGAAAGTGGACGAGAAGCTGCGAGCGTTGCAGGCCTGACGATGGAGCCGCGCCGACTGCGGATCGTCGCGTTCGCCATCGGGCCGTCGGCGCCGCTGAACGCGCTCGCCGACACGGCGCACGACATCGTCGGCGTGGTCGAGAGCCGGTCCCGGCACAGGGCAACGCTCGATCGCCGGCATCCGTTGCGCCGCGTCGTTCGTGGACTGCGCGGAAACGCGCGGCGAGAGAGCCTGCTCGCCGCGTGGGCCAAGGAGCGCGGGGTTCCGTTCTATTCGATGACGCACAGCCGCGACCCGCAGCTGGCGGCACGCGTCGCCGATTGGCGGCCCGACCTGATCGTCGCCTGCGGGATGCAGCAACTTCTACGTCGCGCGGTCTACGAGCTCGCCCCACTGGGCGCGCTCAACGTGCACCCGTCGCTGCTCCCTCGTTATCGCGGGCCGAACCCGTACTTCTGGCAGTACCTCGACATGGATCTCGAGGGTGGCGTGACGATCCACTTCATCGACGAGGGCGCCGACACGGGGGACATCGTGGAACAGGAGAGCTTCTCGATGGCGCCCGGACTTCCGTGGTCCGAGACGGTGCGGCTGTCGATGGGCGAGCTTGCCCCGAGACTACTGCTGCGTGCCGTGGACGCGATCGCGCGCGGCGCGGCGAGTCGGAGACCGCAGCCCGAGCAGAGCCCCACGCCGCCCGCCCGCCGCGTGAAGCCCATCGAGTACCGGCGACTGGTGGATTGGGAGCGCTGGCCCATCGAGCGCGTCTGGCACTTCCTGAAGGGAACCGAGCCCTGGCAGCACGCCATGCCGGCCCCGCCCGGCTGGCGCAGGGGGCACCGCTGGAGCGTGGGGCCGGTCGTCCACGGCGATCCCGGCGGCGCCCGGCCGGGAGAGGTCGCCCGGGACCGCGAGGGCTGGTATCTGGCCCACCGTGACGGTCGCATCCGTTTGACTCTGCACCTGTCCTGGAGAAGCTGGCTGCGCGCGCGCTTCCCCCGGTGATGCCGCCGGGCTCCCCCCCCTCGGGGCCGGGATTTTCCGGGCAGTAACGCTTTTCCCCCAAAAACGCGGGAAACCTTCACGTATTTCAATTATTGGAACTCTGCTGATTGCAGTGGCCCGGGTCGCGGCCTGGTGGTACAAGAATAATGTCCGGCTTGCAGGCTTCGGACTCCCTTGGAACCGAGCAGGAAAACGGTAACCGGTTGATCGGATCACGCCGATGGTCGCCCTCCCCGAATTGGCGGGGTACCGGGCTCTTTTTTGGGGTTTTTTTGACCCTGGTGGCGCTGCTGTGCGCGCTGGCCGTCGAGCCCGCCGCGGCACAGGTCGCTCTGGAGCGTCCGTCCCGGCCGGAGCCGGTCGATGCACGCCGGTCCCGACCCGCGCCGGAGCGGGTGCAATCCGAGTGGCTCGCCCGCAGCCTGTGGGTCGAGCGCGAGACCGCGCGCCGCTTCGGAGACGAGACGATCTGCCGCGTCGAGGAGAACGGGGCGGCCCTGCACCACCTGTTCAAGGCCGGCGGTCTGCTCGGAGAGCCGGCCCAGGGGGCCACGGTCGAGCTGGGCAAGTCGTTCCTGACGCGTCACGCGGATCTGCTGGGAGTGACGCCCGAGGCCGTCGATCAGATGCGCGTGGTCAAGGACTACGCGTCGTCGCGCAACGGTGTGCGGCATCTCATGCTGCAGCAGACGCTCGACGGCGTCCCGGTGTTCCACGGCGAGGCGCGCGTCAACCTGACCGCGCGCGGCGAGGTGATCAACGTCGGCGGCAACGTCTATCCCGATCTGGCGCCGATGCTGCCCGCGAAACTGCGCGCGGCCGAGGCCGTGGTTCTCGCCGCGGCCGGTCTGGGCGTCGACGCGCGCGATCTGCCGCAGGTCGCGGTACGTCCCGGAGCCGAGAGGGCGAAGCGCTTCGCGCGCGGCCCGTTCGCCGACGAGGTCCGTGCGCGCCTGACCGTGTTCCCGCTGAACGGCGAGTCGCGCCCTGCGTGGGTGGTGCGCCTGCACGTACCGCGGCCCGATGAGGGTGTGTACCAGGTGCTGGTCGACGCGATCGACGGCTCGATCCTGCACCGCATCGACCTGATGCTCTCGGCCCAGGCGGACATCTTCCCGGAGAGTCCGGATCCGGAGGGCGACGGCCCGGATGACGACCTCGACACGTTCCCCGACGACGAGCTGACCCGCGTCACGTTCGCGCCGGACCCGGTCGCCTCCCCGCAGGGCTGGCTGTGGCCCGGCCAGACGATGACGCAGGGCAACAATTTCCTCGCGTCGATCGATCTGGACGACCAGGACAACCAGAACGGCTTCAAGCCCGACGGCGGTGCGCCGCTCGAGTTCTTCTTCCCGTTCGCCAACGAGTGGGACGAGGGCGGCGTGTTCGGCGATCAGGGCGTCAGCGTCACGAACATCTTCTACCACCTGAACCGGTTCCACGACTACCTCTACGACCTGGGTTTCGACGAGGCGTCCGGCAACTTCCAGGACGACAACTTCGGCCGCGGCGGCGTCGGCGGCGACCGGGTCTACGTCGACGTGCAGGACAGCGCGAACCTCGGCCAGTTCAACAACGCGAACTTCATCGTCTCGCCCGAGGGTGAGAACGGTCGCATTCGCATGTTCCTGTTCAGCCTGCCCAAGCACCGCGACCCCTCGCTCGACTCGGACGTGATCCTGCACGAGTACGCCCACGGGCTCTCGACGCGTCTGGTGGGCGGCGCTCTGCACCCGGGTTGCCTGTTCGGCTTCCAGAGCGGCGCGCTGGGCGAAGGCTGGAGCGACTACTGGGCGATCGACGACACGAACGACCCGCTGGTCGACGACCCGAACGGCCCCGAGCTGGTCGCCGAGTACGCGGTCGACAACTACGCCACCGGGATCCGTCCGCGCGCGTTCGGCACCAGCTTCGGCGACAACGAGTTGACCTACGGTCAGCTGTGTTACAACGGCGGCTGCGGTGTCCACGCCAACGGCGTGATCTTCGCCAACGTCCTGTTCACGGCGCGGCGCAACCTGATCGTCGAGAATGGGCCGCTCGGCCGCGAGGTGATGAACCGCCTGATCATCACCGGGATGAAGCTGACCCCGTGCGACCCGTCGATGCTCGACGCGCGCGACGGGATCATGCTCGCGGATCAGGTCGACACCGGCGGCACGTTCCGTTGCTCGCTGTGGTCGGCCTTCGCCGAGCGCGGTTTCGGTTACAGCGCGTCGTCCTCCGGCGACTCGCAGAACGTCGTCGAGGCGTTCGACATGCCGCCGGGCTGCGCCGCCGCGGGCACGGTCGAGTTTCTCGACTCCTCGTACCTGACCGGCGACGATCTGCAGATCCGCGTCGGAGACGCCGACCTGTCCGGCGCGGGAAGCGTGCAGGTACTCGTGACGTCCGAGGCCGACAGCGAGACGCTGACGCTGACCGAGAGCACCGACCCCGGCGTGTTCCTCGGACAGCTGACGACCGGGGACGCCGCCTCCGAGCAGGTCGAGAACGGCATGCTCGAGATCACGCGCACGAACCAGCTGGTCTCCGTGCGCTACGACGACGCCGACGACGGTTCGGCCCAGCCGGCGATCGTGACCGCCGAGACGGCGGTCGCCCGCGCGCTGCTGCTCGAGGGCGCCGAGCTCGCCGAGGAAGCTACCGGCTGGACGCACTACGCCGTCGGCGGAACCCCCGGCGACCGCTGGCAGCGCAGCGCGGGAGGCGCGGTCGAAGGTGAGATGGCCTGGCACTTCGCGCCGGGAGAGCCGGGCGGCGACGTGCGCAGCGACACCCTGTGGGGCACGTCCGCGTTGCAGTCGCCGGTGATCGACCTGCGCGGCGTCGGCGCGGCGCGGCTGGATTTCGAGCATCGGTGGGGTTTCGCCACGACGCCGATCGACGCGTTCTACTCGGGGCCGTTCCCCGGTGAGGGCGGAATCGTCGAGGCGCGCGTCGAGCCCGACGGCGAGTGGCAGCAGATCGTTCCGGTCGGCGGCTACCCACACTGGATGATCGGCAGCATGCGCCGCTCGCGCAGCGACAAGTGCTTTGCTCCGATGCGCAAGCGTTCCGGCTACTCGTTCGAGAGCCTCGGCACCGAACAGGCGCTGTTCGATCTGTCGCAGTTCGCCGGCCGCCGCGTCAGCCTGCGTTTCCGCGCCGGAACCGACTGCGACTCGGCCGCGCAGATCGACGGCTGGCGACTCGACCGTATCCGCTTCGGTGGCTCGAACCCGAGCGCCGGAGACGTGTACCTCGATCGCGAGGCTTACACCTGCAACGACGTCGTGTCGATCTCGGTCAGCGATGCCGACCTCGAGGGCGTCGGCACGGTCGCCGTCAGCCTGAGCTCGGCAACGACCGGCGATGTCGAGACGGTCACGCTGACCGAGCGCGCGGATCTCGACGGCTCGTTCGTCGGCGACGTCACGCTGGCGCTCTACCCGGACGTTGCGGAGGACGGCGCGCTCGCCGTGCGCGACGGCGATTCGATCACCGCGGAGTACGTCGACGCCGACGACGGAGCGGGCGGGTTCGGCGTCGTACGCATGCGCAGCGAGGGCGTCGTGTGCCGCAGCGAGATCGAGCACTTCGCCGACGACTTCGAGAGCGGGGCCGCGGGCTGGATTCACGAGGTCGAGAGCGGCAACGTCACCGACCGCTGGTCGCTCGACACGCGCTGGGCCTCGTCCGGTGACAACGCGTTTCTCAGCGGCCCGGCGGACGACGTGATCTACGACGGCGACGCGACGGGTGCGACGGTGCTGGAGTCGCCTTCGATCACGATCCCGTCGGGAACGACCGGCACGCACTACATGACCTTCCGCCATCTGCTGGACACGGACGATTTCTCCGAATGCGGAACCGGCAACGAGTTCGTGCGCAACGGCGGTCTCCTGCGCGTGCGCCAGGCGCTCAGTACGTTCGACATCGCGCCGGTCTCGCAGTACCCCGACGAATTCCGCGCCGGAAGCTGCGATCCCGTGCCGCCCTACTCGACGCAGAAGGGCTACGGCATCGACTGGCCGCACGAGTACCGTCCGGCCCGTTTCGACCTGGAGGCCGGACCGATCCCGGTCGTGGAAGACGCCGACTTCCGCCTGCGTTTCACGTTCCGTTCGATGTGCTTCACGCAGTGCATGATCCCGCAGGGCTGGTGGGTCGACGACGTCCGCGTGTTCACCGAGATCCTCGACGCCGACGGCGACATGCTGCCCGACGCGAGCGATCCGTGTCCGTTCGATCCGCTCGACGATGTCGACGGCGATCTCGACTGCGCGCCGGCCGACTCGGACGACGACGACGACGGGTTCGACGACGGAGCCGACAACTGCCCCGACGTGGCCAACGCGGGCCAGGAAGACGGCGACCTCGATCTCGTCGGAGACGTGTGCGACAACTGCGCCGCGGCGTTCAACCCCGATCAGCTCGACTCGGACTCCGACGGTGTCGGTGACGCCTGCGACCTGTGTCCCGATCTCGTCAGTCCGACCGACACCGATACCGACGGCCGGCAGGACGCCTGCGACAACTGCCCCGGCCAGATCAACCCCGATCAGGAGGACCTGGATCTCGATGGTTGGGGCGACCTGTGCGACCCGTGTCCGCTCGAGGCGGACACCGACGGGGACGGCGGCGGCTGTCAGTCCGCCGACCTGTGCCCCTCGACGTTCGACTCCGGCAACGTCGACGGCGACGGCGACGGCGTGGGCGACGCCTGCGACAACTGCCCGGGCGACTCCAACGCCGGTCAGGGCGATGCGGACGGCGACGGCATCGGCGACGCCTGCGACGCTTGCCCCTCCGTGTTCGACGACTCCTCGATCGACGTCGACGGCGACGGGGCGCCCGACGCCTGCGACAACTGCCCCGCCGCTGCCAACCCGGCACAGGACGACGCGGACGGCGACGGCATCGGCGACCTGTGCGACGAGTGCCCGAACGACTCCGGCATCGACCTCGACGGGGACGGCCTGTGCGGGGCCGCCGACACCGACCTCGACGGGGACGGCCTGCCGGATCTCTCGGACAACTGTCCGCTCAACGCCAACACCGACCAGTCCGACGCGGACGGCGACGGCATCGGCGACCTGTGCGACAACTGCAACCTGGCGGCCAACGGTGCGCAGGACAACGCGGACGGCGACGACCTCGGTGACGCGTGCGATCCGTGTCCCGCCGACGCCCTGAACGACCCGGACGGCGACGGGGTCTGCAACGACACCGACAACTGCGATGCCGACGTCAACGCCGACCAGACGGACACCGACGCGGACCTCGTCGGGGACGCGTGCGACAATTGTCCCGGGATCTTCAATCCGGCCCAGATCGATACGGACGCCGACACCTTCGGCGATGCCTGCGACTACGACGACTCGCGCCCCGATTGCGCGATCGGACCGGAGGAGATCGGCGGACTGTCGTGGGACACGCACGAGCTGCTGGCCTGGCAGCCCGAGGCGACCGCGTTCAGCTACAACATCTACCGCGGCGACGGCCTGTTCCAGGACACGCTGTGCCTGGCGTTCCGCACGACGGGCGGCCAGATCGCGGACGCCGCCGAGCCCGCGCCGGGCGACTTGTTCAGCTATCTCGTCACCGGCGTCAACCCGTGCGGTGAGAGCGGTCTGGGCTTCGAATCGATCGGCGCCCCGCGCGCGAGCGCCGCGTGTGCGGTCGACGGCGACAACGATGGCTTCGGACGCGACACGGACAACTGTCCGGACGATCACAACCCCGGTCAGATCGATGCCGACGGTGATGTGCACGGAGACGCGTGCGACAACTGTCCGGCGGCGTTCAACTCCACGCAGGACGACGCCGATGGCGATGGCGACGGCAACCCGTGCGATGTTTGCCCGCTCGACCCCGCCAACGACGGCGACGCGGACACGCACTGTGCCGATGTCGATAACTGCCCCGTCGATTCCAACCCGCTGCAGGAGGACGCCGACGGCGACGACGTGGGCGACGCCTGCGACGCCTGCGACCTCGACCCGGACAACGACATCGACGACGACGCCGTGTGCGGCGACGTCGACAACTGCCCGCTGACGAGCAACTCCGGGCAGGTCAACTCGGACGGCGACGACATCGGCGACGTGTGCGACAACTGTATCGACGACGACAACAACGACCAGCTCAACAGTGACGCCGACCCGCTCGGCGACGCCTGCGACAACTGCCCGACGGTCGACAACGAGAATCAGATCGATCTCGACTTCGACGACGTCGGCGACGTGTGCGACAACTGCCCCGTCGACGACAACACCGGTCAACAGGACACGGACGGCGATGGACTGGGCGACGCCTGCGACAACTGCCCGCCGCTGGCCAACCCCGACCAGGCGGACATCGACGCGGACGGCTTCGGCGACGGTCCGGCGGCGATCGAGTTCGGTGGCCTGACGCGCTATCTGGCCAACACGATCGCGCCTCCGGTGGCATTCGAATGGACCGAGCGAGTGTTCGACGATCAGGCCTGGGACGAAGCGCCCTTCGGTATCGGCTACGAGGATGGGGCCGGGGCCGAGAACCTGATCCTGACCCACGTGCCGCGCACGACCGTGTCGATCTTTACTCGCACGACGTTCGACGTGCCCGATGCATCGAAGATCGTGCGCGTGTTGCTGGGCGCGGACTACGACGACGGTTTCGTCGCGTGGATCAACGGGACGGAGGTCTATCGCTCGCCGGGAATGCCCGCGACTCCGCTGCAGTGGGACACGCTGTCCGGGGGACACGAGTCGAGCAATGGCGCGGTGCCGAACTACCAGCCGTACCAGGATCTCTCCTCGGGCATCCCGGATCTGGTCGACGGCGACAACGTGCTGGCGATCGGCGTGTGGAACTCCACGCCCTCGGGAACGTCCTCGGACCTCGTGCTCGTGCCGCGCCTCCTCGTGCTGACGGACGAGGCCTGCGACAACTGCCCGCTCGTGGCGAACCCGTCACAGGCGGATAGCGACGGCGACGGTCTGGGCGACGCCTGCGATCCGTAACCGGGACGTCGTGGGTCTCGGCTACGCTGCGCCCCCGAGATCCTCGCGCAGCCAGGCTCGCGCCCGCATCCAGTCGCGCTGAACCGTGCGCAGCGAGGTTTCCAGGGCGTCGGCCGTCTCCTGCTCGCTGAGCCCGGCGAAGTAGCGGCATTCGACGACGCGCACCAGGCGAGAATCGCGCTTCGCCAGTCGGTCGAGCGCGCGGTCCAGCGCGAGCAGCCGCTCCACCTGCTTCATCTCGGCGACGCGCTCCTCGTCCAGCGTCACCGGCCGCTCGCCGCCGCCGCGCTTGGCGGCGGCGTGTTTGCGCGCGCTGGAGATCACGATCTGCCGCATGGCGCACGCGCAGACCGACAGGAAGTGCTGCCGATCCTCCCAGTCGGCCCGCGACTGGTCGACCATGCGCAGCCAGGCCTCGTGGACCAGGCCGGTCGTGTTCAGGGTGTGGCCCAGGCCCCCGCGGCGGATATGCGCGCGGGCGATGCGGCGCAGGTCACCGTAGACGATCGGAACCAGTCGATCGAAGGCGTTGCGGTCGCCGCCGCGAAACGCGATCAGCAACCTCGTCACTTCTCCGGTGTCCTTCACCCGACCATCGTACCCCAGGGCGACGCCCGGCACTCGGGGGGGAGACGTGGCAAGATAGACGTCTCACCCTGGAGGAAACGATGCGGTTGCGTCCCTGGTTCTGGATCGGCTTGCTGCTAGCGACGCCGCCTGCACTTGCCGGCGGTGTCGATGTGCTCCACGACTCGAACGTCGACTTCGGCCACTACCGCACTTACTCGTGGGGCAAGGGCGTCCCGGCGGCCAAACCCGAGAACCAGCAGCTGCTCGAGCAGCTCATCGAGGCCCAACTCGAGGCGAAGGGTCTGACGCGGGTGGAGAGCGCAGGTGACCTGTCCGTCGTGACGCGAGTCATGGCGCAGGCCGAGGTGGGCAGCACCGGCACCTACCACTACTCGCACAACTGGGACGCCGGGTTGATCCGAGCGGACCTGAGCACCGTCAACGTGGGCACGCTGATGGTGGATCTGATCGACAGGCCGTCCGGCGAGCCCGTGTGGCGCGGCACCGTCAGGAAGGTGTTCAGCGAGCACCCCAACCCGCAAAAGGTCCGGAGCAAGGTCGAGCGCTCAGTCAAGAAGATGTTCCGCGACTACCCGCCGCGGTAACAGGCATCCGGCCGCGGATCAGTCGATGATGTACAGCGTCTCGATGTCGTTCGAGTGCAACTGGAACGAGTACGTGCCGCCCGTCTGGTGCTTCTCGAACGTCAGCAGGCTGCCGTCCTTCTCGGCCAGGTAGCCCTTGGTCTCGACGCCGTCGGTGCCGATCACGCGCACGACCCTGCCGACGTACGATCCCGCGTCGGCCACTCGGATCGGCTTGGTCCCGATCGGCATGCGGGCGAACGCGTAGCTGTCGACCGCGTCGGGCTTCGGCTCGGTCTGGGGCTTCGTCGAGAAGGACAGAGTCGTCGGGGTCTTGCGCTCGAGCGGGTTCTCGTCCGCCTCGGCCACGACGTCGCCGCCGCCGGTTTCATCGACGGGCTGGATGTTCGGGATCGCCGGCGCAGAGTCGTCCACGTCCTGCTGGAACTGCATCGTGGCTTGCTGCTCGGAGAAGTTCTCCATCTCGGCAGCCATCTCCATCGCGGCCATGCCGCCCACGGCCGCGAACGTCATGAAGACCATTCCGATGAGTGCGATCGAGCTTCCGACCGAGACGAGGAACGGGACCTTCGCCTCGCGCCAGTGCTTGACCGCGAAGATGATCGCGCTGATCGGCGAGAACAGGAACACGCAGATGCCCCACGCGGGGTGCTTCTTGAAAGCGACGACGGTCAGCCAGACGAAAGCGACGAAGCTGACCAGACTGATCAATGGAATCAGGATGCCCAACACCTGCATTGTTCTTCAACCTCGATGAGACGGGAGCCCCGGACGGTATCCCCTTTACGGCAAAGTTAGATCTCGGCGGGGCATTTGCAACGCGCAGGAAGGGGCACTGCCGATTACGTTTTCGAGGTCGAAAACGGGAGGGCCCCGGTGGCGATTGCGGCTCGCCGACCGGGGCCCTGAAAAGACCGGAGGGAATCGTGGCGACCCGCAGGTCGCAGTACGGCTATTTGTGCTGGCTCAGCGGCGGCTGCGGGGTGATGGTCGCGATCCCGTCGAAGAGGACTCCGTAGAAATCCTGCGGGTAGATGACCATGGGCGCCGCGGAGGCGACCCCGCCAACGAGCAGTAGAGCGATGAGTGCCGCGCAGATTCTCCGATGCATGATGATCCCTGTTGGTTTAACCCGGATTTCCCAGATGCCCGATGCGTTTCTATGCATTGGATACCGCTTTGAGCCTGTAGAATAGGGCGGATTCGGTTCCTCGAC
>JAAELQ010000233.1 GCA_024226515.1 bacterium
AGAAAGCGCGGCGACGGTGCCAAAACCGCTGACGTCGAGAACCAGGACGCGGTGATCCTTCTCGTAGGTTTCTATCGTCTGCCAGGCAGTGTAGGGCGTGCTGTGGCCGCCGCAGAAGGTGAGCAGGGTCCGTGCGCCTCGGCCGCAGGCGTAGTAAGACACTTCCGTGCCGCCGAGCTTCTCGTGCTCCAGGGTGTGCGTGCGCAGGAAGCTCCTGAATCGATCGAGGTGCGCCGCCGGCACGTCGCGATAAAACTCCTGCAGTATGCTCTCGTCGATCATGTGCCGGCGCTCTCGGCTGGATTGCGGCCCGTCGGGATCAGCATACTCGAAGTCACCGGTCTGCGGCATATTGCACGGCCGGTCCAATTCGCCTTCGGGCCGAGACGGGACCTCCCGCCGCCGAGAGCGACCGGAGGGAGGAGGCCCCCTCTCCCCTCTGGGGGAGAGGCCGGGGTGAGGGGGTCGCGTGCGAAGCACGCGAATCCCTCAGATCATCGACAATCCTACCAACTCGCCAAGTCCACCACCCCCCTCACCCTAGCCCTCTCCCCCCGCAGACGGGGGGAGAGGGGACCTGATGCCAGGATCCACCGCTCCCCCCGCACACCGAGCCCCTCCCCGGGCTCCTATCCTTGCACCCGACCACCCG
>JAAELQ010000234.1 GCA_024226515.1 bacterium
GAAGAGCTGGGTGATCGAGATCGGCGACGCGACTCGCACGCCCGGGCATCACGGCCGATACCACGTCGGCAGGCTCAGCGCGTCGCGCCCGGCGCGGCTCGAGCGATCGGAGCCGCTGCAGCTCTCGTCGGTCGAGGGCGCCGGCCGCTCGGACGCGATCGAGGGCCAATCCCGGGTCGAAGTTCCCTCCGTTCCTGTCGAACGCCCGACCGGCCCGCTGTCGAGCGCAGAGCAGAGGCTCCAGGGCCGCTGGCAGTCCTACGACTTCGCCTCCAACTCCCGGGCGTGGAAGATGACGTTCGACGGACGCGAGTTCCACGCCGAGGGCGGAGGGGACGACTGGTACACGGGGTTCATCACGCTGCGGTCCGACGAAGATCCGGCCTGGCTGGACTTCACGATCGAGGACTGCCTGTGCTCCTACAAGGGAACGACGAGCCACGGGATCTACAGCTGGGACGGCGACTCCATCGTCGTCGCCGCGCCGCAGCCGGGCAAGATCAGGCCCGAACGCTTCGTGCAGAACCGCGGGGACATGCTGCGTCTGCTGCCGCTCGACGGGGACTAGTGCCTCGGACCCGAGACGCTGGCCTACGGCTTCGTGGCCTTCTCCAGCTCGACGGGTTGGTCGGTGATCACGTGGTCCATCGTCACGCCCGCGGCCTTCAGCCGTTCGCCGCGCTTGGTCAGCTTCTGACTGCCCGGGAAACTCGCGTGGCACTTCGTGCACTTGCGGTACTTCCGCATCAGGTCGTCGAAGCCGTCGAAGCTGCGCCGTAGCTCGAAGTACTTTCCTTTGCTGGTCAGCAACTTGCTGCCCGCCTTGTCGTGGCAGGCGGTGCACTTCATCTCGAGAGCTTCCGCCAGGTCTTCCGTGGCCGTGGTCGTGGAGGCGGCCAGCACCAGAAGCGCGACGCCGCCGAGGAGAATCAGAATCCGCTTAGTCATGTCGATCTCCTCCGCGCGTCAGTTGCGCGAGAACGCCTTGCTGAACCCGAAGGAGATCGTCCACTGCGAGTGGTCGACGGTGACTCCGGGGCCGAAGGGGTTGACCATCTGGTCGGTGTTGTCGTTCGTCTGGCTGTTCTCGAATCCGCGTTCGACCGCGAAATTGACGGTGTAGGTCCCGATGTTCCAGCCCAGCCCCGCGGTGGCGTGCGCCTCGACGGTCGCCGGGAAGAGCGGATTGAGTGTGTCGTCGGGCACCGGACTCTCGCCGTAGTTGCCGCCGAAGCGCAAGGTGAACGTGTCGTTGAGCCGGTGCTCGACGCCGGCTGCGTACACCCACTGGTCGTCCCAGTTGAACACGAACGGAATCTCTTGCATGGTGATCGGTGTCATCGCGTTGTCGGGATTCGTCGCCTGAACGCGAATCACGTCGATCGCGCCGGCCCATCGGTAGCGCTTGGCGTCGAACGCCAGCACCCAGTCCTCCGCGGGGCGGTACTGAAGCCCCACGCCGTACTGCTCGGGCCAGGTGAATCCCTTGACCGCGGCGTCGTAGGCGACCTTGCCCAGCATCAGCGAGGCTTGATCCATGATCAGCGTGCCGCCGTCGTAGTCGCTCTCGGTCTCGGTCTCGTAGATGAAGCCGAGCTGCAGCTTCTCGTTCAGACGCCACATCAGTCCCGCGCGGAAGCTGTAGTTGAAGGTGTCGGGGGCGTCCTTCATCTTCAGGCCGAAGAAGCCCACGTCGTCGAGGGGGTCCATCAGCGTGTCGTTGTCGTCGTAGAAGCTGGTGTCGGGCCAGAAGTCGAACGTCACGTCGGACCAGCCGAGGTTGGCGGAGAGGCCGACGCTGAGGTTCTCGGTGAAGCTGTAGGCCACGGTCGGGATCACGCGGCCGAAGCGCACCTCGCTGAAGGTGTCGTCTTCCGAGCCGAACGGAGTCATGTAGCCGTTGAAGTCGGCGCCCATTCCGCCCTGGCTGACCAGGCTGATGCCCCAGGCCCAGCTCGTCTCCCGGCCTCCACGGACGTAGGAGAACGACGGCATGGCGAAGACCTGGTCCTCGCCGGCGATGTCGTTGCCCAGCCCGTCCGCGTAGTCGAGCTGCGGCATCAGCAGCTGGACGTCCACGCTGAAGTGGTTGCCCATGAGCTGGGTGATGCCGGCCGGGTTGGCGTGAAGCCCGAGCGCCCGGTCGGCGACGGCGATGTTGGCCCCGCCCCGGCCGTTGGCCTCCGTCCCGTACCCGGCGAGATACATCCCGTTGGTGGCCAGGGCGGTCGAAGCCGACGCCAGGATCAGTGCCGTTCCGGCGATCCGGATCCAGTGCCTCTGCATGGAGTCCTCCGTGCGAACCTTGCGCTCTTGTGCCGTCATCGTCTCCCTCCCGGACGCCGGGCCTTCCGGCCGAGCTTCGAAATCGACTTCGCCCGCCGTGCGTACTGCTCCTCCACGACCTCCGACATCAGGTCGTAGGCCTGCAGAACGCGGCGGTCGGCGATCTCGTAGTAGGCCATCGTCCCGACCTGGCTCCTGCGGATCACCCCGGCGTTACGGAGCACCGTCAACTGCTGCGACGCGTTGGCCGTCGTGATCTCCATCGCTTGGGCCAACTCGCCGACGCTCCGTGGGCCTTCGCGCAGCAGGTTGAGGATTTCCAGCCGCTTGGGGTGGGCGATCGAGCGGCAGATCTCGGCGTGAAAACGATAGGCGTCGCGCATATTCGAACCTTCGATATTGCGAACATTCGCAACTGCATTCCTCGTGCCACCAAACGCCAATGGGACGTGTCGGATCCACTTCGACGAACACGGGCATTCGGCGGGCGGTTGCGTGCGAGCGAGGTGGTTCCTCGCGCGGCGTTCGGCGAACTGCGCCACGTCGCTCCGCGTGGTGCGTCACCTGCCACTGCAGCGGATTATGTGGATCTCTAATTGCGGACGCGAACTGCGCGAACTCGGTATCTTCCTCCTGTGTTTCTCGAATACCGGCTCATTCGCCCGTGCACTCGTTCGGTCGCCATGAGGGGGGAAGTCCGCCCGGGTGGATGAGTGTCATTCCCGCTGCAGGGGGGAGCTCCATCCATGAACGGCACTCGGGTCACTTTAGGTTTGTTTCTGTGCTTGCTGATCTGCGGATTCGCATGGTCAGACTCCGGGGAGGCCACGCGCCTCGAACGCGCGCACGACCCCACGACCCGAGTCGATCGCGACGCAGTCCCGAAAGCGCAGCCCCGCCCCCGCACGGGAGAGGGCCTCGTCGAAGGCTGCGTTCGCTGCCACCAGGGACTGGAGCGCGCCGCCGACAACATGATTGCCGGCTTCCAGTTGAGTTGCGTGGTCTGTCACGGGGGCAATCCCTACGGGATGACCATGGAGCAGGCGCACGTCCAGCCGACGCTGCCGCCGATCATGGACAAGACGGTTCCGCCGCTGGACTACGACTTGCCGTACCAGCGCTTCGTCAACCCGTCGAACCTGCGCGTCGTCGAGTTCACCTGCGGCAACTGCCACTGGTCCAAAGGTGAGGACTTGAGGAAGTCGATGATGGCCACGGCCGCCGGCCACTACGCGGGCGGCCTGTACCAGGCCGGCGTGGTGGAGTCGAAGACCCCGATCTACGGCACGTTCGCGGTGAACGACTGGGACGGTGACGTACCGCTGGACGAGGGTGCCGTCGCATCGCTCGAGGACCTGGTCGTCTACGACCCGGCGAACGACCCCTCGCAGTACTCGACACACTTCCAGGCGGTGCCGAGCCAGGCCTGCGCGCGCTGTCACCTGTGGTCGCGCGGCAAGGGATACCGCGGCGCGGAGAATGCGGACGGCGTGTACCGCGCCGACGGCTGCGCGGCGTGTCACATGCCGTACGCCGACGACGGCCTGTCGCAGAGCGCCGACCTGAAGATCGATCACACCGAGCCCGGTCACCCACTGGGACACACGATCACGAAGGAGATCCCGACCTTCCAGTGCCTGCACTGCCACCACCGCGGCGCGCGCATCGGCCTGAGCTTCACCGGCCGCGCGCAGATGCCGCCGCGGCTGCCCTCGGGTCCGCACGTGCCCGGCACGACCGACAAGCGTTTCAACGGCAACTTCCACGTCAAGGACCCCGGGACCAACCCGCCCGACCTGCACCACGCCGCCGGCTTGCACTGCATCGACTGCCACACCGGCAACGAGATCATGGGGGACGGCAACATCTACGGGCACATGGATCAGGCGACGAAGATCGAGTGCCAGACGTGCCACGGGATGCCGACCGTCGAGGCCACGCTGGCCGACAACGACGGCACTCCGCTGAACAACGTCCGTCGCGGAACGGACGGAGTCGTCTCGCTCAAGAGCAAGATCTCCTACGGAGGCGAGGACGGGCTGCCGGGCTACGCCAAGCACAACATCCCGCAGGTAGCCAAGCTGGTCGACCCATCCTCCCCGTCGTACAACCCGCGCGCCGCGTGCGCGATGAACGACGACCACCTGAAGGACGAAGGCGGGCTCGAGTGCTACTCGTGCCACACGTCCTGGACGCCGAACTGCTTCGGCTGTCACTTCGAGCGCGACGAGACGCAGCTGGGTCTCAACCTGATGACACGCGAGATGGAGGTCGGCAAGGCGTCGACGAACAACAAGATCTTCGAGGCGTTGCGCTACTTCATGATGGGGCCCAACGCCGGCGGTAAGATCGCTCCGTACATCGTCGGCTGCCAGCCGATCGCCGACGTCACCGCCCCGGACGGGTCCAAGATCCTCGACCTGGTGATGCCGTCGACGGTCAACGGCGTCTCGGGGCTCGCGCTGCAGCCGGTGCACCCGCACACCGTGCGCGGCCGCGGCGAGGTCCGCACCTGTGCCGAGTGCCATCGCGCGCCACCGACCCTCGGCATGGGGTCGGGCAACTACCTGATCGAGCGCGGGCTGGCGTTCGTGGTCGCCGACGGCGGCGTGCACGTGATCGACCGCAGTACGGATCCCCGCAGCCCCACGGTGCTGGGTACGCTCGACGTGCCGACGGCGCGTGCGGTGGCGATCGTGCCCAACGGAGTCCAGGCCACGGCCGACTACGTCATCGTCGCGGCCGGTTCGGCGGGACTGCAGGTGTTTGACTTCCGCTTCGGCGTTCCCGAGGATCCCGTGTTCGAGGTGCCGTTCGTCAATGCCTCCGACCTGCGGATCGCGGGTCGCTGGCTGTACGTGATCGACGAGGGCGTGTCCGTCGAGATCTTCGATGCCGACGATCCGACGGACATCTTCCACGTGGCGCAGGTCGCGCTGCCCGGCGCCCAGCGTGTCGTGCCGTGGGGCATCCACCTGTTCGTCGCGCGCGGCACATCGGGCCTGGCCGTCATCGAGGTCGCGGATCCGAAGAACCCGGTGCTCGGCGGTCTCGTCAGCGGCATCGACGCCGCCGACGTGGCGTTGTACGCCCACTATCGGCGCGACAACTCTTTTGCCGCGCGGGCCTACGTCGCCGATCCGGGCTACGGAGTGCGCGTCCTCGATCTGCTGCCCGACTTCAGCGCGCCGCAGCTGATCGACAGCGTTGCGCTTCCGGGGGCGAACTCGGTCTCCACCTACACGCGCTACCTGCTCACCGACGATGTTTCACCCTCACGCGAGCACGACTACCTGCACGTCTCGACCGCATCGGGGCTGCACGTGTTCGACATCACGGAACCCGCGGCGATTCGCGAGGTCTCCGCATTGCTCGACCTGGGCGAGACGGCCACCGACCTCCACGTGGCGAGCCGCTTTGCCCCGCCGGGCGTGGACGACTACGCGCTGATCGCCGACGGCACCGTGGGACTGCACGTGCTGGACGTCACGGACCCGGTGAACCCGCAGCCCGTGACCTTCCTGCCGCTGGCGGGCGCCTCTCGCGTCGTGGTCGAGGTCCAGCCGCTCGACCGCTTCATCGACGAGGACGGACGCGCGCTGAAGGAGAACTCGCACCCCGGCGTCGAGACGCTGACGCGCGAGGACATCGTACGCATCCTGTCCGCGGACATCGCCGTCGACGGGTCGTGCGAACCCGACTGGCTGTTGCAGACGCAGCAGAGACTGAGCGGCGAGCAGCAGCCGATCGAGTTCGGGGCGGCACCGCCGGGAGGGAATCAGTAGCCGCGAAGCTCGACGTAACGTGAGGTCTGCTCCGCGGTCAGGACGACCCGCTGCTTCAGGTGGGCGCGCAGGTGCGCCAACCGGAGTTCGGCCTGCTTCTTGCCGATCTCCGTGACGCGGCGGGTCAGTTCCGTTTCCGTGATCTCGCCGGCGACGAACAGGCCGTCCAGCTCGCGCTCCAGCTCGACGATCTCCGCGCCGAGGCGGCGCGCCTCGTCCTTCACCGCGTGAAACAGCTTCTCGGTCGCGGCGCGCTGGTCGTCCGAGAGCCGTAGCTCCGCATCCAGCTCGAGGACGTGCATCGGGCCGGGGTACCGATTCAACTCGGCCGCCTTGGCCAGGCCCATGCCCGCGCCCTTCATGTACAGCGACACCTGTTGCGACGAGAGCGACTTGATCTCGCGTGACTGCTCGCCGGCGTAGGGGGACTTCGTCGATTGCGCGGCGGCGATGCCGGGCAACGCGATCGCAATCAGGACCAACCAGGTCCATATTCTCATGCTGACCTCCTCTAGTTCATTCTGCACCGCGCACGACGATTTGTCTTGATCGTGGGCCGAAGTTTCCGGCAATCAGATCCAGCGCTCGGGCGCTGCCGGGTTCGTCCTGAACGGCGTGGGGAGTTGCATCTTCGAGGGCAATCTGGCGGAGAACTCCGGCCAGGTGCCGGGACCGTTCACCAGTGGCGCGCAGATCAACGCCGACGGCTGCCTGATCCGCAACAACGTCTTCAACTCCAACCTCGGCGAGGGGCTGTTCGTCAACTCCAACGCCAACCGCATCCAGGGCAACGTGTTCAACGGCAACACATTCGGGCTGTACTTTCATACCGGCCGCGACTTCAACTCCTTCGGCGACAACTCGGCGGTCGGCAACACGGGCGTCTGCCCGAACCCGGTAGCGCCCTCGACCTGCGCCGTCCCCGACGTCTGCAACGTCGGCGGACCGAACAACACCTCGATGGGCGCCAACTACCTCGGCGCCGGCCCCTGCTGAGACGCGATCCGGCCTCGTTCCGGGTGCGGTAGATTCGACAGCAGAAGTCGGCGTTCGTTCTGGTCGGATTGCGGGGCTCGGCGTACTCTCCTCGGCGGGAGGGGCGGCGATTCCGCAGCGCCGCTTCGGGGGGGGATTCATGCTCCGGTCGACGATGGCGGTTCTGGTCCTTGCGGCTCTCTTCGGCCCGGTTCTCGCCGAGAGTGAGCCGGTCGAGGTGCGGCACGACGAGCGCCAGTACGACCCGAGGGCGGAGGCCGACCCGCGTCAAAGTCCTTCGGCGCGCAGCGCCGCCGCGCTGATCGTCGAGGGGCAATACGTCAGCGTGCAGGTCAACGTGACCGGGCTGCAGCAGAACATCGTCGGGGACGCGGCCAACGAGCCCTCGATCGCCGTCAACCCGCTGGATCCCGACGTCAAGGTCATCGGCTGGCGGCAGTTCGACAACGTGGCGTCCAACTTCCGCCAGGCGGGGATGGCGTACACGCAGAACGGTGGGCAGAGCTGGATCTTCCCCGGATCGCTCGACGCCGGGACGTTCCGCAGCGATCCGTCGCTGGATACCGACTCGGCCGGCAACTTCTATTACCAGAGCCTGACCGGCGACTTCAACGTCTGGGTCTTCAAGTCGCTCGACGGGGGACAGACCTGGAGCCTGCCGGTGCCCTCGTTCGGCGGCGACAAGAACTGGGTCGCCGTGGACAAGTCGGGCGGCATGGGCGACGGACACGTCTACGGCGTGTGGCAGATCGGCGGCGGCTGTTGCGGCGATCGCACCATCACGCGGTCGACCGACGGCGCGCAGAGCTTCGAGGAGCCGGTGACGCCGGAGCACGATCCGACCTTCGGCACGATGACGGTCGGACCGGACGGCACCGTGCATGCCAGCGGTTACGCGCGGAATCAGGGGTTCGGCACGTTCACGGTCTCCAGCTCGGTCAACGCACAGAACTCCGACGTCGTGCCGATCTTCAACGGGACGCTGATCGACCTCGGTGGGCGGATGGTGCTCGGCGGGCCGCCGAACCCCGGTGGACTCCTGGGGCAGGCCAACGTCGCCGCCGACCCGGGCACCGGCGACATCTACCTGCTGGCCTCGGTCGATCCTCCGCCGTTCGGTGACGCCCTCGACCCGCTGGACGTACACATCTCGCGCAGCGAGGACGGAGGGCAGACCTGGAGCGCCCCCGTGCGTGTCAACGACGACCTGCCCGGCCAGGGCGTCTGGCACTGGTTCGGCGCTCTCGCGGTGGCGCCGAACGGCCGGATCGACGCGATCTGGAACGACACGCGCAATACGGGATCGGCGACGATGTCCCAGCTGTTCTATTCCTCGTCGCTCGACGGGGGAGACCACTGGTCGGCCAACGTCGCGGTCAGCCCGGTGTTCGACAGCACGATCGGCTGGCCGAACCAGGACAAGATCGGCGACTACTACACGATCGTCTCGGACGTGGCCGGTGCGGACGTCGCGTATTCCGCGACGTTCAACGGCGAACAGGACGTGTACTACCTGCGCATCCCGGCCCCCGATTGCAACGGCAACGGCGTGCCCGACGACCAGGACGTCGCCATGGGGACCAGCCCGGACTGCAACGGCAACGGGCTGCCCGACGAGTGCGACGCCGCGATCCCGGGGCGCGACTGCAACGCCAACGACGTGCCGGACGAGTGCGATCTCGACGGTGGTGCCAGCGACGACTGCAATGCTAACGAGATTCCGGACGAGTGCGAGCCGGACTGCAACGCGAACGGTGTCGCGGACGAGTGCGACATCACGAGCGCGTTCAGCGAGGACTGTGCGCCGGGGCTCGGCAACGGCCTCCCGGACGAATGCGAGCCGGACTGCAACGGCAACCGACAGGCCGACACGTGCGACGTCGCGCAGGGGCTGGACTCCGATTGCGACGCGGACGGCGTCCCCGATGCCTGCGAGCCCGACTGCGACGATGATGGGCAGCCGGACGATTGCCAGATCGGCGACGAGTTCGTCGAGCACCCGGTCTCGCTCGACGTGGCCGGAGCGCAGTCCGCCGTCGCGGCGGATCTCGACGGCGACGGAGACGCGGACGTCGTCTCGGCGTCCCTCACCGGCAACAAGGTCGCCTGGTACGAGAACCTCGACGGCGACGGCTCGTTCGGGCCGCAGCAGGTCATCTCGACGTCGGGGTCGGGACCGCGGTCCGTGCTGGCCGTGGATCTCGACGGAGACGACGACGCGGACGTCGTCGCGGCGTCGATCAACGACTCCGAGATCACGTGGTACGAGAATCTCGACGGGGCGGGCGGGTTCGCCCCGGGGCAGATCGTCTCGACGGCGGCCGGCGGCGTCGTCGGCGTCGCGGACGGCGACCTCGACGGGGACGGCGACGCGGATCTGCTCTCGGCGTCGATCAACGACGACGAGGTGGCCTGGTACGAGAACCTCGACGGCCTCGGAACCTTCGGGCCCCAGCGGATCATCTCGAGCTCGGCGGACGGAGCGTGGACGGTCCGGGCGGCGGATCTGGACGGCGACGACGACCTCGACGTGATCTCGGGGTCGCTGAACGACGACACCGTCGCGTGGTACGTGAACCTCGACGGCGCGGGCAACTTCGGCGGCCCGACGATCGTCTCCAGCACCGCCGACGGAGTGCGTTCGGTCGCGCATGCGGATCTGGACGGGGACGGCGACGTCGACCTCGTCTCCGCTGCGCTGAACGACGACAGCGTGGCGTGGTACGAGAACCTCAACGGGCTCGGCTCCTTCGGCGGCGCGACCGTGGTCGATGCAGCCCTGGATGGCGTGTCGTTCGTGCTCGCGGCCGAGCTGGACGGGGACCTCGACGTGGACCTCCTCGCCGCTTCCGCGATCGACGGACGGATCGTGTGGTACGAGAACCTCGGCGCAGGTGGCGCGTTCGGCCCCGCGCGCTCGATCGGTGTCTCGGCCGAGCCGCTCTGGATCGACGTCGCCGGTGTGGACTCGGACGAGGCCCCCGACGTCGTCGTCGCTTCGTCCACCGGCGGCAGCGTGCTGTGGTACGCGAACATCCTCGGCGACTGCAACGGCAACGGCGTCCCCGACAGTTGCGAGCCCGACTGCGACGCGAACGGCGTGACGGACGAGTGCGAGATCGCGACGGCGCCGTGGCTCGACTGCAACGGCGACGGCGTGCTCGACGCCTGCCAGTACGCGTGCCCCGGAGGGTGCGTCGACCTCGACGGCGACGGCTGTCTCGATTCGGTCGACCAGGCGCCGGGCGATCCGGGGCAGTGCGCCGACTCCGACGGCGACACGTGTGACGACTGTTCCACGGGTCTGTTCGACCCGGCCAACGACGGCGCGGACGCGGACGGCGACGGCCGATGCGACGCGGGCGACTGCGATCCCGAGGACGACGGCCTGTGGGCCGCCGCGGGCCCCGCGCGCCGACTGACCCTGTCGGCCAACGTGCTGCAGTGGCAGGCTCCCTCCGCTCCGGGCGCGGCCACGCTGACGTACGACACGCTGCGCTCCGCACTACCTGCCGACTTCGTGGGCGGGGGCGCGTGCGTCGAAACGAACGGCTCGGATCGACTCAGCGTCGACGTGTCGTTGCCGGGTCCTGCGGAGACGCAGTACTACCTCGTGCGCTCGCGCGGCGACTGCCCGGGAGACACGGGCTCGCTCGGCTCCGATTCCGCTGGTGCCGCGCGAGCGGGTGTGACCTGTCCCTGACCGGTCTCCAGTTTCAGCGTTGTAGCGGGAACACGGCGGACAGCAGCTCGTCGAGGTGGCCGCGCCAGCAGGCCCAGCCGACGCCCTCGGGCACCTCGCCACCGACCGGGTCGTGCCCGGCGGCCTGCAGCATCGACCAGATCCTGCGGCTCTCGTCCGCCATGTCCCACGCCTCGTGCGGCGAGCGCAGCGCGTAGGTGCCCCAGCGAAAGTAGACGATCGGCGGCTGCTCGGCGGCGGGCGCGATCAGCGGCCCGACGGTCGAGGCCCACAGCGCCGGTCCCTCGCACCCCACCCGGCCGAACACGGCGGGATGCGCGAGTGCGCCGTACAGGGCCACGTTCGCGCCGCGCCCCGCGCCGACCGTGGCCCGCGCGTCTGCGGTGGCCAGCGTGCGGTAGCGCGCGTCGACGGCCGGCACGAGCTCCGTCGCGATCATCGCGGAGTACGGTTCGAGGCGTCCCAGGTCTCCGCCGGGGTTCTTCGGGTCGGCCTCGACGAAGACGGCGACGATCGGCTCGACGGAGTCGCCGATCAACCGGTCCAGAGCGCCCTGCATTCGGCCCTCCTCGAGGGCGTCCTTGCCGGAGTGGACGTAGGCCACCGGGAAGCGGCGCGTGTCGTCGAGATCGTACAGCGCGGGCAGGTAGACCCAGGCGTTGCGGCGCTCGCCGAGGACTGCGCTCTGCAGCTGCAGCGCTTCGAGGCGTCCCCAGCGCGACGGATCCCTCGGCGGGCGCAGATCCGGCGTTCGGCGGCCGGGCAGTGCGACGAACGACACGTCGCCGAACAGGCCCTTGCCGCGCCGCGGGTTCAGCGGGTCGGGCTGCGGATCGGCGTAGTCGACGAGGAAGCCGTACGTGACGGCGGCCTCCGGCGCGAGACGCACCGAGTAGTGGAACAGGTCGGTCCCCGGAGCGCGTCGCATCGGATCCTCGCGCCGCGAGCCGAGCATGTCGCCCACGATTCCCACGTCCTCCGCAGCGGCGCGATGAACGAAGTGCACGATGCCGGAGCCCTCGACGATGGGAAACGACTCCTGCTTCGCGAAGAACTCGTCGAGCTCCGTCTTCCTGTCGTCCGACCGTTCTAGCCGCGCGAGGAAGCGACCGAACTCCGTGGCCGCCACCCAGGACGCGGCGGCGCCGGTTTCCGCGGCCGGGTCGCCGACGTCGACGCGCGCCACGTGCTCCATGCTGCGTGCGAACAGATGCCCGTCGGCGAAGGCGACCTCGGACCACGAGTGCTCGTCGAACAGGTCGATGCGCGCCAGCTCGACGTACCCACCGCGGCCGGTCTGCGCCACGTGCAGCGTCCCGGGTTTGGTGACGATCGCCAGGCGGTCGCCGACCAGCGTGGGAAACCCGTCGCCGGGTCGTCGCGAGCGCCAGACGATCTCGCCCGTCGCCGCGTCGACGCAGGTGAAGATGCGGTTGTTCATGCCGTAGATCAGGCCGTCACGGGCCACCGGCGTGACGTAGGACGATCTCAGCGCGGGGCCCGACCACAGTTGCTTCGTTCTGTAGCCCTTGCGCTTCCTCGTGACCCGCAGCATCACCGAAGAGTCCAGCTCGTTCATCAAAAACAACCGATCGTCGCCCGCCGGCAGCGGCACGATCGTGCGTCCGCCCAGCGCCAGGTCGTCGCCGCCGTGCTCGTGGGTCCACAGCACCGCGCCGGTGCGCGGATCGAGCCCGCGGATCGTTCTCCGTCCGGATGCGACGACCTGCCGGCGCTCGCCGAGCGTCGCCACGATCGGCGAGTGGTAGTCGATCGTGTCGTCGCCCGTGGCCCACAGCAGCGAGCCGTCCGCAGGGTCGAAGCCGGCGATCGCCTTGCCCGCGGCTCCGACCTGCACGATCAGGACGCCCTCGGCGATCAGCGGCGAGGTCGTGAACCCGTAATACGGGTTCCGCGCGCCGTGGTCGTCTACGAGGTGCGTGGCCCAGATCTCGCGCCCGGAGCGGGCCTCCAGTGCGAACAGGCGGCCCGCGGCGCCGAGGCCGTAGACTCGACCGTCGCGTGCGAACGGTGTCGAGAGCGGCCCGTCGTGCGAGCCGTCATGTCCGGCGTACCGGCCCTCGATCGGGTAGCGCCACAGCTCGTCGCCCGACTCGACGTCGAACGCGCCCAGGACGTCGACCCGCCCGGCGGAGAACATCGCGAACACGCGGTTGTCGTCGATCGCGAGCGACGAGTAGCCGGGACCGATCGCGCGCTTCCAACCGACGCTCAGCGCCGAGCTTCGCCCCTCGAGCACGGCTCCGGTCGCCGTTCCGTCATGGTTCGGCCCGCGAAACCCCGGCCAACTCTGCGCCGCCGCGGTCGTCGCACAAAGCAGACTCAGTATGACCGCGCCGAGCGGGGAGAACCGCAGCGGCTCCGCGATCACGGCGGGCAGGCGGGCCCGGCGGAGTCGATCTCGTCGTCGCGCGAGCCGGCCTGCGCCGATCCGGCGGAGTCGTAGGACCCGGCGTGGTCCCGCACGAGGAACCAGACGGCCGTGCCCTGCGCGGGCGTCTGGTCGTAGGTCGTCGACGTGGCAGGGGCCTCGGCCGCGATGCACTCGTCGGTCGAGCCGCCGAAGTCGCCGCCCGACCCGCGCAGGGCCGTCAGGTCACCGCAGACGACGTCGTAGTTGTCGGCGCCCTCGGCCGCGCTCCAGGTCAGCTCCGTCATCGCCACCGACAGCTCGGGATACGGCGTCGTGTGGGGCGAGGCGACGATGTGCATCACGTAGTCGAAGCACGACGCCATCTGGTTCACGGAGACCACGATCTCGATCTCCGGGAACTCCGCACCGGCGGGCACGAACCCGCCGCTGGTGAACAGCCGCGGCTCGCCGTTCAGCACCAGATCGAGCTCCATCCGGTTGAGCTCGCCGAGCGGGGAGAAGAAGCCCGAGCCGGTCAGCACGTGATTCAGCGCCGGCACGGACAGGTCGACCTGCTCGACGGCGTACGTATCGAACGGAGCGGCCGTCGGCAGCAGGCGTAGTCCGAACGTGCCCTCGAGCGGCGCCTGGACGATCGGGCACATGCACTGGTTGTAGCAGCCCTCTTCGTACGTGCTGCCCGGCTGCAGGCGGTAGAGGACCGTCGGTGTGTCGCCGGCCTCGGCGAGAGGCATCGCGAACACGATCGCGGCGGCGAGTCCGGCGAGGATGGCGTGGGTTCCGCTGCGCATGCTGCACCTCCCTGCACCTCTTCATCATACTCAAAAACACGTCCCGTTCGGACCGGCTGCTCCCGGAGAAGCAATCTGGGCGGAACCGCGCAGGATTCCCTGGAGGAGTCGCCCCGTGGCGGGTCACGAAAACCGTGCAATCGCGGAGGATCCGGGCTAGATTCGTCTGCGCCGCCGACGGAAATAGGAGACGGGTCCCGGATGCCGGGTGGAGCGAAGCAGTTCTACGAAGCCGCGTACGAGGGCGAGTCCTACGCTTCGCGCGACGTCAGCCAGCACCGGTTCTTCGGTCCACTGCAGGCGTTCGTTGCCGGTCACGGGCTCGACGCGCGCCGGTGCCTCGAGATCGGCAGCGGCCGGGGGCGGTTTCAGGACGTCGTGCCGGACTACCTCGGCACCGACCTCGCGGAGTCCGCCGGCCGCTACTATCACAAGCCGTTCGTTCCGGCGTCGGCGACCGCGCTTCCGTTCGCCGACGGCTCGTTCGACGCGCTGTGGACGACGGCCGTGCTGGAGCACATCCCGGACCCAGCCAGCGCGCTGGCGGAGATGCGGCGCGTGGTGAAGCCCGACGGGCTGTTGCTGCTGGGCGCGGCGTGGCAGTGCCGCCCGTGGGCGGCCGAGGGCTACGCGGTGCGCCCCTACGGCGACTTCGGCATGAAGGGCAAGCTGATCAAGGCGTCGATCGTCCTACGCAAGACCGTCGTCTTTCGCAGCTCGTACGTTTTTCCACGACGTCTCCTACACGCCCTGCGAGCAGCGCTGTCGCGCGGGCCGGTGCCGTTCCGCTACCGCGAACTCGAGCCGAACTACGAGAAGTTCTGGGTCTCGGACTCCGACGCCGTGAACTCGATGGACCCCTACGACGCGATTCTGTGGTTCGAGTCGCGGGGCGACCGCTGCCTGAACTACACCGGCGGCCTATCCAAGTTCTTCGTGCGCACGGGCCCGCTCGTGTTCCGCATCCGGAAGTGACGTCTCCGGGCCGACGCTCGACTCAGGCCTTGCCGAACAGGTCGGGCTCCCGGTCCTCGTCCAGTCGCATCAGGTGATCCAGCGAGAGCGGGCCCGAGCCGCGCCACACCAGCAGGAGCAACGAGAAGAAGACGAAGAACGTGAACTGGAAGCTGAGGTTGCCGCCGAGCAGGCTGCTGTCCGCGGTGCCGATCAGGTGCACCACGACCGCACCGGCCAGAATCACGGCGTTGGCCCCGGCCGCCACGCGCGAGACGAAGCCCAGCGCGAGGCTGGCGCCGCCGACAATATGGGCGAAGACGACCGACCAGGCGATCATCGTCTGCCCCTGGCCCATGCCGGCGCCCAGTGTCAGCTCCAGCTCGGACATGTTGGTGATGAAGTAGATGCCCTTGAGCACGAGGGCGATGCCGAGATAGATGCGCAGCGCGTCCATCGGCCGCACGTGCTTGAGGCCGGGGATCAGCTCGGTGAGCGGCGGTCGGTCGGCCATCGTTTCACGACGCTTCGCCATCGCGACCGCATGTTCGCGTGCGACCGTCTCTTCCGTCTCGCGGTCGAAGCGCACGAGCAAGGTCAACGACGAGCAGCCCAGGACCAGCACGCCGAGGATCAGCAGCGCCTGTGGGTAGGTGATCGCCTCCGAACGCATGAGGAAACCCGCGGCCACCGCACCCATGTTGCCGCCGGCGCCGACGATCCCGGCGACGGCGCCCAGCGCGCGCTTGTTGATGAACGGGACGATCGAGTAGGTCGCGCCCTCCGACATCTGGACGAACAGGCTGAACACGATCATCGAGGGGATGGCCAGCGCGAGCACGCGCATCTGCGAGAAGAACATCAGCGCCACGCCCTCGATCGCCAGGGCGATGAACAGCCACTTCACGCGGCCGCGCAGCCCGCCGCGCTGGACGAACTTGTCGCTGATGAAGCCGCCCAGCGTGCGGGCGAAGATGTTCATCAGGCCGAACAGGCCCGCCACCAGTCCGGCGGTCTTGATCCCCAGATCGAAGTAATCCATGTAGTACAGAGCCGCGATGTTGTTGATCGTCAGCTCGATACCGAAGCAGGCGGCGTAGATCAGGAACAACGCCCAGACGCGGTGATCCTTCACCGCGGACAGGAACGCGCCCTTGTTCTTCGCCACCGAAGGCAGCTGTCCCTTCTCGCGCAGCTCCTTGAAGTTGCCGTTCGGAAGATCCGTCGTGAGGAAGAAGTAGGCGATGCCGGTGAGGAAGCAGACCGCGCCGGCGACGACCATCGCCCCGCGCCAGCCGACCGCGTCGCTGTAGCCCAGCGCAAGAAAGACGCCGAAGACCAGCGGCATCACCATCTGCGTGACGCCGCCGCCGAGGTTACCCCAGCCGGCGGAGGTCGCGTTCGCCGTGCCGACGCAGTTCGGCGCGAACATCACCGACGTGTGGTACTGGGTGATGACGAACGACGCGCCGATGACGCCGATCCCGAGGCGGAACAACAGGAAGGTCTCGTAGCTGGTCGACAGGCCGATGCACATGACCGGGATCGAGCCGCACATCAGCAGAATCGTGTAGGACAGGCGCGGGCCGATTCGGTCGCAGAGCCAGCCGATGAACAGCCGCGCCACGATCGTGATCGCCACCGAGGCGATGATCGTGTTGCCGATCTGCGCCTTGGTCAGGCTGAGCTCTTCGCGCACCACCGCCATCAGCGGGGCGATGCCGAACCAGGCGAAGAAACAGAGGAAGAACGAGAACCACGACATGTGGAATGCCCGCATCTGGCGGGTCTTCAGACTGAAGAGAGTTATGCTGGTTGCCTTGTTCTGAACTTCCACGGACCGCTCACCTGTTCCCTTCGGACTACTGGTGGTGTCTCAGGCTCTCGTCGAGGTAGGGGTCTCCTCGAGGTATCAGGTCGGCCGCAGCGAGTCCCCGGCGCAGGAAGATCACGAACAGCGCGGCGGCGCCGACGACCGGCGCGATCTCCCAGATGCCGAGCACCGGAGCGCCTTCCTCGAAGACGGGCTGGATCATCACGTACAGATTGAGCCAGCGGCCGAAGAGCAGCAGGACGCACACCTTGAGCAGCATGCCGTCCCTCTGTTTTGCGGGGCGCGGCAGCAGGATCAGAAACGGAATCAACCAGTTCACCAGCACGTTGGCGGTCGAGAGCACGGCCCACGCGCCGTCGTGACGCCCGACGTAGTACGTGACCTCCTCGGGCAGGTTGCTGTACCAGATCAACATGTACTGGCAGAACCAGATGTAGGCCCAGAACGTGGAGAAGGCGAGGATGAGTTTGCCCAGGTCGTGCAGGTGGTGCTCGGAGACGACGCCGCGCAGCGCGCCGCTGCGGCGCAGCAGGATCACGACCAGCGTGATCAGCGCCAGTCCGCTGACGAACGCGCCCGAGAAGTTGTAGACGGCGTACATCGTGCTGAACCAGTGCGGCTGCAGCGACATCAGCCAGTCGAACGTGGACAGCGAGAACGTCACCGCGAACGCGGCCATGAATCCGGCCGACAGGGCTGCGCTCTTGCGGTATCCGGCCATGCCGCCCGTCTCGTCCTGCCGCCGCGACGTCCGGATCATCGCGCTGTAGAACAGCAGCCAGACGACGAGATAGACGACGGTCCGCGCGATGAAGAACGGCAGGTTGAGCCAGCCGGCCTTTCCCTGCAGCAGCGGGTCCGACGCGACGACGTCGGCGTGGGACCACTCGTAGAGCACACCGATCCCGCCCAGCGTGAACAGGATCAGTACCGCCGCCACGGGCAGCGTGGAGGCGACGGCCTCCGCCACGCGCTTGAAGCAGACGCTCCAGCCGGCGGAGCTCAAATAGAGAAAGGCGAGAAACAGCATCCCCGCCAGGCCCAGGCCGACGAAGTACATCGCCGAGAGGAGCACGTTGGGCCAGACCCTCTCCGGCGCGACCGCGATCCCGACGAGAACGATGAGCAGCGAGGCCACGGGCACGATCGGCAGCCAGCCCGTGCCCCGCCGCCCGAGCTCGAAGCGTCGGGTCAGGACCGTATCGACTTCGGTGTGACTACTCATTGCGCATCTTCCACGGCCGGCTGCGCGGCCTGAAGCGAGCGGACGTGCAGGATCACGCGCCAGCGATCGTCGCGTTCGAGCTGCGAGGCGTAGGACGCCATGTTGCCCTGGCCGGTCGTGATCACGTGGTACATCTTCCCGTCGGTCATCTGCATCGCGTTGTCGAGGTGCAGGTCCGGCGGCGGCGGAACTCCGCGGCGCGTCACGGTGCCGTCACCGCGTCCCGCGCCGCCGTGGCACACCGCGCAAAAGTTGCTGTAGACCACGGCGCCTCGCGCCACGGCGTCGGCGTCGTCGGCGGTGAACGGGTTGCGCAACTGCTGCCCCGCGAGCGCGGCACCCTCCGGCGTCGCCGGGTACTCGAACGGGGAATAGCCTCGGGCGACGCTGCCGGGGACGGGCCGCAGATCGATCTGCGTGCCGTCGTCGAGGGCCGCTGCCGGGCTCTGCGCATCGACGGCCACCGACTCGACCATGTCGGGGAAGAACTCCCAGTTGCGGCGCGATGGATCGGGCAGCAGGAGCCAGTGGGCACCGATCAACGCCGCCAGGACGAGGGCAAGCAGTCCGATGCTGATTACGCCCTTCATTGGAAGCCCTCGCCGATATCCTCGCGCACTTCGAGTGCCCCGTGATCGCGCAGCAGTCGCTCGGCCATGTCCGGGTCCAGGTCGGCGTCGGTCTGACGGATCGCGAGCACGAAGCGATCGTCCGTGACGCGCGGGTGGATCATCTCCGGTTTGCGCCACGGGTGCAGGCGCGATCGCAGCAACAGAACGAAGACCGTCCCCAGTCCGGCCATCAGCACCGCCGACTCGAACGTGACCGGGATGAATGCCGGCACGGAGTTGAGCGGTTTGCCACCGATGTTGGCGGGCCAGTCGATCGCCGAGGTCCAGATCTGAAACGCCAGCATTGCCGCGGCGCCGAAGAACCCGAGCGCGAAACAGACCCAGGTGATGCGCGAGGGCTTGACGCCCATCGCGCGATCGATGCCGTGCACCGGGTACGGCGAGTAGACGTCGACGATCTCGTAGCCGCGCCCGCGGCAGGCTCGGGTGACGGACAGGATGTCCTCCTCCCGCTCGAACACGCCCATCAGATTGCGATTCATGAGTCGTCTCCCGCATGCGGCCGGCCGTAGCTCAGCACGCCCTTGATCTCGCCCATCGAGATGACCGGAAGGAAACGGACGAACAGCAGGAACAACGTGAAGAACAGCCCGAAGCTGCCGATCAGCGTCGCGATCTCGATCTTGGTCGGCACGTAGCCGTGCCAGCTCGAGGGAAGGAAGTCGCGGTGCAGCGAGGTCACGATGATGACGAAGCGCTCGAACCACATCCCGACGTTGATGAACAGCGAGAGGATGAAGACGAGCAACAGATTCGTGCGGATCTTCTTGAACCACAGCAACTGCGGCGTCAGCACGTTGCACGAGACCATGATCCAGTAGGCCCAGGCGAAGGGTCCCATGGCCCGGTTCATGAACACGAACTGTTCGTAGGGGTTGCCCGAGTACCAGGCGATGAAGAACTCGGTGGCGTAGGCCGTGCCCACGATGCCGCCCGTGCCGATGATCAGCTTGCACATCGAACCGACGTGACCCACCGTGATGTAGGCCTCGAGCCGCATCACCTTACGGGCGACGAGCATCAGCGTCAGCACCATCGCCAATCCGGAGAAGATCGCGCCGGCGACGAAGTACGGCGGGAAGATCGTCGTGTGCCAGCCCGGGATGACGGAGGTCGCGAAGTCGTAGCTGACGATCGTGTGCACGGAGAACACGAGCGGCGTGGCCAAGCCGGCCAGCAGCATGTAGACCGTCTCGTAGCGCAGCCAGGTCTTCGTCGAGCCGTTCCAGCCCAGGCTGAAGAAGCCGAACAGCTTGCGCTTGATCTGCGATGTCGTCCGATCGCGCAGTGTGGCCAGGTCCGGGATCATGCCGATGTACCAGAACGAGAGCGAGACGAGGAAGTACGTCGACACCGCGAACACGTCCCAGCACAGCGGCGAGCGGAAGTTGATCCACAGCGGACCGCGCGTGTTGGGGTAGGGGAAGACGAAGTAGGCCAGCCACGGCCGGCCCATGTGGATCAGCGGAAACAGGCCCGCGCACATGACGGCGAAGATCGTCATCGCCTCGGCCGAGCGGTTGACGGCAGTGCGCCAGCGCTGGCGGAACAGGAACAGCACGGCCGAGATCAGCGTGCCCGCGTGACCGATGCCGATCCAGAACACGAAGTTCGTGATGTCGAAGCCCCAGCCGACCGTGCGGTTGAGGCCCCAGACGCCGATGCCGGTGCGCAGCAGGTAGATCACCGCGGCGGCGCCCAGGCCCAGGGCGGACACCGCCAGCGCCATGCCGGCCCACCACAGGCCGGTCGGGCTGTTCTCCAGCGGACGGCAGACGTCATTGGTGACGTCCGTGGGCTGCCGGTTGCCCTCGACCAGCGGCAGGCGCAGTCCCGTGGCCATATCACTCATTGCTTATTCTTCCTCACGATTGCGCACCAGGGTCAGGTAGCCGACGACAGGCTTGACGCCGAGCTCCTCCAGCACCGTGAAGTGGCGCGGGTCGTGCTTGCGTTGCGCGACCTGGCTCTCGGGGTCGTTCGTGTCGCCGAAGGCGATGGCGTTCGCAGGACAGGACTGGGCGCACGCAGGCTGAATGTCTCCGTCGGCCAGCGGCCGCCCCACGCGTTTGGCTTCCGCCTTGGCGTCCTGGATGCGTTGCACGCAGAGGCTGCACTTCTCCATCACTCCGCGCGAGCGGACCGTCACGTCGGGATTGAGCACGAGGTTCTGCAGGCGATCGTCGTGCGGATAGTCGAACCAGTTGAACCGCCGCACCTTGTACGGACAGTTGTTCGCGCAGTAACGGGTGCCGACGCAACGGTTGTAGATCTGCTGGTTCAGCCCCTCGGCGCTCTGGACCGTGGCCTGCACGGGACACACCGTCTCGCACGGCGCGTTGTCGCAGTGCTGGCACATCATCGGCATGTGGACGACGTCGACCTCGGGCTCTTCGCCCCCGTAGTAGCGATCGATCCGCATCCAGTGCATCTCTCTCGCGCGGCGCACCTCGTCCTTGCCGACGACCGGTACGTTGTTCTCGGCCTGGCAGGCGATCACACAGGCCGAGCAGCCCGTGCAGGCCGTCAGGTCGATGGCCATACCCCAGTGATGGGGTTCCTTCGGATGGTCGTGCCACAGCGTGGCGGTGTCGTGATGTCCGTGGCCTCCGGCGCCGGGGTCCCGGCGCCACTCGGCCAGCGTCGTCTCCTGCGCGATGGCGCGGTGCGTCTTGCCGCCCATCGCCAATCGCTTCGGGACGTCCAGGGAGTGGTGCAGCTGGGTCGTGACCAGCGTGTGCCGTCGTCCGGCCTTCTCCACGCGGACGCGCCGCCCGCCGTAGGCCAGCCGGCCGTCGCTCCAGGCCAGCAGCGGGGCCGCGTTGGTGCCGATGGTCTCTCCGGGCTCGAGCGTCAGGCGCCCCTCGAGCCATTGCGGCCCGACGCGCGCGAAGCGGTCGGTTCCCTCGCGTCCGTAGCCCAGCCCCACCGCCACGGTCTGCGTGTGCTGGCCCGACTGGACCAGCGCCGGAAGCTCGATCGACGCCTCGGACGTACCGTCGACGGTCAGCCGGATGACGTCTCCGTCCGACACGTCCAGCGCGTCGGCGGCGGCGCGGGAGATGGCCGCGAAGTTGTCCCACACGGTCTTCGCGATCGGATCGGGAAGCTCGTGCAGCCAGGGGTTGTGCGCGTGCCGACCGTCGAACATGCCGGCCGACGGGTGCAACTCGAGGGCCCAGGCATCGGTCTCCGGCTCGCGCCAGCCCCGCGGGGCCGTGACGGCGGAGGCGTCGAAGGCGTGCGCCGTATCCTCGCGCTGCAGGCGGACGGAGCCGTCGTGCAGGGTCGCGTTCCAGAAGGCGTCGAATGACGACGGCGCGTCGGCCTGTCTTCGCGGGAAGACCTCGCTGCGCCACGACTCCCGCAACAGATCGTAGGCCGAAGCGTTCCGCCCGGACCAGGTCGCGAGGGACTCCAGCAACGGCCGCGTCGAACCGATCGACCGCAGGGCGGGTTGCCGGAGCGAGACCACGCCGGCGACCGATTCCGCATCGCCCCACGCCTCGAGGTAGTGCGGCTCGGGACAGACGAAGCCCGCGAGCCGTGCGGTCTCGTTCTCGCGCTCGGCGAACGACACGACCAACTCGACGCGCTCCAGTGCCCGGGCGACCCGTTCGCCGTCGGGCAGGTCGTACAGCGGGTTGATCCCGCGCACGAACAGCGCGGCCACCGAGCCCGCTTCGATCTCGTCCAGCAGACGCGCGAGTTCTTGTTCGTCCCCGTGATGTCCCGCCGCGTGGCCGTCCAGATCGATCGTCGACTTGCCCGCGTCGGGGGCGTAGTTACCGAGAAGATGATTGACGTAGTTGGTCAGGCGCTGGGCGGTGAGGTCGTTCTCTCCGCATACGACCAGCGTCCTGCCGCGCGGCGCATCCCACAGCGCGCGGGCGATCTCGGCGATCGTCGCCACATCGACCGGAGAGGCCGGGGTCGACCCGAACGGCGGGCGCGTTCCGCTGAGCTTGGCCAGCTCGCCGGCCAGCTGCGCCGCGATGGAGGCCATGGCGCCGGAGGGCACGACGACGCGCCGGTCCGCGTTGCTGCCGGTCAGCGTCATCCGCGACTCGAGCTGGATGTGGTGCGAGAACTTCTCCGCTCCGTGATCGATCGCGCGCCCCGCCCGATATCCCGCCGCATGCTCCACGGGGGAGAGCCACTGTCCGAGGAAGTCGGCGCCCAGGCCGACGATCACCTCGGCCCGTTCGAAGCGGTAGCGCGGGACGACCCGCAGACCGTGTGTCTCTCGGTGTGCGTCGGCGATCGCCGAGACGGAGAACGCGTCGTAGGTCACGTGGCGGCCGCCGAACGGCGCGAGGAAGTCGGCGATGCGCCTACGCTCGGTCGGTCCGCTGGTCGAGTCCGTGAGGAAGCGAACGCCCCCACCGGACGTCAGCACCGCCGCCAGGCGGTCGGCGATCTCGCGATCGACCTCCCGCCACGTCGCCGGCTGGCCCTGCCGTAACGGATTCCGCAGTCGCTTCGAGTCGTAGAGGCCGACGACGCTCGCCTGCCCGATGGCGCACAGACCTCCCGCCGACACGGGGTGGTCCGGGTTGCCCTCGAGCTTGATCGGCCGCCCGTCGCGGTTCTTGGTCAGAACCCCGCAGCCGGCGGGGCAGGCGCCGCACACCGACGCGTACCAGTACGCCTTGCCCGGCGTAACCTCTTCCGGGCGGACGAGGAACGGCATGACGCCGTGCTCGACACCGCGACTGCAACCCACCAGCGTCGTTCCGCCGAGGGCGAATCCGGCCAGTCGCAGGAACTCCCGCCGCTTGAAGTCGTTGTTCTGTCGCTCGTCTCGGCTCATCGGGTTGCCCATTCGTTCAGTAGTGGCATGTGACACAGTCGAGGGACGGATCGACCGGACGTCCGGCAAGGCGCGTGCCGCCGGACTCGCGATGGCAGTTCACGCACCAGCCCATGCTGAGGCTCGAGAACTGACGGACACGGTCCATGCCCTCGATGGGGCCGTGGCAGCGCTGACAGGTGACGCCGGCGGTGACGTGGGGTCGGTGATCGAAGTAGACGAAGTCGGGGACCTGGTGCACGCGGCTCCAGACGATCGGTTGTTCCTCGCGCTCGGGGTCCCGGACGAGCTGCTCGTCGAGGCCGAGCGAGTCGTACAGTTTCTGCAGTTCCGCCGAGACCAGCGGAACGACTTCGCGCCCCTCCTCGCCGGCGACCCGCTCTTCCTCGCGAATCGAGCCGAGCGGCGCGGTCACGTAGCGGTGGCAGTTCATGCAGATGTTGGAGGACGGGATCCCGGCGTGTCGGCTGCGCTCCGCTCCCGGATGGCAGTACAGGCAGGGAATCGCCAGCTCACCGGCGTGGACCCGGTGCGAGTAGGCGATCGGCTGTTCGGGACGGTAGCCCTCGTTGTTGCCGACCAGATTGAAGCGGGTCAGCGCGGACACGAGCGACGCCGACACGATGCCGATGCCGAGGACGAGTACGATGATGACGACGCGGACTCTCATGGTTCGGAGAGACTCCTCAACAGGGGATCTCGGCGTTCTTGCGCGCGTAGAACCACCAGTTCACGACCAAACAACTCGCGTAGTACGCGGCAAAGCCGTACAGCGCGTACTCCGCGTGCCCGGCCTTGATCTGTGTGCCGAAGATTCTGGGGATGAGAAAGGCGCCGTAGGCGGCGATGGCCGATGTCCAGCCGAGCACGGGTCCGGCCTGGGCCGGCTTGAAGATGATCGGGATCATGCGGAACGTGGAGCCGTTGCCGATCCCCGTCGTCGTGAACAGCAGCAGGAACAGAATCAGGAACGGCCACCAGTAGGTCTCGGGCTGCGCCGCCCCACGCGCGGCCTGAACGAAGTACGCGACGCCCAGCGCCGCGGCGATCATCACCACGGTGTCCCACTGCGTGACGCGTGCGCCGCCGAGCTTGTCGGAGAGCCAGCCGCCGACGGGACGGATCAGCGACCCGACCAGAGGGCCGAGCCACGCGTAGTGCAGCGGGTTCGGCGCGCCGGGGTTCAGCGAACCGTCGGGCAGCGTGCCGAACACATCCTGGATCAGTTTCGGGAAGGCGGCCGAGTAACCGATGAACGAGCCGAAGGTCATGGTGTAGAGCCACGTCATGACCCAGTTGTGCTTGTGGCGGAAGATGGAGAACTGATTGACCAGGTTCTCCTTCGTCGCCTTCGGCGTGACGAACCGCATCAGGGCCAGCGTGATCGATACCGCCGCGATCAGCACGATGAAGACCTTGGCCAGATCGGGGAAGCCGCCCCAGTCGGTGACGAGCAGGAAGATCCCGGCCGCGGCTCCGGCGAAGCCGAGCAGCTCCAGCCACAGCATCTTGAGCACGGCCAGCGGTGTCGCCGGGACGTTGTGCTGCGGCAGGTTGTTCATGAAGAGGAACGCGAGGACGGCCAGCACCACCAGCACAGGGACCCAGACCAGGCCGCAGTTCTGGATCCAGACCTCGCCGCCGCCCAGCGCCTCGGGCAGCGTCTTACTCTCACCGCCGAGCGCGCCGAACAGGCCGAAGGTCATGACGAACGGCAGCAACACCTGCATCACGCTGACGCCGACGTTGCCGAGGCCCGCGTTGAGCCCCAGCGAGGTTCCCTGCACGCGCTTCGGGAAGAAGAAGCTGATGTTGGACATCGACGACGCGAAGGCGCCGCCGCCGAGGCCCGACAGCGCCGCGAGCAGCGCGAAAGTGAGCCAGGTCGTGTCGGGGCTCTGCAGGGCTATCCCGACCCCGAGCGAGGGCGCGATCAGCAGCAGCGTCGTGACGAAGATCACGTTGCGACCGCCGGAGATCGCGATCATGAACGAGTTGGGAATGCGCAGCGTCGCTCCCGCGAGCCCGGCGATGGCGGGCAGCGTGTAGAGCAGGCTCTTGTCCTCGGCGAAGGGGAAGAAGCCGAGCGCGTGCAGGTTCTGCATCTGGACGATGATGATCGACCAGTAGAGCCAGACGGCGAACCCGCACAGCAGGTTGGGGATCGAGATCCACAGGTTGCGAGACGCGATGCGTCGCCCGGCGCCGGACCAGAAGCCGGCGTCCTCGGGGTCCCAGTAGCGAAGTCGCGTTCCCTTGCCCGGGTCCTTGTTCGGCGATGGATCTTGGGAAGAGTGCGTCACGTCAGGCTCCAATCTCGAGCTAGTCGACACGGCGGACGGTGTGGCGGTTCCAGTTCCAGCGGACGACTTGAGGCTTGCGCCACAGATACATGTTCGGGACGACGAGGACGTGAACGAGTCGCGTGAACGGGAAGAAGGCGATCAACAGGAATGCGTTGATGATGTGCAGCCGCACGACCCATGGCATCTCGGCCAGGTAGTTGATGTCGGGACTGAAGACCAGCAGCGACCGCAGGTACGGCGTGGCCGCCGCGGCAAACCAGGACGAGCCCCAGCCGACGAAGATCGCGACCAGGACGCCGGTTGCGATCTGGAACAGCAGCATCGCCAGCAGGATCCAGTCCGGGACGGTGGTGACGATGCGGATCCTGGGGTGGCGGATGCGCCGCACGACGGCCATGACGAGCCCGACGAGCGCCAGCATGCCGCAGATCAGCGCGGCCACCTCGAGGATGTACAACCGCAGCGGCTTACCGTTCCAGGCCAGCACCGCGCGCGGAATCAGGAACGCGACGACGTGCCCGGCGAGGATCACCAGGATGCCGTAATGAAACGGCACCATGCCCCAGAAGTGCTGCTTGTTCTCCAGCAGCTGCGAAGACAGGCTGGAGTAGGTGAAGCTCTGCATGCGGTAGCGTTGGATCGTACCGATGAAGAAGATCGCGAACGCCAGGTAGGGCAGCGCGATGAACAGAAACTGGTCGAGGTAGCGGAACGCTTCCGCACTGAGATTCATGACAGGTCCTCCTCCCGTCCGTGGAACGCTCCGCTCATCGTCGGCCGCACCCCTGTTGACCGAATACCGGCAAACGATTCTTCCAGTCCGGCGGATCGCTGCGTTGCTCGCGCGGTGCGATGGGTTTCACGTCGTGATCGGCGCGTACGACGTGCGAGATCGTCTCGAGCAGCGCGCGGTACGGATGCTCGCCTTCGGCCATGCCGTCGAGCATCTTGTCCAGCCCCGGCAGCAGGTAGCGCGCCGCCAGCTCGTCGGCCTCCTCGCCGTCCAGCCGGCCGAGCAGGATCAGCATGTGGGTCAGGTGATCCGGAAGCTCCACCGACTCGGGCACGTTGTTCAGCCGCAGCTGCTCTCGCATCTTCACCAGCAGCGCGCCGCGGGCGTAGTCTTCGCCGTAGATGTGCCAGCCGATCTCGAGCGTGCAAACGGCGTTGATGTCGAACGTGCGGGTGTAGAGCTCCTGCGTCGCCTCGCGGCTCATCTCGCGGACGCGCTCGTACAGCGGCTGTAGCATCGCCGCCGCCTCGGCGTAGCCGCCCTCCAACTCGTTGATGCAGCGGGCCACCGATTCGGCGTAGCCGCCCTGCTCCGGGTAGTCCAGCAGTTGCGCCAGCAGGTCGTAGCGCTGCGACCGAGAGAGCATCACATCCCTCTCTTGGGGCCGGAGAGGAAGCCGAAGCCGACGGCCTGCTTGTGGTCCATCGTGTCCTTCATCATCTCGATCGCCTCTTCGCGATGAGCGGGGGGGATGACGAAGCGGTCGTTTGCATTGCACAGCGAGGTCAGGCGGTAGATCTCCTCGGCCTCTTCCTCCGTACAGTCGGCAGCGCGCAGGATCCGCGTCACCACCTCGCTGTCCACGTCGCCCACCGTGACCATGCGCCGGTAGTGCCGCACCGCCATCTGCTTGCGTAGGGCGTAGCTCACCTTGCCGGCGTTGCCTGCGCCGAGCAAACTGGCCAGGTACTCGATCGGCACGCGAGCCTTGTCGATGTCGTGGAAGAACTCGTCCGAGTCGGTGACGGTCGTCTCCTGCTCGCGCCGCGAGATCACGGGCAGCATCGGCGGGACGTAGAACAGCATCGGGAACGTGCGGTACTCGGCATGCGGCGGAAGCGCGATGCCCCATTCCTTGACGAATTTGTAGACGGGCGACTGACGCGCCGAGTCCATCACGGAGTCGTGGACGCCGCTCTTTCGCGCGGCCTTGATCACCTCGGGATCCCGTGGGTCGAGGATCAGCGAGCGATGCGCTTCGACGAGCTGATCGTCCGGAACGTTCGCGACCTCCTCGAGGCGGTCGGCGTCGTAGAGCAGCACGCCGAGGTAGCGAATTCGTCCGACGCAGGAGTGGAAGCACGCCGGCGCCTGGCCGGTCTCGAGCCGCGGGAAGCACAGGATGCACTTCTCGGATTTGCCGGTCTGCCAGTTGAAGTACGTCTTCTTGTAGGGGCAGGCCGCCACGCACGAGCGCCAGGCACGGCAGACCTTCTGGTCGATCAGCACGATCCCGTCCTCGCCGCGCTTGTACAGGGCCCCCGAGGGACACGATGCGACGCAGGCCGGGTTCAGGCAGTGGTTGCAGATGCGCGGGAAGTAAAAGAAGACCAGGCGCTCGATGGCGAATAGCTGCTTCTTCTGTTCGTCGGTCAGTGCCTTCAGGTTGGGATCGTTCTGTCCGTAGACCGGAGATCCGCTCAGGTCGTCGTCCCAGTTGGGGCCGGACTCGATGTCGATCGGCCTGCCGTCGATCATCGAGATGGGCCGCGCCGTCGGTTGGTCGTCACCCTCGGGCGCGTTGAACAGGTTCTGGTAGTCGTAGGTCCAGGGCTCGTAGTAGTCGTCCAGGCTCGGCATCGACGGGTTGTGGAAGATGTTGGCCACGACCCGGGCCTTGCCGGTCGACTTGAGCTGGACGCTGTCGCCCTTCTTCTCCCAGCCGCCGCGGAACTTGTCCTGGTTCTCCCACTGCATCGGGTAACCGGTGCCGGGCTTGGTCTCGACGTTGTTCCACCACATGTACTCGGTGCCCTTGCGATCGGTCCAGATGTTCTTACACGCGATGCTGCACGTGTGACAACCGATGCACTTGTCCAGGTGGAACACCATCGAAATCTGGGATCTCACATCCATGGCCGTGTCCTCTCGCCCTCGAGTTCTTCCCGGTTACCAGATGAGCTTGGGCAGCTTGCGCACGTAGATGTGCGTGTCGCGGTTGCACCCCACGGGGCCCCAGTAATTGAAGTGGTAGGTGAACTGACCGTAGCCGCCGACCATCAGGTTCGGCTTGAGCCGTGTGCGCGTCACGCTGTTGTGGCCCCCACCGCGCCGGTTGCCGCGCAGCGGCGACTTCGGGATGCCGTACGTGCGCTCCGGCGAGTGATAGACGATGCAGATGCCGCGCGGTATGCGGGCGCTGACGCAGGCGCGCGTCAGCAGCACGCCGTGATCGTTGTGCACCTCGACCCAGTCGTTGTCCTTGATGTCGATGCTCTCGGCATCCTTGTCGTTGACCCAGAACGGCTCGCAGCCGCGCGACAGCGTCGTCATGCGCTGGTTGTCGCCGTACGTCGAGTGGATATGCCACTTTCCGTGAGGAGTCAGGTAGTTCAGCATCAGCGTCGGCCCGGCCTCCTCGCTGACGCGCAGGTCCGCGTACTGCGTCGGGGTCGGCTTCGGCTTGTAGGTCGGCAGGTGCTCGCCGAACTGGATGTAGCCCGGGTGATCCAGATAGAAGTGCTGGCGGCCGGTCAGCGTGCGCCAGGGGACCAGGGCGTCGTGGTTGTAAGTGAACGGCGCGTAGGCCCGCCCGTACTCGATCAACCCCGACCACATCGGGCTGCTCAGGTAGCGGTGCGGCCGCGTCTGCAGATCCTCGTAGGTCATGCGGACCGAACGCGACTTCTCGGCCAGATGGGTCAGCGGCAGGCCGACCTTTTCTTCCATGTTCTTGTACGAGCGGTAAGCCAGCTCGCCGTTGCTGACGGTCGCCAACCGCAGCACCGCGTTGCAGGCGTCGATGTCGCTCTCGATCGACGGGTAGGTGTTGCCGTTCCAGGTGATCGGGTTGCGTTCCTGCAGCTCGTCGTAGAACTCCTCGCACTTGTAGTGCGTGCCGTGGGCGCCGAGGCCGCTCTCGCGCACGTTGGGGCCGAGCGACTTGTACTGCTTGTGCAGGTCCTTGTAGTTGCGGGTGACGACCTTGAACCCCGGCATCGTCTTGCCGGGGATTGCCTCGACCTCGCCCGTCACCCAGTCCTTGATCTCTTTCTGCGCGATCTCCGCCGGGCTGTCGTGCGCCAGCGGAGTCGCCACCAGGTCGCGCACCTCCTCCGGGAAGTGCCGTTCGGACATCTCCGAGAACCTCTCCGAGATCGTCTTGAAGATGTTCCAGTCGCTCTTCGACTCCCAGCACGGCGGGACCGCCTCGCTCAGCGGGTGTACGAAGCTGTGCATGTCGGTCGAGTTGAGGTCCGACTTCTCGTACCAGGTCGCCGCCGGGAGGACGATGTCGGAGTACAGCGCAGACGTGTCCATGCGGAAGTTGAGATCGATGACGAGGTCCATCTTGCCCTGGGGCGCCTTCTCGATGAAGTTGACCTCTTTCACGGAGTCGCCGGCCATCTCGGTGGCGATGGCGTTGTCGTGGGTCCCCAGGTAGTGCCGCAGGAAGTACTCGTGTCCCTTACTGCTGGACATCAGCGCGTTGCCGCGCCAGATGAACCAGACACGCGGCCAGTTCTCCGGCGCGTCGGGGTCCTCCACGGAGAACTTCAGCTCGCGTTTCTTGAGCTTGTTCACCGTGTAGTCCACCACGTCCTCGCCGGCCTCCTCGGCCTCGCGGACGAGGTCCAGGCTGTTCTGGTTGAACTGCGGGTAGAACGGCAGCCAGCCGTTGCGCACGGCGCGCACCTGGGTATCCATCGTGTGACCCGTGGCGAGCGAGCCGGGTGGCTGGTTCGGCGGGACCGTGTGGTAGTCGGTGAACGCCCTCTCGTAGCGCCACTGATCGGTGTTGACGTAGTGCCAGCTGGGCGCGTTCTGCAGCCGCGACGCCGGGATCCAGTCCTTGCCGAACGCGATCGCGCCCCAGGACTCGGCCGGCGCGAGCTTCTCCTGGCCCACGTAGTGCGCCAGACCGCCGCCGTTCTTGCCCACGCAGCCGCAGAACATCAGCGCGTGGATAGCGGCGCGATACATCAGATTGCCGTGGTACCAGTGGTTGATCCCGGCGCCGATGATGATCGTGCACTTGCCGCCGGTGTGCTCGGCGGTACTCGCCCACTCGCGCGCGAACTGCAGCAGGTCCTTGCGGCCGAGGCCGGTGAACTTCTCCTGCCACGCCGGCGTGTACGGAGCGTCGTCGTCGTTGTAATCCTTCGGGTAGTCCCCGCCGAGGCCGCGCGGTACGCCGTACTGCGCCATCATCAGGTCGTAGACCGTGGTGACCGTGACCTGCTTGCCGTCCGCCGTCGTCACGCTCTTGACCGGAACCTCGCGGCGCAGCGAGCGCGCCTCGGCGAAGTCGTCGAGCAGCACGTTGCGTCGGCCGTCCTCCGAGCCGAGGAAGGTCAGGATCGGGTCGATCTTGCTGCCGTCGGTCTCGTCGGTCAGCGTCAGGTTCCACTTGCCCTTGGTCTGCTTGGCCCAGCGGGCGCCGACGCTGCCGCACGGCACCTTGGGCCGGCTCTCGGCTTGGTCCCAGAACAGGAACTTCCAGTCGCCGTTCTCGATCCCCTCGTACTGCGTCAGCCGGTTGGCCCGCAGCATCTGGCCCGGCTTCCACTCGCCGTCCTGCTCGACGAGCTCGACCAGGTGCGGCGCGTCGGTGAACTGCTTGGTGTAGTCGATGAACATCGGGACCTGGCGTTCGTGATGGAACTCCTTGAGGATCACGTGGTTCGCCGCCATCCACCACGCGCCGTCCTGTCCGGCGTTGATGCCGAGCCAGGTGTCGGCGTACTTCGCGACCTGATTGAAGTCCGGCGAGAAGACGTACATCTTCGTGCCGTTGTGCCGGGCCTCGGCGGCGAAGTGGCAGTCGGGCGTGCGCGTCATGTTCAGGTTCGAGCCCATGACGGCGAGCATCTTCGAGTTGTACCAGTCCGCGGACTCGTTGACGTCGGTCTGTTCGCCCCACGCCTCCGGCGAGGCAGGGGGAAGGTCGCAGTACCAGTCGTAAAACGAGAGTGCGATCCCGCCCATCAGCTGCAGCATGCGGGCGCCGCCGGCGTAGCTCAGCATCGACATCGCGGGAATCGGCGAGAAGCCGGCGATGCGGTCGGGTCCGTGCTGTTTGATCGTGTCGACACAGGACGCGGCGATGATCTCCAGCGCGTCGTCCCAGTGCGCCCGGCGGAAGCCGCCCTTGCCGCGCGCGCGCTGCCAGCGGGCGCGCGCCTTCGGGTCGTCCGTCAGCGACCTCCACGCCGCGACCGGATCGTCGTGCTGCGCGCGCGCCTTACGCCACAGGTCGATCAGCGCACCGCGGATATACGGATACTTGACGCGCAGCGGGCTGTACAGGTACCAGGAATACGAGATTCCGCGCTGGCAACCGCGCGGCTCGTACGGCGGCAGCTTGGGGTCGATCTCGGGATAGTCGAGCCCCTGCATCTCCCACGTGACGATTCCGTCCTTGACATGGATCTGCCACGTGCAGCCGCCGGTGCAGTTTACGCCATGCGTGCTGCGAACGATCTTGTCGTGTTGCCACCGGTTGCGATAGAACTCCTCCCAGGCGCGAGAGTTCGGATCGACGGTGTCCTTGATCCATGGGTTGTTTCCCATCGTTAGCCCTTCCCTTCCAGGGGAGTGTCCGGCACGAGCTCCCGGCGAACGGCCCGGAACCTCCTGCGCCACACGACATCGAACAGAACCAGTGCTGCCGCGGTGCCGGCCATGCCGAGCAGGATGAAGATCAGCGTCGCCGCCTGGCCGCTCTCGGGAGGCGCGACGGACTTGTCGGAGAAGAAGGCGACGAGCGACATGATCTCGTCGTCATCCAGCGGATGATCCTTGTAGACGGACTGCATGGTCAGGGTGGCCGGGGCGGAGAGCCACGTGGCCAGTCCCTTGCGTCCGTTGAGCCGTTCGAACACGGCGTTGAGATCCGGCCCCAGCTTGCCTCCCGCCAGGACGCCGATGCCGTTGACCGAGTGGCACGAGACGCAGGACGGGCCGCGTTTGGTCAGCCTCTGGGTGCCGAGGAAGATCTCGCGTCCGGTGGCGATGTCGGCCGCGGTGAACGGCCGGTCGCTGATCTGGATTCCCGCGAACTGCGACTTGTCGGCCGTCGACTCCGCCTCGATCAGATCCAGCAGGTTCATCGCGCGGTCGATCGTCATCCCGGGCACCGCGGTCATCACGACCCCGCGAGCCTCGTCGAGGATTTTCATCGCATAGGCGTCGCCGCTGTCGATGACGGATTGCGGATCGACGATGAAGCGCGCCAGCCAGGCGCGGTCCTTGCGCTCCGTGACGCCGATCAGATCGGGGCCCACGAGGCGGCCGCCACCGATCGTGTGGCAGCTTGCGCAGTTCAACCGGAAGTCGTCGACGCGGTCCTGCGCCGCCGCGGGGGCGACGCAGATCCCTGTCAGAAGAAGCGACGCGACGACGAGTGCGGTGGGTTTTGTGAGGCGACAGACGTTGCGCAGTCTCATCTCTTTCACCCTCGACGACAGATGGATGCAGGAGGGTGTCTATAGGAAGAAACGTGCCAGGTCTGCGAGTCGGGGAGCGGAACCGCGCGAACGTCGCGAAAGTCCGGTGTTCCGTAGGCTATTCCGAGTTCGGCGAGATGCGAGCGTGAGGCAGGGATCTTCGCCGGGTGCATACGCCGCGATACACGGTCTGCCCGTTCGCGGGGAGCAAGTCGTTGAGAGCCAGGAGGTTGGCGGCGCAAACTCGAGTATGCACCCCCGATGCCGCGTGTAGGCGCGTCTACCTGGCGGCTTCTCCCGGCGACACGTACTTGTTGCGGTCGAGATCGAGCGAGCGCATGATCCGCTGCAGCGCGGCGCGGGTCAGGCCGCACTTCTCGGCTGCGCGCGTCACGTTGCCGCCGGTGTTTACCAGGGCGCGTTCGATGTAGCTCCGCTGGAACGACTGCAGGGCCTCCTGCTTGCCCGCCTCGTAGGTCAACGCCTCGACCGCGGGGGCGGCCCACGCACCGTCGTCGTTGCCCAGGCCCAGATGGGCCGGGAGGATCTCCTCACCCCGTGCCAGGACGAGCGCGCGCTGCACGCAGTTCTCCAGCTCGCGGACGTTGCCCTTCCACGCGTGGCCGCGCAGCTCCGAGATCGCGGCGGGGGACAGATAGGGCGGTCGGTCCACGTGGGCGGCGACCTGGTCGGAGTACTTGGACAGGAAATGCGTCGCGAGTGGGACGATGTCGTCCGGCCGCTCGCGCAGGGGCGGTACGTCGATGGTGACGACCCGGAGGCGGTAGAACAGGTCCTCGCGGAACTCGCCGGCGTCGATGCGGCCCGTCAGGTCGCGGCTCGTCGCGGCCACCAGGCGAAAGTCCACCGGGACCGACGTGGTGGTCCCCAGCGGCACGACCGTCCTCTCCTGCAGGACGCGCAGCAGCTTGCCCTGGAAGGCCGGCGACATCAGAGCGATCTCGTCCAGAAACACGGTGCCGTCCTCGGCCCGCGCGAAGATCCCGGCGCGAGTCCGGTCGGCTCCGGTGAATGCGCCCTTCTGGTGGCCGAACAGCTCGGACTCCAGCAGGGTGTCGGGCAGCGCAGCGGAGTTGACGGCGAGAAAAGGCGCCTCGTGCTTCTCGCTCTGGGCGTGAATCGAGCGGGCAACCAGCTCCTTGCCGCTGCCGCTCTCGCCCTGGATCAGGACCGACATCGGTGTGGGCGCCACGGTGCGCACCAGGTCGAGCACGGCCTGCATCTTCGGATCCTCTCCGATGATCCTCGGAGTCCCGTCGGCGGACGAGCTCTCGAGCCCGCGCGCCTTTTCGCGGATCACCGCCTCCTGGCCATAGCGCAGGACCGTCTGCAGTACCTCTTCGTTGTCGAACGGCTTGGTGATGAAGTGCACGGCGCCGCGGCGCATCGCCTCCACCGCCAGCTCGATCGTCCCGAAACCCGTGATCAGGACGACGCGCACCTCGGGCAGCTTGCGCCCGAGCACCGACAGCAGCTCGACCCCGGACATGCCGTCCATCGTGATGTCGGACAGCACGAGATGCGGCATCCACGATTCGCAGATCTCGACGGCCTGCTCGCCGCTCTCGGCTTCGCGCACCTCGGCCTGCACCGACTCGGCCAGCAGGCGCAGGCCCAGGCGGACGTCCGGCTCGTCGTCCACGACCATCACACGCAGCTCCCCGGGGAGCCACGGTGCGCAACTGTTGCCGGATCGAGTCATGCCCCTTTCCTTTCTTGTACGGAGTTCGGCACCGTCTCTCCGACGATCGGAATCGCCGTCCGGGCCGCGACGTCCCACCTCGGAACGACGATCTCGAATACGGTCCGCCCGGGCCGGCTCTCGACGAGCGTCAGCCGGCCGCCCTGAGCGTCCACGATACGCCTGGAAGTCGGAAGCCCCAAGCCCGTGCCGTCGCCCGGAGGCTTGGTCGTGAAGAACGGCTCGAAGATGTGCTCGCGGACCGCGTCCGGGATCCCGGGGCCGTCGTCGCCGACGCTGACGGCGACGTGGTCGCCCCGATCCTCGGTGTTCACGGTCACCTGGCCCAGTTGTCCGTCCGACAGCGCCTGGATGGCGTTCATCACGAGGTTGACCACCGCCTGGCGCAGCTGCAGCTCGTCGCCGAATGCCCGCGAGTCCGAAGCGGCGGTGCCGGCGACGACCCGCACGCCGAGCCGCTGGGCGACCGGCTCGAGCAGCTGGATCACGTCGGCGACAAGCTGATCGATATCGAACTCGTCGAACTCCGAGGCCGAGGTCGTGGCCATGTCGAGCAGGGCGCGGATCGTGGCCTTGCAGCTCTCCGTGTTGCGGTAGATCACCTCGGCGTGCGAGCGCTCGCCCGATCCGATGTCCAGGCCGCCCAGCAGCATCTGGCTGAACATCGAGATCGCCGCCAACGGGTTGTTCAACTCGTGGGCCATCACGGCCGCGATCTCTCCCAGCACCGAGAGCCGCTCCTGGTGCGCCTGCTGTTCGGATTGGCGCACGCGCGCCGTGACGTCGCGACTGACGAACACCTTGCCCGCCGCGGCCTCGGTCGGACCCGAGAGAACCGCACCGTTGATCTCGAACACCCGCGAGCCCACGATGACCGTGCAGCCCTGGAGGTCGTTGCCGAAGTTCGAGATGCACTGCAGGCAGCTGCCCGAGGCGCCGTCCTTCTTGCGGCACGGCGTCTTCGCTTTGCCCTCCTTGCTCTTCGCCATCGCCTCGATCACGGGGCGCGCAGCAACGTTGGCCAGCGTGATGTTGCCGCTGGAGTCGAGGATGAACAGGCCGTCCTCCATCGAGCGAATGACCGTGTTCAGGCGGTCGCGCTCGAAGCGGATGTCCGCCTCGCGCCGCTCGAGCGCCTCGGCGTAGTGTCCGAGTCGCTGCGTTCTCTCCTCGACCGCCGTCGCCATCAGGTTGAAGGCGCCGGCGAGCTCTCCGACCTCGTCGGTGGAGTCGTAGTCGATGCGCGCCGAGAAGTCACCCTCGCCGATGCGGCGCGCCGCGTCCTGCAGCGCGGCCAGCGGCTTCAACAGGAACTGCTGTGGAAAGAGCAACATCCCGATCGTCAGCGCGACCAGGGTCAGGCCCAGGTAGAAGAACTTCCACAGCAGTTCCTCGACCGGCAACGACAGCGCGCCCTCGTTGACCGCGAGATCCAGGCGCCAGCCGGCGCGTTCGACCGTGCTGGTGAAGCGGATCCGGCCGTCGCCGTCGTCCGTCACCGGAGAGATCGCGTCACTCGCGGCGCCGACGAGGTCCAGCGTGGTTCCATCGGCGCTGCTCAGTCGGGCGGTGAATCCGGTCGCGTCCGGAAACTCGAGTGCGTCGCCGAACCCGTCGGCCCAGACGTCGGCCCGCACGACGAGCTGAAGATAACCCAGGCGTCGGCCGCCCTGGATGCTCTGGATCGGCGTCGACAGGGCGAACGTGGGAAACGGGAACTCGGCGCCCGGGGCGGTCAGCGGCCCGATCCACAGCTCGTCACGATCGAAGGACGTGAGGGGGGCGGCCCCGACGGAATGGGCCGCCAGGATTCTCCCTCCTTCGTTGTCGAGCAGGAACGCGTCGACGAACGAATCCACCAGCGACAGTTTGTTCTCCCGCAAGTGCCGTACGATCTCGGCTCGCGCCACGGAATTGTCGCGCGTCGCGTCGTCGTCCGCCGACGGCGCGGTGAGCCGCTCGAGCTGCACGCGGATGAAGCCGTCCGAGGCGAAGTCCTGCACACGCCGTCCGAGCAGTTCGAGGGACTTGTCGACCACCAGGTTCAACCTGGTGGCGCGTTCGTCCAGCCGCAGACCGATCTGCTTCGTCAACGACTCGCTCGCCGTCCGCGCGACGACGTAACCGCCCAGCCCGAACGCCAGCAGACAGAACGCGGCGAACGTCAGCGGCAGCTTGAATCGGACCGGAATCCAGGCAAGAGGATCGCGCATGGGACACCCGAGTTGAGTCACCTGCAGGATAGGGGACTTCCGGCGTCAAGAATGCCGTCAGGAGCAAAAAAACGCACCCAAAAGGTCTCTTTTTGCGACAGTTCGGCTTGACTTGGAGGTGCTCTGAGGATTCAAGTGCTTGCGGAGGGTTCGTTATGCCACGAAAGATGCTGCTTGCCGCCCTACTCCCGATCCTCGCCCTCGCCTGCGCGCAGGGGACGGGGGAGAGCGAGGGCTACTCGGCTACGGTGCTGCTGCTTCCTGAGGGAGACGAGGAGCGCGGCAAAACGGCCTTCGTCTCGCTCGGATGCGCAGCTTGCCACACCGTCGCCTGGGACGCGGATCTGCCCGCCCCGAGCGCCGGAACGCCCGCGCCCGAGCTGGGGCTCGACGTCGACAGCCTCGGCCCCGGCGGCCTCGCCACGTCGATCGTCGCGCCCAGCCACAAGGTCGCCGAGAAGTACGGGGACGGTACGTCGCCGATGGCCGACTTCAGCGGAACGCTGACCGTGCGTCAGCTGTCCGACATCGTGGCCTACCTCACGCGCCAGGGCATGGAGAGCAAGGCGAGGACCGTCGCCCAGTAGCGAGCGATGCAGCTCGGCCGATGACGCCGATTTCCTATCGAGTGAGGAAGGCGTCGATTCGCGCGCGTAGTCCGGCGGCGTCGAGGGCGTGGGCGGCGTCGTGCTCGTGCCGGCTCCCGTAGTGCCGGTGCTCGGTCCGGGGGACGCCGAGGGCGAGCAGTCGGTGCCGTCGGTCGGCCAGAGATGCGGAGACCTCCGCCGAGGACGTGCCCTCGAGGTAGGGTTCCACCAGCACGACATCCGGCCGCGAGGTCAGCGCTCGCAGGCCCGCGGCGTCGAACGGCCTGACGGTCGCGGTGTACAGCACGCCGACGTCGAGCCCGGACGTCGCCTGCAGGACGCGCTCGAGGGTCGGGCCGACCGCGATCACGATCCCCCTGCGACCCCGACGGATCGGGATCAGTTTGCCGTCGGCGACGGGCAGCGCCGAGTCGTTGACGTCCTCCGCGAGCCTGATGTACACGCGTTCGTCGGACGAGGCCGCGCGGCCGAGCAACTCCTCGACCTCGGCGGGATGGCCGGGGACGTGGATGCGCCAGCCGGGTAGCGTCGCCAGCAGCGCGACGTCGCCGGGAGCCTGGTGCGTGCGGCCCTCGCCCGCGGTGTCGTACGACGCCCCGATCGAGACCAGCACCGCCCCGAGGCCCTGATGGCCGAGGTCGAGCTTGATCTGTTCGAAGGGGCGCTGCACCAGGAACGGCGCGTAGCTGTGGACGATGGGTCGCAACCCCTCGAGGGCCATACCGGAGGCGACGCCGAGCATCAGCTGTTCGCGGATGCCGACGTTGACGATCCGGTCGGGGTGCCGACCGACCGCGCCCGAGTCCACGAATCTCGAGACGCCGATGTCGGCCAGCACGACCGCGAGTCGGGGATCGTCGTCGAGCAGTCGCGAGGTGCAGTCGACGAAACGGTCGCGCATGGTATCCATCAACTCTTCCCCTCCACGACCGCCACCACGACGTGCGGCGAGTCGTCCGCTTCGTGTCGCAACGCGTCGGCCAGCGCCCCGTGATCCCTGCCGTCCACCGTGGCCGTCGACCAGCCCTCGGCGGCGAACCGCGCGGCGATCCCGCCCGGCCAGCCCATGGCGGAGGACCGGTTGTCGATCACGACCGCGCGCAGCCGATCGAGTCGCATGCGCGCCGCCGCCGCGATCGCCTCGTGGTTGCTCCCCTCGTCCAGCTCCCCGTCGCCCAGCAGGCAGAAGACGCGCGGGGTGTCATTGCCCCGCGCTCTCAGCCCCAGCGCGACACCCGCGGCGATCGGCAGTCCATGGCCCAGCGATCCGCTGCCGAGCTCGACGCCGGGAATCAGCGTGCGGTCGGGGTGCCAGCCGAGCGGGGAGTCGTAGGCGCCGAATCGCGGCAGCCACTCGAGCGGCACGAAGCCCTTCGCGGCGAGCACGGCGTAGTAGGCCATCGGGCCGTGTCCCTTGGACAGCAGGAAGCGATCGCGCCCGCAGGCGGAAGGATCGCGCGGGTCGACGTCGAGGACGCGGTCGTACAGCACCCACAGGACGTCGAGCGTCGAGGTGGCGCTGGACGAGTGCTTCTCGTCACCCGTCATGAGCGTCATCAACCGCGGAAGGTCGTCGAAGTTCGAGGGAGCCGTCGTATCGAGGTTTCGTGTCATGCGGGAAACGTACAACTTCAAGTATACTTGAAGTCAAGAGAAAAGGAGGCTGACCGTGTCGGACCTGTCCGCCGAGCTCACGATCGGCGAGCTCGCCGCCCGCAGCGGCGTCGCGACCTCCGCGCTGCGCTTCTACGAAGAGCTCGGACTGATCGCGTCGGCGCGCACGCCGGGCAACCAGCGCCGCTACGACCGCTCCGTCCTGCGCCGCGTCGCCGTGATCCGCGGCGCCCAGGCGCTGGGCGTCCCGCTGCAGGAGATTCGCGAAACGCTGGCCACGCTTCCGGATCGCCGGACGCCGACCAAGCAGGACTGGGCCCGGCTGTCCCGCGCGTGGCGGGCCCGCCTGGACGAGCGGATCTCCGCCCTGAAGCGGTTGCGCGACGACCTGACCGGTTGCATCGGTTGCGGCTGCCTGTCCCTGCGGTCCTGTGGGTTGTTCAATCGCGACGACCGGGACGCAGCGCGCGGGCCCGGCGCGCGGCGGCTCTAGAGCCTGACCCGAAACCCGGTCAGGGGCAGACGGGTGCGCCCAGCGACTGGGGTACGCAGGCGGCCGTACTGGACGGTCGTTCCGTCGAGGTCGC
>JAAELQ010000235.1 GCA_024226515.1 bacterium
CCCCGGCGAGACGACCGACGTGGACGCTGACGGCTCACCGAGCTGTACCGACTGCGACGACAACGACAACACCACCTTCCCCGGCGCCAGCGAGATCTGTGACGGCGTCGACAACGACTGCGACACCGTCGTCCCGGCCGATGAGCTCGACGTGGACGGCGACGGCCACGCCACATGCGACGGCGACTGCGACGACGCCGACAGCACCTCCTTCCCCGGCGCCACCGAACTCTGCGACGGCATCGACAATGACTGCGACACCGTCGTCCCGGCCGACGAGATCGACGGTGACGGCGATGGCATCGCCGTCTGCGCCGGCGACTGCGATGACGCCGACGATTCGATCTTCCCCGGCGCCACCGAGGTCTGCGACGGCATCGACAACGACTGCACCGCCGGAGCCGACTTCCCCGGCGAGACGACCGACGTGGACGGCGACGGCTCGCCGAGCTGTGCCGACTGCGACGACACCGACAACACCACGTTCCCCGGCGCCACCGAGGTCTGTGACGGCGTCGACAACGACTGCGACACCGTCGTTCCGGCCGACGAGAGCGATGCGGACGGCGACGGCCATGCCACCTGCGACGGCGACTGCGACGACGCGGACAACACGACGTTCCCCGGAGCCGCCGAGGTCTGCGACGGTGTCGATAACGACTGCAACGGTAGCGTGCCTGCGGACGAGCTCGATGCCGACAGCGACGGCGTTCGCGAGTGCGACGGCGACTGCGACGACACCGACGACACGAGCTACCCCGGAGCCGGCGAGATCTGCGACGGGGTGGACAACGACTGCAACGGCAGCGTGCCCGCGAACGAGCTCGACGGAGACAGCGACGGCGTGCGCGAGTGCGACGGCGACTGTGACGACTCCGAGCCGGCGATGTACCCCGGAAACACCGAGGTCTGCGACGGCATGGATAACGACTGCGACGGTAGCTCCGACGAGGGCTTCGACGCGGACAGCGACGGTGTCACCGACTGCACGGACAACTGCGTGACGATGCCCAACGCGTCGCAGGACGACTTCGACCTGGACGGCAAGGGCGACATGTGCGAGTCCGGCGTAGAGCTGGCGGACATCGACCTGTCGTTCCGCGTCGACGGGTTCGACCTGTCTCGACTGGCCATCCCGTTCGGCAGTAGCTGTGGCGAATCCGCCTACCGTGCCGAGGCCGACCTGGATCGCGACTGCAGTGTGGACGGAAACGATCTCGCGATTCTGGCCTCCGTGTTCGGCCAGTCCGCGACGAATTGACGCGGGGGGAGGAAAAGACCATGTTCGAAACGAAACGGAGCACAATCTCGATGAATCGAATCCTTGTATTGGGCCTGGCGGTCGTTCTGGCGTCCGCCACCGGATGTGGAGGCAGCAGCAGCGGCGGGGTCATCGCGTCGGGCTTGACCGCCTCGTTCACCGAGAGCGGCACCGCAGCGGGCGCCAACACCGTGCGCTTGACGGGGACACCGGACGGCGACACGGTCACGGTCCAGTTGACCATCGGCGGCCCGACGACCAGTGCCGACCTCTACTCGTTCGCCTTCGATCTGGTGATCGGAGACGAAACGGTGGCGGAGTATGTCAACGGATCCGCGTCGTTCGGCGGAGCCCTGACGCTTGCCGGCGGCCAGAGCTCGCAGGCCCTCGCGGGCCAGACCGGCGACCACATCACGCTCGGCGTGAGCAAGGTCGGCGGCGGCACGGGCAACGGGGTTGCCGCGGGCGAGGAGATCGTCGTCACCCTCGACCTGCGCCTGCTCAAGGAAGGAACGACGACACTGACGATCGCCGGTTCCCCGCCGAACGACCCGGCTGCGCTCGATTCGACCGGGTCCGACGTCGGCACGGTCGTCTTCGACGCCGCGGCCGCGACCCTGATCGCCAACTAGACGGGAACCGTTCGAGTACTCCGCGACATCGCGCATGTAAATCATGCGCGGTGCACGCGGGGCGCTCGAGAGCGCTCGGATGCCTGGCCGTCCCGCTCGCCGGCCGTTAGCGCTACCCACAGCGAACAGGCGCAACACCCCAGTTGCGCCCCTCCGTCCCGCCTCCCCACTTTTTTGCACGAATCATGTGACTTTGGAGCCTCCTCCGACCTCTGGGAGTTTGAACGTCAAATTCCATGAAATCCGCGAAGAGGAGAGGTTCCATCATGAGTAGAGCAATGAAGACGATGGTCGGCGGCCTGGCCCTGGCCGGGCTGGGCGTCACCGGCACCCTGGCATTGGCATCCGACACGGCAGCCGACCTTCCGCCGAACGCGAAGCCCGGCGAGTGCTACGCGCGCTCCCTGATCCCGGCCACCTACACCACCGAGACCGAGCAGGTCCTGAAGAAGGAGGCCTCGGAGCGCATCGAGATCACCCCGGCCCGGTTCGAGTGGGTCGAGGAGACGGTGCTGGTGAAGGAAGCCGCGACGAAGCTGGAAGTTGTTCCGGCGAAGTACCGCTGGGTCGAAGAGACCCTTCAGACGAAACCGGAGTCGACCAAGATGGTCGAGGTTCCGGCCCGCTACGAGTGGACCGAGGAGAAGATCCTCGTCAAGCCGGCCCAGACGGTCTGGAAGAAGGGTCGCGGTCCGGTCGAGAAGGTCGACAACGGCACGGGCGAGATCATGTGCCTCGTCGAGGAGCCGGCCGTGTACAAGACCGTTCGCAAGCGCGTGCTGAAGAACGCGGCCAAGACCGAGACCGTCCAGGTTTCGGCCGAGCACAAGACGATCAAGAAGCGCGTCCTCGCCGAGCCGGCGAAGACGAGAGAGGTCGAGATCCCGGCCGAGTACGAGACCGTTCGCGTGCGCAAGCTCGTCTCCCCGCCGCAGGAGCGTCGCATCGAGATCCCGGCCGAGTACGAGACGGTCTCCAAGCGGGTATCGACCTCCGATTCCCGGCTTGTCTGGAAGCCCGTGCTCTGTGAGACCAACCTGCGGGCCGGCATCGTTGCCGACGTGCAGCGGGCGCTTTCGAAGGCCGGCCACAATCCCGGTCCGATCGACGGCGTGATCGGCAAGCAGACCATGGCGGCCGTGACGTCGTTCCAGCGCTCCAAGGGCATGGCGACGGGTGGCCTGACCATGGAGGCCATCGAAGCGCTGAACGTGCGCGTCAACTAGTTCTCGCGCCAATCCGGCGATACGACGAGACGGAGGGTCGAAGCGATCGGCCCTCCGTTTCTTGCGTTCGGGCTGCGCGATCAACCCGGTCGGCTCGGAGTAGCGTTCGTGCTTCCCGGCAAGCCTAGCCCGCCCCGGACTCCAACCACTTCTGCGCGGCGGCACGCACCTTGTCCAGCTTCTCCTCGGTGAGCCTGAGCGCCTCGCGCGCGTGCAGAAGCGTGTTCTCGTCGACCCGGTCGACCAGGTGATGCTCGAGCCCCAGCTGCAGGGCCTCGTCGCCATCGGGGGCAAGGCCGAGATTCAGCTCGATCGCGAGCGCCTCGGCCTGGCAGACCACCGCGGCCATCGGCAAGATCTCGTCGTCGTTCCGCGGGCTGTGGTGCGCGCCGACGACGTGGCAGATCTCATCGGGCAACTTCCACAGCTCGACCATCCGCGCGCCCGCCTGCGTGTGGGCCCGGTCGATGGCAGGCCAGTGCGTGAGCAGGTCCGGTAGCTGCTCGCCCGCCTGCGTGTCGCCCAGCACGAGGAGGATCCCGGCGATGCCGACGTCGTGCAGCAGCCCACAGAGGAAGGCGCGGTCCCTGCTGACCGGCGTGTGGTCGGCGAGGATCCGGCACAGGTTCGCGATCGACCGGCTGTGCTCTTGCAGGCGGGCCATGCAGGTGGCGTACCCGTCCGAGCGGAAGACACGCATGCTCATCGCGGCCTGCATCACGACGTCTCGGAGCTGCACCAGCCCGATGCGAACCAGTGCGGCACCCAGCGAGTTGACGGGCCGGATCCCCGCGAACGTCGCAGATCGCGCCATCAGCAGGATCTCGCCGGCGAGCATCGCGTCGCGCTCGAGGAGCGCCTCGATCTCCTTGAATTCGACACCCGGCTTCTGCGACAGCGACATCAGCTCCATCGCGACCGCCGGCAGCCGGGGCGGCGTGTAGCTCGGCGAGGCGAACGTGCCGAGCAGGCGCTCCGTCAGCTCTCTCTCGTCGATCAGACCCAGGCGATCCCCGTCGAAGGAGTGCTCGCCCATTCCGTAGTCGGCATCCGTGGGTTTGCGACCCAGGGTCGAGGTCATATCGTCCCTCCTCCCCGCTACCATCGACCACGATCCGCCCGAACTTGAGCCGTTTCTCGGTAGAAAACTGCCGCGCGCCCGAGCCTGCCTTGCGCCCGCCGCCGGCGCGGCTAGTTGCAGGCGGACACGAACTGGGGCAGACAGGGGGCCGAACTCTGACGCCGGGGGTTCCCGCCGGCGTCGGCTCCGTAGGCGCCCTCGCGGTTGACGCTGCGCGGAACGACGAGGTAGTAGCGGCTTCCGGACTGTGGCGTGAGGGTCCATGAGGTCGCCCCGCCGGTGCTGCACGTCGCGGCGAGATGGGTCGTCCAGTCGCCGAGCGTGCCCTCGTACACGGCGTAGTCGTCGTCGGATTCGACGCACGAAGACGCCCAGGTCAGCGCGAGGTCGTCGTCCGAAACACGCTCGATACGCAGCGGAGGCCCGGGTGCAGCGTCGGGCACGCTGCCTGCCGCGACACCCATCGACGTGTACAGCGCCTCGACGTCCGCCGCCGACAACGCGTGCCGGTAAAGCCTGACATCGTCCATGGCTCCCGCGAACCACCGACCGCCGGTCGGATCCTGGGCGAAGAACAACGGGCCGTCGAACTCCTCCACGCCATGGTTGGCGAAGTGGGTCGATGCCGTGACGGCGCCCGCCTGCCCGAGGTAGATCGTGGCCCGGGACGGCTCGACGACGAGCGCAACGAAGACCCACTCGGCGTCGGGCAACACCAGACCGGAGTCCCAGTCCCAGTTGCCGTCGTTCCAGTGGTAGCGCAGCTCGTTCCCGTCGCCGACGTTCAGGCCCGCCGTGGTCGAGCCCGCACGACTGAACAGGATCCCGGAGAAGGGCGACTGGTCGCCTTCTCGCCGGACCCAGGCGCTGAGGGTTACTCGGTCCGACACCAGATCCAATGCCGGAATCTGCACGGTGTCGTTGATTCCGTCGAAGCCCACCGCGCTTCCGAGGATCGGTTGGGCCGAGACCTGGTCGAGCTGTGGCGCTCCCACGTACTGACCGTCGAATGCCGCCCCGGAGTCGGCAGCAACGGTTCCCGTGGTCTCGTCCAGTTTCCAGTGCCCCGCCGCCGCACCCAGGGAGAAGATCCACGCGTCGCCGACGGCTGCCTGTCCCCCCTGGACCTCGTCCACGCGCCAGAAGTAGGTCACCCCGTCCATCAGGGGCCCGGTAGGCACGAAGCGGGTCGTCGTGAAGTTCCCGCGGTACTCCGCGGAGGCGGGAGTCGCGTCGCGCACGGCCACGTAGTCCGTGCCGAAGTACAGGTCGTGACTCTGTGCACCCAGTCCCGCGCTCCAGGCCAGCTCACCGATGCTCGGCAGCAGCTTGCCCCCGTCGCGCGGTTGCGGCGCGTAGGCCTTGCCCCCCAGCTCGTGCAGCGCGGCGATCTCCGTCGCGTCGAGCGCGTAGTCATACAACCGCACGTCGTCGAGAAGCCCGGCGAACCATCGGCCTCCGGCGGGATCCTGTCCGAGCTGGATCTCGCCGTCGAACTCCTCCGGGTCGTGGCTGACGGCATGGACTGCGGACTGCCATGCGCTGCCGTCATGCAGGTGCATCGTCGCCTGATGCGGTTCGACGACGAGGGCGACGAAGACCCACTGCCCATCGGGCACGACGAGGCCGGAGTCCCAGGTGTACGTGGACGCCGTGCCGTTCCAGTGATAGCGCAGCTCGTCGGCGTTACCGAAGTTCAAACCGGCGGACGTGTTGCCGTCGCGGCTGAACACGATACCGGCCCACGGGACCTGTCCCCCCACTCGGTTCAACCAGGTCGCGATCGTCGCGGCGTGCAGCGGGCGGTTGAGCGGAGGCACGACCACGGAATCGTCCACACCGTCGAAGCTCAGCGCCCCGCCGTGAACTCCCCCGGCCCAGGTCGCCGCCCCGGCGACCTCGCCTGGGCGATTCTCTCCGGACGCGTCTGCGGCGGTCGTGCCGACGCCGTCGTCCAGCTTCCAGTAGCCGGCCAGGCTCGGGGCGAGGACCTGCAGCGTGACCTGCCCCACTGCCTGCAGGCCCGTGCCGTCGCCTACGGTGTACTCGAAACCGTCGTCGCCCGAGAAGACCTCGCCCGACGCCGTGTACACCAGCTCGTCCCGCCCGTCGCCTCCGCTGCCGGGCGACAGCGTTACCGGTCCGCCCTTCTGGCTGGGCGTCTCGAAGCCGTCGAGCGAGAGCGGGTCGAGGTTGCCGTCGTGGTCGTTGGCCAGCACGTCGAAGGTGCGCGTGGCCGAGGCAGCCAACTCGTCCCGCGTCAGCAACGCGTCCTCGGGGTGAGCGTAGGGTGGCACCGGCGTCGCGTAGGCGCCGACCGCGTCGAGACAGGTGCGCGAGTCACGGTGGGCGCTGATGATCTGCTTGGTGTTCGGCGCGACGTAGAGACAGGCGCCGCACATGTTGTTGCAGGGCGTGACGTCGTGACAGTGCCCCGCGCCCCAGTTGTGCCCCACCTCGTGACCGACGATGCCGGCGCTGTCCAGACTCCAGCCGTAGGCGCTCGCGGTGCACACGACACCGACCCAGGCCAGCCCTCCGAACTCGATGTTGTCCTTGTCCGTCATCAGGTGGGCCAGGTCGCGAACGATGTGGGTCTGGTTCGTGTTCCATTCGGCTCGAAACTGGTCGAGCAGGTCTCCCCCGCCGGTCGGGAAGTAGAACTGCGACGTGCGGACGATCACGTCGCTGATCTTGTACGTGATCAACACGTCACGCGCGTAGAAGAAGTCGACCTGATTCATGATCGCCTCCACCGCGGCGACGCCGGCGGAGACCGAGCTGCCCTTCAACACGTAGTACTGGTAGTCCACGTCGAATGCGATCTGCGCTCGCTGCTGTCCCGTCGTTCCCAGCGTGAACTGCGCCGACGCCGGCGGCGGGACCTCCCGGGACAGGTCCAGCGGCGCGGGGCGGCCCTCGGGGCATCCGTCGACGAACCAGGCTGCGGCCCCGGAGACCCGCTCGATCCGATGTCGCGCGTCGCCCTTCCGTCGATCCTCACCGGAGCCGGGCCGGATGGTCCACGCCGGACCTTGCGCCGGGACGACCCAGCCCTCCAGTCCCTCGGGTGTCAGGTGGGCGACGACCTCGACTTCCGGACGACCGGCCAGCGTGCCGCGGTAGGTCGCGACGTCCGCGGGCGCGATCTCCACGGTGCGACCGTCGGCCAGCCAGGCCCGTGCGCGAAACTCCGCATCCCGCATCGAGTGTCGCCGCAGACGCAACGTACGATCCGCGTCGCCGAGCCGAACCACCACGTCGAACGACTCCGGCGTGGAGGCAGGCAAGCTCAGGCGCTGGAGCTGTTCTGGATGACGGCCCGGGCGCTCGACCTCCGCCGAAGCCGGTCCCGCTGCGAACGCGAGCAGCAGGGCCCCGATCGCAATCAGGGCCGGCGCACCGATTCTGGCGGACGATGGATCGAGCATCGCCCCCTATTTCTACTGCGCTTCCGCATCGAGGTCCAGCGGGGAGGCAGGCAGCGGCCCCACAACCGCCACCCGCCCCGCTCGTTCCTTCTCCCCCGGTCAGGGGCAAGTTCCGTTTCGCTCGTCCCCTTGCCCGTTCTCACCCCAGCTTCCGGGAAGCGGAGTCAGCGCGCGTACGAGGACGTAGAGCCCTCCGCCGTCGGACGGTGTGTCGGGGATCCCGGCGCACGTCGACTGCACCACCTCCGTCTGACACGTGCCGGAGAAATCCGGCTGCTCCGAGACGGCGACCTCGTAGCTCGTCGCGCCGCCCTGCGCGGCCCAGCAGAACGTGTCGACACCCTCGAAGGTCGAGCTGCCCGACAGCTCGTCGGCCTCGCCGAAGCCGGGATCGCCGGGGCACTGATTGTCCGCCCCGTCGTTGACCTCCGGAGCGCCGGGGTAGGTGGCCGCGTCGACCGGGTCGCAGTCGTCGACCGAGCACGACCCGTCGCCGTCGACGTCGTTGCATTCCGCGTCGAGCGCGATCGCGAACTCGATCAAGCTCAGACGCATCTCGCTGATCTTGCCCAGGAAGTCCCACTGCTCGTCGTCCGAGTCGATCCCACCGGCGACCGAGCCGGCGAGCAGCGCCAGGGTCTCGGCGGCCGCTTCCAGATGCGGGAATCCGTCCGACCAGTTGGCCTCGTCTTGTAGGGCCGGGTAGATCGCCAGCTCGGCCAGGAGGTTCGACGCGTTCTCGAACGGCTCGGAGTCGGTGGGAACGGCGTTGTCCAACATTGCGTTGCCCATTTCGCCGAACGCCGTGGCCAGCTCGTTCAGGATCTCGTCCAGGCGCGCCTGTTTCGGATTGGACACGTCGATCGCCGCGAAGTACAGCTCGTCGAGGATTCCGGCCGAGGTCACGAAACGACTGCCGTACTCCTGGACCGCCTCGCTGAAGCCGGCCGTGGCCAGCTCCAGTCCCTCCCCGGAGCGGCCGATCGTCTCACCGACCTGGGCAAAGGCGTGCGGGATCGACCCGGGCGAGTTCGACGAGATCCCGGCGGGATCCTCGAGCTCCAGCCACTTCTCCGAGAACCAGTCGTCGGGGGGCGCGGTGTCGCCGCAGTCCCATTCGTTGTCGGTGCCCTCACGCGTCCCGACCATGACCTCCGTCGAGCTCGAGACCTTCTTCTTGATGTTGATACCCCAGAACGCGTCCCACGAGCTGTTGAAGCAGTAGATCGTGGTCGTGGTCTCGACCCAGCAATCGTAGGTGGCGTCGCGGTACCAGGAGAACCAGCCCTCGTGCCACGGTCCGGCCGCGTTGATCTGGTAGTAGCGGAAATCTCTCGTGCGCGTGACCTGGACCTGCCCCGTTCCGCACGGTACGGCCCAGGCGACGGCGGGGATCAGGGTCGCGGCGATGCACAGCAGCACCAGCGTCAGGCCTCCGCGGCGGGATGAACGTTTCATCAGCGTCTCCTCCTTACGACTGTGGGCGGCCGGAGGACCTGAGCGCCCCCTGCCTGATAGGAGAAGCGGATTTCGAGAGCGGAATCGGTGTGGGAGAGGGGAGGTTTTTCGGTAGACTCGCCTCCCCGCGCCCGCCGCCCCGCTTGATCCGAGTCCTGGAAATCGGGTGCAACGAAAAGGCGTCTCGCCCGTATGACGGTATCGAGGGGAAAACGGGGGCACCCATGAAGAAGCTGTTCGCTCTGTGGCTCATCCTTGCGTGTCAGGCGGCGTGGGGAGCGCCGCTCGACGAAGCGCGCGCGCTGATCGAGGAACGCGAGTACGACGAGGCGCGGGCGATCCTCGAGGGCACGCTCGAGCAGCCGGCGCTCGAGGCGCAGAGCCTGTTGCTGCTGACGCGGATCTGCAACGCTCGTGAGGAATACGAAGACGGGGTGAGCTACGGAAAGCGCGCCGTGAAGCTGCTGCCCGAGAGCAGCCAGGCCCACCACGCCTACGCCGAGGCGTTGCGGATCAAGATGAGCAACGCGGGCGCGATGAAGGCCATGTTCACCGTAGGCACTTACAAGAAGATGCTGCACAGGGCGATCGAGCTCGATCCCGAGAACGTCGACGCTCTGGAAGAGGAGATCGGGTTCCTGCTCCAGGCGCCGTCGATCGCCGGAGGGAGCAAGTCGAAAGCGCGAGACAGAATCCGCAATCTGGAGCAGATCGACTGGCGTCGCGGGCGGCTGATGCAGGCGATGCTCGACTATACCGAGAACGACTACGCGGCGACCGAGGCGGTGTACCTCGAGCTGCTCGAGCGCGAGCCGCAGGACGCCGCGCTGCGGATGAATCTAGGGTACGTGCTGCAACGCCAGGAGAAGTACGCCGCAGCGGACCGGGCGTTCGGCCTCCTGGCGGAGAACGACGATCGCGACGTGGCCCTCAGAGCGGTTTACCAGCAGGCGCGCACGCGGATCCTCGGTAACTACGAGCCGGAGCGGGCGGTGACGTTGCTGCAACGGTACGTCCGCGAGCTGCCCGAGAAGCACGCCCCGGCGCTCCCGCGAGCCTCGGCCGCCCAGTGGCGCATGGGGATGGCTTACGAGCAGCAGCAGCGTCCCGGCGAGGCCCGGAAGGCCTACGAACGGGCCCTGGCGCTCGACCCCGAGGACAAACAGGCGCGCAAGGCACTGAAGGCCCTGCGCTAGGGGGACTCAGGATCCCCCGGCCGGTCCGGATGAGACCGACAAAACCGTAATCCGTGCTTGCCACGGTGCCTGCCAGAACCAACGTTTCTCCCTAGTGGATATAAGAAGTATAGGTACGCGCCGGCGGCGACCCGCGCAGGCAGGGGTGCTGGCGTGTGCGCTCTGGTGCGTCCTGGCCACCGCGGTGAGCCATGCCGCGACCGTTCGCGACGAGTTCAACGGTCCCCATCCGTCCGCCTCGTACAGCGGCACCGACGGCACGCTGCCCTGGCTCGCAAACTGGCAGGAGAATGGAGAGGCTGACGGCCCGACGACAGGCAGTATCCGCGTCGAGAGCAACTCGCGGTGTGCGGCCGGACACTGCTTGTTCGTGGCCGCCGTGGCCGGTCCTGACGCGCGGCGCCGAGCGAACCTCAGCAGCATGTCGGCGGCCACGCTGAGCTTCACCTGGGGCTGCAGCGGGTTCTTCGGGCCCCTGATGCAAGTCGAGGCACGCGCCAACGCCACCGGTCCGTGGACGACCGTGCTCAACCTGAGCGACGGCTGTGCCTCGGGGCCCACGACCCACAGCGCCAACATCACCAGCGTGATCTCGGCCAACACGGAGCTACGATTCGGGACCGACGGCGGGGCCGGCTCAGGTGGCGTCTACTTCGACAACGTCCAGATCGAACGTCTTCCATCGATCGCGGGCCGGGTGTTCGAGGACGCGGACTTCGTCGGGACCGCCTCGGCCTACAACGCAGCCAACGACAAGGCGCTGCAGGGTGTCGACGTCGAGCTGTACAACGGCACTACGAATGCCTACATCGCCTCGACGACCACGGCCGTCGACGGCAGCTACAGCTTCGGTGGCCTGAGTAACATCAACTACAAGGTCCGTGTGCGCTCGGCCACCCTGGGAAGTGGCGGCGCCGCGCCCAAGGGCGGGCTGAACGGGACCGTCCCCGGCACGTGGCCGAACCCGCTGCCCGAGATGACGTGGGGCAACGGCGTGGCCCTCTACGGCGGGCAGTCGCCGACGGTCGACGACACGGCGACCGGGAACAACGGTGGCCCGGGCGACACCTACGTCACGGTCGGCGTCAGCGGCGCCGATGTGACCGGTGTAGACCTGGGCTTCGCCTACAACCTGATCGTCAACACCCTTGATGACACCAACAGCTCCGCCCAGCGTAGCGTGCAAGGCGGCCTGCGGCAGTTCATCAAGAACTCCAACGGCATCGCACCCGGCGGCGGGACGACGGCCGACTTCAGCGAGTTCCGCGTCCCGATCACGGACCCTAATTACAGCCCCGGCACGGGCGTGTTCACGATCGCGCCACAGATCCAGCTGCCGGATATCGCCGACGCCGGCACGGCTCTGGACGCGTCGACCCAGGGCGACAACACCGTCCAGACCAACGCCGGCAGCCTGGGCGCCGGCGGCAAGGTCGGTGTGGACCAGCTCGATCTCTCGACGGTGTCCGCGCCGGAGGTGGAGATCGCCGGCGACGGCTCGCTGGCCTACGGGCTGCGCTTCACGGGCTCGAGCGGCGTGCTGCGCGGCATCGCGATCTACGGCTTCGGCCTGAGCAGCATCGGCGAGGGCAATGTGTTCGTGGCCGATGCGATCACGGGGCCGCTGATCGAACAGAACCTGATCGGCTCGGGCGCCGCGGCGTTCACCGATCCCGGCCCGGGTCTCCGCGGTTTTGAGAACGTCTACTCCGACGGCGCTGACAACGGCACGATCCGCAACAACCTGATCGGCTTCGGCGGGACCCGCGGGATCCTGATCTCGGGAACATCCACGGGCTGGACGATCGAGGACAACGAGCTGCGCGACAACTCTCTCGACGAGGAGTTCGGCGATGGGCTGGCGATCGACCCGGGGCAGGCCACGGTCACCGGCAACCTGATCTTCGGCTCGGCCAGCCAGGGCGTCGTGCTCAAGGGTTCGACCGGCAGCACCTTCGCCAACAACCGCATCGAGCAGAACGGTATCGGTACCGACTCGACCTCGGGCAATGCAGCCGGGATGACGTTCCGCTCGACGGCCTCGGGCCACACCGTCGACCGCAACCAGTTCGTCGAGAACTACGGCGCGGGATTGAGCGTCAACGACGGCGCGACAGGCATCGAGATCACGAAGAACTCGTTCTCGCTGAACGGCACGATCACGGCCCGCAACTCGGACCCCAAGACCGATCAGATCGGCATCGACCTGAACGAACCCGGCGACGACTCGAGCGCAGGCACCTCACCGTTCTACAGCTTGAACGATCCAATCGATTCGGGTGGCAACAACCTGCTGAACTTCCCGATCCTCGAGACGGCACTGATCAACGGCGCGAACCTGGAGCTGGAGGGCTGGGCGCCTGCGGACTCGGTGATCGAGGTTTTCCTGCGCGACACCGAGCCGACCCTGCTCGGCGAGGGTATGACCTGGGTGTTCACCGTTACCGAGAACGGTACTGCCGCCGGAGGGGAAGACACTCAAACCGACCTCGACACGGGCCCGGCCACTTCGTACAGCGGAACGATCAACGGCGTCGACCAGGGGGCGGACACGGAAAACCGGTTCCGCTTCGTTTTCACCAAGCCGGCCGCGATCTCTCAGGGATCGGAGCTGGTGGCAACGGCTCGCGACGGGTCGAACAACACCTCGGAGTTCGGCGGCCGGGTCACCGTCACCGCCAGCTATGCGATCGCCGGCACGGTCTTCGAGGACGCGGACTTCGCGGGCACCGCCTCGGACTTCCAGGCCGGCGACCTCGCGCTGGAGGACGTCGAGGTCGAGTTGTACAACGCGGCCGACGCGCACCTGCAGACGGTCACGACGAATGCGTCCGGCCAATACGGTTTCAGCGTGATGGCCGACGGTACCTACAAGGTGCGCGCCCGCTCGGCCACCATCGGCAGCGGCAACGCCGCGCCCGCCGGCGGCCTGAACGGCTCGGTCCCCGGAACCTGGCCCGACCCGTTGCCCGAGATGACCTGGGGCAACGGAGCCGCGGTGTACGGCGGACAGGACCCTGCAGTGGACGACACGGCCACGGCGGCCACCATCGGCCCCGGTGACACCTACGTCACGATCTCCGTGAGTGGAGGCGACGTGACCGGCGTCAACCTGGGCTTCGCCTACAACCTGATCGTCAACACCGCCGACGACACCAACGCGGACGATGCCCGCAGCGCGCAGGGCAGCCTGCGGCAGTTCCTCAAGAATGCCAACGCCATCGGCACCGGCGGCGGCACGACCGCCAACTCGAGCCAGTTCCGCATCCCCGGTGCCGGACCGCACACGATCCAACCCGTGGCGGCGCTACCAGCCATGGACGATCCGCTGGTGCTCGACGGCTACACCCAGCCGGGGGCGTCGGCCAACACCGCCGCCGCGCCGGCCGCGTTCGATGGCACTCTGCTGATCGAGCTGGACGGCACGACGGCGGGCGCCTCCGTCGATGGACTCGTGGTCAGCGGCGGAAGCAGCACGATCCGCGGCCTGGTGATCAACCGCTTCCTGGCCGACGGCATCGTGCTGAAGACGCTGGGCGGCAACGCGGTCGAGGGTAACTACATCGGAGTCGACACCACCGGCATGCTGGATCGCGGCAACACCCTGCAGGGCGTCGACGTGGAGTCGATCGGCAACACGATCGGCGGCGCCGCGCCGGCGGCACGCAACATCTCGTCCGGCAACGACTCGCGCGGCGTGCGGCTCAAGGCAGACGGCAACTTCGTCTACGGCAACTACCTCGGCGTGGCAGCCGACGGCTTGACGGAACGCCGGAACAACACCCAGGGCATTAAGATCGTCGGCGGGGACAACAACACCGTCGGTGGGTCGACGCCTGCGGAGGGCAACCTGATCTCCGGCAACGACGGGATCGGCGTGCTGCTCGAGAACGCCGCCGACGGCAACTTCGTCCGCGGCAACCTGATCGGCACGGACAGGACCGGTGCGGCCGGACTCGACAACCTGACCGGCGGCATTCGCGTCGCGCAGAACTCGCACGACAACACGATCGGCGGCCTGCTGCCGGGCCAGGGCAACACCATCGCGTTCAACGGCGGGCCGGGGATCATCATCCGCAGCGATTGCCTGAGAAACGCCATCCAGCGCAACTCGATCACGAGCAATACCGGCCTGGGGATCGATATCAACGACAACGCCGTGCCGGACCTGAACGACCTCGGCGACGTCGTGCCCGGCGGCAACAATGTGCTCAACTACCCGGTGCTCGACACGGCCTGGGTCGTGGGCGCCAACCTTCGGCTGGCCGGCTGGGCCCGTCCCGGTTCGATCATCGAGCTGTTCGTCTCCGACGGCGACCCGTCGGACTTCGGCGAGGGCGCAACCCATGAGATCACCCTGACCGAGGGTGGCACCGGCGCCGGGGGCGAGGATTCCTACGCCGACACGGATGGCGCGACCAACGATCCCTACGGCGGGGTCGCCACTCCCGTCAACGGCATCCTGCAGGGTGAGGACTCGACGAACCGCTTCGACTTCACCTTCCCCCTATCTGCCGGAGTGGTCGTCGGCACCGAGTTGACGGCGACGGCCCGGGACGGGGTGGGCAACACGTCCGAGTTCAGCGGATACGTCACGGTGGCTGTCGCCCCAGCCGACCTGTCCATCACCAAGACCGACGGTCCCGACCCCGCTCCGGTCGACGGGCCGGTGGTCTACACACTGGTCGTGACCAACAACGGGCCCCACACCGCGACCAACGTGGTCGTCACGGACGTGCTGCCTGCCGGCACGAGCTTCGTTTCCGCCACCCCGAGCCAGGGCAGCTGTTCCGGTACCACGACGATCACCTGCAATCTGGGCGCGATCGTCAACACGGGCACGGCCAGCGTCGAGATCCTGATCCTCACACCGTCGGTCGTCGGCATCATCACCAACAACGCCAGCGTCGCCGCCGACCAAACCGACCCTGTCGGCGCCGACAACTCCGCTGCCGAGAACACCGACGTCGTCCTGACCACGAACATCATGGATCTGCCGTTGACCCAGTACACCCGGTTGCACGGCTTCCTGGACTACACGGTCACCGGGGGCTCGCTGCGCACCGGGGATCAGGGGAACTCGGCATGCAACGTCGGACCGAACTCGACAGCCAATCTGTCGGGGATTCCTGTCGGGGCGACCATCCGGGCGGCGTACCTCTACTGGGGCGGTTCCGGCGCGACGGTGGACACGAACGTGACGCTGGACAGCCAGGCCATCACCGCCGACCGGACGTTCACGGGACAGTTCACCCAGGGTTCGAAGGTCTACGACTTCTTCAGTGGTATGGCCGACGTCACGGCTCAGATCGACGGGTCGCGCAACGGCAGCTACACCTTCACCGGCCTGACCGTCGATACGACGAACCCGTTCTGCTCGGGCAAGGCCGTGATCGCCGGCTGGTCGCTGTTCGTGATCTACGAGGAAAACTCGCTGACGGGCAAGACCCTGGTGCTCTACGACGGTTTCGACATCGAACGCCATGGTGCGACCTCGTACATCCTGTCGGGTATCTGGGCCGCCGAGCCGGTCGACGTCAGGACGACCTTCCTGACCTGGGAGGGCGACGCCGGCCTCGCCGGCGGCAGCGAGTCGCTGGAATTCAACGCCACGGCCCAGAGCGACGTGGACAACCCCGTCGACAACGTGTTCAACTCGACGATCAACTCGCTGGGCGTCACGGACTCGTGGGGCGTCGACCTGGACACCTTCGACGTGTCGAGCCTCGTCTCGGAGGGCGACACCCTGGCGAGCACTCGTGTCTCCGTCGGCCCCGACATGGTGATCCTCAACGCGGTCTTGCTTCAGGCCAAGTCGAACATCATCGTCGGCCACGCCTTCGAGGACGTGAACTACGGCGGCGGAGCCGGACGCGACATGACCACGGCTGTCGCCGCGGCTCCGTCGTTCACCGTCCCGCGCCCCGGGGCCGTGGTCGAGCTGTATGACAACGCCGGCGTTTTTCTCCGGACGACGACGACGGACACCGACGGCAATTACGGCTTCGCGGGGCTCAACGACGGCGACTACGACGTGCGGGTCGTCAACGACAGCGTCGATTCGGGGCGACCCAGCGCGGCCGGCACGGAATGGCCCGTGCAGACCTACCGCAGCGACGCCTCGAGCGGGACGGCGGCTGCGGTCTCCGACGAGGTCGGCGGCGCCGACCCGGCGGCCGAGGACAGCGGCGCCAATGCGACGATGTTGAGCCTGGGCTCGATCACGGCACAGTCGGTGGCGCCGGTGACCGTCGCTACCGGCATTGCCGTACTCGACGTGGACTTCGGCTTCAACTTCGACAGCGTCGTCAACACCAACGCCACGGGCCAGGGGACGCTGCGCCAGTTCCTCGACAACGCAAACTCGTTGGGTAACGCGAACCTCGACCAGGACGGCCGGACGGCCGGGATCGAGCACGCGATCTTCATGCTGGCCGACGGCACGGCACGTCCGGGGTTGAAGGCGTCGTATCCGAGTCAGTTCAGCGCCGGCGTGGCGACGATCACCCCCGGCAGCGCGTTGCCCTTCGTGCTCTTTCCCGCCGTGCTCGATGCGACGACCCAGCCGGGCTGGGTCGACCGGCCGATTGTCGAGCTGGACGGAACCGGCGTGGCGGCCGGCGTGAGCGGACTCCAGGTCAGCGCGGGAGCGAGCACGATTCGCGGCTTCGTCATCAACGACTTCACCTTTTCGGGGATTCGTCTCGACACGGCCGGCGGAAACACGGTCCAGGCCAACTGGCTCGGTCTGGATGCCACGGGGACCAGCGCGGCGCCGAACTCCGGGGAAGGCGTCTTCATCGACGACGTCCCCGGCAACACCGTCGGTGGGACCGATGCGGCGGATCGCAACGTGCTCTCCGGCAACCAATGGCACGGCGTCCTCGTCGAGGGCGCCAACGCCAGCGGGAACAAGATTGAAGGTAACTTCATCGGCACCGACCCGACGGGCATGGTCCCCATCCCGAACGATATCGGTGTCTACCTGAATGACGCGCCGAACAACGTCGTCGGCGGCACCCTCGTCGGAGCCGGCAATCTCGTCTCGGGCAACGACGTATTCGGCGTGTATCTGGTCGGTGCGCCGACAACCGGCAACCGGGTCGAAGGCAACACGATCGGGCTGCGCTCCGACGGCTCCGGCCCGCTGGGCAACGGCGGCCGTGGGGTCGGGGTCTTCGCCGCCGTGGCCAACACGATCGGTGGAACGGATCCGGACGCGGCCAACGTCGTCACCGGCAGCACCGTGGGCATCGGCCTCGACAGCGGCTCCGCACTCACGATCCGCGGCAACGCGATCTACGGAAACGGCAGCGTCGGCATCGACCTCGACATGGACGGCGTGACCCCGAACGACGGCGCCACCGGCGCAGGCGCCAACGATGGACTGGACTACCCGATCTTCACCGAGTCTCGCCTGGCGCCCGGGGTGCTGCACATCGAGGGCTACGTCGGCACTCCCGCGACGAAAGTCCCGGGGCCGCACACGATCGAAGTGTTCAAGGCCGACGACGACGGCAACAACAACGGCGAGATCATCGCCGGCGACGGCGAGAGCGTTCCACACGGAGAGGGCCGTTGGCTGATCGATTCCTGTCTCAGCGCCGTCGACGGGACGTTCTCCTGCGTCCTCACCGTGCCGGGGACGGTCACCCTGGCCGACGGGGATACGATCACCGCGGTCGCCATCGACGGAACGGGCAACACGTCGGAGTTCAGCGCGTGCTATACCACGGCGTCGCTCGCAATCGTCAAGCGGGCGTTCCAGCTCGACGGCACGCCGATCGCCAGCGGTTCGACGCTGCCGACGGGCATGCCCGTCCGGTTCCTGCTGTACGTCAGCAACGCCGGCGGCGTGGTTCCCGACGTCAGCCTGCAGGACGTGCTGAACGCACTGTTCGCCTACACGGCCGGATCGATCCGCTACGACAACTCGGTGGCCGCCTGCGCCGGCTCACCCTGCTCCGCGCTCGAGGAAGCCGCGATCTTCGCCGCCGCCGACGGCGGGACCGTCGGCACGGACGCCGTCAACGGCGACCCGGTGAGTTTCTCGGGCGTGACCGTGAGCATCGGCGACGAGACCGCCGCCAACGCCCAACTCGACCTCGCCGCCGGCAAGGTCTGGGCTCTGGTCTTCACGGTCCAGATGCAGTAGGAAACGGCTGCGCCCGAGCGTTTCGCTACGGGTCCGGCGCGATGCGTTTCAGCGCCGCGACACCCCGCCGCATGGCTTCCAGATAGTCGCCGTCGCGGGGCGTGTTTTGCGCGGGTCGCCAGGACCACGCTCTCGATCCCCGACGACCGCAGTCGTTCCGCGGCGGCATCCATGACGCAGCCGAAGAGATTGAGAGGCCCCCACGCCCAAACAAAGTGCATACTTGCCTTTGCCATCATCGCGCTAGCGCATTCGCCGAGGCTGCATGCTATGCAACGGGCCCATTGGATTCTCCTCGCCGGGTTTTTGAGCGGATCACTCCTGTTCGCTGGGTCCGTGCCGACCTGTGAACAGATCCGCCGGGGATCTGACGGCTGGTGCGAGGCGGAACGATCCGGGAGGATTGCCGGTCTGATGATCCCGTCTGCAACCCTGTACGATGCCGTCGACCCCCACGGCCACACGATCTTCATCGACTCGTTGATCTGCCAGGCCTGCTACGAAGCGATCCTGCTCGACGATTTCTGCGATGAGCATGGCGTCGGCTACGTCGACGGGCGGGCCTACTACTCGAACCTCGCCTACTACATGCACCGTGGTCGGTCGCCGAACGCGGACGATCCGCTCTGCCCGGCCTGTCGCGAGTCCCCGACCGGGGATGGGTGGTGTGAGGCCTGCGGGATCGGCGTGGTAGGCAAGCTCCGCTTCGACGATCGGTCATCCTACGACCGCATGCTGCAGGCCCGCCGGACTCTGCAGCAGGCCCTGGACAGGCTAGGTTCGTGCGAGCTGTGCGCTGCGGCGATGGTCGCGATCCGCGGACGGTGCCCGGAGCACCGCATCCACTATCGGGATGGCAAGGGCCAGCCGGACCCCTGACCCGGCAGAGGAGGCTAGAACTCGTCGTCGAACAGATCGCAGTCGCTTATCGCCGAACTGAAATCGGTGTTCGAGACGCGTGAGGTGAAGTAGGTGTCGGTACAGCCGGGATCGTCGGCATATTCCATCCGTACGACGAGTTGCTCGCCAGCAAGTTCAAAGCGGATCGTCGTTCCGTCGTCCTGGATGATCGAGTCGACGTCGATCACCGAACCGGCCGTGATCTGCCAGTCGGCGCAGTGGTAGATGCCGTCCTGTTGCGGAAACCCGCCGGGAAACGTACTGAGGTCGTAGTACGAGTGAAAGGTAGTCTCTGTGATCTCGTACCAGAAGTCGTAGGTGATCCCGCTGGGGGTTTGCTGTGGCAATGTTACCGGCACGTCCTCTCCGCACTCTTCGTGCATCGACACGACCTGCCACACGCCGGTGATTGTCGGGACAGGGCCCTCGCCACAAGTGTTGCCCGCGTCCCGGTCGATCGAGGCACAGACCCCGGACGAGCCGTTGACACCGGTTCCACTCCGCTGGGATCCGGATCCGTCGAGACCCCACGATCCCTCAATCTGCTGGACGTCCTGGCTCACCGCGAGGAACCACAGGAGACCGTTTCCATCGGCGGCCGGAGGCACGTTGTCCCACACCGTTTGACCCACAGCGGAAGCGAAGCAGTACGCGTAACGCGCTGTGTACGCGCCGCCGGGAGCGCTCGGCAGGTCGGACAGATGACCCGCGATGAGGTGATAGCTGTCGGCCCCCTCGCACGCTGCGACATCCCAGTCAAACTGGATCTCCGTGCCGGCGGTGTCGAGCCGCTGCAGCGTCAATCCGGGTACCGCCGGCGGCCCGGTGGTGATGACCACGCTCCCGCTTTCGCCTGCGAAATTGGTCGGGCTGTTAGGACCGATGGTGGCAGGGCGGGTCAACGAGTTGACGCCGTCGGTCGGGAGCTGTGCGGTTCCGTAGCTCAGGATAGACGCTCCGTACACATGCCACTGGATCGTGTCCGGCCCTGCAACCGAAAACGAATTCGGAGGAATGATGTGATCGGGCGTAGGGGCCCCCGGCAGCGCGGCGAAGGCTGCCGTGCCAAGTAGGATATGCGCGTCGCCGGTGGAGCCGGGCGCGAAGCTACCCGTGAAGGTGTGGAACGGCCCGGTGAGGCTCGTGATGCTCTTGCCGTTCATGTTGATCTCGTTGGGCTGCGACGGCGGACACCACAGCTCGACGAACTGCAGGTTGCCGGACGCGTCACTGAACAGTTCCTTGACCACCCAGGAGTGCGACCCTGCCGACGCCGGTGTCGCGCAGAGTAGGCCGGTCAACAACCACAGTGGAACGGAAAGCAGTACGGAAGCACGTTGGCCCATGAGCACCTCGTGGTTTGTTGCGCGTCGGATGAGTGTACCCGGGCCGCGCCGCCGCGAACAGCACAAAACTCGGATCAAGAAATCGATCCCGTCTTTGGGACAGACCAGCAGTGAACCCGTGTCCGCAGCTCGTCGCGCAACTTCCGGCCGCTCGGTCCGATCACGCCGAACGTGCAGTTCGTCCCGTGTGCATCCAGCCGTGAGCACTCCGTCTACGTAGAGCCGCGCTTGACCTGTTCCGGTGAACACCACGGCCAGATGGCGAACCGAGCCCGTGGGCAGCGGCTGCGGATGGTCCAGGTTCTGGTCCGGGACGGCCGAGCTGGAGAACCCCGCCGACGGCCGAAGCACCGTCGTGCAGCGTGGCGGTTCAGCATTCCCCTTGCACACGGCCCCGCCCGACCCAAGGTTATAATTCTACAAGTTAGCGGTTACGAACCGTATCCTGTCGCCGCGAGAGCCAGAATGAAGCCAGCGCCCATTCCTGCCGATGAGCCGACCCGTCTCGCGTCCCTTCGCGACTACGACATCCTGGACACGCTCCCGGAGCAGGCCTACGACGACATCACCTTCGTCGCCTCGCGAATCTGCGACGCGCCGATCGCGGCTGTCAGCCTCGTCGACGACGACCGCCAGTGGTTCAAGTCGAGGGTCGGTCTGAAGCAGACCCAGACGCCGCGGGAGGTGGCGTTCTGCGCCCACGCGATCCTCAAACCCGACCAGCTGATGGTCGTGCCCGACGCGCTGAACGACGAACGCTTCGTCGACAATCCTCTGGTCGTGGAAGATCCGAAGGTCCGGTTCTACGCCGGGGCTCCGCTGAGGACCGTGCAGGGCAGTGCCCTGGGGACCCTGTGCGTGGTCGACCACCGACCGCGCCGGCTCGACGCGGAGCGCAGAGAAGCGCTACTGGCCCTGTCCCGTCAAGTGGTGGCCCAGCTCGACCTGCGCAAGGCCGTTGCAAAGCTGCGGTTGAACCAGGACCGACTGGAGCAATCCAACGAGCATCTCCGTGTTCAGAGCCTGACCGATCCGCTCACGGGCCTCGGGAACCGGGCCGCGTTCGACACCCGGCTACGGGAGGAGATCCATCGCGCACGGCGCTACGAGCAGCCTCTGTCGCTGGTGCTGATGGACGTGGACAACTTCAAGTCCTTCAACGACCAGTTCGGCCACGCGGCGGGCGACACGGTTCTGGGCGAAATGGCCGGGATGCTGAAGGCGCACAGCCGCTCCAGCGATCTCGCCGCGCGCTACGGCGGCGAGGAGTTCGCCGTGATCTTACCCAACACGGGGCCGGACGGTGCCTGGCTCGTGGCCGAGCGTTTCCGCGAGGCGATGGACAGTACGGTGCACCGGGGCCGTCCCGTGACCATCAGCGTCGGCGTCGCCGCCTACTCCGAGTCGGCCGCGACCCGCAGGGAGCTGATCGAGCACGCGGACCGAGCTCTCTACACGGCGAAACGCCGGGGACGCAACCTCGTGGTGCGAGCCCCGGGACCGTCCGACGAGCACGACGGGAACTGAGCCGGTATTCCATGGCCTCCCCTCGGAGGCCGACCCACGCCCGCTTACACGCCGCGCAGAGCCGAGGCGGCTGTCGTCTATAGTTGTCGTTTCGGAGGCCTATTTCGCCCATCCACCGGACAGAAATCATCTCGATCGTCCGAGACTCGGTCGTCGCAGATCGGCCGGCTCCGATACGCTCACCCTGCACCGTAACAACGATGCGGCACGGCCAGGTCAACAAAGGAGAGTCGCGATGAGCCCGTCCCGAACCCGTCGTCCATGCCCCCGTAGCGCCAGATACCTCGCCCTCGGTGTCGGCTTGTGGCTGTCGCTGATGCTGACCCCCGTCGCCCCCGCCCAGACGGTGACCGAGATCATCGACGCCACCGGCGACGGTACGAACGCCCTGAACCTGCCCCAGGAGTTGGCCGTGGACGCGGCAGGCAGTGTCTACCTGTCGGGCGGCTCCGGGAACAACGCCTTCGAGATCCTGTCACCAACCGCTTGCGACACAGGTGGGCCCCTGTGCACGATCACGCAGATCATCGACTCGACCGGCGACGGCATGGGCAACCCGGTCAACGGGGGGTTCTACATCGCCGTCGATGCCGCGGGCAACGTCTACTTCGGCGCGACGGTCAGCGACAACGTCTTCCGGATCACTCCCGGCGGCGTGGTCACAGAGAGATTCTCGATTCGAGCGGCGACGGGGCGGGCAACACCTTCGACCATCCCCAGGGCATCGCCGTCGATGCCGCGGGCAACGTCTACGTCGTCGGAATCAACACCGACAACGTGTTCAAGATCGACACCCCGGGCACCTGCAGCACCGGCGGCACCCCGTGCACCATCACCGAGCTGATCGACACCACAGGGGACGGTCTGGGGAACATACTGGACCTTCCGCGGGAGGTCGCGCTGGACAGCGCCGGCAACGTCTATGTCTCCGCGCAGTTCAGCGGCAACGTGTTCCGCATCGCGACGCCGACCGGCTGCAGCACCGGCGGCACCCCGTGCAGCATCACCGAGATCATCGACCAGTCGGGCGACGGCCTGGGGAATACGTTCCTGGGGGGCTGGGGAGTCACCACCGACGCAAGCGGAAACGTCTATGCGACGGCGGTGTCCACCGCCAGCGTGTTCCGGATCGACACGCCGGGTAGCTGCGCCACCGGTGGCACGCCATGCACCATCACCGAGATCATCGACTCGACCGGCGACGGCGCCGGTAACACGCTGGCCTTTCCCAGCCAGATCACGATGGACTCCTCGGGCAACGTGTACGTCACCGGCCGCACCAGCGCCAATGCGTTCCGGATCGAATCCCCCGCGACGTGCGGCACGATCGCCGATCCCTGCCTGATCTGCGAGATCATCGACGCTACGGGCGACGGGGCGGGGAATCCGCTCAACACGCCGACCGGGATCGGGGTCGACGCTGCAAACAACGTTTACGTTTCCGGTCGCACCAGCAGCAACGCCTTCAGGATCACGGGAGACGTGGACATCGACGACGACGGCGTCTGTAGCGGCAACGACAACTGCGAGACCCTGTTCAACCCCGACCAGGACGACAACGACGGGGACGGGGACGGCAACGCCTGCGACCCCGACGACGATGACGACGGCATTCTGGACGACGGGGACGGGTCGGGCACGATCGGGGACGCTCCGTGCACCGGTGGGCAGGTGGTCGGTTGCGACGACAACTGCCAGTTCGTCTCCAACCCGGGTCAGTCCGACGGCGACGGAAACGGGGTCGGGACGGCCTGCGAGTCGACGTGTTTCTTCGTCATCGGTCCCCAGGCGGGGACGGATTTCCCGACCATCGCGGCGGCACTGCCGTCTGCGGAGGATGGTTGCAGGCTGCTGGTCAAGCCCGGCACCTACACTGATTCTCTGGTGATCGACAAGTACCTTCGGATCACCGCCGAGGGCTCGCCTGCCGACACGTTTATCGACGTGGCCGGGGGACCGTCGGCGATTCTACTTTCGGATCGCGCGATCCCCGGGCGCACCGAGATTCGCGGGTTCACCATCCGTGGCGACACGATCGCGGTGGACAGCCTCGAATCGATCACGCTGGAAGACTGCATCGTCGAGGGGTTCTCGCAGACCGGGATTCGCCTGGACCTGGGCGAGCACCGACTCACCGACGTGACCCTCGATGCCTCCGGCGCCGACGTCGGCATCGAACTGCCGCAGTTCGCCTCGGCGGACGTCGAGCGGCTGCTGGCGTCCGGAGCCGGCACCACCGCGTTGGAAGTGGCCGGGGAGGTCACGCTGCTGACGACCATGGTGGTCGACAATCTCGGGACCGGCATCGATCTGACGGCGACCGGGTCGTTGACGATGTCGTACGTGACCATCGCCGGCAACGGCGTGGGGTTGGATGCGGCTTCATCGACCGTCGCGGTCGATCACAGCATCATCTATGACAACACGACGGACGTGTTGGGTGTGGCCTGCACGGCGTTCGAGTTCAGCGACCTGGGTATTGACTGCACGGGGCAGCCCGGGAACATCTCCACCGATCCGCTGTTCGTCGATGCGGGGACGGGGGACTACCACCTGCTGGTTTCGTCGCCGGCTGTGGAGGCGGGGGAGGCGCCGGAGCTGTTCACGGGGGTCCCCTGCCGGGACTTCGATGGACGGCGCAGGCTCCTGGACGCCGATGGGGACGGGACGGCGAATTCGGACATGGGAGCCTACGAGTTCGACAATGCGCCGGCCCTGCTGCCCGGCGATCCCCAGAACCTGATCATGACCGACCAGACCACGCTGGACTGGGATGACGAGGCCGCTTCCGTCGTTTACCAGATCAACCGGGGGAACCTGGCGACGCTGGGGTATGACTACGTGGTGGAGTGTCTGGGGACCAGTGTGTCGTCGACGTTTCAGGTGACTGATCTGCCGCCCGTGAATGACGGGTACTTCTACACCGTGTCCGGGAAGGATATGGGTGGGGAGGAAGGGACGCTGGGGTTTGGGACGTGCGCGGAGAGGAGCAAGATCTTCGATCCGTGTCCCTAGCAGCCCGTTGAAAAACTCTGATGGGTCGCGACTCCGCGGCACGCGGGTAATCTGGACGGGCCGGGAACCTCGCCGTATATGACGCTGTCCAGGCGGAGGAGTTCACCATGAGACGACTGATTGTCGGGATCATCGCAGCGGCAGCCCTATCCGTTACCGCTTCGGTTCCCCGCGCGGCCACGCTCTACGTCGACGCCGACCGGCCTGCGGGCGGCGACGGCCAGTCGTGGAACGATGCGTTCCGCTACCTGCAGGACGCGCTGATCGCCGCCGCGGTTCCCGAGATCGAGGAGGTGCGCGTGGCCCGGGGCACCTACCGGCCGGACGAGGACACGGCGGCTCCAGGTGGGAGCGGCGATCGCACGGCGACATTTCAAATGCTCAACGGCGTCGCGCTGCGCGGCGGCTTTGCGGGCTTCGGCGAGATCGATCCCGACGCCCGGGACGTGGCGGCATTCGAGACGATCCTCAGCGGAGATCTGGCCGAAGACGACGCACCGGGATTCGTCAACACCGGCGAGAACAGCCTCCACGTCGTGACCGGTACCGGAAACGATGCATCCGCAGTCCTCGAGGGCTTCACGATCAGCGGAGGCAACGCCGACGGCGCGAGCTTCCCCGACTTCGCCGGCGGCGGTCTGATCCTGGGCTCCGGCAGCAGCCCCGTGATTCGCCAGTGTACGTTCACGGCGAACCAGGCGGTTCGCGGCGGCGGCATCATGGGTCGCTTCGGTTCGACGGACTACACGGTGATCGACTCGATCTTCGTCGGTAACCAGGCAGAGCTCGGCGGCGGGATGTTCAACGAAGGCTCCGCCGACCCGACGGTTATCGGATGCCGGTTCCTGGGAAACATCGCGACCCAGAGCGGCGGCGGCATGGGCAACTTCGACGGCAGCCGGCCGCTGGTCATCAATTCCATCTTCAGCGGAAATGCAGCGCTGATGACCGGCGGCGGGATGTGGAACTTCATCTCCGCCGATCCCGACATCCTGCACTGCAGCTTCACCGGCAACACCGCGGTCACCGACGGCGGGGGGATGTACAACAATTCCGGCGCAGACCCGAGGATAACGAGCTGCATCGCCTACGACAACACCGACGGGGACGGCCAGGACCGTCATGCGCAGGTCTGGAACCAGGGCTCTGGCGCGCCGATCATCAGCCACTCGGTGATCCAGGGCGGCTGGCCCGGGGGTACGTCGATCGTCGACGCCGACCCTTTGTTCGTCAACGCCGCGGGAACGGACGCGATCGCCGGAACGCTCGACGACGACCTGCACCTGGCGGTCGGATCGCCGGCGCGTGATGCGGGGAAGGACACTGGCGTCCCGACCAACCTGGGACAGCCCTATGCGGGAGACCCCTGTACCGATCTCGAAGGGATCCTGAGAATCCTCGACTCGAACGGCGACGGAGTGGTCGCCGTCGACATCGGCGCTTACGAGCACGACGGGCGCGTGACGGTGCCCGGCGAGGTCGCCGGCTTGCGCTGGACCGACGGACAGACGCTGATCTGGGATCCGGAGCCGGCGGCGGTCGAGTACCACGTTTACCGCGGCGAGCTGTCCACGCTGGAATACGGGAGCTTCGGCGCCTGCCGCGACGACCTGGACGGGAGCGCCACCGACACGGTGCTCGTCGATGACGAGATTCCCCCGGCCGATGACGCCTTCTTCTACGTGATCACCGCGGACGCGGCGGCGACCGAGGGCACCCTCGGTACTGCGGAGTGCGCGGAGCGTGACGTCGAGCCGGGTTGCGCGAGCTTCTGAGCCCGGACGTCGCGGGACCCTGGACCGGACGCTCGAGCCGACCGTAACGCGGATAGAACTGTCGAAGCATGGTGGAGGCGGCGGGAATCGAACCCGCGTCCGAAGCAAAGCGAGGACACGCTAGCGAGACGCGGCGACGGCCGTAGGCCGGCGGCGGGAATCGAACCCGCGTCCCTTGTTTTCGAGAAACGGCGGCGACGCGCGACTTTCGTTGTGAAATTGGGGACAGGCAACGAGTTACTGGCTAATTCGTTGTCCTCCCCAGTCCCCTGGAGTCCCCTGGAGTCCTCTGGAGTCCTCTGGAGTCCCCCGCAGTCTTGGAAAGATGATGGCAAGCGGCGGGACAGGTATCCCGACGCCTCGCCGATTCTCGTGGATCGGCGTTGCCTGGCGGCAACTCACCGAGGTCCGTTGCTGCCGTCGGCGAGCTAACATGGTCGCCGCACTGCATTACGGTCCCCCGACGCCTCCGGTACTCCCGGAGGCATCCCCACGACCGCCTACGCTCCGC
>JAAELQ010000236.1 GCA_024226515.1 bacterium
ACCTGACCGGGATGGTCAAGTGCGACGAGCGCCACGTCTGGGTCGGCAGCCAGTTCCCCACCGGTGGGGGCCGGCTGCTCGAGATCACGCGCGAGGACGATTCCTGGACGGCGACGCGGCGCTGGTTCGAGACCTACCTGCGCGCCTCGCACTGGACCGCGATCCGGCGCGGCGACCACATCTACGGCTCGACGGGCGGCAACCGGGTCTCGTTGATGACCGCGTTCGAGTGGAAGACGGGTAAGATCGCCTGGCGCCACCGCGGCTTCCACAAGGCCCAGGCGCTGTTCGCCGACGACAAGCTGCTGTTCCTCGACGAGGGCGGCAACCTCTCCCTGGCCCGCGTCTCCCCCGAGAAGTTCGAGCTGCTCGCCAGCGCCGAGGTGACCGATTCGGTCTCCTGGTCGCTGCCGACCCTCGTCGGCACGACGCTCTACCTGCGGGACAACAAGCAGATCCTGGCCCTCGACCTCGCCGACAAGCGGGCCAAGGCGGCGCCACGGGTCGTCGGTGTCGAACCGGTCGAGAGCTCGGCGTTGATGGGGAGCTTCGGCGCCTTCGTCGCCGAGGTGGAGAAGGCCGACGACAAGGACAAGAAGGCGAAGATCGACGCCTTCCTCGCCGGCCACGAGAGTTACCCGATCGTCGAGGACGGCGGCCTGGTGCACTTCGTCTACCGCGGTGCGGCACCGGCGGTCGACGTGATGGGCAACTTCCTCGAGCGGCGGCAGGTCGAGCCGTTGCACCATGTCGGCGGCACGGACCTCTTCTTCCGCAGCTACGAGCTGGCCCCGGCCTCGCTGTACGAGTACAACTTCGATCTCGTCGACGAGTTCACCAACGACCCGCGCAACCCGCGCCGGGTGTTCGACGCCGACGAGTTCCCGTCGCTAGTCGCGACCTCGGGCTGGGAGCAGCCGGCCCACCTGCGCGAGCCGGAGGGCGAGGCGGAGCCGCCGTCGCAGCTCGAGTGGAAGAGCGAGATCCTCGGCAACGAGCGTACGATCAAGGTCGTCGTTCCGCCGGGCTACGACGCCGGCGAAGCGCGCTACCCGCTGGTGCTCGTCAACTACGGGGACCATGCGCTGCGCCAGGGCCTGTGGGACAACTCGCTGCGCAACCTGATCGGCGAGAGCGTCGCGCCGGTGATCGTCGCCTTCGTACCGCGGGTCACCTACGACGACTACGGGCCGAAGGTGAAGCAGTTCGCGGAGGCGGTCGCCGAGGAGTTGATCCCGGCGATCGATGAGCGCTTCCGCACGTTGCCGGGCGGCGAGAACCGCTTGATGACCGGCATTGCCAGCGGGGGCTTCGCCTCGGCCTACCTCGCGCTGAGCCGGCCCGAGACGATCGGCAACGTCGCGCTACAGAGCTTCTACTTCCGCGAGGAGGCGGAGGAGGAGCTGCGCGGGTTGATCGCCGGTGGCGACGGACAGTCGATCCGCTTCTGGATGGAGTGGAGCAGCTTCGACCTGAAGGGCAGCGACCTGGACTGCGAAGCCGACAGCCGCAAGCTGGCGCGGCTGCTGGCCGGCGAGGGCTACGACGTCGCGACCCACGAGTCGACGCACGGCGGCGGCTGGGGGATGTGGCGCGCGAGCACCGACCGGATCCTGGAACGGTTTTTCGGGAACTGACTCCTGCGCCATGCCGGTCCGCTCAGGGAGCGCGTCCGACTCCATGCTCGGTCAGGTAGCGGACCACCGCAGCGAAGTCGACTCCGGGCTCTTCGTATTGCTCCCGTGCCTCGGCGAGCTTCTTCGCGCCCAGCTCGGCGAAGTCCAGCGGTGTCTGGCCCCGGACGTCGACGACCCACAGGTCGGCACCGCGATCCACGAGCAGCTCGACCATTCGCAGGTGCCCGCGGTGGGTCGCCTTGTACAGCGGAGTCCACCCCTGGGCGGTCTTGCCGTCCACGTCCATCCCCGCGTCGAGCAGGGTCGTGACCAGCTCGACGCTCGAGCTCTCGGCGGCGAGATGCAGATAGGACCAGCCGATCAACGGATCGCTCCAGTCGAGCGCGGCGCCGGCGTCGACGAGGAGCCGAGCACACTCGGCCCGATCGTAGAGGATCGCCTGTTCGAGGATCGTTCCATAGGTGCTCGTCGCGTTCGGATCCGCGCCGGATGACAGGAGCCGCCCCACCGCCTCCGGACGGTCGTGCAGGACCGCACGAAACAGCCCGGTCTCCCTCTCGTCGGCCGCGGCCGTCGACATCGAGCATGCCACGATCAAGAAAAGGTCGATCCGCTCGCGTGCGCTCATTCCTCCAACCTAGGTTCGAGTCCGTGCGAGCCGCAATGCCGACCCAGGTGGACACATGAGTTCGGGCCTGAGCCGCGGAGCCATGCGGATCACTCACCTGAGGGCAGTTCGTCCGGGCGCAGTAGACGGTGGCCCTCGAAGACGGTCAACACCTCAACCACTCTCGGTGTTCGACGGTAAACAAGGCGGTAGTTGTCGACGATGAGCTCGCGAAGACCACTCTCGGGAAGCTCCGGCAATCGGCGCCCCCGCTCCGGATGCTTCACCAGTGCATCGCCTCGATCGATCAACTTGTCGACAAGACGGGCGGCTGCTCTCGGATCATCCCGCGCGACGAACCGCTCGATCTCGAGCAAGCGCTCCCACGCCTGCTCGGTCCATGTGACCTTCATCCCTCATCGCGGTCGCTGCGCCAGGCGCGAAGACGCTCGCGCAACTCCATCGTCGACATCGTCCGTCCGCTCTCGGCATCTGCCAACCCTGCGGCGATCGATTCCAGGAACCGCTGTCGTTCCTGAATGCGGTCGTACTCCTGCGGAGACAACAGGACGCCGGCGGGACGACCGTTCTGCGTGATGACCATCGGCTGACCCGACTCGCCGATCCGTTTGAGCAGCTTCGCGGCCTGAGCTTTGAACTCCCCTAGCGGGACGATTCCATCCGAGATCTGGACCTCTTTCACGGGCGGCCTCCATACGTTGTGGGGTCTAAATATAGTCTAAATTAAGTCTATTCGCGATCGCAATTCCACTTGGGCCAGTGGTTTGCGGTTCTAGTCTGGATACCCATTCCTCTGGCCGCTACGTGGTAGCGTGGGTGATCAAACCATGCAAAGTCACTACCCGATAGGCACGCCGGGAGAGCCTTGGGCCGATCTCGAGAAGGTCGCCTGGTTCGAACGCCGCAAAGTCCAGCGCAGTTACAGGGACGAGGTGATCCAGAAGCTCGATCGTCTCGGCGCTCCCTTCCATGTCGAATCCTACGGTGCACTCAGCATCGATCCCCAGCGCTATCCATTGTTCGCCGTCAAGTGCAGCTCTCCCGTGGGCGGACGGTCGTGGGCGCTCGTGACCGGCGGGGTCCACGGATACGAAACGAGTGGCGTTCAAGGAGCGCTCGCGTTTCTCGAGACCGTCGCGCCGTCCTATGCCGACCGCCTCAACCTGCTGGTCGTGCCGTGCGTCAGTCCATGGGGCTACGAGGTCATCAATCGCTGGAACCCGTCTGCCATCGACCCCAACCGTTCGTTCGTTCCGGACAGTCCGGCCGAGGAGTCCGCGGCACTCGAGGGGCTGGTTGAAGCGCTATCCAGCGACTCGGCCGAGTTCCTCGTGCACATCGACCTGCACGAGACGACCGATAGTGACGAACAGGAATTCCGTCCGGCCCTGGCCGCGCGAGACGGGGAGCCTTTCGAGGCAGGCCACATCCCCGATGGGTTTTACACCGTCGGTGACACGGAGAATCCGCAACCTGATTTTCAGGCGGCCATCATCGCGGGCGTGCAGCAAGTGACACACATTGCTCCCGCCGACGCGAATGGGCAGATCATCGGGTCGGATGTGACCCAGACGGGTGTCAT
>JAAELQ010000237.1 GCA_024226515.1 bacterium
CGGCGACGTTCGACGCCCTCGGCCGCCGGTCGACGACCAGCGACGCTCTCGACAACACCTACGAGGTCCACTACGACGCGCGCCACCAGCCGACGCGGATCACCGATCCCGAGGGCTACGAGACGTCCTATACCTATGACGGTCTCGATCGCCGCACGCAGGAGCTCAAGCCGGAAGAGATCCGGGTCGAGTTCGAATACGACAAGAACTCGCGCCTGACCGAATACCTCGACGCCCTGGACAACGCCACGCGCTGGGCCTACGACGGGGTGAACCGCCGGACCCTGGTGACCTATCCCGACTCCCACGTCGAGCGCTACGAATACGACGCTGCCCATAACCTGCGGCGGCGGGTGGACCAGAACGGCCAGACGATCACGCAGGGCTTCGATCTGGCCAATCGGATGATCAGCCGCTCGGCGAGTGCGGTTGCCGGCGGCGAGACCCCGGACGAAGAGACCTACGCCTACGACGGCCTCGATCGGCTGACCCGGGCGCAATCGGGAGACGTGGTCACCGAGCAGA
>JAAELQ010000238.1 GCA_024226515.1 bacterium
CGTCGCCTGGAGGCTGATCTCAAAAGCTACATCGAGATCAACAACGAGAATCCCATGCCCTTTATATGGACCAAGACCGCCGACGAGATCCTCGCGGCAGTGGCCCGTTTCTGTAAACGAACTTCAAGCGCAGGACACTAGCGTGCTCTTCACGCTCCAGCACCAGGATCGCCGCGCCCTCGCCCAGGACGAAGCCGTCGCGGTCCAGGTCGAACGGTCTGCTGGCCCGATGAGGCTCGTCGTTGCGGGTCGAGAGCGTGCGCAGTCGCTCGAAACCCATCAGACCGTAGGCGTCGGCTTCGCCGGCCACCCCCTCCGTGCCTCCGGCGAGCACGACGTCCGCCTCGCCGGAACGCGCGAGGCGCCACGCGTCGCCGATCGCCATCGTCCCCGCGGCGCACGCGGTCGAGAGCGCCTTGCATTCCGCCCGCGCGCCGAAACGGATCGACACCTGTCCGGCCGCGGCGTTGGGAATCAACATCGGCAGCGAGTAGCGCTTGACCGGCGTCTTCGAACGCTGCTCGCGCCAGATCGCGTGCGACGTCTCCAGCGTGGAGATTCCGCCGATGCCCGAACCGACGACGGTGGCCAGGCGCTCCGGCTCGACGCCGTCGACGCGCAGCGCCTCCTTATTAATCGAGTCTTGATCGGTGCGAAATCCGGCGTCGGCCAGGGCCTGCGCCGCGGCGCCCAGGGCGAACACCGCGCTACGGTCGAGCACGCGCTCGAGGCGCGAGCCGATTCCCGCTTTTTCGCCCGAGTAGCCCATCACCGGCGCGGCGATCTGCGTCGCCAGTCCCGTATCGACAACCCATGGGCTGTCGAGGCGAACGGCCCCGGATTTCCCCGCCAGGCAGGCGCTCCAAAACTCGGACGTCGTGTTCCCGATCGAGGAGACCACGCCGAGGCCCGTGACGACGACCCGGTTCGCCAAGCTGTTTCCTTGCAAAAGTGGGCACAACCTCGTACGAGGTACGCATTGTAGGCGATGCTATTATGAGATCAATGAACCGGTCCAGGCGTGAGATCGAGGTCAAGCTGCGGTTTGACCGCGCTGAAGATGCTCGCGCACGCCTGATCGGAATCGGCGCCGCCCTTCGCGCCGAGCGCGAATTCGAAGACAACACGCTCTTCGATCGTGAACGACAGCTCGAGTCGGTACAACAGTTACTGCGCGTTCGACGGCGCGGAGGCCGTGCCTGGTTGACGTTCAAGGCGAAGATCGACGGCGAGCACAGACACAGCGTTCGCCGCGAGGAAGAAACCTCGATCGAAGATGCCGAGGCGATGTGGCACATCCTCGAAGCGATCGGATATTCGCCGTGGTACCGTTACCAGAAGTACCGAACGAAGTTCGAAATCGACGGATTGAAGATCGCACTCGATGAGACACCGCTCGGTTGTTTCGTCGAATTGGAAGGTGAGCCGGAGACGATCGATCGAGTCGCCGGGCAACTCGGTTTCGACGCCGAACGCTACGTACGGGAGAGCTATCGCGAACTGCACGTGCTGAAGGCACAGGCCGACGGGGGCGAGGTCGGCGATCTGGTGTTCGACTCAGGGACGAGTTGAGCGCGACATTTCGGGGGGTGGGAGCGACGCATGAAAGCAATGCTTCTTGCCGCCGGTTTTGGCGAGCGGATGCTGCCTCTGACCGGCAGTCTGCCCAAACCGGCCATTCCGGTTCTCGGGCGCCCGCTGGTCCTGCAGATCCTGCATCGGCTGGCTCAGGCCGGCGTCGGTGGAGCCGTGATCAACCTCCATCACTTGCCGGACGAGCTGCGCAAGCTGGTCGGAAGCGGCGGACAGGGCCTTCCCTCCGTGGCCTACACCTTCGAAGAGACGATCCTCGGCACCGGCGGCGGGCTGCGCAACGCCGCGCCTTTGCTGCGTGGCGAGGGAACGATCGTCATCACCAACTCCGACTTCCTCGCGGACATCGATATCGAGGCGGGGCTGGCCGTCCACCGCAGGTCGGGGTTGCCCGCCACGCTCGTGCTGACGGAGGCGCGCGCCGGATACTCCGTCGTTGAGGTCGACCAAGACGGACGCATCCTGTCCTTCGGTGGTACGCCCGAGGTGGAACCGAGCCGCGTCGCCGGGCGGCATCTGTTCACGGGAATGCACTTCATCGAAGAGAGCGTGCTCGACCTGATCCCGCAGGCGACGCCGAACTCGATCATCGATGTGTACCGACGACTGCTTGCCGACGGAAAGGTCGGCTCGTTCGTGCACGACGGCTTCTGGTGGGAATTCGGATCCCCCGAGCTGCTGTTCGAGGGTTCGCTGGTGCTTCTCGACCTGCCTTCCGAGCGCCGGAAGCGCATCTCGCACCACGACCCGGTGCGAAAGATCGACGAGGCGGTCGCCGCCGTGGGCCCCGGCGTGATCTTCGATCCCGGCGCGCGACTGCACGGACATGCGGCGCTCGGTTTCGCCAGCCGCGTCGGAAGAGGGTGCCGGGTCGACGACTGTATCGTGATGCCGGAGGCGTGGGTCGGACCCGGTTGCGACCTGAAGCGCTGCATCGTGGGGCCCGGTGTCGAGCTACCCGCCGAGTTCGCGGCGGAAGGTGCGCTGATCTGCGGCGACCATCGACCGGGGACGTTGCCACCGCAATCGGTTCGCAGGAACGGCCTGATCGTTCACGAGCTCGATCTCCGGCGTACGCCGGCCTGATGGACGCGCGCCCCGCGGTCCGAAGCTGGCTCGAGACGACGTCCCCCGGGGCCAAGGTGGAGCGACTGGCCGGGGATGCATCGTCTCGCAGCTTCTATCGCATCCGCGACCCTTCGGGCGCGACCCGCATCGTGATGGATTACGGCGAGCCGTTCGACGACACGCCGGCGGACGTCGAGCTCACGCGTATCTTCGAACTCGCCGAACTGCCGGTGGCCCGTATCTTCGAGGTACATCCGCAGGACGGTTTCCTGGTTCTGGAGGATCTCGGCGTTTCCGACCTCGAGACCGCGTTCTGCGCGGCCGGTGCGGACGAGCGTTCCGGACTCCTCGAACGGGCGATCGACCTCGCCGCCGGCATCGCCGACGCCGGCACGGCCAGCCTCGCCGCATCGGTGCGCGCCGACGGACCCGCACTGGACGCGGATCGGTTCCGCTTCGAGATGCGGTTCTTCGTCGAGCACTACGCGTGCGGCCTGCGCAAACTCGACTCGGTGACCCCGTCCCTCGAACGCGAGCTGAACCGGCTGGCCGACGCCGCCGCGGCGACGCCTCGCGTTCTGTGTCACCGCGACTATCACAGCCGCAACCTGATCCTGCGTGCGTCCGGTGACCTGGCGCTGGTCGATATCCAGGACGCACGCTGGGGTCCCGACACCTACGACCTGGCCTCGATCCTCCGCGATGCGTACATCGAGATCGACGAGAGCTGGATCGAGCCCCTGGTCGAGCGCTACCGACGCGCCCGCGGCCGACTCACCGATCCCGACGACCTTCCGAACCGGCTCGCCGTAGTCTCGGCCCAGCGGATGATCAAGGCGCTCGGGACGTTCGGATTCCAGGCCGAGCGCCTGGGACGGACGCGCTACCTCGAGGGAGTGCCGCGCACGCTGGAACGCCTCCGTCGTTTGCTCCCCACGCATCCCGCCACCGCCGAGCTCGCGAAACGGCTCGACGCGGCCAACCTGCTCGAAGATCCGGCCTGATCGGGGCTAGGAAACCCGCACGCCGTCGAACAACAACGCCGGCGTCTCCACGCCCAGATGCGACCTCCTCGCCGGCCCGAACGTTCGGACACAGCGACGAACGAGATCCGCCGGATCCACCCCGACCCAGGTTGATGAACCGGGCAGTTCGAGAATCCATCGATCCGGGGCGACCGGGTGGATCGAGACCGTGGAGGCGCGGTGAATCAACCTGGGAGGGGTGGCCGGCTCGTGGCTCGGACCAGGTGGATCGGCGGCTTTCACGGTGAGATGGGCCGGCTGCGGGGTCGGCGGGTCGCGGAACGAGGGGCGGCGGTAGTGGCCGGGGCCGGCGAGGGTCGCGACCACGTTCTCTCCATCCGCCAGGCATTTCCGACTCGTGGGGAAGCAAGCGTCGTCGAACGTGCCGCCGTAGAGGCTTCTCGGGGCCTGCGGGTCGTCCGTCAGGCGCCAGGCGGGACCGACGACGGCACCCTCGGTCGCGGGAGACGCGTGGAGACTCCGGGCCAGCGCATGAACGACCGTCGCCGCGGCTTCGGGCCCCAGCAACAAGCCCGCAACCCGCGGGCCGGGCTTGCCCGCGTCGTCGAATTCGAACCGCTCGCCCAGCGTCCCGGACCAGGCATCGACGGAGAGGGATCTCCAGTCACGAGCGGCGGTGAACAGCAGCGGCAACGTGGCACCGCCCGGGTCGCGGAGCCGTGCCATGGCCCAACCCCGGCGACGGGTGCGCTCTGCCACCGGCTCCCCGTCGAGGATCCACACCTCTCGAGTGGAGGCGGTCTCGATCCACGCCTCCGCGACAACCCATCCCGAACCCGCGGGCACCGAACGCTCCAGGCCGGACCGCGCCTCGCTCAGCCACGCGACGCGACTGGGCTCCGGCTCTTCGAGGCGGGCGTCGCCGTCGCGCATGGTCGCTCGAACCGACGCCGGCTCCGCCGGTTCATACACAGGGGAGCTCGCCACCGCTCGCTCCCAGGCCCAGCGGAGCGACGACGCCGACTGTCGATTGATCGCTGCCGAACGAACCGCATCGCCGTCCCGAAGACGAACGACCAGTCCTCGCTCATCGCCGGAAGCCCGCGTCGGAACGCCGCGCGCATCCGACTCGACGCGGTCGGTTTCGGAGGAACGCAGGTACACCTCGACGCGCTCCGAAGCGCCGCTGGCGCGCAACACCGGGAGCTCGTCGATGACGTCTCGGATAGCGACGGCGGGTACTCCCGTGCCCTGGTTACCTTGATCACTCACGTCGAAAAAAGTTAATTATTTCAATTAATAACCGTAGCCAGCCCTATGCAAAATGTCGGCGCGCCGACGCTGATCGGCAGGGGCTGACCATGGCGATGACAAGAGCCAACGCAAGTATCGAAGGCAAGATCGTCCGCGACCCTATCCACCGCGGATAGGGCTGTCTTTCCATCGACGACCAGCAAGAGCGGCAGCAACGCTCGCCCGATCCTCCCGTCGACGATCGTGTCGGCATCGGTCACGCGAAACACGGCGCGACCGGTCGCGGGGTCGGTCGTCCCCGCCTCCATGCGCCGGACGTAGATCCCGTTGCGCGTCTCGCCCACGACCTCCTCGGCCCCCACGCGACCGGGAGCCAGAAACGTGCAGCCCATCCGCGGGTGCACCGGATCGCGAAACGACGAACGACGACCGTGGCCCGTCGTCGGCCTCGCCGCCTGGCCCGCGCCGAGAAGGTCGCACAGTCCTCCCGCGACACGTCCGTCGCGCAGCAGCGGCACGGGTCGAACCGATTGCCCCTCGTCGTCGACACGCCACGGCGCACGACCGCGGCGCGGATCGTCGACGACGGTGAGAGCGGACCCCAGCGCCGGACCCGCGGCCAGCCAGCCCCGATTGCCGCCGGCGGCGTCCGCCTCGAGAGCGTGCCCCACGAGCTCGTGGAGCAGGACCCCTCCCACTCCCGCCGCGAAGACGACCTCCCGCTCTCCCGGGGTGCCCGCGCTCGCTCGTGTTCGGCTCTCGGCGCGGAGAACGGCACGCTCCGCACACCGCCGCAGTTTCGTCGCGGGCATCGGATCGCCGGAGAAAGTCAGTTCCTCGACGCCACGGGCGGCACCGGACACCCCGTCCACCTCGACTTCCAGGCGCAACCGCTCTCCGCGCCTGGAGTCGAAGCGCACCTCCGAGCCCGCGACGCCCACCCAAACGTCCTGCCGGAAGGACACCCAAAGAGCGCGGACGCGGCAAGAGGGCCGGATTCGACGCACCTCCGCCCTCGCCTCATCGACGATTCTCGGCCCTCGAGAGGCATCCGGACATGTTTCGGGGAGCTCCGGCGACGCATCGGGCATCGCCGGGGGCATCGGTCCACCCAAAGCGGCCCGCATCAATCCTCCGGCCGCGTCGGGCCCCGCTTCGGCCCGAAAGACCAGGCTCCCGGCGGGAAAAGGTCCGCGTGCGGCCAGCCCCGAGCGCCGGCTCGATCGGGTTCCCGGGGGCCGGTCGTCGGCCGCCTCGACGGCCAGATCCAACCGCTCTTCGCGAAACAGGCACGCCCCGTGGCTGTCGCCTGGAAGCTCATCGAGCACCTGCTCGATTGCGGGCTTCCATTCCGATGGTAGTTTTTTAGGGGAACTGGCCAATCTTGGGGCTTCCGACTTGCGCCTCAGATGGGCTGAGCTTATGTTTTTTCGCGGAAACCGAGGCGTTTGCGGGGTTGAACCAAGGCGGGTTCTCGCGCCCGAAACTCACTCGACCCACGCCGAAGGACGATCAGTCGCGGTTCGAGAATGCCCAAGTATACGATACTGCTAATCGACTACGAGCCTCGTAGCATCACCACCATCCAGGGTCCCCTGGAAGCGGCGGGCTATGCGGTGGCGACGGCGACCGACGGGGTCGCCGGCATGGAGGCGTTCGCGGAGCTCAAGCCCGACCTCACGTTGGTCGAGGCGATGATTCCGAAGAAGCACGGCTTCGAGGTCTGCAAGGAACTCAAGCAGTCCGAGCACGGCCGGAACGCACCGGTCATCATCATCACGTCGGTCTACAAGGGTCGCCGTTACCGCAACCAGGCCAAGCATCAGTACAACTGCGATGCCTACCTCGAGAAACCGATCGAGGATCGCGTGCTGCTGCAGACGGTGCACGAGTTCCTGCACGAGAAGACCGAGACGCCGCCGGCGCAGCTACCGGCCGAGCCGGACGCCCAACCCGCCGAAGAGAAGAAGCCGGACGCGGCCGAATCGGAGATCTCCGACCACCTCGACTCGCTCTTCTCCTGACCTGCACGTTCGCCCAACCTTGATACCATGCACGTCGGCATGGCCAAGATCACGAAGATCTACACGCGCGGCGGCGACGAGGGATTGACCAGCCTCGGCGGAGGACAGCGCTTGCGCAAGGACGCGGTTCGCATCGCGGCCTACGGGACGGTGGACGAGCTGAACGCGCACATCGGCCTCGCCGTGGCCTCGGACCTCGACGCGGGCATCGCGGCAGCCCTGCAGCCGATTCGAAACGAGCTGTTCCACCTGGGCTCGGATCTCTGCATCCTCGAAGAGGACAAGGAGCGCTTCAACGTCCCGCGCATCGAGCAGCGCCACGTCGACGCCCTCGAGGAGCTGCTCGACGGGTTGACCGAGGAAGTCGGCCCGCTGGAGAACTTCATCCTGCCCGGCGGGACGACCGGGGCCGCGCACCTCCACGTCGCGCGCACCGTTTGCAGGCGGGCCGAACGACTGCTGGTCACGCTCGCCGAGACGGAAGCGGTCGGGTCCCACGTGGTGAGCTACCTGAACCGCCTTTCCGACGCGCTGTTCGTGCTGGCCCGGGCCGAGAACCGGCGTCGAGGCGTGGACGAAACCTGCTGGGACAGCAGGGCCTAGGCAAAAGAAAAGGGGACAACGAGTTGTCCCCTTCTCCAGGAGGCTGAGCCTCCGGAGCAGGAGGAGGGGCATTCAACTCGCCGCTCCGGAGGCTTTCCACTTGAGGAAGATTTCTCTCTCCCCTGCCCTAGAGTACGCCCGGCCCCGTCCGGAGGTTTCCCCGGTCGTGTAAAAAAGCGTAAACGCGCGGGTTGTAGGCTGCTATTCGGAGGCGGGGAACAACGGAGTCGGGCTCGGCGGGTCGATCGCTTCCACGGCGGGAGGGCTCATGAAGTCGAGACAGTCCGCCAGCACCTCGCGCATCCGCGAACGTTCGACGACGCGGTCGATCATCCCGTGCTCGACGAGGAACTCGCTGCGCTGAAAACCCTCGGGTAGCTTCTGGCGAATCGTCTGCTCGATGACGCGCGGGCCGGCGAAGCCTATCAGCGCGCGCGGCTCGGCCAGGTTCAGGTCGCCGAGCATTGCGAACGACGCCGTCACGCCCCCGGTCGTCGGATCGGTCAGGATCGAGACGTACGGGACGCCGGCGTCCGCGAGTCGCGCCAGTGCGGAGGAGATCTTGGCCATCTGCATCAGCGACAACGCGCCTTCCTGCATGCGCGCACCACCCGAACAGCTGACGACGATCAACGGTGCCCGCATCTCCAGCGCCCGCTCGGCGCAGCGCGTGATCTTCTCGCCGACCACGCTGCCCATCGAGCCGCCCATGAAACCGTATTCCATGACGCCGACGACGACCGGGCGCCCCCCGAGCTTCCCGACGCACGAGATCACGGCGTCCTTCATCCCGGTTCGGGCCTGATAGTCCTCGATGCGCTTGCTGTAGGGCTTGGTGTCGTGGAATTCCAGCGCGTCGTGCGGGGTGATGCCCGAGTCGAACTCCTCGTAGTGCCCGTCGTCGAGCAGCATCTGCAGCCGCTCACGCGAGCCGATCCGGAAGTGGTAGTTGCACTTCGGGCAGACATTGGAGTTGAGCTGGACCTCTTTCTTGTAGACCATCTCCTTGCAGGCCGCGCACTTGACCCAGAGCCCCTCCGGCATCTTCATCCGGCGCTCGGGCTGCGGCTGCTTGGGTTGTCTTTCTTTCCTGAACCAGGCCATTGAATCCGTCCCGGATGCGGTCATCGGCGCCAAAGTTACCCCGCGACGTCGGTTGCGTCAACCCGCCAACCCTCGCGAATCGTGTGGTTTACGGGAGTTCCTTCGTTTTGGGTGGCCGTTTGTCGTAAACCACGTACTTGCCCTGGCTGCCGACGACCTCCAGACGCTCGAGCGCTCCGGCCGGCGCGTTGGGCAGGTCGACCTCGTCAAAAACGAACAGCGGCGAGTCCTCTCGGTCGAGTCGCGCGTTCAGACCCGGCATGTCGACCAGCTCCGGAACGCGGTCGAGGTAATACGTCATGCTCGGCACGCGCATGTCGACCAGGACGAGCGGGCGACCCGCGCGCAGCTCGGGGACGGAGTCGATCAGATATGCCGACGTTCTCGTCTGCGCGATCGCCGGGAACAGGATCCACACGACGAGAAACAGGAACACCGCGCTCGCCGAACCGGCCGCGGCGTACGTGATCCGTGGGCGCCGGGTCCCGGCGCCGAGCGCCGCGGCAGCGGCGGCAGCCCCGAACGCGGCGGCAGCCGCGAGCGCGACGAGGCGCGGTGCGGGCTCGTCCAGCCGCGTCGCCCCGGCCACCGCGAGCGCACCCGAGGCCAGTGCCAGGCCGGCGGCGATCGCTCGCGGACCCCAGGGCCGGGTCGCGGGAGACGCGATCTGGCGTCCGATCTCCCACGCGACCAGCAGCGCGACCAGCGGAGCCAGCGGCAAGACGTAGGTCGGCAACTTGCTCGGGCTCAGCGAGAAGAAGCCCACGCAGACGACGAGCGCCGCCGCGGCGTAACGCGCGGTCGGCGCGGCCTCGATCCTGCGTTCGGCGACGACGCGGTACAGCCCGAAGGCCGCGGCGATGCACCACGGAAAGCAGCCGACCAGCAACACGAGGCCGTAGAACCAGAACGGCTTGACGTGAACTTCGCCGCCCACGTACCGATCGAGCGACTCGCCACGCAGAGTGGCCCAGACGGTCGCGCCCCCCATGCGCGAGAGCAACGCCAGACTCCAGGGGAGAACGACGGCCGACCAGGCGGCCACTCCCGCCGCCGCGGCGCGCGCCGACGGAAGCACGTCGCGACCCGTGACCGTGCGCCCGGCGAGCAGGATCAACAGCGGAACGACCACGCCGACCGGTCCCTTGATCAGGAACGCCAGACCGGTCAGGGCGCCGAACGCCGGCGCGCGGAAGCGCGGCGGCTCGCCCGGAGTTCCCATGTCCAGCGCGACCGCGGCCAGCACGTGCAGGGCCAGCAGCGCGTCCAGCGTGCCCAACCGCCCCGGCACCAGCACCAGCGGCATCGTGGCGCAACAGGCCGCGGCCCACAGCGCCCCCTCGTCGCCGAAGCGGCGGCGGCCGATCCAGGCGACGAGCGCGACCGTGCCGAGGGTCGCCAGCAACGCGTGCAGGCGCGCCACCCACTCGGTCGCGCCGAACACGGCGAACGCCCGCGACTGGATCCAGTGCATCAGCGGGGGCTTGACCAGCCGCGGCCGGCCCTGGAACTGCGGCACGACCACGTCGCCGGTGCGCAGCATCTCGACCGACGTGCGGGCGAATCGGCTCTCGTCGGGGTCGAGCAGCGGAACGGAGTGGAAACGCACGCCCAGCAGCAGCGTCGCGACGACGAGCACCAGCCCCAGCAACCACGCGTCCCTACGATTCAAGCTCGATCTCCCTGCGGCGCTATGATGATGCCACCGATGGGCGGGAATCTCGCGAGGGCGCGGTGGCGGAAGACCTGATCGACTGGCTGTACGACCTGCAGCACTTCGGCATCAAGCTGGGGCTGGACAACATCCGTACGCTGCTGCGTCTGGTGGATCACCCCCAGCGCGCCTTCTCAGCACTCCACGTCGCGGGCACCAACGGCAAGGGATCCGTCGCGGCGATGGCCGAGTCGATTCTGGGCGCATCGGGCGTGCGCACGGGGTTGTTCACCTCGCCGCACCTCGTGCGACCACACGAGCGGATCCGGCTCGCCGGCGCGGACATCGACGACGACGAGCTGCAGGGACTGCTGGCGGAGATGCGCGAGCTCGTCGAGACCGCCCAGCGTTCCGGAGATCTCGAGTTCCACCCCTCGTTCTTCGAGGTCATCACCACCACCGCGCTCGAGGCATTCCGCCGGCATCGCGTGGACGCCGCGGTGCTCGAGGTCGGCCTCGGCGGACGGCTGGACGCGACGAACGCGATCGATCCGACGGTCACGGCGATCGTCGGCGTCGCGCTCGATCACACGAAGACGCTCGGCCCGACGCTGGAGAAGATCGCGGCCGAGAAGGCCGGAATCATCAAGACGGACCGCCCGTTGATCAGCGGCGTCACGCAGCCCTGTGCGCTGCGCGTCGTCCAGCAGACGTGCCGCGAGCGAGGCGCACCGTTCGTCGACGCCCGGCTCGCCGCGCGCTTCATTGCGGAGGACTCGTCGGGGCTGACGTTCGAGACGGACTCCGCCGTTTACGACGGCTTGCGACTCGGCCTGGGCGGCCGGCATCAGATCGACAACGCGCGCGTGGCGCTGGTGGCCTACGAGCACATGATGCGCGCGGCCGGGCGCACGCCCGATGTCGTCGCGGTGCGGAGAGGTCTGGGCGAGGTCCGCTGGGCCGGACGACTGCAACGCATCGAGTCCGGACCCGACGAGGCCGCGTTGCTGCTCGACGCCGCGCACAACCCCGCCGGCCTGGCCGCGCTGGACACGCACCTGAAACGAAACGGGATCGAGCCCGACGTGCTGCTGTTCGGGGCGACGACCGGCAAGCCGCTCGACCAGCTGCTCGAACCATTCAGCCGCCACACCGACCGACTGGTCCTGACCCGTCCGCCGGTCAAGCGCGGGATCGCCCCGGACGAGGTGCGGCCCGTGGCCGAGAAACTGTTCGACCGGGTCGACTCCGTCGACGACCCCGCCGAGGCTCTCGAGCGGGCGAAGGAGATTGCCGGCAAGGGCGGACTGGTCCTGGTCTCGGGCTCGCTGTACCTGGTGGGCACGATCCTCGGGCTCGTCCGCGGCGAGCACCGTCCGCGCCCCATGGCCATGTGATGGACGCGGTCGTGGCGACCGCCTTCGGCGCGATCGCCGCGGGCTGGCTCGTCTATGCCGCGCTGGCGACCTACGGCGCGTTGGCCGGTCGCCGGCTACCGCCCGCACGACCTCTGGAGAGGAAGCCGCGCGTCTCGGTGGTGATCCCCGCGCGCAACGAGCAACAACGCATCGGACGCACCGTCGAGCAGTTGCTCGAGCAGCGCGGCGTCGAGATCGACGTCATCGTCGTCGACGACCGCTCGAGCGATCGGACCCCGGACGTGCTGGAAGAGGCGATGCGACGACATCCCGACAGGCTCGACCGCGTGCGCGTCGAGGAGCTTCCCGAGGACTGGCTGGGCAAACCGTGGGCCTGCCGGCTCGGGGCGGAGCGCGCGCGCGGAGACTGGATCCTGTTCACCGACGCCGACGTCTGGATGCAGCCCGACGTCGTGGCGCGCGCCGTGGCCGCCGCGGAGGTCGAGGCCGCCGATCACGTCTGCCTGTTCGCCGGCGAGGCCGTCACCTCGCTGACCTCGCGCGCGGCGATGCTGTGCTTCTCGCTGGGCATGCTGTTCTTCGCCGCGCGCGCGAATCGCGACGACCCCCGCTCGTTCATCGGCATCGGCGCGTTCAACCTCGTGCGCAGCGAGGCCTACCACGCGATCGGCGGACACGTTCCGTTGCGCCTGGAGGTCATCGACGACATGAAGCTGGGTCTGTTGCTGCGCCGCGCGGGCTACCGCTCGCGCGTGTACGGCGCGATCGACTCCGTCGAGGTGCACTGGGCGGGGTCGGCGCTGGGCATGATCCGCGCACTGGAGAAGAACATGTTCGCGATGTTCGACTTCAGCCTGTTTCGCGCCCTCGGCTTCGTCGCCCTGTCGACGCTGGCCACCGTCGGGGCGGCCGCGGGGGCGGTGCTCGGCGGCCCGTTCGGTCTGGCGGCGGCGGCGGCGTGGCTGTCGACGGCGGTCCCCGCGGCGATCGCCGCGCGGCGGACGGGCTGGGGTGTCGGCGCGGCCTTCTTGACGCCTCCGATGTCGCTGATCGTGACCGCCGCGGTGGCCCATTCGGCCCTGACGACGATGCGCCGCGGAGGCGTGCGCTGGCGCGGCACGTTCTACTCGCTGGAGCGACTTCGCGAAGGCGGCGTGCGCCTGGGGATGCTGTTCGGGCGCTTCGTCAAATAGTGGAAACGGCTGGAAGGCAGAGTCGGAAAGCCTCGAGAGTCCCCAACCCGGAGTAGCTGAATACCATTGATCGTGGTATTTTTTATACCATGATTACCACCATGGATGCCGCGGGCCGTCTGGTGGTCCCCAAGGCGATCCGCGAGGAAGCCGGCCTGCGACCGGGAGAGCCGCTCGAGGTCACCGTCCACGACGGCCGGGTCGAGATCGTGACCGCGCCGCGTCAGGTTCGGATCCGCGAGCGCAACGGCATTCGGATCGCGGAACCTGCCGGATCGTACGAAACCCTGTCGGAGCAGACCGTCCGCAAGACACGGGATCGCCTGCGTGGCGATCGCAAACCGCGTTGACGATCACCGCCGTCGACACGAGCGTCATCGTCGCGGCATTGCTGGCGTGGCACGAATCGCACGGTCCGGCACTGGACTCGCTGATCGACGCCTTCGACGGAGTGCTCGTCGTACCCGCGCCGGCGCTGGCCGAGGCCTACTCCGTCATGACGCGGCTGCCGGCACCCCACCGACTTGCACCTGCGGACGCCTACGAGCTGCTCTCCGGATCGTTCGAGGCGCGCGCCTCGGTCGTAAGTCTCACCGGGAAGGACTCCTGGCGGTTCTTGCGCGAGACCGCCGGCCGAGGTGTGGCGGGGGGCTCGACCTACGACGCCCTGATTCTGGCCTGCGCGCGCAAGGCCCGCGCGAAGCGAGTGCTGACTCTCGATCGTCGGGACTTCGAGCGGTTGGAGACGGGCGAGATCGAGATCATCGTTCCGGGCGGCTAGCTTCAGTCACTCGACCATGGCGCCGGGACCGGTGCTGCGCACCTGCGTAGCATCTAGAATGCCCGCCATGCGCAAAGAGGAACTGAAAGTCGAGGCGCCGGAGCTACGCCTGGACCCCGATCGAGTTCTCGAGTCGATCGACTGGGAGGCGATGTTCGGCGGCCCCGGGCGCGTCGAGATCGAGATCGGTCTC
>JAAELQ010000239.1 GCA_024226515.1 bacterium
GGGTGTCGAGCAGGACGGTTTCCGCGTGATCTACGGCAACATCCTCGACGAACGCTCGATGCAGCGCGCGCAGCTCGAGGACCGCACGTCCTGCCTCGCCGTGACGACCAACGAAGAGGTCAATCTACTGGTCGCACGCACCGTCGCCGAGGACTTCAAGATCGAGCACTGCTACGTCGCATTGCGCAAGGACCGCCCGCACGTGACCGAGACGCTGGTGCGCGGCGCGGACGCCGAGGTCGTCTTCGGCGAGCCGCGCGACCTCGAGCTGTGGGACGTCCGTCTGCGTCGCGGCACCGTCTCGCTGGAGCCGTGGAGCCTCGAGGTTCGCCCGGGCAATCTCGATCTCGACGTCCGCGACGAGAGACCGTTCGCCGTGCTCGAGGGCGTGTTGCTGCCGATGGTCGCGCAGCGCGGCCAGCATGCCGCGCCGGTCAACAGCAAGACGCTTTTCCGCAAGGGCGACATCGTGCATTTCGCGATTTTCGACGAGCAGCGCCAGCAGGCATACGACTGGCTCGAGGAGCGTGGGTGGCTGCGGGTGCCGGATGCGGAGGCCGCCGAGGAAGAACTCACCGAGAAAGAGCCCGCCAAGGCCGTCGACGAAGAGCCCGAACGAGAACTGACGCCCGCCTGACGCGTCGCCTCGCCCCCTAAAAAAAGAGCGACTCCTTGGGGGGGCCGCTCAAAAGCGCAGTGGTATCGGCCGATACGGATGTCAGATCGGTCCGGCCGATTCGTTTGGCAACGCCGTGATTATACGGCAAACACCGGGCTTTGGCTGCTGACCAGCGGACCGCAAGTTCGCCAGAATTCGAGAGCTTTTCGCCGTTTTGGGCGAGCCTGGCGCAGCGCCGTATAATTCGGGCTCTTTTCCGGGCATGGGCCGAGAGGGGCCGTTGGACGTACGACTCGAGCGCTGCCGTCTGCGTCGCTGGCGCGCCGGCGACGAGGACTCCCTGGCGAAACACGCCGACGATCGCGGCGTCTGGATCAATCTGCGCGATCGGTTCCCGCACCCGTTTCGCACCGAGGACGCGGTCGAATGGGTCCGCGCCAGCCTGGGAGTCTCACCGCCGAACCAGCTGGCGATCGAGGTCGACGGCGAGGCGGCGGGAGGCATCGGCATCTCGCCCGACGCGGACGTCCATCGCTTCTCGGCCGAGATCGGCTTCTGGCTCGGCCGGGCGCACTGGGGCCGTGGAATCATGACCGAGGCCTTGCGGGCCGCCGTCGACCACGCGTTCTCCGAGTTCGAGCTGGCCCGGTTGTACGCGGCGACGTTCGAGTGGAACGGCGGATCGCGCTGTGTGCTGGAGAGGAACGGATTTGTTTGCGAGGGACGCATGCGTCGCTCGGTGTTCAAGGACGGGCGCTTCGCGGACCAGTTTCTGTACGCCCTGTTGAAGGAGGAACACGGGGCATGAGGCTCTCTCCGCGTCACGTTGTCTCGGCGGTGGTTCTGTGTCTGCTCTGCTGCGCGTCCGTGTCGGCCGAGACGGGCGGGCTCGAGGTGTTCGTCGCGGACGGCGGCGAGGGCGCGCCGCTTCCCGGCGCCACGGTCACGCTGAGCAACGAGCAGCAGCTCTCTCCGCCCACCGCGATGCTGACGGGCGAGGACGGCATCGCGCGTTTTCCGGTTCTGCGCTCGGGCACCGAGTACGTGATCGAGGTCGCGATGCCGGGATTCGCCAGGCGGCGCATCGCGGATCTGCGCGTCAGCACGGACCAGACATTCCGCGTGGACGTTCCGCTGTCCGAGGAGTTCACGCAGACGGTCGAGGTGACCGCGTCGCGCAGTGTCGTCGAGATCGACAACCAGGAGAAGGCCAGCCGTTTCGACCAGGAGTTCCTGGAGAGCCTCCCGGTCCCGGGGCGCTTCTACCAGAACATGCTCCCGCTGGCGCCCGGCGTGAACGACGCCGACGGCGACGGCAACCCCAACGTGCACGGCGGCCGCAAGCGCAACTTCAAGGCCGTGGTCGGAGGGGTCAGCAACACCGACCCGTTGACCGGCGAATGGCTGGCGCGCATCAACTCCGAGTCGATCGAGGAGATCGAGATCATCACCGCTGCGGCGGGGGTGGAGTACGGCCGGGCCTCCGGCGGATTCGCCCGCGTCCTGCAGAAGCAGGGCAGCAACGAGCTCGAGGGCGTGGCCAGTTTCCTCTACGCCTCGTCCGAGCTCGACCGCGACGGCGGCGGCACGAACTCCGTCGTCGAGGTGCCGGACTTCGAGTGGCTGCAGCCCGCGTTCCACATCTCGGGTCCGATCGTGAAGGACCGCATGTGGTTCCGGCTGTCCCACGAGTACATCGACCGCGAGCAGCCGGTGGCGTTCATCGACCGGCTCGACGTGATCCAGCGCAAGCAGAGCATGAACGACGACCAGATCACGTGGCAGCTCTCGCCGCGCAACAAGCTGGCGTTCCAGTTTCAGTCGGACCCGCTGGAGATCGAGAACTTCGGCATGAGCTCGCGCATCCCCGCCGAATCGAGCCAGCGGCTCGAGCGCGGCGGCGAGACCTACAAGCTCACGTGGACCGCGCCGTACTCCTCGCGTTTGCTCGTCGAGACCCAGGTCGCGTACCAGGATCATGAACGCAACAGCTACCCGCAAAGCGCGGGCCTGTTCAACGGCTGCGTCGCGTTCGGCCTGTTCGGCGGCACGTTCGCATCTCTCGACCAGTCGGGTTGCACCAACACCGACACCGGGCGCGTCAGCGGCTCGTATCCCGAGACGTCACTCGACAACCGTCAGCGACTCTCGGTGCGCAGCCAGGCGACCTACTTCCTCGGGCAGTGGCTCGGCGCGTCGCACCGGTTGAAGTTCGGCTTCGAGGTGGAGAACGAGCGTTACTACCGCGAACTCGAACGGCGGCCCGACATCACGTTCTTCACCGAGATGGTCGGGCTGGGCGAGATCGTCGGCACCGCGACCACGCGCGTGTCGGTGCCCGCCTCGTCGGCGGGCCGCGCGACCGGGACCAGCTGGGCGCTGTACGCGGAAGATCAGCTGCGGCCGGCGAACGGTCTGTCCGTCACGCTGGGCCTGCGTTTCGACCGCGAGGAGATCAACTCGGAGGGGCAGCTTCCGTTCGACCCCCAGGCCGAAGCGGCGGAGTTCCTCGAGCGGATTCAGACGGAGGACCCCGTCCGTGTCGCGCAGGACGTCTTCACGGCCTACGGCAACATCGCCGAGTTCCAGCGCGACCTTGCCGCCATCCTCGGTGTGCTGCCTCCGGAGGTGCAACTGGGCTCGGCCGCTCAGCAGAGCCAGATCTGGAATTCGCGGCGCGTGGCCGACTCGATCAACATGGTCGAGAACAACATCTCGCCGCGCATCGCCGTCGCCTGGGATCCCTGGGCCAACGGCAAGACCAAGTTCGCGGCAACCGCCGGGCGTTACTACGACAAGATCGTGCTGGCCGTACCGCTGCTGGAGATCGAACCGCCGGAGGCGTCCCTGGTCTTCACCGCGGTGCCGTTCGGCGACGGGTTCCTCGCGCTCGACCGACCCTCGGGCGTGGCCCCGACGGTCAGCGTGCACATGGTCGACCGCGACCTCGAGACGCCGTATCAGGACGAGCTGTCGCTGAGCTTCGAGCGTGAGCTGTGGACCGAGAGCTCGATCAAGCTGACCTACGTGCGACGCAAGTTCCGCGACCAGATCCAGGACGAGGACATCAACCACGTCACCGGCGACCTGGGCCGCTGCGACCGTTTTCCGAGCGGCAACTACGGCGTGGTCAGGAGCCCCGGCGTCGGGCTGGTCCGCGACGAGAACGACGACTTCTACACGGACACCGAGGTCGGCGACGGCGACGGGATCATCGACGACTGCACCGGCGATCTGGTGCCGATCGGAGGGGCGGTCCTCGGCCAGTTCCAGGAGGTCGCCGACGGGCTGCCGGACCTCTACGTGCAGAACCCGGGCTGGGGCAAGCTGCTGCTGGTCGGCAATTTCAACACGTCGGACTACGAGGCGTACGTGCTGGAGCTCGTGCGCCGGATGTATCGCAGCTGGCAGCTCAACGCGTCGTACACCTGGTCGGAGGCGATCGGAGATGCCGAGGACTTCACTCAGATCCTCGGCAACGAGCGCAACCTGACCGAGGACGAGCGCGGCTTTCTCAGCTACGACCAGCGTCACGCCGTCAAGATCAGCGCGATGTCGATCACGCCCTGGGGCTTCCGCCTCGGCGGTTCCATCCGCTGGGAGTCTGGGCTGCCGTACTCGCTGCTGATCTCGAAACAGACCGTCTTCGCCACCCCGCCGCAGTACCAGAATCTGGGCGACCGCGACGTCGACGTACGCTTCCGCTATCCGACACGGCAGCGCAACGATCAGCGCAACCCGGACTACTGGACGTTCGACGTGCGACTGGCCAAGGAATTCTCGATGCCGCGCGGTGTCGGGCTGCAGCTGACGGCCGAGATCTTCAACCTGCTCAACGACGACACGCTGCGGCTCGAGGACCAGGTCAACGGCATCAACGGCGGAGAGCGGCGATTCGGCCGCCAGTTCCAGATCGGTCTGCGCCTCGGTTTCTGATCCGGAAAGCGGAGGGGAGATGCGCTTCCGTCGGTTGATGATTCTCGCTGCGCCGATGCTGCTCGTATGCGTCGTGGCGTCGGCAGCGGAGCAGCGGCGCGCCGGAACCGACTGGCCCGGCTTCCTCGGTCCGACCGGGGACGGGGTCTCGTCGGAGACCGGTCTGCTCGAACGCGTTCCGGAGCAGGGACCGCGCATCGTGTGGCAGCACGAGGCGGGCGAGGGCTACGGCGCACCGTCGATCGCCGACGGCCGGCTGTACCTGTTCGACCGCGTCGGCGACCGCGCGCGATTGACCTGCCGCGACAGCGAGACCGGCCGGCCGTTGTGGGTCCGGGACTACGAGACGCAATATGAGGATCCTTATGGGTTCTCGGGCGGCCCGCGCGCCGTGCCCGTCGTCGACGGCGACCGCGTCTACACCTTCGGGGTCGAGGGGCGCCTGCGCTGCCATCGCGCGCAGGACGGCAAGCTGCTGTGGGACGTCGACACTGCGGCCGAATTCGGCGTGGTGCAGAACTTCTTCGGAGTCGGCAGCACGCCCGTGGTCGAGGGCGAGCTGCTGATCGTGCCGGTCGGCGGCAGCGCGAAGGACTCTCCCGGAGTCCAGTCCGGTGAGGTGCAGCCGAACGGCAGCGGGATCGTCGCGTTCGACAAGCGCAAGGGGAAGGTCGAGTGGCGCGCCGGCGACGAGCTGGCCAGCTACAGCAGCCCCGTCGCGGCGACGGTCGGCGAGCGGCGGTTGATGTTCTGGTTTGCGCGCGGCGGTCTGCTCGCGTTCCGTCCGGCGGACGGCAAGATCGAGTTCTCCCTGCCGTGGCGTGCGAAGAAGCTCGAGTCGGTCAACGCGGCCAACCCCGTCGTCGTCGGCGATCGCGTGTTCATCACCGAGGCCTACGCTCCGGGCGGGGCGCTGCTGCAGGTCAAGTCGGACGGCGTCGAGGTGCTGTGGAAGGACGGCCGCCGCGACCAGGCGCTGGCCAGCCACAGGAGCACGCCCGTGCACCACGAGGGCATCCTCTACGGCTGCCACGGCCAGGGCAGCGGTGAGGCCGAGCTGCGCGCGGTGGAGCTGGCGACGGGCATGGTGCGCTGGAAGCACCCGGGCCTGGGGCGTACGACGACGCTCCTCGTCGAGGGACACCTGATCGTGCTGGGCGAGCGCGGCCGTGTGTTGCTGGTCGAGGCGACGCCCGAGGCCTACCGCGAGGTCGCCGACTGGACGCCGACCGACGACGAGGGCAAGTCGTTGCTCGAGTATCCGGCGTGGAACGCGCCGGTGCTGTCGCACGGGCTGCTCTACCTGCGCGGCAAGGAGCGTCTCGTCTGTCTCGATCTGACGCCGCCGCCGGATGCGACGAAACCTACGCGGGGGCGTTGACCCGCCGCGCCAGGTCTCGAGGGTAACGCAAAGGTTGCGCTCGCATGCGCGTTTCTTTGCGCCGGATCGATTCGTTCGCGGTATGTTTGCCACAGGCCGGAAAGGAGGCGGTGATGCGCGATCTTCGCACGCAAGTTCCGACCGTTGCACGACTCGTTTCGGGAGTTCTGCTCGCGGCCCTTCTCGCCACGCCGTCCCTTGCGGCGGTAAGCACCGTCGACCACACGGCTACCGCTACGGTCACCTTCTACCTCGAGGGAGGCGGAGTCGAGGAGGCCACGGATGCCCTCCCTCCGGGCACGCCCGGCTCGCTGGACGTCGAGCTCGGTACGCCGGGGGCGATCTACGGCCGCGCATGGTTGACGTCGGCGTTCTCGATTTCCGGCGGCGCGTTCGAGGCCCATTCGGAATACAACCTGCCCCACGTCGGAAGTGAGTTCGACCATGCCGCTGCGCGCATCATCTGGACGTTCGAGGTCCTAGCGGACGTGGACTACGTTCTCGACTCGTTGGGGAGTTACCTCTCTAAAGCCTCGTTTCGCTTGACCGACGGAGAGGACTGCATCGCGGTGGAGTCCTGGCCGTTCCCGGAGTGTTGCGAGGAAGCGGATCCGTCCGAGTGTCGGCGGGTCTCCGACACGATGCTCTCCGGCACGCTGTCACCAGGGCAGTACACGCTCAGGGTCTCGACGTACTCGGGTGGCAGCGTTTACGACGACGATTTATCGGAGATCGACTTCTCCATCGACTTCACGTGCACCACACCGGGGGACGCGGATTGCGACGCGGCTCCCGATGCGACCGACCTGTGCGTCGATGTGTTCGACCCGGACCAGCTCGACTCGGACGGCGACCTCGTCGGCGACGCGTGCGACTTCTGCCCGCTCGATGCGGCCAACGACGCCGACGCGGACGGCCTGTGCGCCGATGTCGACGTCTGTCCGTCCGTGTTCGACCCGTTGCAGACGGACTCGGACGGCGACCTCGTCGGCGACGCGTGCGACGTCTGCCCGTTCGATGCGGCCAACGACGCCGACGCGGACGGCCTGTGCGTTCCCGAGGATGCGTGCCCGCTGGATCCGCTGAACGACGCCGACGGCGTGTGCGCTCCCGAGGATCGATGTCCCGCGATCGACGATCCGATCAATCTCGACTCCGACGGCGACGGTCTCGGAGACTACTGCGACACCTGCCCGGTAGTCTCGAACGCCGCTCAGACCGATGCGGACGGAGACGGGGTCGGCGACGCGTGCGACAACTGCGGCGACGCGGCCAACCCGGCCCAGGCCGAATCCGACGCCGGCAGCACCGCGCACGCCCAGTGGGCGGTCGCGGCGGCCGCATCGAGCGAGTACGACGCGGTCGACTGGGGCGCGGTGCAGGCGACCGGTCCGCCGGACTCGAACGGCGTGTGCGAGGACGCGGCGACGAACTGGTCGCCGGCCGACTACACGTCCGCCCCCGAATGGCTCGAGCTGTCCTACGCGGAGCCGGTCCACGCCACCGGCGTGAGCGTCCACGAGGCGCTGGGCGACGGCTTCGTGACGCGCATCGAGCTGCGTGACGCGAACGGGACGCTGCACACCGTGTGGGACGAGACCGACACGACGCCCTGCGGCGGTGTGCTGCACGCGAGCTGGGAGACGACGACCTACCTCGTCAAGGGCGTCCGCGTGACGACGGAGCTGCCGTCCTGGGAGGAGATCGACGCGGTCGAGCTGCTCGGCTTGCGCGGCGTTGCCGGCGACGGCGTGGGCGACGCGTGCGACAACTGCGCCCACGTCTCCAACGCGGGCCAGGAGGACGCGGACGCGGACGGGTCCGGCGACGCGTGCGATTGCGCGCCGCTCGACCCGGCGCAACGCCGGCCGGGGCCGGTTTCGGGCCTGGTGGCGGACAAGATCCTCGGCGGCGGTGCGGCGCTGCTGAGCTGGGACGCGGCAGGCGGTGCCGAAACCTACTCCGTCACGCGCGGCGCGACGGTTTCCCTCGCGAGCGGCGACTACGGCAGCTGCCTGGCGGCCGACGTCCCGGGGCAGAGCCTGGACGACGCCGAGCTGCCCGCACCGGGCACGGCGTACGCGTACATCGTGCGCGGCGTCAGCACGATCTGTGGCCCTGGCGAGCTCGGGTTTGACGGGGGCGGCGCGTTACGCGCCAACACGAATCCCGAGGCCTGTCCGTGACGGACTAGCGACCGGCCAGCGGAACACGTCGTGAGCGACGGATGGCGCGATCGCGCGTCACCAGCGGGACGTTGTGCACGACGCTGGTCGCCGCGATCAGTTCGTCGGCGGGATCGCCCTTGAAGTCGAGGCGCGTCGACGCGCGAGCCACCTCGAGATCCAGCGGCCAGACTTTGATCGACTTCAACGTGCGGACGACTTCCGGCGAGTCGAGGTCGACGTCCACTCGTTTCAGCTGGACCAGCTTCGCGATCTCCCACAGCACGATCGCGGAGATGCTCCAGGGATTCCGTGACAGCAGTGTCTTCTCGCTCCGCTCCAGCGATCCGGCGAGCGCGTGAAGCAGCACGTGCGTGTCAAGGTTCAGCAACGGCGTTCCAGTCCTGTCCCGTCGTCAGGGCATCGTCATGGATCTCGATTTTCCCCTCGAGGGCACCGATCAACGAGGCAGAGACCTGCGCGAACGGTTTCAGTGTCGCAACCGGCTTACCGTGCTTGGTGATGACCAACCCGTCCGGATCGAGGTTGTCGAGCAGGGCGAGGCACTGCTCCTTGAACTTCGCTGCTCCGATCGACTTCATGGCACCTCACTTCAGTGTGGTCATAATATACGACTAGTCGTAATTTATGTCCATGTCGGCGCCGCGCGGAGCCGGACGCGCATCTCCGCGCCAAGGTCGAACAGTCGGCCGAGGACGACGCTCCACAGCAGCGTGTTGGCGAGCATCTCGAGGATCTCTTCCAGCACCTTCGAGAAATGCCGGGCGATCCAGTAGGCCGAATGGTCGAACAGCGCGCGACTCTTGTAGTCGAGCACCGGGTCCGACACGATGCGCACGTACGGGTTCCACGGATGGTCCTTGTCCAGGCTCTCCAGGAAGTCCAGCCCCACCGACGCCGCGAGCAGCCCCAGCGCCAGCAGCACGACGACGCGAACGCGGAACGCGGGGGACTCGCGCAGCAGGAACCACGCGGTGAACAGCCCCGCCGCGACGAACAGCGGCAGGAACACCACGTGCCACGAGTAGCCGGCGGAGCCGTCGAGGATCCCGCCCGAGCGCCCTCCCGCGAGCAGCTCGCCGAAGAACGAGCCCAACCGCTCATGCAGTCGCGTGCCGTCGTCGAGCGCCATGTAGACGAAGAACAGCGCGACGAACATCCAGCCGCGCCGCATCCCGGCCGAAGCGCCACGCGCCCGGACGACGAGGTACACCAGCAGCGCCGTCAGGCCGACCGCCAGCGTCTGCATCGAGCTGAACCAGTTGGGCAACGAGTTCTCGCGCGCCACGTTGAACATGGCGCGGATGTGCGACGTCAGGTCCAGCGCGCGGAGGGCGATGAAGTAGTCGGCGAGGACGAACCCCAGCTGGATCAGGATGCAGGCGAGGACGAGGCGCCGCATCGTCCGCGAGCGGCCGATGTGGAACGCACTGACGCCGTCCGGGCATTCCTGCGGGCGAGGCCCGTCGCCGATCGTCAAGCGCACCTCGCTCGTCGACGCGAACGCATGGCGCAACAGCACCAGCCACAGCACCGCGCCCGAGGCCAGCTCCAGCAGCATCGAGAGCGCCACGTGCGTCGAATCCGATTCGAAGATCCGCATGGCGCCGGCCGCGGCGAAGCCGACCGCGGCGGCGATCAGCCACGGCCGCGCCCGGTCGCCGCGCAGCGCACGCCAGAGGAACACCAGCGCCGCCAGCCCCAGCGGGCCGGCCGCCAGGACCAGCAGCACGTTCTCCGCGTGATCCGACGCCATCAGCTCGCGGAGCCCGGTCTCGCCCGAGCTCCGGATCAGGGCCTCGAAGTGGCGCTCGGTCTGCGCACCAAGCCGGCGATACAGCCGCGCGCCGTTGGCGAGGGTGAGGAACGAGAAGAACGAGGCCAGGGCGAGCCAGCCGCCCGTGTGCGCACCGCGGCTCCTCACTAGCGCGCGGATCAGCCACAGCGTCAGGCTGATCGTCAGCAGCAGCACCGCCGAGAACCAGTCGGGGAGGCTCGTCTCCTCCGTCAGGTCGAACAGCTCCTGCAGCGTGTCGAGGCGCGGCCCCACGCGCTCCAGCAGGAAGTACAGCAGCAGGAAGCCGAGCTCGACGATCGCGCACGCGGCGATCGCGGCGCGAAGCGTTCCACGGGAATCGACTTCGAGCGTCGCGGGGAGGGGAGTCAGCGGCGTGCGATTCAGAGGTGAGCTCCGGCGCTCAGGGAGTCAGCACGACCTTCGTGCAACCCTCGCGCTTCTCGTCGAACAGCTTGTAGGCGCCGGGGCCCTCGGACAGGGTCATGCGGTGCGAGATCACCGCGGCGAGGTCGTACTTCTTCGACTGCACCATGGGGATCAGCTGCGGGATCATGTGTCGCGCGGGGCAGCGGCCGACGCGATAGGTCAGGTTCTTGTCGTAGGCCTCGGCCGGGGTGAACGCGAAGCGCTCCTCGTTGTGCACGCCGACCACGGACACCGTGCCGCCGGGGCGCACGAGGTTGACCGCCAGCCGGTGCGCCGAGGAGTTGCCGACCAGCTCGAGCACCGCGTCGGCGCCGCGCCCCTGGGTCGCGCCGTGGACGATCGCGCGCGGGTCCGATTGCGCGTAGCTGATCGGCGTCGCACCGAGCCGGGCCGCGAGGTCCAGGCGCTCGGGGATCGAGTCGATGGCGAACAGCGTCTCGGCGCCCAGCTCTAGCGCGCCGGCGATCGCCATCAGCCCGACCGGGCCGCAGCCCACGATGGCGTAGACGCCGCCCGGCTCGACGCCGGCCTGCTTCGCGCAGTAGTAGCCGGTGGACAGCACGTCGCCCAGCAGCAGGCCCTCCTCGGGAGTGACGTCGTTCGGAATCTCGACCAGGGTCGACGCCGCCAGCGGCACGCGGACCGTCTCGGCCTGGGCGCCGTGCAGGCCGGCACCCTGCTCCACCCAGCCGAAGAGCTGTCCCGACTCGCAGCGTGCGGTGAGCCCGCGCCGGCAGTAGAAGCACTCGCCGCAGCTCGTCGTGAACGGGCTGAACACGCGGGCTCCCGGCTTCAGGTCCTTCACGTCTTTGCCGCACTCGGCGACGCGGCCGACGAACTCGTGGCCCATCACGGTGCCGTGGTCGATGCCCTTCTCGCGACCGTGATACACGTGCAGGTCCGAGCCGCAGATCGCGGAGATCTCGACCTCGACCAGCACGTCGGTCGGTTCGACGAGCTTGGGATCCTCGAGGGTCTCGTGGCACACCGAGCCCTGGCCGTTGAATACGAGTGCTCTCAAGAGGTCACGATTCTCCGAACAGTTCGTCGAGCTTCTGGTCCAGCAGCGACTGGATGCTCGACTCCCAGATGGTTCCGCTGAAGCCGTAACCGTCACGCGTCACGTAGCGCTGCATCTCCTCGCCCTCCGGTCTGTCGCCGACCAGTACCTCGACGGTCTCGACGACGTCCGGATTGTCCACGGAGGCGACGTGCAGCGTCAACCGTGCCGTCGGATCGGCCAGCCCCTGGGCCGCCTCATCCGTGCGGCCCTGCGGCTCGGCGATGCGGATCGTCCGGGCGCTGCGCAGCAGCGAGCCGACCTTGGTCGAGTCGAGCACCCGGCCTCTCGCGGACTCGGGAGCCTTGACGTGCCACGTGCCGTCGATCCGCTCGAGCTCGAAGCGACCCTGCGCGTTGACGAGATCCAGGGCCACCAGCCGGGCCTCCGGCACGTCGATCAGGTCCTTGTCGCACCAGTTCGAGGCGTCGGGGTTGACGTCGTAGCCGGCGACGTCGCGGGCCTCGTAAACCTCGGCCTCGCCTTCGAGCCTCACGTGCGACGCGCGGTAGTTGACCGCCGTGCCGATGTACACGTCCAGTCGGGGATCTTCGTCACCGTCACCCCAGACGCGCACGCGCGCCTCGTGGTCGTCGTCGGCGACCTTGAACTTGTCGTGGTAGCGCTTGCTGGTCACCACGGGGCGACGCACGCGCACGCCGCGCAGATCGTCGACGAGCTCGCCGATCTTCGTGCCGTCGGCGGGCATTCCATCCAGTTCCTCGATGGTCCAGTCGTCGCCCTGCTTGACCAGCGTGACACGTCGGTCGGGCTCGCTCAGCTCGACCCGCGTCGCGGCGAAGGCGTCGAGGCCCTCGGCCAGCGGACGGGTCGAGCTGCTGGCGTCGGCCGAGCCGAACGGCGAACGCACCAGCAGGATCACCACAATTTGCAGCAGCAGGAAGCCGCCGAGCAATTTCTGCGCGCGCGTCATCTCAGGCCTCCTTCTCGGTCGGGTTCCGCGCGATCGGTGCCGCGCCGGCGTCGAACAGCGGCTGCGCGTTGCGACGTCGGACGAAGAGGAACACCGCCAGCGCCACGACCACGATCAGCGGCACGGCGTAGTTGACGAACTCGATGGCGAACTGCTCGCCGCGCTCGACCGCGTCGATGCGGCGCGACGCCAGGCCGCGCGAGCGGATGCCGATCATGTCGCCGTCCATGTTGGTCCAGTCGATCAGGTTCTCGACGAAGCGCAGGTTCTCGGTGAAGAACCCACCCTCCATATTGCCCAGCGCTCGGGCGACGAAGTCGCTGAGGAACTCGGAGTTGCCCACGACGACCAGTCGCGTGTCGGGCGATTCCGTGATCGCGACCGACGGGGCGGGACCGTCCTCGTCCTCCACCTCGTTTCCATCGATGTCGAGGTCCGCCTCCGGTCGAGGCTCTCCCTTCTCGGCGAAGTAGCTCTTGAAGCGACCGTTGAGCGCCACCGCCAGCAGGTGCGGCTCGGTGCCCTCGGCCGGCACGTCGTAGTCGACGAAGGCCACCTGGCTCACGTCGTCGCTGGTCCACGACACCTCCGAGGACTTCAGGATCGGCAGCGCCTCGATCTCGCCCAGCCGCTTCTCGTCGATCGTCAGCGGGCTGCCCCAGTAGATGCCGACCGCGTCGAGGCTGGACGTGATGTCGGGGTTGGCGAAACCCTCGTCGCGCACCTGCAACAGATAGGGGTAGGGGGCCATCGACCACGTGCGGATGGGCCCCAACGCCGTCTGTCGCGTCTCGGGGATCGGCAGCGGCTGGTTTCGATCATCCAACACCAGCGACGGGCTGACCGTCACGCCGTGGTGCGCCAGCCAGTCGTCGAGCCCGGACGTCATCGGCGTCAGGTTGAGGCCCGTCGCGTCGAAGTTGACCTCGTAGTTGCCCGCGCAGAGCACCACGCGCCCGCCGCGCATCAGGTACTGATCGAGGCGGAACAGCTGCATCTCGGGCAATTCGCGCGGCTTCAGCACCAGCAGTACGTCGATGTCGTGCGGCACGCCTTCGTCGGCGCCCAGGTCGATCTCGGCGACGTCGTAGTCCGCCGAGAGGAAGCGTTTGATCTCCTGGAACTCGGGCGGCTGCGGCGGCGGCATCTGTAGCTGCGCGCGAACCTCCGGCGGGATCTCCGGCTGCGTCGGCGCGACGACGCCGACGCGCTTGAGAAAGCCCGGCGTGTAGCGCCGCAGGCTCTGTTCGATCGTCTCGCGCACGGTCGCCGTGGTCAGCTCCTCGCCGGTCAGGATCACCTGCTCCAGCACGCCGCCGACGTCGAGCAGGCCGTAGAGATAGAAGCTCTCCTCGCCGAAGAAGCCGAGCGACATCGGCCGGAAGCCGTAGTTCAGCGAGAGGTCCTGGGCCAGTAGCTCGTCGCCCGTCGGGTCTACTTCCTCGAAGGTGAATTTGTCGCCGCTCTTCTCCGCGAGCTCGGCCGCGGCCTCGCGCACCGCGTCCGGAACCTCGGCGAGCATCTCGGGCAGACTCTCCGGGCTCATGATCGCGGTGAACTTCACCGGCTGATCGAGCCGCGCGAACAGGTCGGTCGTGCCCTGGAAGCCGAACAGCACCTTCTTGATGGCGCGCGTCAGGTCGTACTCCAGGTTGCGCAGGCGCACGTCGATGTCGCCGTCGGGCAGCGGATCGACCTGGATCAGGTCCTGGAAGCCGTAACGCTCGTACTGGTCGCCGTAGCGCACGACCAGCGCGAAGTAGGCGTTGACGATCCCGCTCTCGTACTTAGAAGCCAGCCGGAACGGGGTGCTGCGCACGCCGAAGCGGCCCGCGGCCTCTTCCTCCGCCGCTTCGTCCTCGCCCGGATCGAGGATCTCGACGACGACCTTGCCCTTGGAGACGGCGCGGTACTCGTCGAGCAGGTCGACGATCTGCGGCACCAGCGGCGCGAGCTTGGGGTGCGTGCGGTTGGAGAAGTAGCCGTAGATCGTCAACTCCTCGTCGAGCGATCCGAGAAGGCGCTTGGTGGCCGGCGTGATGGAGAACATGCCGTCGGAGGTCAGGTCGAGCCTCGCGCCGGACCAGCCGGAGATCAGGTAGTTCAGCGCGACGAGGTTGAGCAGCGCCAGGACTCCGGTGAGTCCGAGCGACAGCAGACGATGTCGGTTTCTTGCCATGGTCCGCCCCCTCACGCCCAGCGCTTGGCGCGCAGGGCGCCGACGCTGAGGGCCAGGAAGAACAAGGTCAACGATGCGTAGTACAGCAGGTCGCGCAGGTCGATCACGCCGCGCGCGATGCTCTGGAACCGGCTGCCCGTACCGAGCGCGCGCAGCAACGCGGCCTTCTGGTCCGAGAACAGGCCGAGGAACGCCTCGCTGCCCAGTCCGTAGAACGCGCCGCACAGCACGAGCGCCAGGATGAAGGCGAGGATCTGGTTCTCGGTCATCGCCGAGACGAACTGCCCGATCGACAGGTAGGCCGCGCCGAGCAGCAGCGCTCCGACGTAGCCGCCGATCACCGGACCCCAGTCGAGGTTGCCCATGCGCGAGACCGTGACGGCCAGCGGAACGGTCAGCGCCAGTCCCACGCCGAGCAGCGCCCAGCTGGCCAGGAACTTGCCCAGCACCAGCTGGTGGTCGCGTACCGGGAGCGTCAGCAGGATCTCGATCGTTCCCTGTTTCTCCTCCTCGGCCCACAGCCGCATCGTCAGCGCCGGCACGAGCAGCAACATCAGCAGCGGGATCGACTCGAACAGCCCGCGCAGATCGGCCTGACCGCGCGAGAAGAAGCCGTTGACGTTGAAGAAGGTGAACAGCGCGGTCATCGTGAAGACCAGGACGAACACGTAGGCGATGGGCGAGTGGAAGTACGCCCGCAACTCGCGTAACGCGGTGGAACGCGTGCGGTTCATGATGCGACCTCCGGCGTGGATTCGGTCAGTTCCTTGAACACCTGCTCCAGCGTCTTGTCGTCGCGCTTCAGCTCGCGCAAGGGCCAGCCCTGCGTGCGCGCGACCTCGGCGACCCGCTCCCCGACCTCGGCCTCGCCGTCGAGATGCAGGCGAAACGTCTTGAAGCCGTTGTCGGCAGGGCCGGGATCGACCGAGCGCACGCCCTCGACTCGGCCGAGGGTCTCGGCTGCGCCGGCGACGTCGTCGGTCGCGACGCGGACAACCTGGACGCGCGAGCGCGTCAACTCGGACAGCGCGCCGTCGGCCCGGATACTCCCGTCGATCAGGATCACGGCGCGATCGCACGTGGCCTCGACCTCGGGCAGGATGTGGGTCGAGAGGATGATCGTCTTCGTCTGGCCCATGCGCCGGATCAGGTTGCGGATCTCGGCGATCTGATTCGGGTCCAGGCCGCTCGTCGGCTCGTCGAGGATGAGGATCTGCGGATCGTGGAGGATCGCCGCGGCCAGCCCGACGCGCTGGTGGTAGCCCTTGGACAGGTGGCCGATGGTGCGCGTCATCACGTGGCCGATCGCGCACTCTTCGACCGCCCGGCCGACGTGCTGCCGGACCGACTGCGGGTCGAGGCCGCGCATCTCGGCCATGAACGCGAGGTACTCCTGGACCAGCATGTCTTCATAGACCGGCGCGTTCTCCGGCAGGTAGCCGATCTTCTGCTGCACCTCGAGCGGATTCTCGACGACGTCGAGTCCGTCGACGTGCGCCGATCCGTCGCTGGGCAGCAGGTAGCCGACGAGGATCTTCATCGTGGTCGTCTTGCCCGCGCCGTTCTGGCCCAGGAGACCCACGATCTCGCCGCTAGGGATCGAGGTCGAGATGCCGCGCAGCGCCTCGATCTCGCCGTAGCTCTTCTTCAGGTTTCGGATTTCGATCATCGTGCATCCCCTCGCGGCGGATGGAGGACGAGGTTCGACCTCGACCCGTCACGGTGAAGGAATTCGAATGTGTTCGGGACCGCGCTCGCCGGGCACCCCGGCCCGCGAAAAACCCATAGTACGGGGCGTTTCCATCGCCTGTCAAATCCCGCTAAGTCGCTGCCCACAGCGGACTTCCGGCGCCCCCTCGGGAGGCGCCGAATTTGGGGTGGCAGCGCCGCCGGTTGTGCTTACTTTGAAGGAAACTCCACTCGCGGCAACGAACTCGGGGGATCCGGTGCGCCGTCTGGACGAGCGTGAGATCGAGAGCTTCTTCGACCGGGGTTACATCACGGTCGCCGGGCTGTTCTCCGCCCTCGAGCTGAAACGGATGCGGTCGGCGTTCGATCGTCTCGAGCGCACCGCGCAGAGCCTGGGACGCACCGCGACGCACCGCGGCGCACGCTTCGTCCTCGAGCGCGACGAGGACGCCGAGCGGGCGATGCGCATTCACCGGGTCGTCTGGTGCGGCGCGGCCGAGCCGGTGCTGTCGAACTACGGCCGCGATCCACGGATCCTCACGCCGGCCTCACAGCTGCTCGGCAGCCCCGAGATGAACCAGCTGATCAATCAGGCGCACTTCAAGCTGCCCGGAGACGGCGTCGCGTTCCCGTGGCACCAGGACAGCGCACATCGGCGCTACGGCCAGGCCGAGTGGCGCGACGTCAACGGCCGGGGCAGCTACGTACAGACGGTGATCGCCATCGACGACGTCACCGAGAGCAACGGCCCGCTACGCTTCATCCCGTGCAGCGGCCGCAGCGGCCACGTGCCGCCCGTGCCGGGCACGGACGGCCGGCTGCCCGACGGGCTGGTGGACGAGACGCTCGCCGTCCCGGCCACCATGCGCGCCGGCAGCGTGCTGTTCTTCGGCCCGTACGTGTTCCACTCCAGCGAGCCGAATCGCTCCGCCCGCCCGCGCCGCGTCCTGATCAACGGCTTCGCCTACCCCGGTGCGAACTCCCGCGACTACCCGGGCTGCGGCACCGGCCGGCCGGTCGTCGCGCCGCCCACGGCCTGACCGCGACCCCTCCCCGCCGCGTCCCGTCCGTTAGGATCCTGACGCCCTGCGGCTGAAAAGCGGCCGACAGCCCCGTATTTTGACCGTATGCTCCCGCTACTGTCTGGCTCTGGGGGAGTGGATCGGAGGGGCTCGTGCGCAGGGGATTCGTCTATTCGGCGGCCGTCGCGGTCGTTTTCAGTTCGATTCTGGGCCTGGCGTGGGCCAGCCCGCTGACCGACCAGGGCACCCAGCCGGGGCTGACCTATCCGATCCAGGCGTCGAACTCCTGTAAGGGCTGCCACGCCAACTACGACCCGAGCGAGAATCTCGAGCCGTGGAACACGTGGACCGGCTCGATGATGGCCCAGGCGACGCGCGACCCCTTGTTCTGGGCGGCGCTCGACGTGGCCAACAACGACGTCCCGGGCGTCGGGGACTTCTGCCTGCGCTGCCACACGCCGAACGCCTGGCTCGCCGGTCGGTCGGAGCCGCCCGACGGCACGGTCGACGGCTGCATGCTCGACGGCAAGATCGACGACCCCAACGCCTCGGACTTCGAGGGCGTGTCGTGCCACATGTGCCACCGCATGATGGAGAACACCAGCCCGCCCGCCGGCGAGGATCCGCTGTACTTCGAGAACGGTCAGTACTGGCTCGACGACACCGACTGCGGAGGCCAGGGGCAGCCGTGCCGCCGCGGGCCGTACGATTACATCGCCGAGGGTCTCACCCCGCCACCACACCTGTGGGAGCACTCGCCGTACCACGAGGGCTCGGGCCTCTGCGGCAACTGCCACAACGTGACGAACCCGGTCGAGAACCTCATCATCGCCGGCGTGGACCAGGGGATCGCGTTTCCCATCGAGCGCACATACAAGGAGTGGCAGCAGAGCCTCTACTCGATTCCCGACGGCCTGAATCCCAAGACCTGTCAGAACTGCCACATGCCGGACGCCACAGCGAACCCGAGCAACGCCTGCGTGCAGATGTCGAACGACCACAACGGCGACATGCCGATCCACGAGTTCGCCGGCGGCAACTCCTGGATCCCCGAGGTGCTGCGCAACGCGTATCCGGATCTCAACATGGACGCCGAGCTGGCGGCCTCGCGAGACGCGGCGCTCGACATGCTGCAGAACCAGTCGGCGACCGTCGACGTGACCGCGCCGCTGTTCGTCGTCGACGGCAGCAGCATGAACGCCACGGTCAAGGTGACGAACCTCACCGGACACAAGCTGCCGACCGGCTACCCGGAGGGGCGTCGAATGTGGCTCAACGTGGAGGCGCGCGACGGCGACGGCGTGCTGTTCTGGGAGAGCGGCGCATACGACACGTTGACGGGCGAGCTGGCCAGCGACGTCCAGCTCAAGGTCTACCAGACCAAGCCCGGTGTGTGGAACCTCAACAGCACCAACGAGTGCGACACGGCGGACGGCGTCGGCGATCCGATCTTCCACTTCGTCAAGAACAACTGCATCAAGCTCGACAACCGCATCCCGCCGCTCGGCTTCACCGGCGGCAGCGACCTCGAGACGCAGCCGGTCGGCTACACCTACCCCGAGACTTTCTCGGGGTCCGGGATCCTGGTCAACTACGACGAGACCGACTACACGATCTTCGTTCCCTCCGGCACCAAGACGCCGGTCACCGTGCATGCCTATCTGCGCTACCAGACCGCCAGCAAGGACTACGTCGAGTTCCTGCTGGACGAGGCGAACGACAACGGGTTCGCCGACGATTGCATCGAACGCAACTCCGGGCTGCCGGGCAAGACCCGCGCCGAGGTGCTGTACGACTTCTGGACGGCGTACGGACGTTCCGCGCCCGTCGAGATGGACGGGGGCAACGATGCAACGCTGATTCTGCAGCCGGCCCCCGGCGCGGCGCAGATCCACGAGGTTGCGGATTTCGACGACGGCACGGGCACGATCGACATCACCTACGACCCGGCCTGCGGAGCGACCGATCACACGATCGTGTACGGCGATCTGAGCAATGTGCGACAGCTGCGTTACGACGACCAGGCCTGCGGCCTCGGTCCGTCGGGCCAGGCGAGCTTCAACCCGGGGCAGGGCAGCGTCTTCTGGCTCATCGTGGGACAGGACGCGACCAAGGAAGGCTCGTACGGCCAGGACTCGAACCGCGTCGAGCGGCCCGAGGCCCAGGGCATGTCGAGTTGCGATTTGCCGCAGCAACTGCTCGGTAGCTGCGACCCCTGACCCGACTCGAGTGAGATCCTCCGGCGCTCTGCCTTTGGTAGAGTAGGTGTCTGCGCGCGAATTTCCGCGCGGCAGGATGCCCGGGTGATCTCGTGACGCAACTCCACACACTCCTGTTGCTCGCCGCGCTCTGCTGCGTCGGCTGCGCTTCCGCGCCCGAGAAGCCGGGTCGCCGGGCCGAGCTCGACCCGAACTCTCCCGTCGGGACCGTCTGGCACTGGACGGCGCTGACGGGGACCGAGGCCCTGTCGGTCGACAAGCCCTCGCGTTACACGCTCGAGCTGAGCCCGGACGGCCGCTATCTGGTGCGGGCCGACTGCAACACAGGAGGTGGCCGATACGAGCTCGCGGGCGACGGCGTGACCATCGCGCCGGGCATCATGAGCCTGGCGGCATGCGAGCCGGCGTCCCTCGGTGACCGTTTCTCCGCGTCGTTGGGGCGTGTCGCGACGTTCGAGCGTGACGGCGATCGCCTCAGCCTGACGCTCGACGACGGCGTGGCGATGCAGTTCGAGGCCGAGCGACCGTTCGATCTCGCCGGCAGCTCCTGGCTCGTCGGCGGTTACAACAACGGCAAGGGCGGCGTCATCAGCGTTCGGCCGCGCACCACGCTGCACGTCGAGTTCGGCGAGGACGGGACGCTCTCGGGTTCGACGGGGTGCAATGAGTTCACGGGAAGCTACGAGCTCGACGGCGACGGGATCGCGCTCGGACCCCCGACGGTCACGGAGCGGGCCTGCAGCGCCGAGGATCGGACGGAGCAGGAGTCGCAGTTCCTTGCCGCGCTGGCCACGGCCTCGAGGTGGCGCGTCCGCGGCGAACGACTCGAGATGCGCCGGGCCGACGGCCCGGTTGCGTTGAGCCTCGTCGCGGCCGTTACGGGAACGATCAGCCACCCCACGCGCCGGACGTTACACCCCGACTCGCGGATCAAGATCGTGCTGCTGGATGTCTCGCGCGCCGACGCTGCAGCGGTCGTGCTGGGCGATCAGGAGCTGTCGGTGGCGGGCCGCAGCGCCCCGATCCCGTTTCGCGTCACGTTCGATCCCGCCGATATCGACCCACGGATGTCGTACTCCGTACGAGCGACCATCACGCACGGCGACGTGTTGCTGTTCACGTCGACGCAGAGCTACGGCGTGATCACCAATGGCGCCCCGCGTTACGACATCGAGGTTCAGGTCGACCCCGTCGGCTCCTAGGACAGGCTCCTAGCCTCCGCCGTGCTTGCGGTCCACCTCGTCCTGGCAGTCGAGGCAGTAGGGCGACTCGGGGCGCGCTTCGAGGCGCTTGTGGCCGATCGGGTCCTCGCAGCGCCGACACAGCCCATACGTGTCGCGTGCGATGGCCGTCAGCGCCTGCTCGACCTGGGCCAGCCGGATGTTGTGACTGCGGCGCGCTGCCGCCGACATGCTCTGCTGCTGGATCGCGTCCATGCGCGTCAGCCGGCCGATCGGCTCGTCGAGATCGACCGGCCGCGTGCCGTCACGCGTCGCGGACAGCAACTCCTTCAACTCGTCGCGCAGCGAGAGCAGCTTCTGTTTCAACTCCGCGACCTGATCGGTGGTGAGCTCGTTCATCGGTTCGTCTGCACCGTATCACGGAGCGCGGGACGCTTGCGTCGGCTGCAGCGTGGGGTCGTCGTCGCGCCACGGGCGCGGGCACGGGCGGTTGCTCTCGAACAGTGAAAGGTTCCGGCGCAGCTCCTCCACGACCACGGACGGGGCGTCGCCGCGGGAGGCCAGCACCTGGCGCTGGATGCGAACCGCCGCCGCGAAGTCCCCGTTGGCCGCCGCGACCATGGCCAGCGTCGCGGCGTGATCCAACGTCGGCGTCGTGGCCGCGAGCCCGCCGGCGAGGCTCGCCGCGCGGACCGGGTCGTGCACCGCGCGGTCCGGACACGTCGCCAGGAGACGCACGAGTACGTTGCGCAGCTCGAGATCGTCGGGGAGCAGCGTGAGCGCCAGTTCGAGTCGTGCGCGCGCCTCGACCCAGCGGTGCAGCCGGATCAGGACGAGGCCCTCGAGCCGTCGAGCGTCCGCGCGCGTCGGAGCCCCCGCGATCGCCGCGTTGTACGCGTCCAGCGCCCGCTCGAAGCGGCCCAGGCGCCGCAGCGCGTGACCCAGGTTCATCCGCGCCGCGATCAGCCCGGGCTGGATCAGGGTCGCGTGCTCGTAGTGCCGCACGGCGTCCTCGTCGCGCGCCGTGCGGGACAGCACGGTCCCCAGGTTGTAGTGCGCCGCTGCGTACTCCGGGTCCAGACGCAGCGCCTCCTCGAACGCGGCCCGCGCCGCGTCGAGGTTGCCCAGCCTGGCCTCCGCGTGGCCGACGTTGAGGTGCGCCGACGGCTCCTGCGGGTCCGCCTCGACGGCGCGCCGGAACTCGACCAGCGCCTCGGCATCCCGGCCCTCCGCGGCGAGCGCGGTGCCGCGCGTGTGGTGGGCCAGCATGCCGGTGCGCAGCGCGCGCATCTCGCCGAGATACGGATCGACGAGCGGCACCGGGATCTCGCCCCGGCGGCCCAGCAGTTCGCGGGCGCGCTCGTCCTGTCCCAGCCCGCGATAGGCCAGGCCCAACGGGTAGTTGAGCGATGTCGCGCCCGGCGCGAGCTGCCGCGCCGCCTCGTAGTGGCGCACCGCCTCGGCGTGGTCGCCGCGGGCGGCGGCCACCGCGCCGAGTCCGGCGAGGGCCGCGGCGTGGCGTTCGTCGACGGCTGCGGCGCGCTCGAACTGCTCGGCGGCGCCGTCGCGGTTTCCGGCCGCCAACGTCAGCCGCCCCAGCACGATCCTGGCCGGAACGTAGTCGGGTTCGAGCTCCAGCACCCGCCTGAACCGATCCCGAGCGTCCTCTGCAGCGCCGCGCGCGCGGAGCAGGTGGCCCAGGTAGTACGGCCAGCGCGCGGCACCCGGGTCGAGCGCGCCCGCGTTGCGATAGCACGCGGCGGCGGCGTCGTGGAAGCCGTACGCGTCGTACAGCATGCCGAGTCGGCCGTGCGCGCCGTCGCCGCCGGCGTCCAGCGCCTCGCGCGCGGTCTCGATCCGGCCGCGCAGGTCGTCGGTCGCCTGCGCCAGGTCGGGGTGCGGGATCGGCTCGGCGCCCGCTCCTCCGCGACTGCAGGCCAGGCACGACGCGATGCACAGCAGGGCGGCGATGCGTATCGTCATTCGGCGCTTCCCGTGCCGCGCAGCAGCGTCGCGTACGCCCCGGGGGGCGGCGCCGGCCACGATTCCTCGAGGCCGTCGGGCCAGCGCACGCGTACGACCTCCGCGGTCGCCTGGGCGCCGAGTCCCACGAGGATGCGCGGGTCGTTCGACGACAGGTAGCTGGCGGTTCTCCGGACGCGGCGCAGCAGCGTGCGCCCGTCGGCCAGATCGATCTCGACCCGGGCCCCGACGGCGTCGCAGCGCGTCTCGTCTTCCCGCAACCGCAGGCCGATCCAGCGGTTCCGCTTCGCGGCCGCGTTGATCAGCAGCCGCGCCGGTCCCGCGTTGTTGGCGATCAGCACGTCGACGTCGCCGTCGTTGTCCACGTCGCCGAACGCCGCCCCGCGACTGACCTCCGACAATGCCAGCGCCGGTCCCGCCTCGGCCGTCACGTCGGCGAAGCGCCCGTCGCCGAGGTTGCGGAAGATCTGGTTCGTCTGGTGCAGCGGGAACGGGTCCCGCTGCAGCGTCAGGTGCTCCAGCGACTTCACGGCGCCGTTGACGACGAACAGATCGAGCAGGCTGTCGTTGTCGTAGTCGACCCACGCGGCGCCGAAGCCGGTGAACGGTCGGCTGGCGAACCCGAGGCCCGTCTCGAAGCTGCGGTCGTCGAACCTGCCGCGGCCGTCGTTGACGTACAGCGTGTTCGTCTCGTTGTCCAGATGAGACATGAACAGGTCCTCGTCGCCGTCGTCGTCGAAGTCCGCCGCGTCGATCCCCATGCTGGCCTCGGCCTCGCCGTCCTCGTTGAACGCGCAGCCGGCCAGCAACGCGTCCTCGCGGAACGTGCCGTTGCCGAGGTTGATCCACAGCTGGTTCGGCATGCCGTCGTTGGCCACGTACAGATCCGTCCGTCCGTCGTTGTCGACGTCCGTCGTCACGATGCCGAGCCCGGCGGCCGTCGTCCGGCCGATGCCCGCGGCGGCGCTGCGGTCCTCGAACGTCCCGTCGCCGAGATTGCGCAGCAGGCGATCCGCGACGGGGGCGTAGCTGTTCGGGCCGCAGTACTCGGGCGCGCCCGAGGCCGCGCGGCACGGGCGATGGTCCGACAGGTCCACCCGGACGTAGTTGACCACGTACAGGTCCAGCCGTCCGTCCGCGTCGTAGTCGACGAACGCGGCGCTCGAGCTCCAGCGTTCGTCCTGCGCGCCGGCCGCCGCGGTGACGTCCTCGAACGTCCCGTCGCCGCGGTTGCGCAGCAGCCGGTTCGGCCCGAACGCGGTCACGTACAGGTCCGGCAGTCCGTCGGCGTCGTAGTCTCCCGCGGCGACGCCCATGCCGTACTCCTCGGCTGCGATCCCCGAGTCGGCGGTGACGTCGGTGAAGCGGAGCTCGCCGGTCTCGACCAGCTCGTTGCGGAACAGCCGGTCGACGAGCTTCCGGTCCGGCGCCGGTGGGAACGTCGCGTCGTCGAGAGTCTTGCCCGGGCCGAGCATGCCTCCCTGGACGAGGTAGGCGTCGAGGTCCCCGTCTCCGTCGTAGTCGAACAGCGCACAGCCGGGCGCGAAGACCTCGACGAAGTACCGCTCGCCGGACATGCCGTCGAAATGTTCGAAGCGCAGGCCCGACGCTTCCGCGCGGTCCTCGAACCACGGCGTGTCCGCGTCCCCTGCGGGGCCGCGCGCCGGCTCGCTGCACCCGGCGAGACCGATGGCGGCGAGGACCGTGAAGGCGAGGCCGAGACGCGAGAGAGGGACCATTTCGCTACGCTATCATGCCGCGACATGTCCGCACCGCTTCCAGCCACGCTACCGCCGATGGCCGCGTCGCACGCCGTCGCGCGCCGTCCGGCGCCCGCGTCGCTGCAGGTGGTTCAGGCTCTCAGTCTCGACGTGACGGCCGGCGTCGTCTGCGGCGCGCTGTTCGCATCCCACGTGACCGGGGTGCAGATGCCGCCGGCCTGGTGGTGGCTCCTCCCGGCATGCACGTGGCTGATCTACTCCTGCGACCGGCTGCTCGACGCGCGGCGCATCGGACCCGGGGCGCACAGTTTTCGGCATCGGTTCTATCGGCGGCACGCAGGGCTGCTGACCGCGATCACCGCGGCCGTCGCGCTGTGCGCCACGCTCGGCGTGTCCTTGCTTCCGCTGGAGCTCGTCGTGCCGGGTGCGCTGCTCGCCGTCGCTGCGGGCGTGCACCTGACGCTGGCGCAGCGCAGCGCCGCGCGGTCCCGTTCGAAGGAGCTGTCGGCTGCGCTGGTCTACACCGTGGGGATCTGGTTCGGCCCCGCCGCGCTGGGCAGCACGCCCGTTCACGAGCTGTTGCCGTGGATCGTCCTGCACGGTCTCGCCGCCCTGGGGAACCTGTTGCTGTTCTCGATCTTCGAGCTGCAGCAGGATCGCAACGACGGGAATCCCTCGTTGCCGTTGGCCTGGGGCGCGGCCCACGTGCGCCGGCTGGTGTATGCGCTGGCCGCATACGCAACGGCACTGGGCCTGGTGCTCGGCGTCACGAGCCGGCCGCGTGTGTGGCCCGCGCTGGCGGTGCTGCTCGTGCTGAACGTCGTCCCGGCCTTCATGCTGTCGCGCCGTGGTCGATTCGAATCCTCCGGCCGCTACCGCGCCTGGGGCGACCTCTCGTTCCTGCTGCTGGCGCTGCCGGTCGTCTTGCCCGAGGTGGTGCGCCATGTCGGCTGAGCTCGCCGTCCCCCGCGCGTCACGGCGCACGGCACGCGGCTTCGACCGCCTGAGCGGCGTGTACGACGCGCTGGCGCGGGCGTGCTTCGGACCGTTGATCCCGCGCAGCCAGGAGTTGTTCCTCGACGACATGGCGACGCGCGGCAACGCGTTGATCGTGGGCGGAGGCACGGGCGGGTTTCTCGTGTCGCTGGTCGCCGCGGGGTTCCGCGGGAGGATCGTCAACCTCGACGCGTCCGCATCGATGCTGCGGCGCACGCGCGAGCGCCTCCGCGGGTCGGGTCTCGCCGCGGCGTGCGCAATCGACCACGTGCAGGGCGGCGTCGAGGCGTTGAGCGACGGGGCGCGGTTCGATCTGGTCTGCACGAACTACTTCCTCGACCTGTTCGAAAACGACGACCTGGTCGCCGTGATGCGGAAGCTGGACGGCATGCTCGCGGGGGACGGGTTGTGGCTCTGCACCGACTTCTCGCCGCCGCGTGGCCCCGCCCTGCGCCGGATTCCGACCGCGTTGCTCGTGTCGACGCTGTACGCCGCGTTCGCGCTGACCTGCGGCGTGCGCACGCGGCGCCTGCCGCCGATCGAGTCGGGGTTCGCCGGCCTGGGCTACGTGCCTCGCAGACGCGAGACCGTGGGCCGGGGACTGCTGTGGAGCGCGCTGTACCGTCGCGGTGCAGGCGCCGCGGCGATCGGCCCGAACGAGGGGCCGGCGGCGAATCCTGTTGCCTGCGGCGGGGGCATGTTTCATCATGGTGGACGAGTCACCGAAGCGGGAAACCACGGCCGATGAGCACGGAACGACCAAACGAGAAGACAGCACCGGTGCGCTGCCCGAGCGCCGGTTGCGGCGTGGTGTTCGACGTCCCGGAACGCCGTCTGGGGCGCAACGTCTACTGTCTGGCCTGCGGCGTGCGGCTCACCGCGCGTCCGGTCGACATCGAGCCCCGTCTGCGACGTCGGCAGGAGACCCATCGTGCAGGGTCGGGTGCGGACGTGCGACGCCTGCCGCTGATCGTGCTGGTGGACAACGTGCGCAGCCTGTGGAACGTGGGCTCGATCTTCCGCACCGCCGACGCATGCGGCGTCCGGCGGCTGATGCTGTGCGGCATCACCGGATGTCCGCCGCGCAACGAGATCTCGAAGACCGCGCTCGGAGCCGAGGACGCCGTGGCGTGGAGCTACCACGCCGATCCGCTCGAGGCGCTGGCTGCCGCGGTCGACGACGGTTGCGTGCCCGTTGCGCTCGAGACGGCCTCGACGGCCGATTGCGTTTCGGATGTGCGTTGGCCCGATCCGTGCTGTCTGGTGATCGGCAACGAGGTCGCGGGCGTCTCGCCCGCGCTGCTCGAGGCGTGCGAGCGCAAGGTGAGCATCCCGATGATCGGAGTCAAGGACTCGTTGAACGTCGCGGTGGCCTTCGGCATCGCGGCGTTTGCCGCAGCGCGCGACCTCGCCATGCGCGAGGGTCGATCCGCGATGCGCGCGGAGGGCCCATGAGGCGCAGTTCGGTTCTCCTGTTGTTGCTCGCGATCGTCGCGCCTGCCGCGGTCGCCGCGCCGCCGGTCGCGGAGGCGTCCTCCGGCGAAGAGGCGCTTCGCCTGCCGCACACCGTCGAGCGTGTGTGGTACCGCACGGACGACAAGCGCACGGCCAAGGGCCGTCAGTTCGCGGGGGACCTCACGCTGACCGAGGACGGGATCGAGATCGACGGGAAGAAGGGGCAGGCGTTTCTGCCCGCCGAGTCGATCCGCTTCGTCTCCCACGGCACGATGCGCGGAGACGTCAATACCGTGTGGACCGTCCTGAGCATGCAGCGCCCCGGTTCGACGTGGGTCGTGGGACTGAAGGACGGTCGCAAGCTGGGCTTCGGCGATCGGACGGCCGAGATCTACGACCTGCTGCGGCGCTACACGCGACAGCTGGGCGTCGGCCCCTACGTCGTGCCGCCGGGGCACGTGGCCTACGACCGGCTCGACCGCCAGTTCGCGTTTGCCCACCCGGAAGACTGGTATCCGTTTCATCGGACGCTGGTCGAGATCGACGAGGGCACGCGCTGGGGCACGATGATCTTCGCGGCGGAGAAGATCGATCCTCCGTCGGCCCGCGAAGCGGAGGAAGTCTCCGAGCGGCGGCGCCAGGTACTGAAACGCGTCGACCGCGGAGAGGTGGCGGCGTTCTTCGTCGATCGCCGCGCGGTCGAAAAGGGGATGGACTGCGACGGCCTCTCCGCCGGCGCGCGCAAGCGCCTGCTGGAGTACGCCGCGGAGAAGAACCTGCTCGGCAAGCACGCCGCTGCGCTCGACGCCGCGGCGGGAACCGATTCGACGGCGGGGGGCTGCGCCGCGGTCGGGTTCGTCGGCACGAGCGGCGAGCACAGCGTGGAACTGGTCGCGGTGACCGACGGCGTGACGTTGATGTTGTTCGGCTCGAGCGTGCGCTCGGAGATCGCCGGGCAGGTGCGGGATCCGCTCGACACCGCGCTGTCGTCGCTGTTCTTCGCCGCCGCGAGCAAGAAGATGAGGGAGCGCTGAGCCATGGCCTGGATCAAGACCGTTTCGCCCGACGAGGCCACCGGACTGCTCAGGCAGATCTACGACGCCGCGATCAAGCGCGCGGGCAAGGTGTACAACGTCATCCGCATGCAGAGCCCCCGACCGCGCGTGCTGCGCGCATCGACCATGCTCTACATGGAAGTCCTGCACTCGGCCGAGAACGCGCTCAGTCGCGCACAGCGCGAGATGATCGCGACGGCCGTCTCGCGAGCCAACGGCTGCCACTACTGAACGGTGGCCCACGGCGAGGACCTCCGGGCCGAGGTTCAAGACAATCCCGACGCGGATCGAGTGGCCGACGCGGTCAAGACCGACTACCGCGACGCGCCGCTCTCCGAGCGCGACCGCGCCATGCTGGATTTCGCGATGAAGCTCACGCTCACGCCGCAGAAGATGCAGCAGGCCGACGTGGAGGCCCTGCGCGCGCACGGCTTCGACGACAGCGCGATCCACGACATCGTCCAGGCGACGGCGCTGTTCGCGTATTACAATCGGATCGCCGACGGCCTGGGTATCGACCCCGAGTAAGAAGCCAGGGGTCTGACCCAACGTTGCAGGCACTTATCGGCGTGGGCAAGCCACGATTGGGGTCTGACCCCTGTCCTTGTTGATGCCAGACCAATCCTGCCTGGCCAGCCAGATAGGGTGAGGGGTCAGACCCCAATCGTGGCCGTTGCGTACGGTGGTTGTTTCTTGCAACGTTGGGTCTGACCCCTGGCCTATTGCCGCAGCAGGGCGCGGCGAGCCAGCGGCAGCGGCAGGCCCAGCCTCAGCAGGCGATCGTGAAACTCGGCCAGCTCGAAGGTCTCGCCGCGGGATTCCTTGTGCCGGCGGTACTCGTCGCGCAGCTTGAAGATCTCCATCCGGCCGTGCGCGTAGTACAGGTAGGTCGGGTCGTACGTCCCGCGTTGCGTCTCGCGCAGCGCGGGAAACGGCGCGAAGTAGGCGATCTCCTCGAAGCGCCGGGCAGCCTCTTCGAGCGGAACGTCGTAGACGTGCATCGCGAGGCCCGCGTACCAGCGCGCATGCCGCTGCAGCGCGCGGCGTAGCTGTCCCAGCCGGACGCGCGGGTCCCCGTCGCCCAGCCCCTCGTCGACCATCATCTGCTCGGTGTAGTGCGCCCAGCCCTCGATGAACGACGCCGGCAGGAATACTTTTCGCACGTCGGTCGGGATCTGCTGCCGGAACAGCAGCTGGACGAAGTGCCCGGGCATGACCTCGTGCACCGAGATGCCGAGAAGACCGGGACGGTTGAAGTACGTCAGGTGTTGCGCCTGCTGCTCGTCGGACCACGCGGGGTCGACGGTGGTGATGTTGTAGTACGCCTCGGTCGCGCGTCGTTCGAACGGTCCTGGCGTGGACATCGAGGCGAAGCCGCTGCGCGCATAGCGTGGCGTCGGGCGCACGATCGGCAGCTCGTCGGAGGGCAGCGTGACGATACGCCGCCGCAGGACGAACTCACGCGCCTCGTCGACGAAGCGTCGCGCGGTCTCGATCAGCTCGTCGGGCGGGGGGTAGTCGGCCGCGATGGACGCCATCACCTCGCGCGCCGTTCGGTTCGGGTCGACGCGCGCGGCCTCCTTCTCGACCCAGGCCTGGTACTCGCGGATCGCCGCTTCGTTGAACTCGTTGAGCTCGTCGATGTCGACGTCGATGTGCTCGTCGTAGAGCAGCTTGCGCTGAAACACGTCACGTCCCAATCGGAACTCGCGGTTCTCGCGCCACGCCAGGTCGTCGCGAAGCCAGACGGCGAAGGCGTCGAGCTGGTCGACCGCGTCGTTGCGCGCCCGCTTCCAGCGGCGGACGAGCTGCGGATCGACCTGGGCCAGTCCCTGCGCGCGGAGCCCCTGCGGCACCTCGCGGCCGAGGAAGCCGATCGTCCCGCGCGTGTTGCGCAGGGCCAGCTCGACCCACAACTGCGGGGCGCCGTCGAGGTTCTTGCGCGCGGCGCGAACGACATCCTGAACGCCGTGCAGGCGCGTGACGAGGCTCTCGAGTCGTTGCTCGAGCGGCGCGAACTCGCGGTCGATCAGCGACGCGATGCCATCGGCGACGGCGCGCGTGTACAGCATCGGATTGTGACGCCAGCCGGCGACGTGTTCCAGCTCCAGCAACTGCCCGCGGATCGCGTGCTCGAGGATCTCGCGGTCGTAGCGCTCGTGGGCTTGCAGCGTGTCGGCGTCGATCGACACCAGTCGCTCGAGCCAGCCATGCAGCTCGCGCGTCGAACGCTCGATACCGCCCGGCGAGAGGTCGGGCAGGCGGTGATCGTGGTCGTGCACCCCGAGCTGGGTCGCGCGCACGGGCCGTGAAGCGAAGTACCAGCCGAGGAACTCGTCGCACAGCGACGAGAAGGCCGATGCGCTGTGGCGTGTCGCGTCGAGGGTCGCACTCGGCGGCGGTTTCGTGTGCGAGCCGCCGCAGGCCACGCATACGGCCAGCAGCGCGAGAAACATCGGGGCCGTGAGCCGCATCGTTCGTGCACCGTATCACACGCCCGAATCGCGGCCGGCGTAATACAATGCGGGCGAGGCGAGCCGTGACGACCCCCAGCGACAACATCGTGATCGTCGGCGCCGGGCTGTTCGGGGCCGCCGCGGCCGTAGAGTTGCGCCGCCGCGGGCACGCGATCGTGCTCGTCGATCCCGGACCGCTGCCGCGCCCCGAGTCCTCCTCGTTCGACATCAGTAAGGCCGTCCGCGCGGACTACGGCGCGGACGAGCTGTACACGCGGCTCGGCGAGCTCGCGATCGAGGGCTGGCACGCGTGGAACGAAGAACAGGATCGCCCGCTGTACCACCAGACCGGGTTTCTCGTCCTGAGCAGCACGCCGATGACGGACGAGGGATACGAGGGCGCGAGCTACCGCACGCTGCAGCGGCGCGGACACGCGGTCCGGCGGCTGGACGGTGCGGGGCTACGGCGGTTGCTCCCCGCGCTCTCTCCCGGGGCCTGGGTCGACGGGTACCTCAACCCCGGCGGCGGCTGGGTCGAATCCGGCGAGGTCGTTCGCCGGCTGATCGATCGCGCGCGCGCGACCGGCGTCGAGGTGCGCGAGGGGGCTCGTTTCGAGGGGCTGCTCGAATCGGACGCGGGAGTGAGCGGCATCCGCACCGCCGACGGCGGGCGCATCGAGGGCGACCGCGTGATCGTCGCCGCGGGGGCCTGGACGCCCGCGCTGCTGCCGTGGCTCGCCGACGTCATGTGGCCCACCGGCCACCCCGTGTTTCATCTCGATCCGGATCGCGCGGCAGCTCACGAGGTCGGCGCGCCGGTCTGGGCCGCCGACATCGCGCGCACCGGCTGGTACGGCTTTCCACGCAACGCCGCGGGGATCGTCAAGATCGCCAACCACGGTCCGGGAGGGCGTGCCGCTCCGACCGAGACGAATCGCGCCGTCGACGGCGAGTCGACCGCCGCGTTTCGCCGCTTTCTGGCGGCCGGCCTGGGTTCGCTGAAGTGGGATAGGATCGTCGGCGGCCGCGTTTGCTTCTACTGCGATACGTGGGACGGCAACTTCTGGATCGACCGGGACCCGGCGCGCCCCGGACTGGTCGTCGCCGCCGGCGGGTCGGGCCACGGATTCAAGTTCGCGCCCCTGCTCGGGGGAATCGTCGCAGACGTCGTCGAGGGCATCGACAACGAGTTTGCGCCGCGCTTCGCCTGGCGCGAGCGCGGAGGCCTGACCGGCGAGGACGCACGACAACTGGAGTAGCGCGTGTACCGATTCTTCGACCACACCGCCGATCTGGGACTGGAGGTCACGGCCCCCGACCTGGGCGAACTGTTTCGCGACGCCGCGCAGGGGCTCGTGGCGATGATCGTCGAGCGCCCGCCGCGAACGGGGGCGGGGGAGCCGTGGATCGTGCACCTGGAGAACGAACGCGACGATTTTCTGTTGTTCGACTGGCTCAACGAGCTACTGTTCCGCTTCGAGACCCGGCACGAGCTTCCGGCGCAGATCGAGGTCGCGGTGGAAAACGGCCGGCTCGACGCGCGGGTCCTCTGCGCTGCCGTGAACGCGGAGCGCGATCGACCGCTACGGGAGGTCAAGGCGATCACGTACCACGAGCTGAGCGTGCGGCGGTGCGCCGCCGGCTGGTCGGCGCGAGTGATCGTCGATATCTGATATGAAGAAGCAATCGTTCCAGGGTCCGCTCGAGCGGATCGACGAAAACCGCTGGCGCATTCCGAAGGGCTACAAGAAGGGGATGCGCGTCGACGGGGTGATCTACGCCGCCGAGAGCATGATGCGCAAGATCCGCAGCGACCGCGCTCCGGAGCAGGTGGCCAACGTGGCGTTCCTGCCGGGGATCCAGCGCGCCAGCCTGGCCATGCCCGACATTCACTGGGGCTACGGCTTCACCATCGGCGGCGTGTGCGCCACCGACCCCGCCGAGGGCGGCGTGATCTCCCCGGGCGGCGTGGGCTACGACATCAACTGCGGCGTGCGCCTCGTGCGGACGAAGCTCGAGCTGGCCGAGGTCGAGCCGAACCTGCGACAGCTCGTGGAGGCGCTGTTCAAGCGTGTCCCGGCCGGCGTGGGGCGCGGGGGCGAGTACAAGTTCGCCGCCCGGGATCTGCGCCGGCTGATGGCCGAGGGCGTGCCGTTCCTCGAGCGGCGAGGCCTGGCGACGCGACGCGACGTCGAGTTCACCGAGGCCGGGGGGGCACTGCCGGGGGCCGACCCGGATCGCGTCAGCGAGCGTGCGGTGGCGCGCGGTGAGGCACAGTGCGGCACTCTCGGTTCGGGCAACCACTTCCTGGAGCTGCAGGTCGTCGAGGAAGTGGTCGACGCCGAGGCGGCCGCCGCGATGGGCCTGGTCCAGGGGCGCGTCACGCTGATGATCCACTCCGGCTCGCGCGGCCTGGGCTATCAGGTGTGCGACGACAACCTGCGCCTGCTGCGCGGCGTCCCGCGCCGGTACGGGATCGCGCTGCCCGACACGCAGCTCGCGTGCGCTCCGGTCGACAGCGACGAGGGGCGGCACTATCTCGGCGGCATGTGCGCCGCGGGCAACTTCGCCTGGTGCAACCGGCAACTGCTCATGTGGCAGACGCGTGAGGTGTTCGCCGAGCACTTCGGCCGTTCCTGGGAGCAACTCGGGCTGGAGCTGGTCTACGACGTGGCGCACAACATCGCCAAGCTCGAAGAGCACGAGATCGACGGCCGCCTGCGCAAGGTCTGCGTCCACCGCAAGGGCGCGACGCGCGCCTTCCCCGCGGGGCACCGCGAGATCCCCGCCGCCTATCGCGGAGTCGGGCAGCCGGTGATGATCCCCGGCGACATGGGCCGCGCCAGCTGGGTGCTGGTGGGACAGCCCGGCAGCATGCGGCAGACGTTCGGCACGACGTGCCACGGGGCCGGACGCGAGATGAGCCGCACCGCAGCGCTGCGCGCGTCACGCGGCCGCAGGATCGATCGAGAGCTGGCCGAGGCCGGGGTGATCGCTCGCGCGCAGAGCCGCCGCGGCCTGGCCGAGGAGCAACCCGCGGCCTACAAGGACGTCAACCGCGTGGTCGACGTCGTGCACCGCGCGGGTCTATCGAAGAAGGTGGCGCGTCTGCGCCCGATCGGCGTCATCAAGGGCTGAGCGGTTTCCCCAGCCGGATCGTCAACGTGAGCCCGCCCGGCTGCAGACCCAGCGCCACCCGACCCGGGGGCCCGTGAGCTTCGTCGTGTGCGTCGCACAGCGTCTTGCCGACGGCGAAGCCCGCGCTGAGACCGAGAAACACGTCGGGCGCCCAGTGCTCGTCGGCGTCCATGCGCTGGAAACCGGTCAGCACGGCGCCGCCGTAGAGCGCGGCCGAGCCCAGGCGCTTGCCGAAGCGCACTCCGCCGTGATCTCCGGGACGAACGCGCAGGTACTGGCGGCGCAGAACCGGCACGACCGAGGCGGCCAGCGCGGCATCGAGCGACACTCCATGACCCGCGGCGTCGAACAGGTCGATCGAGTCGCCCTCGTTCGGACGCTCGGCGGCCAGCACGAAGCTGCCGCCGTAGGCCGCGGCCGCGCTGTATCCCATCGACTCCATCAGCAGCAGCGCCGTCTCCTTCTCACGATCGTTGTGCGTGATCAGCGAGCCGCCCAGCGCGATCAGCGCCAGACTCGGGGCGAACGCTCCCTTCCCCATCGTTCGTACGTCGTCGAGGAACTCGCTGCGGCCGTCGGAGCTGCCGTCCTGCACCGCCTCGCGAATCTCGTCGCGCAGCAGATACAGCCCGGCGGCCGAGGCCAGCGTGGCGTACAGCTTTCGCCGGCCTCGGGGTCCGAGGGTGAAGGGCCGGCGGGCCAGATAGCACGCGTCGTAGGCGACCTGGCGCAGCCCGTAGCTCTCGAGCGGCGCCTTCCTCCCGGCTCGCTCGTCGTCCGCGACCGGCGCCCCCAGCGGCGCCTGCAGCACGAGGGCGGCGAGGAGCCAGCGCGAAACCCGGGCTTTTCGGCGGGTCCGTCTTCGTCGGGTGGACTTGGAAACGGGCATTGCGGGACCCATATTACCCCTGTCGGGCGGTCCGTCCCCCGGCGCGTTGGCGTGCGCCAACTTACTGAGCGGAAAGAACTTCGGATGCAGCAGGCGAATTTCATCCATGACGACGACGCGGCGGTCAACGGCCGGGTCCTCGTGGTTGACGACATTCCGGCCAACACCCGACTGCTGTTCGCCTTCCTGCAGAACCAGGGCTACGAGGTCGTCACGGCCAGCAGCGGCGAGGAGGCGCTGGACCTGGTCCAGCAGCAGATGTTCGACGTCATCCTGCTCGACGTGATGATGCCGCAGCTGAGCGGCTTCGATACCTGCCGCCTGATCAAGTCGAACCCGAAGACGCAGCACATCCCGGTGATCCTCGTCACGTCGCTCAACGACGTGGAGGACAAGGTCCGTGGCCAGGAGAACGGCGCGGACGACTTCGTGACCAAGCCGTTCAACCGCATGGAGCTGCTGGTGCGCGTCAAGTCGATGATGCGCTCGAAGGGGCTGCACGATCAGCTCAACGAGAAGATCGAGGAGCTCGAGCGGGCCAAGGTCGAGCTGCGCCGCCTGGCCAACACCGACTCGTTGACCGCGCTGTTCAACAAGCGTTATCTGGAAGAGTTCCTGCAGCGCGAGCTGGATCGCGCCGCGCGCTACGACCACGAGATCACGCTGGTGATGCTCGACATCGATCACTTCAAGCGGCTCAACGACACCTTCGGCCACCAGACCGGGGACGTCGCGCTGAAGCAGATCGGCGCCCTGTTCGCGCAGAGCGTGCGCAATATCGACCTCGCGGCCCGCTACGGCGGCGAGGAGTTCGCCCTGGTGCTGCTCGAGACGGGCAAGGCGGGCGCGGCCCAGGTCGCGGAGAAGCTGCGCCAGCGCGTCGCCGCCCACGAGCTGCTCGACGTCGACGGCAAGGCCGTCGGCCGGCTGACGGTCAGCATGGGCATCGCGACCTACCCCTCGGACGCGATCGCGACCTACGATCTGATCGGCGCCGCCGACCGCCGGCTGTACCAGGCCAAGCAGCTCGGCCGAAACGTGGTCATCACCGACGACAACTCGGCCTCCTGACGAGTACAATGCGTCCTTCCGCCGCGCCGGGGCCGACCGGGTGCGCGGCACCGGAGGACAGATGATCCCGTTGGAAGACTTCTTCAGAAAACCGGACAAGGTCATGCTGCGCCTGTCGCCCGGGGGCGACTTCATGGCCTACCTCGGGCCGTGGCAGCGTCGGCTGAACGTCTTCGTGCGCGACATGGCCAGTGGCGAGGCCCGGCGTGTGACCGAGGCGACCACCCGGGACATCGCCGGCTTCGAGTGGGTCAACCCGCAGCGGCTGGTCTACGTGCAGGACAGCGGTGGAGACGAGAACTACCGCCTGTACGCCGTGGGCCACGACGGGTCGAACCCGATCGACCTGACGCCGTTCGACGAGGTCAAGTGCGACATCGTCGACGAGCTGGAAGACAACGACGACGAGATCCTGTTCCAGATGAACCGGCGCGACCCCCAGCTGTTCGACATCTACCGCATCAACGTCCACGACGGCGAGATGCAGATGGTGGGGGAGAACCCGGGCAACATCCAGTCCTGGCACACGGATCACGACGGCCGCGTACGCGTCGCGACGACGACCGACGGGGTCAACACGAGCATCCTGTCCCGTGAGACCGAAGCCGACGACTGGCGCACCGTCGCCGAGTACAACTTCAAGGAGTACGCGCGCCCGTCGCTGTTCACCTTCGACAACGCGGGGCTGTACGTCACCTCCAACGTGGGCCGCGACAAGGCCGCGATCTTCGAGTACGACCTGGCCACCGGTCGCGAGACGAAGCTGGTCTTCGAGCACGACGACGTGGACGTCGAGCGCCTGTTGTACTCCCCGAGGCGCAAGAAGCTGACGGCGGCCGTGTTCGAGACCCACAAGTTGCACTTCCGCTTCTTCGACGACCGGCGTGAGGCGCATCAGCGGTTCATCGACGAGCAGCTTCCCGGCCGCGAGAACATCGTCACGTCGCACTCGCGCGACGAAACACGCTTCATCGTGCACAGCGGAAGCGAGCGCACGATGGGTGCGTACTACTTCTTCGACGCGAACTCGATGACGCTCGAACGCCTGTTCGATCTGTCCCCGTGGCTCGACGAGGAGAAGATGTCGCCGGTGAAGCCGATCGAGTACACGTCGCGCGACGGACTGAAGATCCGCGGCTATCTCACGGTGCCCGCCGGTCGCGAAGCGCAGAACCTGCCGCTGATCGTCAACCCGCACGGGGGGCCGTGGGCCCGTGACTCGTGGGGCTTCAACCCGGAAGTGCAGTTTCTGGCCAGTCGCGGCTACGGTGTGCTGCAGATGAACTTCCGTTCGTCGGCCGGCTTCGGTCGCTCGTTTCTCGAGGCGGGCTTCGGGCAGTGGGGCCTGACGATGCAGGACGACATCTCGGACGGCGTCGCCTGGGCCGTCGAACAGGGCATCGCCGACCCGCAGCGGGTGGCGATCTACGGCGGCAGCTACGGCGGCTACGCCACGCTTTCCGGGTTGACCAAGACGCCCGAGCTCTACGCCTGCGGCATCAGCTACGTCGGCGTGTCGAACATCTTCTCCTGGATCGAGGCCATCCCACCGTACTGGAAGCCGTACCTCGAGATGATCCACGAGATGGTCGGCGATCCCGAACGCGACGAGAAGCGACTGCGCGAGACGTCTCCGTTCTTCAACGTCGACCGCATCCAGGCGCCACTGTTCGTCGCGCAGGGTGCGAACGATCCTCGCGTGCGCAAGCAGGAGTCCGATCAGATCGTCGAGGCGCTGCGGACGCGCGACGTGCATGTCGACTACCTCGTCAAGGACAACGAGGGGCACGGCTTCAGCAACGAGGAGAACCGCTTCGAGTTCTACCGCGCGATGGAGGCGTTTCTCGATCGACACATCGGCGCGCGAGCCTCGTGACCCGACCGTCGAACGACGACGCCCGGGCCGCGCGGAAGTTCTACGACCGGATCAGCAGCGCCTACGACCTGCTCTCCGATCGCAGCGAGCACGCGGCGCGCGAGCGCGGACTGGAGCTGCTGGAGGTCGCGCCGGGGCAACGCGTGCTCGAGATCGGCTTCGGCACCGGGCACGCGCTGGTCGACCTTGCGCGCTCGGTCGGGGCGGGCGGCAGCGTCACCGGCGTCGACATCTCCGAGGGCATGCGCCAGGTGGCGCGCGACCGCGTCGCCGAGGCGGGGCTGGACGTCAGCCCGGTCCTCGACGTCGCTGCCGTGCCGCCGCTGCCGTACTCGGAGGGCTGCTTCGACGCGGTGTTCATGAGCTTCACGCTCGAGCTGTTCGCCGACGATACGATCCCCGCCCTGCTGGCCGAGACCCGGCGCGTGCTACGCGACGGCGGCCGCCTGGGCGTCGTGGCGATGAACGACCCCGGCCCGCACCACGAGAGCCTGCTCGAGCGTGCCTACGGCTGGATGCACCGGCACTTTCCTCATATCGTCGACTGCCGGCCGATCGCGGCCGAACAGCTCGTCGAGACGGCCGGATTCCGCGTGCTGGAGCGGGACGAGATCGAGATCTGGAGCCTGCCGGTCAAGGCCCTGGTCGCGGACATTCCGGCCGACGGCGGAACCCCGGGGACGCCGAATCCGTAGTTCTCCAGGCGGGCGCCGATCGCCGCGGACGAGGGAGAGGGCATGAGCCAGAAACGCGGTTGCTTCAAAACGGGATGCCTGGGTTGCGGCGGGGTGGCGGCGCTGATGCTCGTCGTCTCGATCAGTCTGTTCGCCTTCGGTGTGATGATGGGCAAGCCCGAGGAGAACCGTCAGCAGCGCGAGCTGACCCGTGCCGTGCCGTCGGTCGCGTTGCCCGACACCGGCGATGCGTCCTCCGACGTGGGGCTGTCGCTGCGCATCCCCGGCGATTTCGAGGTCCCGCCCGAGTCCATGGGCCGCGTGGACCTCGACCTGTCGATCGGCGAGTTCGAGATCCTGCCCGGCAAACCCGGCGAGCCGCTGCGCGTCGAGGCGGAATTCGACTCCGGGTCGTTCGAGCTGGAGGAGTCGTTCTCCACCGAGAAGGACGGATCCTGGGTCTACCGCGTCAGTTTCGGGCGCAGCATCAGTATCTTCCGCTTCATCCGCATGGAAGACGAGACGATGAACCGCGTCAGGATCTACCTGCCGCCCGACGTGCCGATCGCGCTGACCGGCGAGCTCGGTCTGGGCGAGTTCAACATCGAGCTGGGCGGGCTGTGGGTGACCGAGACGTCGCTGGAGCTCGGCGCGGGCGAGCACGAGATCCGCGTCAGCGAGCCGACGGTGGTCCCGATGCGGACGTTCAAGCTGCGCGCGTCGGTCGGAGAGCTCGGCGTCGTCAAGCTGGGCAACGCCAGCCCGGCGAAGGTCGACGTGCGCCAGCGCATCGGCGAGACGAGCGTCGACCTGCGCGGCGCATGGCGCACCGACGGCGATGTGTACCAGAAGTGCGGCATCGGCGAATGCAGCGTCCGCGTGCCCGAGGGTGTGCATCTCGACTTCGACCGCGCGCGCGTCGGGCTCGGCGAGGCTCACGCACACGGTCTGGGCGATCTGCCGCCACCGCCCCCCGGGGCGCCGACCGTGAAGCTGGTCGTCAAGGGCTCGCTGGGCGAGGTGCGCGTCTCGCGCTGACGCCCGGCAGCGTGCTAGCTGCCCGGGTCGGCCAGCCGCCGCATGCCCTCGTCGAGCGTCATCGGCGTGAACCCCAGGCGCGTGCGGAGCGCCGCCGAGCTGTAGCAGTTGTCGCGCATCAGCTTGCGCGCCACGGGCGCGGCGGCGAGCGGGCCCAGCGGCAGCGGCAGCAGCGCACAGCGGATGTCGAGGTTGCGCCGGATGGAATCGGCGATCTCGCGCAGCGTCGGTGACGCCTCGTTGCCCACGACGAAGACGGCGTTCTCGGCGCGCGCGTTGTCCAGGACCAGATCGATCGCGGCGGCCACGTCGGCCGCGTGCACCAGCGTCTTGCGGTTGCGCCCTCCGCCGGGCAGGGGGAAGACGCGCCAGCGGCGCATGAAGGCGATCATCCGTCCCACGTTGCCGCGGTCGTTCGCGCCGAAGACGGTCACGGGCCGCAAGATGGTGTAGCTCAGCGCGGGGTTGTTCAGTGCGACACGCACGAGTTCGCGCTCGGCCTCGAGCTTGTAGTGCCCGTAGGGTGTGTCGGGCCGGCAGGCGTCGTCCTCGTCGTACACGCCGTCCTTGTAGTTGCCGAAGACCGAGACGGTCGAGATGAACACGAAGCGTTTCGGGCGCGGCGCGCCCGCGCGCAGGAAGGCGTCGATCAGCGTCTTCGTGCCCTCGTGGTTGATCTTGCGGTGCGCCTCGGGCGACGCGTCGGGCGTGTGCACCAGACCGGCGAGGTGTACGACGGTGTCGACCTGTTCGAGGCCGGCCTCGAGCGCGTCGGCGTCGGGCCGGCCCAGGTCGCAGGTCACGACCTGCGCGCCCTCGTCGCGTAGCCGGTCGGACGCGGGGTCGCCCTCGAGCAGCATCACGCTCAGCGCGTGTCGTCCCCGGATGCGGCGCAGCAGCTCGGAGCCGATGCAGCCGCTGGCGCCGGTGACGAACAGGTTCAACGCAGGACCTCTTCGAACTTGGCCACGATGCGCTCGATCGTATACCGCTGCTCGAACTCGCGTCGAGCGTTCTCTCCGTGGCGCCGCGTCAGCGCGGGGTCGTCGCGGTAGGCCAGGATCGCCTCGGCAATGCTGTCGGGTCGGTGCACGGGCACGACGCGGCCGCACTCGGCCTCCTCGATCACCTGCGCCACCTCGCCGCTCGGCTCCAGGTTGGCCACGATCGGCGTGCCGGCGGCGAGCGTGCCGTACAGCTTGCTCGGCACGGCCAGCCCCTCGCAGCCCTCGCTCAACGAGATCAGCGCCACGTCGGCCGTGGGCAGCGTGTAGCGCAACATCTCCTTGTCCTGGTAGGGGAGGAACAGCGCGTTCGGCAGCTCGTGCTCCTCCGCGTAGCGCTGCATCATGTCGAGCTTGCCGCCGCCCCCGATGAAGACGAAGCGGATGTCGGCGTGCTCGCGCAGCCGGTCCGCGGCCTCGACGATCGACTCCATGTCGTGGAACAGGCCCATGTTGCCGGAGTACATCACGACGAACTTGTCGAGCAGCCCGTGCTCTTTCGCGAACGGATTCTCGGCGCGCGGAGTCGGCCGGACCAGGCTGCCGTCGGTCCAGTTCTCGACGATGCGGATCTTCTCCTGCGGGACGCCCTTGGCGGCGAGCACGTCGCGCATGTCGCGCCCCAGCACGATCACCGTGTCGGCGGCCCGGTAGGTCCTGCGGTTGAGCCGCTCCCACAGCCGCGAGACGAGCGAGCCTTCCCTCATGTAGCCCAGCTTGATCGCGATGTCGGGGTAGACGTCGTGGATCAGGTAGGCGAAGCGCTGTCCGCGCAGACGGCGCATGCACCAGCCGATCCAGGCCAGGAACGGCGGGTTGGTCACGATCAGCAGCAACCGGTCACGCGGCGCGAACAGCATGCGCCAGAAGACGCCGAGGGCGAAGCTGGTCGAGTTGAGGATCTTGCCGATCCGGCTGTTCTTGCTGAGCTGCGTGTTGTTGACGCGGCGGATCGTCATCCCGCCGAACTCGATGCGTGACGGGACGCGGTTGGTGTCGTAATACGTCGGTTGGCCGCACAACGCGTCGACGTCCATGCCCCGCGCGGCCATCGCCTGACCCAGCTCGGTCAGCAGCTGGCCGGTCGAGATCGACTCGGGATGGAAGTACTGCGAGAGGATCGTGACCTTGCGGACGTCGTCACTCATGACTGAGGCGGCTCGGCCGGCCGCTCGGGTAGTCCGGAAAGCGCGCGCTCGTGCAGCGTGCTTCCGGGGAGCAGCACGGCCCACGCCGTCAACACGATGAGCTTGACGTCGAGCCAGATGCTCGCGTGGTCGGCGTACCAGCACTCGAGCGCGCCCTTGTACGGCGTGATCCGCGCCTGGTACGCGCGCGGCACGTCCTCGCGCTCGATGCCGGCGAGCAGCGACTCCTCGTCACGGAACACGATCGACCCGATTCCGGTCATCCCCGGCTTGACGCGGCTGATCTTCTGCTGCACCTCGTCGGGGTAGTAGCCGAAGACCGTCTCCGTCAGCGGTCGCCAGCCGACGATCGAGATGTCGCCGAACAGGATGTTCAGCAACTGCGGAACCTCGTTCAGCTTCGTCTTGCGCAGGAAGTGGCCCATCGGCAGCACGCGCGGGTCGTTCTGCATCGTGATCGTGCCGGACGAGGGGCTGTCCTTCAGCATCGTGGCGAACTTGTACAGCCCGAACGTCCGGCGGTCATGCCCGACGCGCTTCTGCCGGTAGAAGATCTCGCCCTCGCCGCTGAAGCGCAGCAGGACGCAGATCACCAGCCCGAAGGGCAGGAACAACAACAACGCGACCGATGCGGCGACGATGTCGAGGGTACGCTTGAGGAAGCGGTACAGCACGTCACATCTTCTGATCGAGGTTCTTGCCCTTCTCCTCGTGCTCGAGGTCGGGCAGGGCCTCTCGGAAGATCTCGACCATCTCGGCCTTGTCCCACGTGGGGCGCGACTTGATCTCGGCGATCTTGCGTTTGAACTCGTCGATGCGGGACAGATCCGGCAGGTCGGGGTTGCGGATCACGCCGATGCCGTGAAAGCGCTGCATGTCGAGCATCTCGCCCGGCACGAAGAACTCCTCGAACGGCTTTTCTCCCGTGGTGTCGCTGTCGAAGAAGTGGCACGGCCACTTGCGCTGCGGTTCGAGGTGGTCGACGGCCTCGATCGCCTCCGCCTCGGTCGGGAACGGCACGGCCTCGTAACCGGCCCGTTCGAGGAAGCGCACCGCGATCTCGCTGAACGTGATCAGGTGCAGGTCCTCGTCCAGCTTGGGGAAGAAGATGTCGCGGTTCTCGCCCAGCATGCACGAGGCCAGGCACAGCTCGCCGGCCTCCTTGAACGTGACGAAATAACGCCGGACGTCGCGCGGCGCCGACAGCGGCTGGCGCTTGATCAACCGCTGGCGGAACCCGTGCAGCAGGCTGCCGTCGGAGAACGCGACGTTGGCGAAGCGCGCGGTCGACACGGGCAGCGTTCGGCTGGCGCGGTACAGCACGAGCTCCATCAGGCTCTTGGTGGCGCCCATCAGGTTGACCGGGTTGGCTGCCTTGTCGGTCGACACGGCGAAGAATTTCTTCGGGCCGATCGAGTCGGCCCACTCCAGCAGCGCCTCGGGGTCGAGCACGTTGGTGTCGATCATCCGCATCAACGAGAACGGGTCCTTCTCGCTGCGGACGTGCTTCAGTGCGGCCAGGTTCAGCACGTAGTCGTACGCCGGCTGATCGTCAACGAAGCGGCGGAACTCGAGTGAGGCGAAACTGATCGGCAGCGTGCGGAAGTCTTCCGCGACGTCGGTCATCGAGCTGCGCACGTCGCGCACCAGCTCGACGAGGTTGTTCTCGCTGACATCGACGACGTGACACGCGCGCGGCCCGCGCAGCAGGATCTCCTTGACGACGGCCTGGCCGATCGAGCCGGCCCCGCCGATGACCAGGAAACGCCCCGCCCCGCACAGACGGCGCAACTCGGCCTCTTGCTCGCGGATGTCGCGATCGAACAGGCCCGGCCCCTGGCGGCCGATGATCTCCAGCGTCTGGTCCACGTTCTCCCCGGAATTATGCGATTCGAAGGCCAAGCATAGGAGAATCTACGGACACGAGCCAGTGGTTGCCGCCCCTTTCGGACAGGCTCCTAGCTGACGCTGTCGACGGTTCCGCTGCCGCTGTCCTCGGTGGCGACGATCGTGGAGATGATCCGCCCCAGCTCGGTCAGGTCGTACGGCTTGTACAGCACCGGGTTTTCGCTGTTCAGCAGACGCGGCGGCAAATCGACGTCGGGTAGGCCGGTGGCGAAGACGACGCGGCGGCACAGCTCCGGCCGACGCTGTTGCAGGCGGTCGAAGAAACCTGCCCCGTCCATGCCCGGCATGCGCAGGTCGACCAGCAGCACGTCGAACTCGACCTGCTCGACCAGCCGCAGCGCCTCGGAGCCCTCGCGTGCGGCCAGTACGGTCCAGCCGCGGTCGCCGAAGTACTCCGTCACGAAGTGCACGATCGACTCCTCGTCGTCGAGGACGAGCAGCCGGCCGCGGAATTCCGGCGGGGCGTGCTCGGGGTGCCTCCGCGGCGAGTGGACCAGCAGCCCCTCCTCGCGGTCGATCCCCGGCAACTGGATCGAGAACGTCGCGCCCTCGCCCGGCCTCGACCGGACGGAGATCTTCCCTCCGTTCTCCTCGATGATGCCGTAACAGATCGACAGTCCCAGTCCCGTGCCCCGCCCGACCTCCTTCGTGCTGAAGAAGGGCAGGAAGACCTGATCCAGCTCGTCGTCGCGAATGCCCGGACCGTCGTCGGTAATGTGGATCTGGACGCGGCCCTCGACGGCTGCGGTCGCCACGCGGATCGTCCCCGGGTGGCCGCTCTCCTCGATGGCGTGCTCGGCGTTGGTGATCAGGTTCAGCAAGACCTGCTGCAACTGGTGCGGATCGCCCAGCACCGCCGGCAGCCGCGGCGCCAGCTCCTGTACGACGCTGATGTTGCGCACGCGCATCTCGTAGCTGCGGAAGTCGAGCACCTCGCGAACGAGGTCGTTGATCTCGACGAAGCGTCGCTCGGGCTTGTGCTTGCGCGAGAAGGTCAGCAGGCTCTGTACGATCCGCCCGGCACGCTTGGCCTCGGACGTGATGCGCTGCAGCTTCTCGTACTTGTTCGAGTCGGTCTCGTCCGACGCGAGCAGCTCCGCAAAGCCCAGCACCGACGTCAGCGGGTTGTTCAGCTCGTGGGCCACGCCGGCGACCAGCATGCCCAGGGCCGACATCTTCTCGGTCTGGACCAGCTGCGACTGCATCGTCTTCAGGTCGGTGACCAGGCGTGCGTTGGAGAGCGCGACGTCGACGAACGGCACGAGCGTCTCCAGACGAAGCGCATCGTCGTCGCCGAACGGGCGCCGGCTCTCGTCGTGCGACAGGACGAGCAGGCCCTCGCGCTTACCGCGGATCTCGAGCGGGGCGACGAGCATGCCCGTCGCGTTCGGCATCAGGGCGTCCAGCGCCGAGCCGCGGAGCTGCCGCAGCGGATCCAGCCGCACCACGGCGCCGTCGGCGACCAGTCGTTCCTCGAACTCGGTCAGGAAGAGCCGCTCGGGCGGCGGAGTCGCCATCCCGAGATGGGCCATGACGACGAGCCCCTTGCCGGACTCGTGCTGCAGGGCCAGCATGGCGTCGGTCGCGCGCAGCGCGTCGCAGGCGATGCGCAGAACCGCGTCGCGCAGAAGCTCGGCGTCGAGCTCGGCGCCGATCTCCAGTCCCAGCCCCTGCAGCGACTGCAGCTCGTTCTCGCGGCTCTCCAGCGACTGCTCGCGCTGGTTCAGCAGCCGCACGATGTAGGCCATGATCCAGATCGGGATCACGCCCAGCGGCACCAGCCAGGGCGACACGCGCCAGAAAATCGCCATCCCCAGACCCGAAGCGATGCACAGCCCCTCGTTCAGCAGACCCATCCGCATGAACCAGGTCCAGCGCAGGAACGGCCGGCGATTGGCCAGGCTGATCGCGCCCATCGTCAACAGGTGGTTCGTCGCGGCGAAGGCCAGCACGACGCCGAGCGCGCCGGCGACGCCGCGCGGTCCGATCGTGGCCAGCGATTCGAATTGCAGCAGCGACGCGACGAGCGCGGCGGCCGCAACGCTCAGGCCCAGCTGGCCCAGGTTGAACGCGGCGCTCAACGGCGCCCTGCGGTGGAGCTGCCGGTCGATCAGCGTCGTGGCGTAGAGCACGATGCAGGCGAACGCAGGATGGACGAGGACCAGCAGCGGATAGACGAAGGAGGTTCCGATCTGATGCGAGATGCGCGTCGGCGCCGCGCCGCGGTAGCTGATCGTCAGCGAGGTGGCCAGCCCGGCGAGCATCCCGAACGCGGCGAACGTCGTCAGCTCTCCGGGAGCGAACGGGTTGGACGCGACGAGCGCGATGCTGGCGACGACGCCGGTTACGACCACGCTCCAGACGTAGATCTTGGCCGACCGACTGAGGTTGTTCAATGCCATGGGTCTCGCACGATTGCCCCACTATACCGCAGCACGCTTTCGCTTGACGTTTGTGTCGGCCGGCACTGCTATTCTGGTTCCCACGGGGGACTCATGAGCACGTACGCCAGGCTTTCCGACCTTCCGCTGGCCATCGAGGAGTTCGCGCTGGACGGCATGATGTTGCGCGTCTCGAGCGAGTTCGAGCGCTACACGACGATCGTGCGACTCGAGGGTCGTGGTGCGATGGGGATCGGCGAGGACGTGACGTACGACTCCGGCGATCAGCTGCGGTTTCAGAAAGAATGCAAGTCCCTGGAGCTTCCGGGGAGCTACACACTCGACTCGTTCTCGAGCCGGCTCGACGAGCTGGCGCTGTTTCCGCAAGAACCGCGCTACGCGCCGTCGCTGCAGTACCGACGCTGGGCGTTCGAGAGCGCCGCGCTCGACCTGGCGCTGCGCCAGGCCGGGAGGCCGCTGCACGACGCCCTCCGTCTCGAACCGGCGCCGGTCCGCTTCGTGGTTTCGCGATCCCTGGGGCACCCGCCGTCGGTGGATGCGCTGCGGGCGATCCACGACGGCTACCCGGGTATGGAGTTCAAGCTCGACGCGAACCCGGCCTGGGACGACGAGCTGCTGGCCGAGCTGTCGCGGCTCGGGACGGTGCGGACGGTGGATCTGAAGGGCGCCTACGAGGGGACGCCGGTCGACGGCGTCGCCGACGCGGAGCTGTACCGGCGGGTCGCCGAGGCGCTGCCCGACGTCTGGCTCGAAGACCCGGCGCTGACGGACGAGACCCGCGCGGCGCTCGCCGGCCACGAGCGGCGCATCACGTGGGACGCTCCGATCCACTCCGTGCAGGACGTCCTGGATCTGCCCTTCGCGCCCCGCATGCTCAACATCAAGCCGTCCCGCTTCGGCTCGTTGCGTGCGCTGTTCGATACCTACGATCATTGCAATGCGCAGGGCATCTCGATGTACGGCGGCGGCCAGTTCGAGCTCGGTCCCGGCAGGACCCAGCTTCACGTGCTGGCCTCGTTGTTTCATCCGGGCGCCCCCAACGACGTTGCTCCGACCGGCTTCCATGCCAACGACGTCCGGGCCGGGCTGCCGACGAGCCCGATACGGTCCGATCCGGCTCCGGCAGGCTTCACGGGGGTGTTTCGATGACGGCGAGACTCGACCGCGACGCGCTACTCGATCTGATCGAGCGTGTCTTCCTTCCGGGCGACGACGAGCGGACGCTGGCTCTGCTGATCGACCTTCCCGACGCGACGCTGCCCGACCACCCGCTGTGGGCTGAGCGTCGCGAGATGGTGCTGGGTTGGTTTCGCGAGCTGACGCGCCCGGCGAACGGGCGCGGCCTCGACTCGGTGGAGCTCGTTTATTTCCGCAACGCGCGGCGCAACAACGCCGACCTCCCCGCGACGGGACACGTGTGGGACGGCGGCGCGGTGCCGTCGACGGCGGACGAGGCGGCGGGGGACGAGGTGCCGCTGTCCGAGGTGTTCTCGCGCAACCGGCTCGTCATCGCGGCGACCGAGCTGTCCGCCACCGCGCCGATGAAGCTGCTGGCACCGCGCCACGGACTGCGGGCGGCGACGATGCCCGGATTCACGACGTCGATGATCCCGGCGCTCACGCTGGACTGGGAAGAGATCCACGCGCGCTGCGTGGCGTTGAAGGAGCGGCTCGACCCGGCCTCGGCGGCCGTGATTCGCTTCGAGGCGGCCGGCTCCATGCACGAACTGCAGCTTGATCTACGCCACCGCAAGGCCACGGCCAGCGGGGGACTGGTGCGCAAGCCGGGGTCGGCGGGCAACCTGCCGTCCGGCGAAACCTATATCGTGCCGTATGAGGGTGAAGTGGACGGAGACCCGTCTCAGACCTCGGGCAGCATGCCGCTCGAGCTGGACGGAGAGCTGCTGGTGTTCGAGATCGCGGGCAATCGTGTGCGCGCCGTGCGCGGCGACGGTCCGCGGGCCGAACGCGAGCGACGAGAGGTCGAGAACGAGCCCGCGTATTCCAACATCGCGGAGCTGGGCCTCGGCATCCTCTCCGACTACGGGATCCAGCCGGTGGGCGAGCTGCTGCTCGACGAGAAGCTGGGGCTGCACATCGCCCTCGGCCGTAGCGACCACTTCGGCGGGCAGGTCGGCGCCGCCGACTTCAGCGCGCCCGACAAGGTGGTGCACATCGACCACGTCTACCTGCCGAGCCTCCAGCCCGCGGTCCGCGTGGTGTCCGTGGATCTGGAGTACGACGGAACGGCCGAGCGTCTGATGACCGACGGGCGCTACGTCTGACGCAAAAAGAAAACGCCGGTCCCGAAGGACCGGCGTCTCACGGATCTCGTGATCGCGCTGCTGCTTACATCATCGCGCGGACGGCCTGCTCGGACAGGCGGGCCGGGTGGCCGCGCCAGATGACCTTACCGTCCTTGACCATCGCCGCGGCCGGAATGCCGCTGACGTTGAAGTGGCGGCTGAGGTCGCCGTTCTCCTTGGCGGCCGGGTAGCTGACGCTCTTCTCGGTCATGAACGCGAGCACCTTCTCTTCGGTCGCGCTCTTGTTGATCTTGGTCAAGGCGACGATCTGGACGCCGCTCTTGAGGCTGTTGTACATCGCCTGGATCTTCGGCACCTCGCGCTTGCAGTGCGGGCACCAGACTTCCCAGAAGACGAGCAGCGTCGGCTTGCTGCTGTTGAAGTCGATCTCGGACTCACCCTGGTACCACTTTTCGATACCCCACGCCTTCGGGGCAGCCTTGCCGATCACGGCGAGCTCCTGGTTCGTACGGCGGGCGCGCTTGGCGATCTGCGTCGTGCCGTACTTCTTCATGAACTCGTTCATCTTGGTCTTGGCATCGTCCATCTCGAACGCGCTGACCAGTCGATTGATGTCGGCGTAGGCCTTCTCGGCCTCGGCTTCGAGCTGCGGATTGGCGGCGGCCACGCCACCACCCTGCGCCACCTTGGCTTCGAGTTGCGCCATGCGCTTCTCGAGATCGGAGATCTTGCGCTTGAGCTCCAGGATCTTCGCGTCTTCTTTGGTCTGGGCCAGCAGCGGCATCGTCGCCAGGCCGGCCACGATGACCAGGGCCAGCACGATAAGGGTCGAACGTGAACGGAGCATTGGTTCCTCCCGAAAGCGGTAATTCTCGATGTAGGTTGGATCCCGGACATCATACTTCCTGGGTCTGGCCCGGTCCAATCGGAGGCCCCCGTTCCGGCGCAATTCCGGGGGTTTGTAAACAAAACAGAGCCACGAATCCCCATCAATCCCGCCCTGGACCTCCGAACGTAACAACTTCCCGACGAGGCCGTCGGAGGCTCCCCGAGACGCCGCCGCGGTTGTGCGATAATCCGCCGAAATGCTCCGCTTCCCGCAGAATTTCGCCCGCCTGGCCGTGGTTTCTGTGGCGTTCGTCTTCTGTGCCGGGACTCCGGCCGTCGAGCTGCTCGGGCCGTCGGTCACCGGCTTCGACGTCGGGCGCGGTCCGGACGACGTCGCCATCGCGGACCTCGACCGTGACGGGACCCTCGATCTCGCGGTGACCAACATCGTCGAAGGCACGGTCAGCGTCCTGCTCGGAGACGGCAGCGGGGGGTTCGATCGGGTCCAAGATGTGGGCGTCGGTGCGTCTCCGGAGGGGCTGGTGCTCGTCGACCTCGACCTTGACGGCGTGCTGGACCTCGTCACGGCGAACCGCGACGACGGCACGGTGTCCGTCGCGCCGGGTGGCGGGGACGGGCGCTTCGGCGAGGCGATCGCGATCCAGGCCGGCGCAACGCCGGTTGCGCTCGCCGCGGCGGATCTCGACGCGGACGGCGACGTCGACATCGCGGTCGTCAACCGCAACCCCGGCACCGTCTCGATCTTGCTCGGTGATGGGGTCGGCGGTCTCTCCGCCGGACCCGTGGTCGGCGGACTCGGGCCCTTCCCGCTGTCGATCGCGATCGCCGACTTGGACGGGGACGCCGCGCTGGATCTGGCGGTGGGTAACTTACAGGCAGACTCGGTCAGCGTTTCGCACGGCAACGGCGACGGCAGCTTCGATCCCGTGCCGGTGACCCATGACGTGGGCCGCTTCCCGACGGCGGTGGTGGCGGCGGACTTCGACGCCGACGGACGGACCGACCTGGCGTCCGTCAACGGGTTCGACAACTCGGTCAGCATCCTGCTGGGCACGCCGGATGGGCTCGTCCGGCAGCTTCCCGACATCGAGGTCGGCGTGTTCCCGCTGGCCGCGGAGGCGGGGGACTTCGATGCGGACGGCAGCGTTGATCTCGTCGTCGCCAACTTCGACGGCGATTCGCTGAGCGTGTTGCTCGGTGACGGCAGCGGAGCGTTCACCCGCAAATGCCTGCGCTTCGACGAACAGGACGGATGTGTGGAGCTGGTCGTCTCCGATCCGCGCGCGGTGCGGCTGGGAGATCTGGACTTCGACGGAGCGCCCGACCTGGCCGTCGCGCTCCACGACAATGCCAAGTTGGGGGTCCTGCTCGGCGACGGCTTCGGCGGTGTCGGCCAGGCGCGCTCCTTTCCGACCGGCAACGCGCCGCAGGCTCTGGTATCCGGCGAGTTCGACGGCGACGGCATCCCGGACCTGGTGACGGCGAACACGCTCGACGGCTCCATCGGCCTGCTGCTCGGCGACGGGCTCGGGGCATTCGTTCCCGGGTCCGCCCCGGTCGAGGGCTTCGAGTCGCCGGTCGGACTCACGGTCCACGACTTCGACCGCGACGGCAACCTCGATCTGGCGGTGGCCGATCGCGAGGGCAGCCCGGACGAGGTCGGCATTCTGCTCGGCGACGGCGCAGGAGGCTTCACGCGACACCAGGATCTCGACCTGCCCGATTCGACACTGGCCGAGGCGCTCGCCGTGGGAGACTTCGACTGCGACGGCGAGGCCGATCTCGTGGTCGTGCACGCCATGCGCTTCGTATTCACCGGCAACAAGGCCAACGTGCTTCTCGGTGCGGGGGACGGGACGTTCTCCTTCCACGTCGGGCTCGGTATCCGCGACGACAGCGGGCGTCCCGTGGTGGCGGATTTCAACGGGGACGGGGCTCCGGACCTGGGGGTGACGAGCACGATCGGCCGCAGCCTGCGTCTGTTTCTGGGAGACTGCGCGGGCGGCTTCACGCGCGTCGCCCCCGACATCTCGTTCGAGAGCGCTCCCGCGTCGATCGTGGTGACCGAGTTCGACGGAAACGACGACCCCGACCTGTTGCTGACGTTGCCGGCGCAAAACGCGATCGCCGTGCTGCTGGGTCGGGCGGACGCCACGTTCGAGCGTCGCGCGCAGGACATCGAAACCGCCGAGGATCCGCGAGCGCTCACCGTCGCGGACCTCAACTCCGACGGAGACCTCGACCTCGCGGTCGCGCATCCGGCGATCGACTCGGTCAGCTTCCTGCTCGCCCGCGGGTGGGACGGCAAGTTCAACTCAGGCCCGAGCCTGGCGGTGGGGAACGACCCGGTCGCCCTCGTCGCGCTGGATCTCGACCTGGACGGGACGACCGACGTCGCGGTGGCGGAACGACTGGAGTCGCGCGTGTCCGCACTGTACGGTCGCCTGGGATCGCGCAGTGACGTCGACGCCTCGAGCCGCGTCGACGGTTTCGACGTGAACGCGGTCGCTGCGGCCTTCGGTCTGGAACGTCACGAGCCGGGGTACCGCCGCGGGGCCGACGTCAGCCTGAACGGAGCCGTCGACGGAGAGGACCTGGCGTTCGTCGCCGCACGCTTCGGGAACGTGGAGCGTCAGCCGTCGCCGCTGCGGCCACGCGTCACGCAGGCGCCCGCCCCGGCGCCGGGAAGCGTGACGTTGCAGGCGGCCGGCGTCGAGGGCGACCTGCTGACGCTGCGCGTGGAGATCGACGCCGACCTCAGCCCGTTCAGTGCCGTCGACTTCGCGCTGCTGTTCGAGCCGGATCCGACGGCCGACCCACCCGAGGGCGGGCAGGGCCAGGTCCTCGAGTGGGTCGCGAGCCGGCCGGGCGACGTACTGGCGGGTGCCCGCGGCCAGTCGGTGACCGTTCAGTCGGGTGGTGTCGGACGGCTGGAGGTCGGGGTGGGACGCGTCCCGCCGGAGGACCTCGCCGCCTCGGGCCGCGGCAGCCTGGTCGACCTCGTTTTTCGCGCGCGGCGGTCGGGACGCTCGCTCATGCGCTTCGCGCCGTTCCGGCGCGAGCTGCCGACGCTGCTCTCGATCGACGGTTGCCCCGAGCCGAACGGCTGCGCCGTCCCGAGCGTCGCTTTCGCCGGTGAGCCGATCGAGGTCGAGGTCACGATCGAGGGCTCGCCCGCGGCGGGGCAGAAGATCGCGTTCGCGCCGTCGAGCATCGACTTCGGCGAGGTCGCTCCGGGAAAGACCGAGCGGCGCGAGCTGCGGCTGTCCAACCTGGGCATCGCGCCGCTGGAGATCCTCGAGGTGCGCTCGACGTCGGAGGTGTTCGTGTCGTACCTGCGTCGCCCCGTGACCGTGTCTCCCTTCAGCTTCGTCGAGGTGCCGATCGAGTTCTCGCCGGGCGAGCAGGCGATTCACGCCGCCGATCTCGTCGTCGAGTCGAACGATCTGCAGCGACCGACGGTCTTCGTCCCCGTCGGCGGCAGCTCGGGGTTTCCGCTGGCGGTCACGCCGCGGCGGGTCGAATTCGGGACCGTCGCGGTCGGGGACGAGGAGTCCCGCACATTGGTGATCGTCAATCGCGACACGATCCCGCACACGCTGAGTGGATTCGAGGTGCCCGACGCCCGTTTTCTCGTTCAGGTCGGGACGTCCGTGCTGCAGCCCGGCGAGCGCGGCACCGTCGACGTCCGCTTCCGACCGGACGCGGCCTCCACCGCACGGGAAGAGCTGCGCCTCCTGTTCGACGCGCCCGAGAACCGCACGATCGTCGTGCCGCTCTCGGGAGCGGGGGACAGTCCCCTCCAGCAGCCCACTAGTTGATTGCGTGGGGTTCGCTGAGGGCGAACGGGGCGATCTCGACGTCGAACGGCTCGCCGGTCCCGGTGACCAGCTGATACGTGCCGTGCATCGTTCCGAACGAGGTCGCCAGTGGACAGGCCGACGTATAGGAGAAGGACTCGCCGGGCCCGAGCGTCGGCTGCTGGCCGACGACACCGGGCCCGCGGACCTCTTCGACCTTGCCGTTCGAGTCGGTGATGATCCAGTGCCGGCTGAGCAGCTGCACGGTCTCGGTCCCCTCGTTGGAGATGCGGATGTCATAGGAGAAAAACCAGGCGTCACGGGCGGGATCCGACCGTTCGGGGACGAAACGGGACGTCACCCGGACTCGGATCTCTCGCGTCACCTTCTCGGAGCCGTCCACTACCGAATCCCTCCACGAAAGATGCTAAGAATATAGCGTTCTCACCTGCAGACAAACCGACGAATGAGGATGAACCGATGAGCTACATCACCGACGATAAACTGGCTATCTTCGGATCGGCCGGGGCGATCGGGTCCAACATGGTCCAGTCCGCGCTGAGCCTGGGCCTGACGCCCAACGTCTCAATGTTCGATCCCTTCGACAAGGGCAACGAGGGGGCGGCCGAGGAGATCTATCACTGCGCCTTTCCCGGCGCGCGCGTGACGTGGACCTCCAGCGCGGCCGAGGCGCTCGAGGGGGCGTCGTACCTGATCTCCTCCGGTGGCGCGCCGCGCAAGGAGGGCATGACGCGCGAGGATCTGTTGAAGGGCAACGCCGAGATCGCCGCGCAGCTCGGGCGCGACATCAAGCAGCACGCGCCGGGCCTCAAATTCGGCGTCGTGATCTTCAACCCCGCCGACATCACCGGGCTGGTCGCGCTGGTCAACTCCGGCCTCGCCCCGTCGAAGATCTCGACGCTGGCCGCGCTCGACAGCACGCGCCTGCAGACCGCGCTGGCGCAACACTTCAACGTCGCGCAGGACGAGGTCACCGACTGCCGCACGTACGGCGGGCACGGCGAGATGATGGCGGTCTTTGCCAGCACGGCCCGCGTACAGGGACGTCCGCTGTCCGAGTTGATCGGCACCGACGAGCTCTCTACCGACGCGTGGGAGGAGATCAAGGGGCGTGTGCGCCAGGGCGGAAAGCGCATCATCCAGCTGCGCGGCCGCAGCTCGTTCCAGAGCCCTTCGCACCAGTCGCTGATGATGATCAAGGCCGTGATGGACGGCAAGGGGTACGACTGGCCGTGTGGCGCGTTCGTGCACTCGCCGGGCGACGGCTTCGAGAACATCCTGATGGCGATGGAATCGAAGCTCACGCGCGAGGGGCTGGCCTGGGAGATGCCGCACGGAACCGACGACGAGCTGGCGGCGTTGCGTGCCTCCTACGAGCACGTGACGAAACTGCGTGACGAGACGATCGAGATGGGACTCTTGCCGCCGCTGTCCGACTGGGCGAACGTGAATCCGAATCTCTACGGTCGGTGATGGACAAGATCGACATTCGCGACCTGGACCTCGACGGCCGGAAGCTGCTGCTGCGCGTTGACTTCAACGTGCCGCTGCGCGATGGGGGCGTGGCCGACGACAAGCGCATCGTCGCCGCTCTGCCCACGCTGCGGCATGCGCTGGAGCGCGGGGCGGCCGTGATCCTGATGAGTCATCTGGGGCGACCGAAGGGGCAGGTCAAGCCCGAGTTCAGCCTGCGTCCGGTGCGCGAGCGGCTCGAACAGCTGCTCGAGCGCCCGGTCGGTTTCGCCGAGGACTGCGTCGGAGCTCCGGCCGAGTCCGCGGCGGCCGACCTGCGCCCGGGCGACGTGCTGTTGCTGGAGAACCTACGCTTTCACCCGGGAGAGCAAAAGCCCGAGACGGAGCCGGACTTCGCCGAGCGCCTCGCGCGACTCGGCGATGCCTACGTCAACGACGCCTTCGGCACGGCGCACCGCGCGCACGCGTCGATGGTCGCGGTCGCCGAGCGCTTCGAACGCCGCGCGTCGGGTCTTCTGCTGGCGCGCGAGCTGGACTACTTCGGCCGCGCGCTGTCCGCGCCCGAGCGGCCGTTTCTCGCGATCCTCGGCGGCGCCAAGGTCGGCGACAAGATCCCGGTCATGGGGCACCTGCTGGACAAGGTCGACCGGCTGCTGGTCGGCGGAGCGATGGCCTACACGTTTCTGAAGGCGCTGGGCAACGACGTCGGCGCATCCCGCGTCGAGCAGGATCGTCTCGAGACCGCGCGCGAGATCCTCGAGCGCGCCGCGTCGCGCAACGTGGAGATCCTGTTGCCGAGCGACCATGTGTGCGGCGCGGAGTTCGACGAGGGCACCGAGCGGCGCGTCGTGGAGCAGACGGCGATCCCGGAGGGCTGGATGGGGCTCGACATAGGGCCGGGGACGGTGGCGCGGTTCTCCGAGGCCATCGGCGAGGCCGGTACCATCGTCTGGAACGGGCCGATGGGCGTGTTCGAGTGGGCTCCGTTCTCCGAGGGGACGCTGGCCGTGGCGCGCGCCTGCGCCGCGAGCGGCGCGACGACGATCGTCGGCGGCGGGGACTCGGTCTCCGCGGCCAACAAGTCGGGCGTCGCCGACAAGTTCAGCCATATCTCGACCGGCGGCGGCGCCAGTCTCGAACTGCTGGAAGGCAAGCTGCTGCCCGGCGTTGCGGTTCTCACCGACCGCTAGGTCGCGAGGAGTATGAGCCATGCGTAAACCGATCGTTGCCGGTAACTGGAAGATGCACAACACGGTCGGCGAGTCGATCGAGCTGGCTGCCGAGGTCAAGCGACACGTGGCCGAGATCGACGCGGTCGAGATCGTGCTTTGCCCGCCGTTCACGGCGCTCAAGTCGGTCGGCGACCTCGTGCGCTACGGCAACATCGGCCTCGGCGCGCAGACGGTTCATCCCGAGCCGCAGGGCGCGTTCACGGGCGAAATCTCGACGGCGATGCTCTCCGACCTGGACTGCGCGTACGTCGTGGTGGGCCACAGCGAGCGGCGTACGCTGTTCGGCGAGACCGACGCCGGCGTGCGGCGCAAGGTCGAGGCGGTGCTGGACGCCGGCATGCGGCCGATCGTCTGCGTGGGCGAGACGCTGGAGCAGCGCGACGCCGGGCAGGCCGACGACGTCGTGCGCGAGCAGGTCCGTGCAGCGCTGACCGAGCTGAATCGCGAGTTGCGAGACACGGTCGTGGCCTACGAGCCGGTATGGGCCATCGGGACCGGGCGCACCGCGTCACCCGAGACGGCGCAGGCGGCCCACGCGCTGATCCGTGCAACGATCGCCGAGCTGGCGACCGCGGCCGTGGCCGACGAGGTGAGAATCCAGTACGGGGGCAGCGTCAAACCGGACAACGCCGTGGAACTGTTCGGCTGTCCCGATATCGACGGCGGTCTGATCGGAGGCGCGGCGCTCGATGCGGGCGCGTTCGTCAAGATCGTCCGCGCCATGCTCTGATTTCCGGAGGACTCCGCAATGCCGATCCGCCTCGTCACGCTCTCGATCCTGCTCGTCGCCGCGCTCGGCTGTGGCGTGTCGACCACGCAACAGGCCGCGACGCCGGAGGATCCGGCGACCCGCGTTCAGGTCAGCGCCGAGTCCGACGAGCGGGCGATCGAGATCGCGCAGAGCACCGTCGAGCGCATGGGCGGCTGGGAGGCCCTCGACTCGACGCGCTTCGTCCGCTGGCATTTCTTCGGCCGCCGCTGGCACCACTGGGACCGGCACTCGGGCGACCTGCGCATCGAGTCCGAAGACGGACTGTGGCTGATGAACGTCCACACCAAGGAAGGCCGCTACTGGGAGAAGGACGCGTCGGTCGAGGATCCCGCGAAGCTCGCCGAGGCGCTCGATCGCGGCCACCAGATCTGGGTCAACGATTCGTACTGGATGTTCATGCCGTACAAGATGCTCGACCCGGGCGTCACGTTGAAGTACTCCGGCGAGCGAACGCTCGAGGATGGGCGCGCCGCCGACGTGCTCGACCTGACCTTCGCCGGCGACGCCGGGTACACGCCGCAGAACCGCTACGAGGTCTTCGTCGCCCGCGACACCGGCCTGGTCGAGGCCTGGGCCTTCTTCGCCGAGGCGCAGGAGACGGAGCCGCGCTTCACGATGCCGTGGGCCGCCTGGGAGGAGTTCGGCGAGATCAAGCTGGCGACCAGCCACGGGCGGGACGCCGACTGGGGGATCCGCGTCTACGACGACCTGCCCCGGTCGGTCTTCGACAGCCCCGAGCCCCCGCAGATCGAGACGACTCGGTAGGACACCCCGTCCCCGTCCGAGGACGGGGCGATCGCCTCCGAATCCCCGGAATCGCGCGTTTCCCCGCGCGGCGTCCCCGCCGCGACCTGGCACCCGCCTTGCTGTTTCTACAGGACGGGACGTGAGGTCCGATTCGCTGGAGGCGATCATGCGGAACAACCGAGCCGACACCACCCTACTCTCGATTCTCGCGGGCGCCGTTCTCCTGCTGTCCGCACCGGCGGCGGGCGACGCCGAGCCCGACGCGCGCCGCGCCTACGCGAAGCGGCAGGACCGCGCGCGCACCGCGCGCCGTGCGCCGCAATCGCCGGCCATGCCCGACGGCCTGCGTATCGAGGCCTCCGGACCCGACGTCGAGTATTCCGAGAAGCACGGCAAGCGCCCCGCCGCCTCGCGCACCGCGCGCCGTCCGGCCTCGCGCCTCGAGCGGCGGGCCGAGCTGGCCGCCGAATGGTCCGCGCGTCGGCTCGCGGAAACGACCGGACGACGCGAGTACTACCGCGTCGGTTTCTGGTACGGGCTGCAGTCGGCGATCGACGAGACCTCGCTCGGGGATCGTGACTTCGCAGCAGGCCGGCGCTCCGGATTCCGCTCTCTCGTGGCGCGCGACGAGGGCGTCGACCTCGGCCGTAGCGCCGCGCGCGAACGCGCGAACTCAGCGGCCGTGGCCCGGGTCGAGCGCCAGTTCCGCGACCTCTCGACCGAGCCGCGCTTCGAGCCGCGGGCCGCCGCCGCCTCGTTCGAGCCGCGAGTACGCCTCGTCGAGCCCCGGCTGCACGACGTGTTCGCCGACTATCCGGTCGCGTCTTTCGTCCAGCTCGACAGCTCGGCCGACCTGTTCTTCTCCGGCTGGGACTACGACGCGTGGCGCCTCTATCGCTGCGACCGCTTCGGACGGTTCTACGACGACGACTGGATGCGCGCCTCCGCGGGGTTCGACTTCTGGAAGTCCAGTCGCCGCCGCGCGGAGTACTGGTTCGCGCTGAATCGGCCGGAGGCCCGCCAGCGGTTCCGCGCGGCGTTCGAGCACGCGTTCGCCCACGAGCTGGCGCGGCGCGTGTCACGGCTGGGGGCGTCGTACGACCTCGGTTTCGACGAGGGCTGGTTCTACGGAGCGTTCGTGCGTGAGGAGTTCGAGTACCGCCGCGGATTCGAGCGCGGATATCGAGATACCGTCGCCCGATCGGCCGAACGGGCGTTCCGCGACGCGTATCCCGCCGTCTACGAACGCGCATACGGCGCTGAGTTTCGCGACTGGTCCGAGAGCGTGCGTCCCGAGATCGTATCGATGCGCCTGTACGACGGCGACGACGACGGCGTGTTCGAGCCCGGCGAGGACGTGCGGATCGACTACCGTCTCGTCAACTACGGCGGCGCCGGCGCCGAGCTTCCGGTGCGCGTCGACGGCAGGGTGCTCGAGCGCGGAGCGGCCTCGACCGTCCGGCTGCCCGCGCGACGACGGATCGACTCTCCCGAGCCGCTGACGGTGCGGATCCGCCCCGGAACCCCGGCGAAGACCCGCACCCGGATCGAGTTGGACATCGCCGGCGCCGGTTACGAGGCGCCGCTGACCGTGACCTGGCCGTTGCGCTTCAACGGGCGTCGCATCGACGCGCGCCGCGACGACCTCGCCGGAGAGGTGGCGCTGGACGTCTTCGTGGGCAATCTGAGCCGGCGTCCCGTCGACGCCACGGTCGAGTTGATCGATCGCGCGAGCGGGGCACAGCTCGACATGCAGCGGATCGGCTCCGTGGGGGCGGGAGACGACGTCTCGCGCGTCTTCCTCGCGGTCGGCCTCGATCCGCTGGCGCTGATCGCCGGTCGCGTCGCGTTGGACCTGACCGTACGCGCCGACGGGATCGTGCAGGATACGCACTCGGTCGAGCTCGGCGGGACGGCGCGCGACCTGGCCAACGACGACCTGCTGCGGTTCATGCTGCGGCAGGCGCGCGACCCGCGCGAGCCGCGCCGTCGCATCGACGCCGCGCGCGACCTGATGCTGCAGCGAATCCGGACGGACTGGCGCGCCGCCGTGCGCTCGAGGGGCAACCCGTACAAGTCCGATCTGCGGCGCGGCACGGCCGGGACCGCGCTCGGACGGCTGGTGCGGGCGTACACGACCGAGCGCTCCGCGATCGAACGTCCGGACGTGTTCTCCGGCCTCGAGGGAGAGATCGTCGCGCTGTCGCGTACGCTTCCCGGAGCGCACCCGTTTCTGCGGAAGTCGATGCGCCGGCTGGCGGCTCCGTTGCCCTAGGAGCCTGTCCGCGCGATACCGGTGATGACTCGGACAGGCTCCTGGCCTGCACGACGTAGCGCAGCGGGCCCGGCGTCCAGGCGTCGAACGGCCAGCACGTGACGAGGGTCAGGGTCGTGGCGTCCGACGGCGCCACGACCTGCGTGTCGCGGGCCGAGCGGATGGAGAGGTCCACGACGCGGTACTCGCGAACGCGCTCCATGGTGCTGAGCCGGATCGCGTCCCCGACGACGACGTGCTCGAGAAAGGCGAACCAAGTGTCGCGGTGTCCCGCGATCACGCTGTTACCGGCGGCGTTGGGCGCCGCCGTCCCGTCCAGATGCCCGGGGCCGAAGGCCAGAGACGTGCCGCTCGCCCCGGACAGCACCGTACGTCGCACACCGAGCCGGGGCAGGTCGAGTCGCGCGATCGGGTGCGTGTCCGCCCAACTCCACGGACGATGCACCGCCCCGTCCCGCAGCCTCGCCTCGAACGCACGCTCGATCAGCTTCTCGGCCGCGACGGCCTTCAGCGCCAACCAACCCTGCTCTCCGAGCAGGCCGGCGCCACACGCCAGCAACGAGAGGGCCAGCGCAACCCGCGCGCGACTCACGCCGCGCCTCGAGCCCGGCCGAGCGCCAGCGCCAGCAGCCCCGCCAGCAGGAGGCAGACACCCGCGAGTCTGCGCAGCGGGCCGTCCGTCCCGCCGCGCGGTAACGCTCCGGCGATGCGGGCCGGCGTCGAGGCCGTCATCGCGGTCGGAGTGTCGTCGACCGCGACGAGGCTGGTGAAGCGGGTCACGAGATGATGATCCAGCGCGACGTCGATCACGGCGCGGCGCACGTCGGCCGGGTCGGCTCCCTCGTGCATCCGATCCATCAGGCTCTCGACCCTGGCGCGCGCCCAGCGCAGGCCGACGCCGCTGGCTCGCGGTGCGTCCAGGTCGAGGGCCACCTCGGTATCGACCCACCCCGCTCGCGTGTAGCCCTCGATCGACACCGAGCCGGCGTCGCCCCGGCCGAGCCGCGCGGAGACCAGCAGGGGTTCGCCGGCATGCAGGTCGGGCAGGCGCGGCGGGTAGATCTCGGTCAACTCGACGCCGTGAATGCGTAGCTGCGGGCTCTCCATCACCGGCCGGTCGAGTCGGGCGAAGAAGGCATCGATCTCGTTCGTCGCCGTGTCGACGTTCGAGACGAAGGTGCACAGTCCGCGTCCGACCCGCGCCATCTTGCGCATCAGGTACCCGTTGGGTGCGTGGCCGATGCCGATCGCGTGCAGCCGCGTGTCTCCGAGCCGCTCGACGATGCCGCCGAGAACCTGTTGCTCGTTGCCGACCGCTCCGTCGGTCAGGAAGACGATGCGCTTCACGTTCGCCGAGCTCGACTCGGCGATCAGCGACAGTCCGCGCATCAGCGCCGGGTAGATCATCGTGCCGCCTCCGGCCTCGAGCTGTTTCACCCAGTCGCGCGCCGCGTCCAGGCTCTCCTCGTCGGCCTGGAGGAACGTCTCTCGAAACGCGGCATGGCCTCCGTTGAACTTGAGCACGTTGAAGCGATCCTCCGGACGCAGCCGGTCGAGTGCCGCGAGGAGCGCCGAGCGCGCCTGGGCGATCGAGGGCCCGTTCATCGAGCCCGAGACGTCCACGACGAACAGCGTCTCGGTCGGCAGGCCCAGGCCGGCCTCGCTGGCCGGAATCGGCGGCAACAGCATCAACAACGCGTAGTCGCCGTCGGCGCCCGACTCGACGAACGCCGCCGCCGTCGGCTCGGAGCCGCGCCGGGGTGTCCAGTGCAGCGCAAAGTCGCGCTCGGCCAGGACCTCGGTGGACTCGGGGCTGATGGCGAAGGCCGAGCCGTCGCGGACGGTCGTGACGCCGTGCGACGCGGAGCTCAGCTCCTCGAGCTCGAATCCGGGCTCGAGTCGGACGCGGATCGTGGCGCGTGGGACGGACCGTTCCGCGGAGTGGCTGCACTCGAGCGCCGCGACGGGATTCTCCGAACCCGGGGGGTGGAAACGAGGTGTATACGTCAGCGGGAAGCCCACGGAGAACGTACCCGCGTCGTACTGCGCCTCGTGCACGTACTGCAGCTCGACGACGACGATCTCGCCGGCGTTGATGTTCGCCGCGGCCGTGGTGAACAGGTTCGGGCGGTGCTGTTCCACCAGCGCGGCCTTGCGGCCCGTCTCGCGCGCGGCCGCGTACGTCTTGCGCGCCGCCTCCTTCTCCTCGATGCGGGAGACGATGCGCCGGTCGCCGATGCGCATCTCCATCGAGTACACGGCCGCGTTCTCCGGCAGCGGAAAGACGTACAGCGCCTCGATCGTCTCGTGTGTCGGGTTGACGAACCGATGCGTCACGCTGCCGTGAACCATCAGCCCGGTGATCTCGAGCTCGACCCCGATCTCGACGATCGGCAACGGGATCCATCCTGCCTCGTCGCGCCGCAGCAGTTCTCCCGCGCGCACGGCGTCCAGCGGGATGGGCCGCTCCTCGGATGGTGCGGCACGTGCGACCGGTGCGACGACGAACAGGACGAGGACCAGACCCAGCAGGTGGCGACTCATGGCGGGCTCCTTTGCGAATCGACGGCAACCAGGGGAGACCGCACGATGCGTGCCACGCTCAATCGATCGGTGCGACGGGGGAATCTGTGCCTCGCGAGGCCGGGCGCGTGTCATCGGCGACACGTCCCGTGTCCAAGCAGACCCCGAACAATGCCCGGCCCCCGGGGGTCCTATAGAATGAATGCGTCCTTTTGGCGGGTCCGAACGTACAAGTCAAAGAGCTGCGATTCCGGGAGTCGGTCCATGAAGCTGCGCACCAAGCTCATCGTCGCGTTTCTGCTTCTCTCGGTCGTGCCGCTCGCCGGGATCACCGCGTTCTCTTACAGCTCGTCCCTGCGTGCGTTCCATGAGACGGTCGAGGCGGAGGCGCGCTACACCACGTCCCAGATGGAGCGGCGCGTCGACCTGGCCACCGAGGACCTCGGGCGGCGCATCGAAGGGCTGGGGCAACTGCCCTACGACGACGTGGTCGCGGCCGCGCAGCCCGGCGAGCGCGAGCTGCCCGCCCGCCGCTTCCTCGACGAGCTGGTGGACCGCATGGGCGACTCGGCGCCACTGCTCGACTCGCTCGAGTTCGAGCCGGTCGAGATCTCGGACAGGCCGCAACCGCAGAAGGGCGGACCGACCGCGCCGCGGCCGCACGTGATTCACCTCTCGCGGATCTGGTCGACGCACTCGAAGGAGGCGGGGGAGCGCGTCGACGCCTCGCCGACGATCTTCCGTGTCGGCGACGTCTCACTGTTCGTGCCCGGCGAGGAGCTGCAGCAGGACATCCTGGCCGGGGTGCAGGACTTTCTGCCGCAGGAGATCCGGGCTGCGCTCGAGGAAGGAACCGAGACCGAAGCCGAGGCCTCCGTGCTGATGCAGGTGGCCAAGCTCGGCCAGCTCTCGGTAGAGATGTCCGACGAGATCGAGCGCAAGGTCGCGGCGATGGAGAAGGAGATCGAGCGGCGCCATCGACTGCGCGGCTCGTCCACGTCGACCCCGGCCCCGGCTCCGGCCGCGCTGCGTCCGTCGTCGCCGGAACCGCCCGCCCCGCCCCAGCCGGCTTTCGCCAAGGAGTTCGGTTGCGAGGTGCAGCGTGACGGCGAGCGCGTCGGCAAGGTCCGCGCGACGATCAACGCCCGACGCGTGCTGCACAGCGTTCTGTCGCGCACCCAAACGGAACAGGGCGAAATCCCCTTCGCGATCGATGCGGCCGGAAATGTGTACACGCCCGACGCGCAACACGAGGGGCTACTCGAGGAGCTGAACGTCGGTGCCCACGACATCGGCGCCGAGCCGACGATCTCCGACAACTGGGCGATCGTGACGCGCGAGGATCCCAACCTGGGCCTGGTGTTCGGCATCGCGCGGCCGATCGGGGACTCGCTGGAGAACATCCGTGGCGCCACGGGACGCAACCTGTTCTACGGTCTGGCGATGATCGGCGTGGCGATGATCGGCATCGTCCCGCTGTCGACGCGCATGACGCGCAACCTCACCGAGCTGTCCGACGGCGTCGATCGGCTGGCGGACGGCGATCTCGAGGCCCGCGTCTCGGTCCGCTCGCGCGACGAGATCGGCCGGCTGGGTCGCGCGTTCAACAACATGGCGGGCGAGCTGCACGAGAACCAGCGTCGCCTGGTGGCGCAAGAGCGGCTGCACAAGGAACTCGAGATGTGTCGCCAGATCCAGGACGAGCTGCTCCCGCCGCGGCAGGGCAGGCTCGGCCTCGGCGAAGTGCGCGCAATCTCGATTCCGGCGCGCGAGTTGGGCGGGGACTTCTTCAACTACTTCACGCTCGATGACGGTAGCCTGGCGATCCTGATGGGAGACGTGTCCGGCAAGGGTGTTCCCGCGGCGCTGCTGATGGCCAACGTGCAGGCCACGCTGCGCGCTCGCCTGCCGTTCCAGCGCGGACTGGCGGACCTCGTCGCCGGACTCGACCGTGAGATCGAGACCAATACGCCGATCGAGACCTACGTGACGCTGTTCGTCTGCGTGCTCGATCCCGATGGACGCAGCCTGCGCTACGTCAACGCCGGGCACAACACGCAGTACGTCTGCGGCGAGTCGGGCAGGATCGAACGACTGACGACGGGCGGCCGTCCCGTGGGCCTGCTCTCGGGCGGCCCCTACGACGAGCGCAGTGTTTCGCTCGAGCCTGGCGACCTGCTGTGCCTGTTCACCGACGGGTTGACCGAGGCCGCGGACGCCGGCGGGGCCGAGTTCGGCGAGGCGCGGCTGGAGAAGCTACTGCAGGAGCACACGACGCGGCATCCGGGTGACGTCGTGGCGCGCATCGAGAAGGAAGTGCGTCGCCACCGCGGGGACACCGAGGCGGCGGACGACGCGACGATGCTGGTGTTGCGCCTGGACGGGGGCGCGGCGACCTAGCGTCTACTGGATGCCGATCAGCACCAGCTCGACGCGCCCGGGGATCTTCCGCGGGTTGCCGCTCAGCTCGTGGATCGCTTTCGTTCGCGCGTCGACCCACAGCTCGACCTCGCCTTCCATCTTGAGGAAGCCCTCGTCGGCGTTCTCGGGGTCGGCGGGGATGATGCGCAGGCGTTGTTCGCGGAACTCGCGCCGTCTCTTCTTCTTTTTCTTCTTCTCGTCCGGCTGCGCGAGGTCCGCGACCGGGCGCTCGATCGTCCGCGTCTCGGCGACGACGATGCGGTACGGAGTGGGGCCGCGCGAGGTGGCGACGTGCAGCGTGATCGCGTCGCCGACGTGGTCCAGTGGCTGCCGCGCCAGGTGCAGCAACATCCCGTAGAAGTCGTGCACGGGGATCGCATCTCCCTCGTCGTTCCGCGGGTACTCGAACTCGCGCGTGGTCGTGACGTTCCACTCGTCCAGCGGGGCGTGCGGGTCCCCGGCGGGCTTCAGTTTGGTCACGATGTACCGCTCGTCCTCGAAAACGTAGCGCCGTCCGCGCTTGGGCGACCAGCTCTCGAACGAGCGCGGGAGCCCGGTGCGGCTGTCGAGCTCGCTGGTCGTCGTCTTCTCGGCGACCTTCGCGCCCATGAATCGTGCCACGACGTCGGTCTCGAGCAACGTCGTCCCCCGGCGCTGGGCGACGCGCATATCGAGCTTGCCCGAGCCCAGCGGCACCGACCGGATGTCCAGGCGCAGGTGACGCCACCCCCGGCGCGCCGCGCTGTCGGCGTCCGTGCAGGATCCTCCCCCCGCGGCGATAAGCAGCATCGCGGCGAGCAGGCCGATGTCGCGCATTGTGTTCGTCATGGCAAGAACTCCAGTCGAACTAATATGCTGTCGGAGTTCGGCCCGGCTTGCAAGCACGAAGACGGAGGCGTCCGATGATCGACGAGACCCTGACCATGATCCCCGGACCGACCCCGGTCCATCCGCGGATTCTCGACGCGCTCGCGCGGCCGACGACCTCGCACGTCGCCCCGCGCTTCGTCGAGGCCTTCCGGCAGACGCTGGAGCGGTTCGCCGAGACCGTGCGCGCGAGCGACTCACAGCCGTTCGTCGTCTCCGGAAGCGGCACGCTCGCAATGGAGATGGCGCTGGTCAACTTGCTGGGTGCCGAGGATCGATTGCTGGTCCTCTCGCAGGGGTTCTTCGGCGATCGCTGGGGCGAGCTCGCGTCGGCGTTCGGGATCCCGTGCGACGTCGCGCGGGCGGAGTGGGGGCAGGTCGTGGCGCCCGACGCGCTGGCGCGCCGACTGGACGAGACGCGCTACAGCGCGGTGGCGATGACGCACGTCGACACGTCGACCGGCGCCGCGGCCCCCGTCGCTGCGTATGCCGGCGTGCTGCGCGAGCGCGGCGTCGCCGGACTGCTCGACGGTGTCTGTGCCACCGCGGGGATGGACGAGCGCTTCGACGAGTGGGGTCTGGACGTCCTGCTGACCGGGGCGCAGAAGGCGCTGGGCGCGCCCCCGGGCGTCGCGTTGCTGGTCGTGTCGCAGCGTGCGCTCGAGCGACGCCGCGCGCGGGCGTCCGTTCCGGCTTTCTCCGCCGACCTGTTGCGCTGGCTGCCGATCATGCACGATCCGAGCAAGTACTTCTCGACGCCGCCGGTCAATGAGATCGTCGCCCTGAACGAGGCTCTGGGGCTGGTTCTGGAGGAGGGACTGGATCGGCGCTTCGAGCGTCACGCGCGGATCGGACGAGCGATGCGCGCCGGCATGCGCGTGCTGGGCCTGCAGCCGTTTACCGAGGACACCTGCCTCGCGGACACGCTGTCGGTCGCGTGTTATCCGGACGGTGTCGACGACGCGGTGTTCCGCACGACCCTCACCCGCCGCGGCGTCGTCGTGGCCCCGGCCCTCGGCGCGATCCAGGGACGCGCGTTCCGTGTCGGCCACATGGGCAACATCGGTGCGGCCGAGGTGTTCCGCACGCTCGATGCGTTCGAGAGCACGCTCGGCGAGCTGGGACGAGTCGTCGAGCCCGGCGCCGCGGTGAGTGCCGCCGCGCCGCATCTCTCCGCCTAGGAGGCCGTTTCGACCGGAGGGCAGCGCTCCCAGGCCAGCACCTGGCGCCGCCAGGTCCACGTCAGCAATGCCGCGACGAGGATGAGAGCGATCGTCAGTCCGGTCCAGACGCCGAACGCGCCCCACTCGTAACGGAAGCACAGCGCCCAGCCGAGCGGGACGCCGACGATCCAGTAGCAGACGAGGTTCCAGATCATCGGGATCCGTGTCTGGCCCGCCCCGCGCAACGCCCCGGTGGCGACCATCTGCACGCCGTCGAACATCTGGAACGCCGCGCCCAGATACAGCAACGGCACGCCGAGCGCGATCACGGCCCCGTCGGCGGTGAACAACCGTATGAGCCCCCGCGGCACGACGACGAAGGTCGCCGCCGCGACGGCCATGAACGCCGCACCGAGAGCGATGCCGGTCCAGCCGGCGCGCATCGCGCCGGGACGGTCCTCGCGCCCCAAGGCCTGCCCCACACGGACGGCCGCAGCGGACGACACTCCCAGCGGCACCATCGCCGTGACGCTGACCAGCACGATGGTGACCTGGTGCGCGGCGAGGGACACCGCGTCGATCAGCGCGATCAGGACCGACGAGCCGGCGAAGATCCCGACCTCCAGCTCGACCTGGACCGCGGCAGGCAGACCGATGCGGAACAGCCGGCGGATGCGAGCGAAGTCGAGCCGTCGAGGGACGGTCAGCAGCCCGCTGCGCTCTTCGCGATCGTGCAACAGGATGGCCCACAGGAGAAACAGCGTCAGGTACGTCGCCGACGCGACGGTGGCCCATCCTGCGCCCTCGGCACCCAGCGCGGGGAAGCCGAGCTTGCCGAAGATCAGCACCCAGTTGAACGCGGCGTTGACCAGGTTCGCGCTGATCAGGCCGAACATCACCGGTCGGACCAGGTTGATCGCCTGCAGGTAACGGCGAAAGCAGAAGAACACCAGGAACGGCAAGACGCTCCAGCTGACCGCCTGCATGTAGGCGATCGCCGGGCCGCGCACCTCGGCCGCGATCCCGAATGGTTCGAGCACGAGCGTGGTCGCCCAGACCAGTGCCGTCAGCGGGACGCTCAGGCCGATCGCCGTGTAGGTGCCCTGGATCAGCGTCTCGTGCGTCTCGCGAATGCGGCCCGCGCCGAACGCGTTCGACACCAGCGTGTCGAGGCCCAGCAGCAAGCCGTAGCCGAAGATGGTCGGGAACATGTACAGCGCCCGGCCGACGGAGACCGCCCCGATCGCGTTAGCGCCGATCCGACCGACCATCATCGTGTCGACGACACCCATCAGGATCCAGCCGATCTCCGCCGCGACGACCGGTCCGGCCAGCCGCCACATCGGGCCCAGTTCCCGGCGAATCCCGTCGTAGCCGATTCTCGACACCGCACCGCCCGTCCGCAGGAAGATCGGGGCAGGATAGCAGCGGCCGGGAATGGGGCAGTACCATGGTGCGGGAGAGGAGGCGATGTGAGACTCGCATTGTGCCTCGCCGTGCTCGCCTCCGTCGTCTCGCACGCCGGCGACGAGCGCATGCTGAATATCGACGTCGACCGTTCGAACGTCCGCTTCACGCTGGACGCGACGCTGCACGTGGTCGAGGGGACGTTCGCGCTCGAGCGCGGTTATCTCGTGTTCGACGCGTCGGATGGGACGTTGCGCGGATCGCTCGTGGTCGACGGCAACACGGGAGAGACCGGGAACGCGAAGCGCGACAAGAAGATGCACGGCAAAGTGCTGGAGACCTCCTTCTACCCGAACATCGTGTTCCGCCCGCGCGGGTTCCGCGGCGCGCTCGCCCCGTCGGGGGCCAGCCGCGTTCAGGTCGAGGGAACGTTGAAGCTGCACGACGACGAGCATCCACTGGCCGTCGCGGCCGACGTCGAGGTCGAGCTGGTGGGGACGCTCAGCGCACCTTGAGCTGTTTGGCGTAGCCTGCCAGGTCGCGATCGAGCGTGGCGCGCGACAGACCCGTCTCGCGGAAGAACACGTCGGGTCCTCCTCCGCCGCCGGCCTCCAGTTCCAGGTAACGCACGAAGTCCTCGGCGTGCGCTCCGTCGTCGCCATGAAACAGGTAATGCACGAGGAGCCAGCTTGCACCGTAGTTCAGCGGCGCGCGGCTGCCGTAGAACTCGTCGGCGGAGGTCTGGCCCACGAGCGTCTCGAGCAGCCCGCGATCGCCTTCCTCGTCGTTGGCCAGCGAGTCGCGCACGAGGCGAATCAGGCGCTTGGGCATCTGCGACGAGCGGGAGGGCTTGACCTTGACGCCGCGGTACAGAATCGCCGACTGCGATCCGACCTCGCCGGTCCGGAAGGTCCCCGTGGCATCGAGCAGGGTGTAGCCGAAGTAGGACGCGAGCCCTTCGGAGAGCCAGATCGAAGGGCGACCCCCCTCGGTGAAGATGCGTCGTGCGACCAGCTGGTGCGCCGCCTCGTGGACCAGCGCCCCCGCCATGAACGCCGGATCCCCGGCATCGGTGTGCAGCGTGATCACGTCGAACGCTTCGCGGTAGTGGCCCTGCGGCCGCATCTGCCGGAACTTCCAGTCGCCGGTCAGTAGCTTGTTGAACTTGTAGAACGAGTAGAACAGGAAGACTCGCGAGCGGTCCTCGTACGGAGCGAGCTGCGTGCGATCGGTCCAGAACGTCTCGAAGTAGCCGCGAAAGGCGCCCAGCAGCGCGACCGCCGCCTGCGTGTCGAAGCGCGGATCGTCGCTCTGCACGCGGTACAGGTCGCTCGAATCCGCGCGGTAGTTGCGATCGCGGATCGCCTCGTCGGCCAGTGCCAGGAACTCCTCGATCTCCGCGGTCGTCGGATCGACGGCCTCGTCCTTCTTCCCGTCGTCGTCGCGATAGCGTTCGTAGTATCGCGCGTCCTGCCTCTCGTGGTCGCGCATCGTGTCGTCTTCGTCGTACTGCGCGAAAACGGGGAGGGCTCCCAATGAGAGCAGGACCGCGCAGGTCGATGCCGAGAGGACGCGTCTCACGGCCGCGCACCCTCCAGCACGTCCCGCAACTCGCGCATCAGCCGCTCCAGGTTGCGCGGGTTGCGGCCCAGATCGCCGAAACCGAAGCGCGAGCGCGAATCGCCGCTGACCACCGACCGTCCTCCGCGATGCTCGATGCGCATCGTGATGTCGTCCTTGAAGCGCAACAGCCGGTTCGTGCGCACGAAGCTGACGAGGATCGTGTCGTCGTCGGTGACCGTGCCGACGTAGTGCCAGTTGCGAATGCGCTCTCCGGCCCAGCGCAGGCCGATGGCCAGCTCGTACGCCGGCCGCCGCTCGACGAGGCGCAGCAGCTCGGGGCGCGCCTGGTCGACGACGATCTCGGCGTGGTTCGTGGTGAAGTCGCGGCCCCAGTCGTCGATGTACAGCACGAACACGACCAGAGCGATTGCCGCAACGATCAGCGGCTTGCGGCGCCTCGTGGCGAGTTCCTTCCAGTTCGTCATCTCGCGGACCATTCTACTTTCGCTTGCGGTGTCCGGCTATCTCCCTGAAACCGGTGGAAAAGTGACCGTGCAGCGAATCCACCGTAGCCACGCGCCGCCGCGGTTGATCGCGCACGGCCCGTCGGTTTAAAAAAGGAGCAGACAAATCGAAAGGAGGGCGTCATGAACGAGACTCAACGGCGGATCCTCTGCGCCGTGTCGATCCTGGCCGGACTACTCGTGTTGCCGGCGTTTGCGGGCGAGGGGATGCCGCTGATGCGTCCCGGCGAGGACGGGGTCAGCTATCCGAAGGTGCGGTTCCAGGTCTCCCCGGACTATCCGGCCGCGGCCCTGGAGGTTGAAGCGGAGGGCACCGTGACCGTCGCGGCGCTGGTGTTGTCCGACGGCAGCGTCGGAGCGGTCGAGGTGATCGACAGTGACCTGCCGCGACTCGGATTCGAGGAATCCGCGGCGCGCGCGGTGATGCGCTGGCGCTACAAGCCGGCCAAGCAGCGCGGCACGCGCGTCGATTCCTACGCGCTCGTGCAGATGCACTTCCGCAAGCCGATCGGCTACGAGGGCCAGCAGCAGCCGCTGGGTAGCGGAGGGGTCCACACCGTCGGACTGCCGATCTACGAGAAGCAGCCCGTCGGCGGGACGGTCGCGACGCGCTCCGGTCCGGCGCGGATGCCGCAGTCCTACGTGCGCGAGCACCTCGCGGCGCGCATGACCGAGGGTGAGATCTACGACTCGCGCCTGACCTCGTTGCAGCAGACGAGACTCGTCGCACTGCCGCGCGTCGTCAACGCTCCGGTCGCCCAGGGCCGCAAGTAACGACTCAGGAGTATCCGAAGGCCACCGCGGCGACCAATGCGATCGCCGCGGCGAGCCACACCTTCAACAGGAACGGCACGACGAAGCGCAACCAGCGGTCGTAGGGGATGCGGGCCATGGCCAGGATCCCCATCAGCACCGGACTGGTCGGCACGATGATGTTGCTGAAGCCGTCGCCGAACTGATACGCCAGTACCGCGACCTGGCGCGAGACGCCCACCAGGTCTCCCAGCGGTGCCATGATCGGCATCGTCACGTAGGCCTGCCCGCTGCCCGACGGGATGAACAGGTTGCACAACGTCTGGACGAACAGCATGCCGACGGCGGCGCCGTGGCTGCCCAGCGCCTGCAGCGGAAGGGCGACGCCGTTGACGATCGTGTCCACGACATGGCCGTCGTCGAGCACGATCTGGATCGTGCGGGCGAAACCGATCAGCAGTGCGGTCGTCGTCAGCTCCGCCGCCCCGGTGCAGAACTCGCGCGCGGTACGGTCGATTCCGAGCTTGCCGACGAGCCCGATCACGATGCTGAGTCCCAGGAACATGGCCCCCATCTCGATCAGATACCAGCCGCGGAACTTCAGCCCGTAGGTCAGCAGCCCGAGGGATCCGACGACGAGCGCGATGCACGCGACCCGGTGTGCGGTCAGGGCGACGTCCTTGGTCTCGCCCTGCTCGGAGCTTACCGTCTGATCGGCGACGAGGCTCTTCGACGGATCGGCACGGACCTTGCGGGCGTAGCTGTAGACGTGCTGGAACGCGATGGCGAAGAAGACGACGGTGAGCAACGCGCGGTACGCCATCCCGGAGCCCTGTTCGATTCCGGCGATGTCCTGCGCGATGAAGACCGTGAACGGGTTGATCAGCGCTGCGCCGTAGCCGATCGAGTATCCGCAGCACAGGATGCCCACGGCGGTCACGGTGTCGTAGCGCAGGCCGATGCACAGGCCCACGAGCACGGGGACGAAGGGCATGTACTCCTCCGCCATCCCGATCGTGCTCGAGCCGAGGCAGAACATCAACAGCCCGCCGGCGATCAGCAGCCACGGGACATTCCCCATCTCGTCGAGCAGGAACTTGATCAGCGCGTCCGCAGCACCGGTGGCCCGGAAGACGCCGAACGCGCCACCCACGATGAACACGAAGAAGATGATCTCCTCGGCGGCCGCGAAGCCCCGCGGAACCGCGGTGAAGATCGTCTGCACGGGAAGGCGTGTCGTTTCCTCGGCGGCCGTGTAGCTGCCCGGCACGACCTGCTGCCTACCGGACTCGGTCTCGACCCGTTCGAACGAGCCCTGCGGCAGGACGTACGTCGCCACGAACGCGACGATGATCATCGCGAAGAGCAAAACCAGCGTGTGCGGAATCCGAATGCGCGATGCGGCCATGACACCTCCCGGGACCGGCGGAGTATACCGGAAAGACGTGGGACGGACAGTCCCGGGACGATATGATGGGGGCCGGGGACCGCACGCGTGAACGGAACAGACTTGCAGCAGCTCCGCCGCCGGGAGTCGATCTCGGTAGGATCGAAGACGTGCCGCGCCGCGGTGGGCGAGAGGCGTGTGCTGGTCACCGGCGCGGGCGGGTCGATCGGCAGCGTGCTGGCGCGCCGCGTGCTGGACGTGGAGCCGGAGGGTCTCGTGCTGCTGGACGGCTCCGAGCAGAACCTGCATGACCTGGCGCTGTCTCTCGCCGACCACCCGAGTGCCGGTCGCTCGACGTACGTGCTGGGCGACGCGGGGGACGTGGGCCTGATCGACGACCTGGTGCAGCGACACCGGCCGCAGCTCGTGTACCACGCCGCCGCGCACAAGCACGCGCCGCTGCTCGAGTCCCAGCCCCTCGCGGCGATCGACAACAACACGCTGACCACGGTGCGCCTGCTCGAGGTCTGTGCGGGACGCATCGATCGGCTGGTGATGATCTCGACCGACAAGGCCGTCAACCCGTGCAGCCTGATGGGCGCTTCCAAGCGGCTTGCCGAGCTGGTGCTACTGCAGGCCGACTCGCCGGTCGCGACGTCGCTGCGCCTCGGCAACGTCTGGGGCAGCCGCGGAAGCGTCGTGCCGCACTTCGAGTGGTGCCTCGATCAGGGGCGTCCGTTGACCGTGACGCACGCGAACGCGACGCGCTACTTCATGACCGAGGACGAGGCCGCCGAGCTGACCCTCGCCGCGCCCGTGCTGGGCGACGGGGCGGACATCCTCGTGCCCGATCTCGGGCGTCCGTTGAGCATCCTCGAGATCGCGCGCACCATGGTGGCCGAGCGGGGGCTGTCCGCCGAGTCGTACGTGCGCATCGCGAAGTTGCGGCCCGGCGACAAGGTCACCGAGGAGCTGCACCGTGCGGGCGAACGCTTGCAACCGTCGGGACACTCCGGGGTAGGCCGGATCGTCGGTCCGATCCCGAACTCGGAGGAGGTGCTCGCCTGGGTCGAGGAGCTGGCCGACGCCGTTGCTCGGCGCGACGTGTCCGACCTGATCGAGCGCGTGCGCGCGATCCTCCCCGAGTACGCTCCCGGCCCCGAGGTGCTCGAGCTGCCGGAAACGCGGCGCGGTCGGGCGAGCAAACCGTGACGCGTCGTATCGCGGTCGTGACCACCTCGCGTGCCGATTACGCGCACCTGCGCTGGGTGCTGGAGGACCTTCGCGGGCACCCGGCGATCGAGCTGCAGCTGATCGTGGTCGGCGCGCCGCTGGCGCCGGAGTTCGGCTACTCGATCACGGAGATCGAGGCCGACGGCTTCGAGGTGACCGAGCGTGTCGAGTGCCTGATCAGTTCGGACAGCGACGTCGGCATGGCCAAGACGATCGGCGTCGCGACGCTGGGACTGGCGGATGCGCTGGGACGCCTGCGTCCCGACCTGCTGCTGCTGATCGCCGATCGCTACGAGCTGCTGGCCCCGGCGTCGGTCGCGGCGGCGCTGCGCATCCCGCTGGCCCACATCGAGGGCGGCGAGGTCAGCCAGGGGGCGATCGACGATGCGGTGCGCAACGCGCTGACCAAGCTGAGCCACGTGCACTTCACACCGACCGAGACCGCGCGGCGACGCGTCCTGGCCCTGGGCGAGGAGTCGTGGCGCGTACACCGCAGCGGGGCGCCGTCCCTCGACTACCTGCGGCGCCTGGAGCTGCTCGAGTCGGCCGAGCTGGAGCAGGTGCTGGGCTTGACGCTGCGCGATCCGGTGCTGGTCGCCTATCACCCGGTCACCATCGCGCGCGACACGCTGCGCGAGGCGGACGAGTTGTTCTCGGCCCTCGAGCGGCTCGAGCGGCAGGTGCTGTTCTGTTTTCCGAACGCCGATGCCGGCAGCCGTCGCCTGTTCCGTCGCGCGGAGCGCTTCTGCGACGGGCGCGAGAACGCGCACCTGTTCGTCAATCTCAACCCCGCGCGCTACTGGTCGCTGTTGCGCGCGGCGTCGTTGATGCTGGGCAACTCCTCGAGCGGGATCATGGAGACCGCGTCCCTGGGGCTGCCGACGGTCAACGTGGGCATGCGTCAGCAGGGCCGCGAGCGCGCGTGCAACGTGATCGATGCCTCGCCGACGGGCGGCGCGATTCTCGCGGCTGTGTCGCGTGCGCTGGACCCCGCGTTCCGCGAATCGCTCGTCGGCATGACCAACCCGTACGGGGACGGCGCCGCCGCCCGCAGGATCACGCGGGTCCTGGCCGACGTGCCCCTGGGCGAGGCGCTGTTGATCAAGCAGCCTCCCGGCGGGGCCGATGAGTAGCGAGCGCGAACGCATTCCGCTGTCCGCTCCCGACCTGACGCAGTCCGAGATCGACGCTGTCGTGGAGGTGCTGCGTTCGCCGTCGCTCAGCCTGGGCCCGAAGCTGGGCGAGTTCGAGCGGGCGCTGGCCGCGGTCGCGGGCACGCGGCACGCCGTGGCGCTCAGTTCCGGGACGGCGGGGCTGCACGTTTGCCTGCGCGCGTTCGGTGTCGGGGCCGGGGACGAGGTGATCACGACTCCGTTCAGCTTCATCGCCTCGGCCAACGTGGCCCTCTACGAGGGCGCGCGTCCCGTGTTCGTCGACGTCGATGCGGACACGTTGAACCTCGATGCCTCGCGCGTCGAGTCCTCGATCACGGCGCGGACGCGCGCGATTCTCGCGGTGCACGCGTTCGGGGTTCCCGCCGACATGCAGCCGCTGCGTGCGTTGGCGTCGCGGCACGGCCTGCACCTGATCGAGGACGCCTGCGAGGCGCTCGGGGGCGAGGTCGAGGGCCGGCGGCTCGGCAGCCTGGGCGACGCGGGTGTGTTCGCGTTCTATCCCAACAAGCAGATCACGACCGGCGAAGGCGGAGCGCTCGTCACCGACGACGAGTCTCTGGCGCGTCGCGTCGCCGGACTGCGCAACCACGGGCGCGATCCCTCCGATCCGTCGCGCCACGCCTACCTCGGGTTCAATTACCGCCTGTCGGACATCCAGTGCGCCCTCGGTCTCGCGCAGTTACAGCGCTTGCCCGAGATTCTCGAGCGCCGCCGCGAGGTGGCGCGCGCCTACGAGACGAGACTGCGCGGCGTGCCGGGTCTCGTCCTGCCGGTGGACCTGGGGAGTTCGGGTAGCTGGTTCGTCTACGTCGTCCGGTTGAGCGAGGAGCTGGACGCCGCCGACCGCGACGCGATCCATGACGACCTGCGCGAGCGCGGCATCGGTTGCGGGCGCTACTTCGCCCCGATCCACCTGCACGAGTTCTACCGCGACGCGTTCGGGCACCGCCCCGGGGACTTTCCGGTCGCCGAGGCGGCCGCGGAGCGCACCCTGGCGCTTCCGTTCTTCAACCGCCTGCAGCCGGCTCAGATCGACGAGGTCTGCGAGTTCCTAGCCGAACGGATCGCGGCGCGGCGCGGGAGCAGGTAGCCGCCTCAGGGCCTCGCGACCGGGCGACGCACGCCGCGCCTCCATCCGTAGTCCACGTTCCGTCCGAAGAAGGCGCACGCCAGGAGCGCCCCCTGTCCGCGAAACGGCGTCGCCGCCAGCAGCGAGTTCGCGTGCACGTCCACTCGCACCGGCCGCGGACCCCAGTCCCCGCGAGTCGCCGCGACGACGATCATCGAGTCGCTCTCCGGCTCGTACTCGAAGATGTTCTCGAGCGGGGCGGCGAGCTCTCGGGCGTCCGCCGCGTCGACCAGGGGGCTCCCGTCGGGCAACCGCCCCGGAGCCTCCGCAGTGTCGACTTCCACGTCCAGGTCCGCACCCGCGTCCGACGTCGCGACGCGGATCCGCAACGACTCGTCGTTCGCCGTGCAGTCGATCTTCGCAGGGCGGTAGCCGAAGCGCGTCATCCGGTTGCCCCAGCGCACCAGCCACGCGCTGTCCGTGTCGCAGCGCAGCGTCGACAGCCCACGCAACACATCGCCACGCGGGACGCTCAATCTTGCAAAGACGCGATGACTGGCGAGCAGATACTCTCGTCCCATGAGCCCCGGCAGGAACGCCGGCCGCAGCGCCGTCGTCCGCACGACCGTCACGCCCAGAAAGCCCAGCTCTCCGCGTGTCTCGAGCTCCAGCCCCGGCGGCAGCAGCCCGGCCAGCACTCGCCTCGGCAGCGCGTAGGTCAGCGACAGCACCCACGCGAAGCGACATCGTGTCGGAACCGCGTGCCGCCTCACCCCTGCCCCCCCCCAGAACCACCGTCCCCCAGGCGACCGAGTCTACCAACCCCGACCGGACCCAGGTTGATTCATTGGCCCGTTCATCAACCTGGGTGCGGAGGGGGGAAAAAGGGGGGCCGGCGTTCGGAAACGCCGGCCCTTCAGTGGTTTGGCTCGGAGTGCGTGCTCAGGGACAGGTTCCGCTGTTGTCCCGGGCAACCATGGAGCACTGGCCGGAGGCGGAGGCGCCGCCGCGGATGCCGGCGCTGGCGTCGCCCCAGGAGCCTTCGGTCTGGGCCCCGTCGTCGGCGACGATGAGGAACCAGTGGCTGCCGAGGGGCGTGTTCGGCCATACGTCCGAGCCGGCGGGGTTCAGCCCACAGAGCCCGCCCAGGGGGGTCGGACTGGAGACGTCGGACAGCAATCCGTGGATCAGGTGGTACCCGGTGGAGGGACAGAGTCCGACGTCCCATCCGATGTGAAGATCGTTGCCGAGGGGATCGAGCTTGTCGACCCGCATGGCCGTCCCGAAGATGCCGTTCGGCACGGGCGGCTGGGGTCCCGACGGAGCGGCGACCTCGAACGCTCCGCGGTCGCAGACGGCCACGGTGTCGCCGTCGCCGTCCTGCGGTCGCGGGACGTGCCGCTGGTCGATGGTGACGACGCCGCCGAACTGGGTCAGGCAGTCGGGGTCCGCCGAGTCGATCGCCGGGCTGGGAGAGAGCAGGGCATGCGTATGGGTCGGACCGCTGTTGTACTGCAGCGGACCCAGGTTGGGGTTCGTGGCCGGCAGATCGCCCGGTCCGGCGCCGAACCCGCACGACCCGTCGGTGTCGAGGTTGTAGCCGGAGGAGACCGTGTCGCCGGCCTCGATGCAGTCGCCTCCCTGGAAGTTGTCGGCGACGATCGTGTTCTTGACGCGCAGCGTGCCGAGGATGTGGATCCCGGCGGGGGATGAGGCGATCGAGATGTTGTCGGCCACGGTGGTGAACTCCAGCGTCGCCAGACCCTCCACGATCATGCCGCAACCGTCCTCGAGGCAGCGGTTCGTGCTGATCGTCGTGTTGAGCATGTTGACCTGGGTTCCCAGGGTCGCCAGAACGCCCCCTCCGCGCGACGAGGCCTCGTTCCGAGCGATCAGGCTCGTCCCCACGGTCAGCAGGTTGCCCTCGGTGAACACACCGCCGCCCTCGACGGCGGAGTTCAGATCCAGTGCGGAGTCGTGAATCTCCGCCGACCCCGTATTGAACAGCGCGCCGCCGCGCTCGCCGGCCTCGTTCGTTCTCAGCGTGCTTCCGAGGATCTGTACGCTCGCCGCGTTGGCGATGCCGCCGCCGTTCTGGCCGCAGAGGTTCTGCAACAACGTCACCTCGTCGAGCGTCACGGCGCCGGACGTGTTCGCGACGGCGCCCCCGTCGACCAGGGCGATGTTGCCGAGCATCTCGAGCTGACGCAGCTCGACCCCGCTGCCCGAAGAGAACAGCCCCGCTCCGTTGCCCTCGGCGGAGTTGTTGATCACCAACGTTCCGGTGACGACGAGCGACGTCCCGGAGTGGTGCAGCGCCCCACCGTCGCCGGTGACGTGGTTGGCCCCAGCGCCACCGCCCGACAGCTCGGCGATCCCTGCGTTGAACAGCCCGCCTCCGTCGATCGCCGTGTTGAAGTCGAAGACGCAGTCCTGGCACGACAACTGTCCGCCGTTGAGTACGCCTCCGCCGCGAGCCTCCGAGTTGTTGGCGCGGATGTCGCACGCGAGCAGCTCGGCCAGACCGGCGTTGAACAACCCGCCGCCGTCGTTGCCGAACTCGGCGCGATTCTCCTGCAGCGTCGTCTGGATCATCGTCAACGTGCCGTCGTTGAAGATGCCGGCGCCGATCTCGGCCACGTTGTCCTCGACGAAGACGTTCTCGACGTACGCGCGGGCACCGCGCTCGATGAGCATCCCGCCCCCGCGACTCGGCGCCGCGAGGAATCCGCGGCCGAGGGTCAACTCCAGGATCTCGACCTCGATGCCGGCCAGCGCCGGGTCGACGTGCAGCACACGGTCGAATCCGTCGCCGCTGATCCGCGTCAGATCGGCGCCGGAGCCCAGCAGAAACAGATCGTCGCGAATGTCGAAGTCGCCGGCCAGATTCAGGTCGTCCGCCGGCGGCGCGGCGATCGCGATCGCGTAGTTGCCGGGCGGGATCTCCACCGTGTCGGCGCCGGGGTCGCCGGCGGCGCAGTCCCCGGCGGTCGTGTCGCCCCCGCCTGCGAGGTTGGCGTTGTCGATCGCCTCGCGCAGCGTGCAGCGGCCGTCCGCCGGGACGACCGCGTCGGCCGGGTCGGTGACGGAGATGACCGCTGCGGATGCAGAGGCGCTAACTACGAGCGACAGCGACAGCGAGAGCGCCAGCGCGACGCGGCGCGAAAATGGAAGTCGTCGAAGTGGACAGAATTTCATGAGTTCCTCCCCTTGAAGCTCACCCGCGACAGTACGGTGCGACTCGTCGCACGACGCCGAGCGGCGCCGGTACGAGGGACAGGAAACTCACGCAGAAGGCGACACATTGCGGCGCGTTCGGCTGCTGCGTCACGGCAGGGCCGAGCCGCACGCGATCGCGCGCGCGGCACGGCGTCGGACAACAAAGGGAATCGAGAGTTGTCAGGAAACTCGCACGCGCGCAGGCGCGTGTAGCCCGCGGGTCAGCAAACTGACGCCGGGAAGCGGCTCAGGGAACGACTTCGGCCTGGATCTTCTTGCGCTGGTCCTCGACGCCGACCCAACTCGGGTCGTGCCACGCCTCGACCGACCACTCGCCCCAGTCCATGCCCTCGGCCACCGCGCGGCCGAACTCACCGTTCTCGTGCTTCCAGTCGAGCCACAGGTTCGGGCCCCGCGAGTGGAGAATCGGATCGAGTCGTTCCGTGCGCGTCGTGCCTGCGATGACCGTGACGTCCCAGTTGCCGTCACCGGTCCAGCGGGCGACGATGACTTCCTGCTCCAGTTCCGGCAGGAAGGAGTCGCGTTCGTACGCCACGAGAACATGGCCGTCGTGGACCGCGATCGACGGGCGTCGCCCGTCCTCACCCGGAAGCGTCACGGGAATCGGCGGCGACCAGTCGGAGTCGTCCGTCTGCCGCATCGAGACGAAGACCGTCGAGTCGCTGTTCTGCGCGTTCTGAATCCACCACGCCACGTGCGCCTGGTCGCCCGGGTCGAGCGCGATGCGCGGGTCCATCTCGTCTTCCGCGGTCTCGGTCAGGAAGCGCGGGAAGGACCACTCCGAGCCCGTCCACTCGGAGAACGCCACGTCGTGCTCGGTGCCCCAGTTGTAGGCCCAGACGACGAACGGTCGGCCCGTGTCGACATGGGTCACCAGGTCCGGAGTTCCGTCCCCGCGCTCGAACCCACCCGGGTTCAACGCCAGCTGCGCGCCGGCCGGCCGGAACAGTTTCCACGCGTTGAGGCCGACGGGGTCGGGGTGATCGCCGATGGCCATGATGATCGTGCCGACCTGTTCGGGCCCCGTGGGATAGACGGAAACCTCGGCGGCCGCCGGCATGGCGAGAACGACCGAGAGGGCAGCAATGCGAATGACACTCGAAACGACTCGTTCCTTCCTCACCGCACCCCTCCTGGAATCCCGTCCTCGTGACCGTCCGAATCCAGAATCGTATGCCGATACTCGCGGACTTCCTCGACGCCCCCGTGTGCGTGAAGGTTCGCATAGAGACGTCTGAGATGCGCGAGTCGGTGTCGTTCTCCCGACGCATCACCTGTACGCCGGGCGAGCCGATGAAGCAACCACTCCGCGCGGAATACGGTGAGCGTGTGACCGCGCGGTTTGGCGATCCGCATGGCCTCGCCCGCAAGTCGGCGAACATCTTCGACTCGATTGTCCTCGATGTCCACCTTGCCGAGCTCGACCAGCCAGTACGCTTCCGACGCACTCACGTTGTACTTGCGCGACAGCTCGACCGCGTGAACCATGCGTCGGCGTGCCTGCTCGCGATGGCCCAGGCCGAGCAAGCAGGTGCCGATGTTGCCCTCGACGTGGATCTCGTGGTTGTGGTCGCCCGCCTGGCGCACCAGCGTTCCGGCCTGCAGATAGGCCTGGCGCGCCTCCTCGAACTTGCCCCAGGACTCGAGGATCACGCCCATCTCGATCCAGGCCATGCCCTGCAGCTTGGGTCCCAGCGTGCGGCTCAGTTCGACCGCGCGTTCGGCCATGTCGCGCGCCAGCGGGCGCAGGCCCCGCTGCTCCAGCAGCGACGCCAGCACGATGTAGGCGCGGGCCTGAATCTCGGGCTCGTCCTCGGCGAGGGAAACCGCGCGCTCGGCGGCCGAGCGCGCGGCGGTGAGCGCTCCGAGGTGTCGCAGCGCCGCAGCGCGCTGGATCTCGATCTGCGCCGACTTGATCCTGCCCAGGCGCTCGTCGTGCGGCGGGTCGAGCTCGAGCAGCTTGATGATCGTGTCGTAGGTCGTCAGGGCGCTGCGGTAGTCGCCGGTCCAGAAGCACTGCTGCGCGCGCTCGTCGAGCAGGTCGGCATCGAATCCGGCCAGGTCGGGCGGCAGGCTCGTCGGAAGGTCGACGTGCTCGAAGATCTCCAGCGGCTCGACGTGCAGCGCTCGCGAGAGCGCGACCGTGGCCTCGAGCCCCGGCAGGTGGTGTCCGCGCTCGATCAGGCTGACCATCGCGCGCGAGATCTGCCCCGAATGACCGCGTGTCAGCGCCGCGACCTCGGCCTGGCTGAGCTGCTGCGACTCCCTGGCCTTGCGGAAGATCGAGCCGACGGTCTGCGCCGTCGGATTGCCGGAGGCAGAGGGGTTGCCCTGGGCACCGTTGCCCTTGCCGCTCCGCCGTTTCGCGGGACGCCGGGTCTCGTGGGCCGACTCCTGTCCCCCTCGCCGCTCAGGCATCCTCTTGACCCCCCTTCTCTAGCAAATTGTACCGGCATAGACGATGTTTCACGTCTTTTTTCATAAAACCCCAAAAAGATCGAAAACGTATCTAAGTGCAATAATTGCAGTCGCTTGCCACCTCTGGCGACTGTGTTCACTGGGTTATGATGGGCCCGAGCAAGGAGTCCCTCATGCGCGTCGACGAGTTGATGACCCGCAACGTCATGACCTGCCGGCCGGGCGATCCACTGTCCGTGGCGGCCGACATCATGTGGCGTCACGACTGCGGCGCCGTCCCGGTCGTGGACGGCAAGCGGCGCGTTCTGGGCATGCTCACCGACCGTGACATCTGCATGGCCACGTGGATGGAAGGCGCGCCGGCGCACGAGCTGCCGGCGACCCTGCCGATGAGCCGCGTCGTCTGGTCCTGCCGCAACACGCACTCGCTAGCGGAGGTCGTCGCGATCCTGCGCAAGCATCGGGTCCGGCGCCTGCCCGTGCTGGACGCCGAGGACCGGCTGGTCGGCATCGTCACGGTCAACGACATCGCCCGCCTGGCGGGCCGCAAGGGGAAGGGGCGCAAGGCCGGGGTCACCGACGCCCAGCTACGCAAGACGGTCGCCGCGCTCGGCGAGCCGCGCGGTCTGTAAGACCGCATCGCGGGTTTGTTCGATCGCGCCGATCGACGTACACGACCCGGTGGGCCATCGAGTCGATCGCCGGGTCGACGGGGAGGTCACCGATGCGAATCGAACACAGTACCGTCCGTATCATTCTCTTGTTCGCCGTCTTCGTGTTGACGGCCGCAGCGGCCGCCGCACAGCCGGTGTGCGATGTCGCCGTGGAGGGGGAGGCCAACGGGGCGATCGGCTTCCCCGGCGAATGCCTCCCCGACGATCAGTGTCCGGACTTTGCTCTCGAGCGCGCGCAGGAAGTCGTCTGTCCCACGTCTTGGTACTTCGCCGTGGGCAACGCCGCGGCGCAATGCCCGGCGGGAAGTTGCAGCTCCGGGGCGCCGTGTCGCATCGACCCGGCCTCGATCCCGATCTTCTCGCTCGACGACTGCGTGTCGCGCTGCACTTTCTTTCCGCCGCCGAGCTTTCCGGTGTGCGGTGGGCGCTACACGGGGGACTATCGCTGCATCTGCCCTGAGGACATCACGGCCGTGACCGGAGCGTGCTTCGTGACAAACACTCTGTGCCTGGAGACGACGCTCGACATCTGCGTCCAGTCCGGCTTCGACTACGCCGGCGACGGCTCGGATTGCAGCACGGCGGTGGTGCCCGCGTCCAACGGCTGGCTTCTCGCGGCGTTGGCGACAGCGCTCGTCGGCATGGGCTACTTCGTCTTCCGCAGGATCGTGTAGCACGGCGGCGTCAGGTAGAGGTTGCTCGCGATCCGGCCGAAGATCAGCGCCAGGGCGGCCGCGCTGACGCCGGGCCACGAACCGTGGCGAATGGCCAGCGACAGCGCGACGACCACCGTTCCGACCTCGAGCAGGGTCGCGGCCGTGATCGGTGACGTGCGCCTGCCGTGCACGAGCACCGCGCGCTGCATCGAGAGCAGAACGGAAAGCGCGGGAAGCACGGCCAGGATGCGCGTCGGCCCCATGGCGAAGCCCGCGAGCTCCTCGCTGAGCCCGGAGAGCCGTACGAAGTACAACTCCGACAGCGGCGTGAACGCGATCAGGGTCAGACCGAACGAGGCGCCGAGCGCCAGCCACACCGCAAAACCGAGCACCTGCGAGGCGTCGTACTCCGCGTCGGAGAGCCGCGCGATGGCGACCTCCTGATACGACAGTCCGACCGAGCGAAAAACGAACGACAGCGAATGCACGACCGGCATCACGGCCAGCGACTCCAGCGGATCGCGCGCGTGCCCGAGAAAGAAGGTCACGATCGGGTGGAGGGCCAGCCCGATCAGCGATGTCGTCGCAAGCGGCCAGTAGAAGGCCGCGATGCGTCCGTAGGTCAACGGCGGCGCGGCGCCGCGCGGCTCGAGCAGCAGATCGGCGACCGTCCAGCGAGCCATCCAGCGGCTGGCGACCGCCTCGGCCAGCACGCCGCATGACAGCGCCGCCGCTCCGACCAGCGCGCCGGCGACGCCGGCGGTGTACAGCAACAGCGCCGTGAGGCTCATCGTCGTCAGGCGCAGGATCGTCCCGTAGGCCACTCGACCGGTCCGTCCGCCGCGAATCAGCAGCCCCTGATAGAAGCGACGGTAGCCGATCGCGGCGGGCCAGGGCAGCAGCAGCGCGACCGCGAGGCGGGTCAGCCCGGCCACCTCGGGGCTCAGGCCGATCGCGCGCCGGGCGAAGAGCGTCCACAGCGGAGTGGCGACGAGCAGCACCAGCCCCAGCGTGACGGCCGCGCTGAGCAGGTAGGCAAAGCGGCGCAGTCGCCGAAACGAGTCACGATCCTCGACGAGCGCCGTCGAGGCACTGAGCATCATGATGACCGGCGCCTCGAGCAGCAGAGCGGTCGCGAAGGCCACGCCGAACGCCGCGAGGTTCGGTTTGGGCTCGGCCAGCCGCGCGATGATCGCGGCGAGGAACGGACCCTCGATCGACATCATCAGCCAGGTGGCGGCCAGCGGATACCACTGGCGGAGGAGCATCAAGAAGCGAGGGGTCTGACCCAAGTTGCAAGTTCTACCGACGCGGAAGGTCCACGATTGGGGTCTGACCCCTCACCTTATCTTGTTCGCTTCCTCTCTGCCCGACGTTGGGATAGAGCATGGAGAGGTTCCACGCGACTGCGGGGCATGTGTCCGCTCGGATTCCGCCCGAACCCGTCTATCATGTGGGGGCTCCGGGCCGAGTTCGAACCATGAGCGATCCGCAATCCGACAACCGGCAGTCGCCGTCGACGGCCGAGGCGTCCGTGCAGTTGATCCTGCGCGCGCGCGGCGGGGATCGCCGTGCGCTCGAGAGCCTGTTCCGGCGCTACGTGCCGGCCATGCGCCGCTGGGCGGCCGGCCGGCTGCCGCGCTGGACGCGAGACATGCTCGATACCGACGACCTGATCCAGGACACGTTGCTGCGCACCTGTCGCCGGCTCGAGAGCTTCGAGCCACGCCACGACGGTGCGCTCGAGGCCTACCTCAGGCAGGCGCTGCGCAATCGGATTGCCGACGAGGTACGCCGGATGCTCCGCCGGGGGCCGACGGAGGAGCTGTCCCCCGCGGAGCCCTCGCCTGAAGCGTCCCCGCTGGAGGAGGCGATCGGCAGCCAGATGCTGGCGCGCTACGAGGGGGCGTTGCAGAAGCTGAGCGAGGACGAGCGCCGGGCGGTGGTCGCACGGGTCGAGATGGGCAAGGACTACGCGGAGATCGCCCGCGACCTCGGGAAACCCACGGCCGACGCTGCGCGTATGGCCGTCAGCCGCGCGCTGTTGCGCGTGGCGCGCGAGATGGGACATGGACGACGATAAGGCGTTGAGCAAGCTGGCCGGCGAGGTCTCCGACGGGACGCCCGTCGACTGGGACGACGCCGAGCGCCGCGCGGACGGTGAGGCGCAGCGCGGGGTCGTACGCAACCTGCGTCTGCTGGAGAGCGTGGCTCGCGCGCATCGCTCGCAGTCCGCCGGCCGCGACCCGCTGGGCATGACCGGTTCGGTCCGAGCCGCGGAGCTGCGCCCGGACGTCTCGATCGAGGAGACGATCCAGGGGGATCCCGAGCACGGCCTGCGCTGGGGCGGCCTCGAGATCCGCGAACGGATCGGCGCGGGAGCCTTCGGCGACGTCTACCGCGCGTGGGACCCGAACCTCGATCGCGAGGTCGCGCTGAAACTGCTCAAGCCGGGTCCTTCCGCCCTGGAGAGCGTGGCCTCGACCGTGATCCGCGAGGGGCGTTTGCTGGCCCGGGTGGCGCATCCGAACGTCGTGACCGTCCACGGCGCCGAGGTGCACGACGATCGCGTCGGCGTCTGGATGGAGTTCGTGCCGGGCCAATCGCTGGAGGAGCTCCTGACGGCGCAGGGAGCATTCGGCGAGCGCGAGGCGGCATCGATCGGGATCGATCTGTGTCGCGCGCTGGCGGCCGTGCACCGGGCCGGGCTGGTGCATCGCGACATCAAGGGCCGCAACGTGATGCGCGAGCAGGGCGGGCGCATCTTGCTGATGGACTTCGGCGCGGGTCTCGACCTGACGGCCGGCGAGGCCTCGCGCGAGCGCAGTATCTCGGGCACGCCGATGTACATCGCGCCGGAGATCTTCGCCGGCGCCGACGCCTCGCCGCGGAGCGACATCTACAGCCTGGGTGTGTTGTTGTTCCATCTGGTGACGGCACGCTTCCCGTTCGATGCCGGCTCGCTGGACGAGCTCGTAGACAAGAAGGCTCGGCACGAGCAGCGGCTGTTGCGCGACGCGCGCCCCGATCTGGCGCCGGGCTTCGTGCAGGTCGTGGAAAAGGCGATGTCGAGCGATCCCGCGGCGCGCTACGCGTCGGTGGGCCGGATGGAGCGTGACCTGCTCTCGGCAATCGGAGCCGAGCGCGAGGACGGCGCGGCTCCCGTCCGACCGCTGTGGTCGCGACCGTGGGCCTGGGCCTCCGGCGTCGTCCTGCTGAGCCTGGTCGTGGCGTCGCTCGCGCTGGTCCAGCGCGGCGGGAAGGTGCCGCAGGTCGCCGAGGAGAGGCTGTCTCCCGTTGCTGCGATCGACGCGAGCTATGAGGTCCGCGCCGCGGTCGTTCGTCTCGAATCGGAAGGGAGGCGTGAGGCGCTGTCGTCGGGCGCCAGACTCCGCCTCGGGGACCGGCTCGCGGTCGAGTTCCACGCCTCGCGCGAGCTGTGGGTCTACGTGATCAACGAGGACGAGCAGGGCCGCGCGTTCGTGCTGTTCCCGCTCCCCGGTCTGGAGCTGCAGAACCCGCTGCCCGCCGACTCGACCCGCACGCTGCCCGGCCGCCGGGACGGGAAGCCGCTCTCCTGGGTCGTCGACACCCCCGGCGGCAAGGAGCACCTGCTGATCCTGGCCAGCCCGACGCGTCAGATCGAGTTCGAGGCGGAGATGAACTTGATCGATCGCGCGAAAACCGACGATGTCGCGGTGAGCATGACCGACGGCGCGAAGAGCCGGATCCGCGGAATTGGCGGCCTCGCCCCGGTGCCCGGCACGACACGATCCGATCGCCTGTTCGACATGGCGCGACAGCTCGCCGGCGCGACCGAGGTCGTCGAGGGTGTCTGGCTGCGACAGATCGAGCTCGAGAATCCATGAAGACGCAAGGGGTCTGACTCCGCCTCGCTCAGCGGGCACGAAGAACGTGGCCGTGGACGCCGCCGACGTAGGTCCCGCTCTCGACGGCGACGTTGCCGTTGATCACGACCCAGGAGACCGCCTCGGCGGGGCGCCGCGGTCGGTCCCAGGTCGAGCGGTCCATCACACGATCGGCATCGAAGACGACGAGGTCGGCGGGCAGCCCGACGGCGATCCGGCCCCGGTCGCCGAGACCGACGAGCTCCGCCGGGTAGGCCGTCATGCGCTGCACCAGTCGTTCGAGCGGCATCAGCTCGCGCTCGCGGCTGAGCCGCAGGGCGCGGGCGAAGGCGCCCGAGTGCGCCGGATGGGGCGCACCGCGGCCGTAGTCCTCCGCATCGGAGACGACGGCCGCCGCAGGATGGCGCAGGATCGACAGCAGCCGCTCGATCTCGTCGTCGTCGCCCGAGATCTCGCCGACGAGCTGGCCGACCTGGCCCCGCTCGTCGTGCATCAGCTGCGCGACGACGTCGAACGGATGTTGACCACGCTCGGCCGCGATACCGGCGAGCGTCCGGCCCACCAGCCCGGCGGAACGCTCCGTGGCGACGCTGGCCACCCGGATGCCGTCCCAGCCCACGGCGCCGACGAGGTTGTGCGGCCAGCCGCCCGGCTGCCAGGGCGGCCACTGCGGCACGCGCCGCTCGAGCTCGTCGCGCATGCGCGCGCGATCGGTGGGGTCCTGCAGCCGCTGCAACAAACGGTCGACACCGCCCTCGAGCGACCACGGGGGGAAGATCGCCGACATCATCGTCGCCGCGCGCGTGTAGACGAACACGTCGTGGCTCAGCGCCAGCCCCTCGGCACGCGCGGCGTCCTCCAGGGCCAGGACGCGGTCGATCTCCGGCCAGAAGCGCCGACCGACCGCCTCGAGGTGCGAGTGGTGCACGCGCGCGCCGCTCCTGCGCGCGATATCGATCAACTCCTCGGTGGCCGGGATCAGCATCTCGGACGAGCCGCGCACGTGCGCGGTGACGAGACGGTCGCGTCGCGCGACGACCGACGCCAGGTCGACGAGCTCGTCCGTGTCGCTGAACATGCCCGGCGGGTAGATCAACCCGGAGGAGAGGCCGAACGCACCCTCGTCGAGCGAGCGCTCGAGCCGCTCCCGCATCGCGGCCAGCCGTGTCGCGTCGGGAGCCCCGGGACTCAGTCCCATGGCCGAGATGCGCAGCGGACCGTGCGGTACGAGCGTCGCGACGTTCAGCACGACGCCGCCCGCGTCGAGACGCTCGAGGTATTGCCCGGTGGTCCAGGCCTCGGTCGCTACGCCGTCCGGGGTCATCCAGCCGTTGACCGCGGACAGGATCCCGGCAGCCTCTGTGTCCGCCGGGGCGACGCCCAGCCCGCAGTTGCCGACGACCACGGTCGTGACGCCCTGCGCGATCTTCGCCCGCAGCAACTCCTGCTGCCGCGCCGTGTCGGCGAGCAGGATCAGGTCCGCGTGCGAGTGCATGTCGACGAAGCCGGGGGCCAGGACCTGACCCGAGGCATCGATCGTGCGCTGCGCCTCGACGTGCGCCAGATCGCCGATGGCCTGGATACGCCCGTCCACCAGCGCCACGTCGGCCTCGCGCGGCACGTCGCCGCTGCCGTCGAGCAGCAGCGCGCCGACGATCAGCAGGTCGACCGGATGCGCCGCGTCGCCGCCGCAGGAGACAGCCGGGATCAGCCCCAGCAGGCACAGCAGCGCGATCGGGCAGCGGCGGGTCACTCCTCGCGCGCGACGACGGCCAGCGGCCGCGCTCCGGGCCAGCCGCGTTGCGAGTCGAGCACGAAGCGCGGCGGTCGCGAGTGCGCGTCGCCGGTGTCGGGACGCTCGACGTCGGGGCCGTAGGGATAGGTCGGCATGCCGTGAAACGGCATCGGGCCCACGTGCAGGCTCGCCGCGGAGTTCGGGTCCATGTCCTTGCCGAAGCCGTCGGCGAAGAGGAGGTAGGTTCGCGTCCAGCCCGTTCGCGGATCCGCGGGGGCGTCGAAGCGCAGCTCGATCTCATCGCCGTTGCGCGTGGTGACGAAGCGATCGTCGATCGAGCCGAGCAATTCGCCGACGTCGCCGAAGGCGGTGTACGCGCCGACGTGCGCCTTCCATGTGGAGTGCGCGTCGACCCGCGTCGGATCGTACGCGGCCGGGTTGGGGCCCGGCTGCACGGGGCGCGGGAAGCCGCCGAAGCGCAGGTCCGCGCTCGCCGCCTGCAGCCGCGTGATCCTGTGCGCCGTGTTCTCGCCGCCGACGAGGACGCGCGCGCGGTCCCAGTGGATCCGCATGCTGGTCTCGATGCGCACGCGGGCATCGCGCGGATCGACGTGACCGGTCAGGTCGACGGTCATCGTCTTGGGCAGCCCCGCGGGGAAGCCCATGCGCACGTCGGACGCCGCGAAGCCGCCACGGCCGTCAGCGACGAGCAACCGCGGCGGGACCAGCGAATCGCCGGCCTGCGCGGCGGCGACGTTGGCCGACGAGTCGGCGTAGTCGATCCAGCCGTCGAGCAACAGCACCACGCGCTCGCGCGGGCGCAGCTCGCCCAGGCCGAGCTCGATCGTGTGCAGCGTGGCGTAGCCCTTGTGCGGCAGCGGCTGGAAGCCGCCGACGTAGTCCCCGTCGCGTTCGCTCAGCGCGCGTGCCAGATCGCGACCGTCCTCGACCGCGCGCGCGAAGCTCACGGGTCGCACGTCGGACGAGACGAACAACCCGTCCGTCTTCCACGGCGGGCCCGGCATCAGCGCCTCGTCCGGGAACACCTCGGTGCCCGCGGGATGGTCGACGGCGATCAACTCGACGCGGTCGAACCAGATCACCTCCTCGAGCTGGTTGTTCAGCCGCACGCGCAGTGTGCCGTCGTCGTCGGGCGTCAGCCCGCCCTCGAGCTTGACGTATTCGTCGGTGTCCGGCGTGTTGAACACACCGGGCTTCTGCTGGTAGCCGACGGCGGCCCCGCCGAGGAAGTCGGTCTCGAAGCGCCACGCACCGTCGCGCCACGCGTAGAGCAGGGGACAGGACGTGCCCTTGCGGTCGAGCTGCGTCACCTCGCTGACGGCCCCGGTAGGCTGATTGATCTCGTCTTGCAGCACGCCACCGGGCCACAGCACGCGGACCGATTCGACGTTGTCGCGATTGCCGAGCCCCACGTGCAGGTCGAGCGGTGTCGTGACCTCGAACTTCTGCCGCAGCGCCGCCGCGAGCACCTCGACCTTGGAGCCGATGCCGTTGCGGTTCTCGCTGACGCCGCGCATCTTGAGCGAGATCCAGCCGCGCGCGTTGCCGCCGTGGTTGTCGAGCAGCTCGATCTCGTCCACTTCGGGCTTCACGACCAGGTCCAGGTCGCCGTCGCGGTCCGCGTCGAACGCTGCGATCGGGAAGTGGTTCATGCCGAGCTCGCCCGCCTGCACGTAGGACCACGAGCCCCGGCCGAGGTTGCGGAGCAGATTGCCGTCCTGGGCGGTTCGCGCGATGTCGAGGAATCCGTCGTTGTCGAAGTCGATCAACGTCAGCCCCCTCCCCGGGCCCTCGGCCAGCATCTCGGGAGGCTGCAATGTTCCGCGCCGGTTCGTCCACAGCTCAACGCGGTCCGAGCCGGCGAGCACCAGGTCCATGAGGCCGTCCTTGTTCAGGTCGGCGATCTCCCACGTGACGATGTCGCCTCGGCCGTCGAGGCCGTTCTGCGCGGCCTCCTCGAACGTGCCGTCGCGCTCGTTCGAGAAGACGCGGATGCCTTCGCTACCGCCGACGAGGAGGTCGATGTCGCGGTCGTTGTCCAGGTCGGAGAACGCGAGTCGAGGCGTTGCGCCGCCCAGGCTTCCGGGAACGAAACCGTGGTCGGTCGAGGGTGCCATCGAGAACTTCCCTTTCGAGTCGTTCGTTCCGATCAGGCAGCCCCACTCGGCGTCGAGGCCGGAAGCCCAGCAGCCGAAGAGGTCGAGGTCGCCGTCGTGATCGCGGTCGACGAACACCAGGCTCGGGGAGGCGTGACCGGGTACTGGCGCCGCTCCGGCGACGTCCGAGAAGCTCAGGGTGTCGAGCTCGGCCGCGCCGTCGCGCAGCAGCCCGAGTTGCAACGTGTCTCCCCGACGAACCCACAGCACAAGCTCGACGGTACCGTCGCTGTCGACGTCGCCGGCGGCCACGGCGTGGATCCGCGATTCGCCGTCGTACAGCTCGCGTTTGCCACCAGCGGTCAGCGCGGTCAACTGCCCCTCGTCCGAAATCACGAGCGCAGGCTCGTCGGAGGGGCCCAAACGCGTGAGAGTCCAGCGTGAGGCCCCCGTGAACCGCGCACTCGTCGCACGTTGAAACGTCACGGCGATCGTCTCGGGCGCGGCCAACGCGTCGGCCGGATAATCGACGCCCATCGCGTACGGCCCCTGCTCGCCATACTGCGTGCCCACGGCGTCGTCGAGTCCCGAGCGAGCACGGATCTCCTGCGACAGGGCGATCATCTCCGCCCCCTCGTCCTGTTTGCCGCGCTGCAGAAGGAAGCGGCCGAGGCCGTAGAGGCTCGAGACGTGCGACGGGTTCAGCTTCAGCGCGCGGCGGAACGCGGCCTCGGCGTCCTCGTCGCGCTCGATGCGCGAGTAGACGACGCCCAGGTTGTACTGCGTCAACAGGTCATCGGGGTCTTGCCGCTCGACGACCTCGAAGTGCGCCGCCGCCTCGGGGAAGCGGCCCTCGTTCTTGTCGATCAGGCCGAGGTTGAAGTGCGCCTGCCGGTGAGCCTCGTCGAGCGCCAGAACCTCCTCGAGCTGCGCGCGCGCCTCCTCGACCCGTCCGTCCTGGATCATCGCCACGGCGATGTTGTTGCGCGGCAGCGGATCGCCCGGGCCGGCCTCGGCCGCGCGGCGGAACTCGCGCTCGGCGTCGTCCCATTTCTGCTGGCCCAGGTACGCGGTGCCCAGCACGTTGAACGCGATCGCCTCCTCCGACACTCCGTCGGAGTCGGACGGCCCGTTGCACCCCGGCGTACAGAGTGCGGCCAGCAGCAGAAGGGGAAGCGGGATCGTGAAGCGTCGGATCATGTCGGAACCCATTCTCCGCAAAAGCGGCGGTTCTAGCCAGCCGATTCGTCGAACCGCGTCAGGCCCTCGACGGCGGACGCGTCGAGCCTGCGCACCAGCGCCAGCACCAGCTTGCGCGTCGCGACGTAGTCGCGGAACTGCATCAGCCCGACGTGCGAGTGGATGTAGCGCGCCGGGACGCCGAGGACGACGGTCGGCACGCCGCGACCCCAACCGTGGATCGCCTTGGCGTCGGTGCCGCCGCCGCGGCGGACCGCGAGCTGGACGGCGACGCCCGCCTCCTCTGCGGTCTCCTGCGCCAGGCGCACCAGGCGCCGGTTGGAAATCGCCGTCGGGTCGAAGATGCGGATCTGCGGGCCTCCGCCCAGCACGCCCTGCCGCGGCGTCTGCCCGGGCAGGTCGTCGGCCGGCGTGCACTCGAGGACCACGGCGACGTCGGGCCGCGAGATCTCGCACGCCGTGGCGGCTCCGCGCACGCCGACTTCTTCCTGCACCGCGCCGACGCCGATGACCGTGTTGGGCTGTTCGCCGCGTTTCAGCTCGGCGAGCACCTCGCACATCAGGGCGACGCCTAGGCGGTTGTCCAGTGCCTTGCCGGAGAACACGCCCTCGATCGGCATCTCGCGGAACTCCGAGCACGGCACGATCGGGTCGCCGACGCGAATCCCGAGCGCAGCGATCTCGTCCGCCGTCGACGCGCCGAGGTCGATGTACATCTGTTCGAGCTCGAGCACCTTCGACTTCTGGTCGGGTCCCAGGAAGTGCGGGGGCGTGCAGCCGATCACACCGGGCACGCTGCCCGCTTCGGTCAGTACGTTCACGCGCTGGCCGAGCAGCACATGGCCCCACCAGCCGCCGAGTGGGACGAAGGCCAGCCGGCCCTCGCCGGAGATGCTCTGGACCATGAAGCCGACCTCGTCGAGGTGGCTGTCGAGCACCACGCGCGGGCCGTCGGTCGGACCGGCGACCTCGCAGATGACGCTGCCCAGGCGGTCGTGGCGGATCGACCCCACGTCGCGCAGCTGTTCCACGACGATGCGCCGCACCGCGTCCTCGGCTCCCGGCGGGCCGGGAGCCTCCGACAGGCGTCGCAGCAGTTCCTTCGAGCTCGTGTCCGACATGTTTCTTCTCCGACCGGCCAGCATAGCAAACGAACTCCTATAATGACGGGCCACGACCAACGGGAGACAGCACGATGCAGCGCGACGTATCTCCGCTCGAACGGGCACGCACCGGATACCGGCCACGGCTTCCGCGGGCGCTCGAATCCACGACGGCCACCGGTCTCGAACCGGGCGACCCGACGTCGGCCGTACGCGACGCCGAGGCCGTGCGCGATCGGTTTCCCCGCACGTTCGGACGGCCGACGCTGCGTGTCGGCCCCGGCGCGACGAGCGGGGCGCGAGCCCTGACCGTCGGCGTCGTGCTCAGCGGCGGGCAGGCGCCGGGCGGACACAACGTGATCGCCGGACTGTTCGACGCGGTCGCGGCATCCGGCGACGGGGCGCGACTGCACGGGTTTCTCGGCGGCCCGAAGGGCGTCTTCACCGGCGACGCCGTGGTGCTGGACGCGAAGACGATCGAGCGCTTCCGCAACACGGGCGGCTTCGACATGATCCGCTCGGGTCGCGACAAGATCGAGACGGCCGAGCAGCTCGCGGCCTGTCGCGAGACCTGTACCCGCCTCGCGCTGGACGGCCTGGTCGTCGTCGGCGGCGACGACTCGAACACCAACGCCGCCGTGCTGGCCGAGCACTTCGCCGAGCACGACATGGCGACGGCGGTCGTTGGCGTGCCCAAGACGATCGACGGCGACCTCAAGGCGGGCCCGGTCGAGGCGTCGTTCGGCTTCGATACGGCGACACGGGTCTACGCCGCACTGGTCGGCAACATCTGCCGCGACGCGCGCAGCGCTGCGAAGTACTGGCACTTCATTCGTCTGATGGGCCGCAGCGCGAGTCACGTCACGCTCGAGGTCGCGCTGCAGACGCGCGCCAACGTGACCCTGATCGGCGAGGAGATCCGCGAGCAGGGGGCGACGCTGGACGAGATCACGAACCGCGTCGCCGAGGCCGTGCGCCGGCGTTACGCGGCGGGCCGCAGCTACGGTGTGTGCCTCGTGCCCGAGGGCCTGATCGAGTTCATCCCCGAGATGGGTCGGTTGATCGCCGAGCTGAACGACATCCTCGCCGGCGCAGGGGCGGACGACCCGGCGACCCGGCTCGGGGCCGAGAGTCGGGCTCTGTTCGAGGGGCTGCCGCCCGCGATCCGCGAGCAGCTGCTGCTCGATCGCGACTCCCATGGCAACGTCCTGGTCAGCCAGATCGACACCGAGCTGTTGCTGACGGGGAAGGTCGCGCAGAGGCTCGACGAGTGGAAGCGCGCGGGCAAGTTCGACGGCAGCTTCAAGACGCAGAACCACTTCTTCGGCTACGAGGGGCGTTGCGCGGCGCCGACCGACTTCGACGCCGATTACACCTATGGCCTCGGCCGTTTCGCCGCGGCGCTGATCGCGGGAGGTCACTCGGGCTACATGTCCGCACTCTCGGGGCTCGCGGCCGATTCCGCGGACTGGACGCCGGTCGGCGTTCCGCTGACCTCGTTGATGCAGATCGAGACGCGCAAGGGCAAGCAGGTTCCGGTGATCGCGAAGGCGCTGGTGCGCACCGACGCCGAACCGTTCTCCACGTTCGCCGCGGCACGCGAGCGCTGGGCGCTCGAGGACGAGTACCTCTACCCGGGCGCGATCCAGTACTTCGGGCCCGACGAGGTGCGCGGTGCGCGCACGCGCACGCTGCAGCTCGAGTCGGGGGTCCGCGGGGGCGGTTCGTGACCGCTCGGCTCGTCTACTCCTCGGGCGACGGCGGGGATCGTCGCGGGAGCGGTGCGGGCGATCGCGGCGAGCCGCGCACCGTTTGCCCGCCCGGCGAGCACGCGGTGCGCGTGCGCCGCGAACGCTCCGGTCGCAAGGGGAAGACGGTCACCCTGGTCGGGCCGCTGTTTCTCACGCGCCACGAGGCGACGAAGATGACCAAGGAGCTGAAGCGCCGCTGCGGCAGCGGCGGCAAGTTGGGGGTTGCGGCCGGGCGCGATGGCCGGGCCGTGTTCGAGATCGAGCTGCAGGGCGATCACGTCGAGACGATGCTGATCGAACTGGAACGCCGGGGGTTCCCCGCCAAGCAGTCCGGAGGCTAGGTATGACACGCAAGCTGTTGAACGCCGTGTCCTGCGCGGTCGTCGTCCTGCTCGTTCTCGGCGGCGGCTGTCGCTCCTCGTGCGGAGTCGACTCCGCGGCGGCGCCGCCGTGGGATCGTGTTCCCGCGCCGGCCGATCTGCCGCGCGACCGTCCGTTGAACGTCGGCTTCCTGATCGTCGACGGCGTGTACAACACCGAGTTGACCGCGCCGTACGACATCTTCCACCACACCGTGTTCCACACGAAGCCCGAGCCGGGGATGCACGTCTTCACGGTGTCGCCCGACGGCGAACCGGTGACCACGTTCGAGGGACTGGTGCTGCAGCCGCACCACGCTTTCGCCGACGTGCCGGAGATCGACGTGCTGGTCGTCCCCTCGGCCGAGCACAGCATGGACATCGATCTCGAGAACCGGGAGATGATGGACTGGGTGCGCGACGTGGGCGGCCGGGCGCGGTTCGTCGTGTCGCTGTGCGACGGCGCGTTCGTACTGGCCGCGGCCGGTTTGCTCGAGGGACACGCCTGCACGACGTTCCCCGGCGATCAGGATGCCTTCGCCGAGAAGTTCCCGTCGCTCGACCTGCAGCGCGGCGTCAGCTTCGTGCACGACGGGCGCATGCTGACCTCACAGGGCGGCGCGAAGAGCTTCGACCCGGCGATGTACCTCGTCGATCACCTGTGGGGCGAGGACGTCGCCAAACGAGTGGGGCGGGGGATGGTGATCGCGTGGCCGCCGACCGCAGCCACGATGCCGGCGAAGGTCGTGGCGTCAGACTAGCGGCGGACTAGCGTCGAGAGGGCTTGTCCGCTTTGCCGACGCGCAGCGCCAGGTCGCGGCCCCGCTCGTCGCGCTCGAAGCGGACGCGTAGCTTCATGCCCTTCGCGGGCCGGATCAGGAACGCCGTGTCGGCGTCGAAGGCGAAGCGCCGCAGCGCTCCGTCGGCCGTCTCGAGCGTCAGCGTCTTCGCCGACTCGTCGAACGCCGTCACGCGTCCGACGACCGGCTCACCGCGCAGTTCGGCCGCCGAGGCGCCGCACACCAGGGCGGCGACGAGTAGTGCGGTGACGACGGTTCGCAGCATCGGTTTCCTCCGCATCACGGAACGTCCACGGTCGCCACGAATGTGAGGTCGCCCACGCCGTTGTTTCCGGGCCCCGGCAGTGTGCCCTCGTAGATCCGGGGCTCGCCCTCGTCGAGCGTGACCGTCACGGTGTAGTCCACGGACTCCTCACCGCAACTGTCCCACAGGTTGACGTAGACCTGGTGCTGCCCGCTGGGGGCACCGACAAGATCGGTCCAGGTCACGTTCTCGTTGTTGATGCTGTCGATCGCGCAGTTGGGATTCGAATCCAGGTCCAGCTCGCCGAGTGTCGCGGACAGCGTGTTGCCGTAGAACAGCTCTTCCCCGCTGGGCTCGAAGACGTGCAGGTCGAGGTCGGCGTCGCTGCCGTCCGGGTCGCCCGGCTCGGGCGAGACCCACGACACGCTGATCTGCAGCGCGCCCGTCCCGACCCCGAGGATGCTGACGGTCTGCGAGGTCGCCGCGCCGAACTCGCCCGACTCGCCCGCGACCGCGTAGCGCAACTCCAGGTCGGCCGCGGGAGCATCTTGCCCGAAGGTCAGCGTCGAGCGCACGACCGCCGAGTGTTTTGCAGCCGGAATGCTGAGATCCCACCAGCCCTCGACGCCCGGCACGCAGAGGCTCATCCGCGTCATCGTCTCGGCGGCGGAGAGCGTCATGAGGCTGCTGCCGCCGGTGATCGCCGTGGAATTGCCCTCGACGCCGACTGCGGGGCCGCTGCCCGAGACGGGAGGCTCGCCAGGGCGGTAGGTCGCGGAGATGCCGTCGGTCGATACCGCACGGACCAGGGCGCGCACGTCCTCGACGCCGTCGTCCTGCCGCGTCATGTCGTCGCTGCTGCACGCGGCCGGGATGACCACCAGCAACACGATCAGGAGTGCACGCCGCAATCGCATTCTCGCCCGTTCTGCCGCCGGTCGATCCGGCCGGCGGTGCCTGCGCTCGTTAGAAGCGGTACCCGATCGAGATCGGAATTGTCTCGATCGCCTCGTTGTTCAACTCGACCGCCTGGTACTTGGCCTCGATGAAGAGCTGCGAGCCGTTCGAGCCCACCTCGAAGGCGACGCCGATGCCGGCGCTCCAGGTGAAGTCGGTCGCGTCTTCCGAGGCGACGATGACGCTGCCCTCGCCGATGCCGCCGGGAATGCACCACCACCACCACGGGTCGCAGATCGGTGGGTAGTAGACGAGTTGGTCTTCCGTGACCTTGGCGTCCCAGTAGGTCAGCCCCACGCCGCCGGTCAGGTACAGCGGTCCGTTGCCCGGCGACCACACCGCCTCGGCCATCACCGAGAACGTGTCCACCTCGGCGTTGTCGATCGAGCCCATTCCCTTCGGGATCTGGTCGTTGAGGTCGCGCAAGATGCTGTTCTGGACGTCGTGGTTGGCCCACTCCAGCTCGAGGTTGATGCCGATCGGCCACTCTTCCGGCTGGTACAGCGCCCCGCCGGTGAGGCCCACGTCGTCGTCGAAGACGTCGCCAAACCGTCCCTCGGCCAGCGCGTAGTCCAGGCTGAAGTAGCCGAACCAGCTCTTCCAGCTCTTGTCCGGCCGCCCGCCGGCCCACGCCGAGCCACAGAGCATCAAGATCAACAGGACGACGATCGTGGTACGCGTTCGATTCATGGAAATCACTCCCTTTGTCGCCTCGCGGGCAGACGCTCATGGTCTCACTCCCCCGGGACCCACGCAAGCCGACCGAGCCCGAATGCGACCGCGGACGAAGCGTACGCGGAGAAATCCCCGCAACGCGTTGACCCGGATCGATCTTCGCAGGATATTCACGCCGCTGGAGGCAGGTATGCATGACGTCCGCTGCAGGATGGCTCTGATCACGCTGGTCGCACTGTGCCTGGCGCTTTCGTGCGCTCCGCGACAGAAACCCGTCGAGGCGCACGGTCTGCCGACCTGGGTCGCACGGCACGGCGGCGACGACGATTCGTCGGAAGAGAGTGCGGACGAGAAGCGCGGCCCCAGCGGCGCGATGAAGGCGCTCGACTTCTGGTCGGCCCAGCGTGCGTACCCGCAGGCGACGATCTCGGAGACGGGGTACGGCACGGCGCTGCAACAACTGGCCGATCGCCGAGGGCGTTCGGCCGCGCGAGGCGTGACGGGAGTTCCCGCGTGGGAGGCGATGGGCCCGGCCAACGTCGGCGGCCGCACGCTGTGTCTCGCGCTGCGGTCCGACGACCCCGACGTGCTGTTCGCCGGTAGCGCCAGCGGCGGCCTGTGGAAGTCGACGACCGGCGGCGTCGGCGCCGACGCGTGGGACTACGTGGACACGGGCTTCCCGGTGCTGGGCGTGGCCACGATCGCGATCGACCCCGACGACAACGACGTGATGTACATCGGCACCGGTGAGGCGTACTCGTATCAGGGCACGAACGGCGGCGAGGTGATCCGTACGACGCGCGGCAGTTACGGGGTGGGCATTCTCAAGTCGATCGACGGTGGTGCGACCTGGAGCAAGAGTCTGGATTGGAGCTACGCGCAGTCGCGCGGCGTGTGGATGATCCGCATTCACCCGACCGACGGCGACGTGCTGTACGCGGCGACGACGGAGGGCGTCTACAAGTCGATCGACGCCGGTGCGTCATGGGACCTGGTGCACGCCGTCGTCATGGCCATGGACGTGCGGATCCATCCGACTAATCCCGACAAGGTGTTCGCCGCTCACGGAAACTTCGCCACGACCGGGGTCGGCATCTACCGTACGAAGGACGGCGGGCAGACGTGGCTTCCGCTCAGCGTCGGCCTGCCCAACGGCTGGACGGGCAAGGCCCAGCTCGCCATCTCGGAGACCTCTCCCGAGACGGTCTACGCCAGCATCGCCGACCAGGGCAGCGGCCACGGGTTGTACCGCTCGGTCAACGGCGGCGACAGCTGGTCCCAGGTCAGCAGCACCAACTACGCGCAGTACCAGGGCTGGTACGCGCACTACGTCGCGGTCAGCCCGTTCGACGTGGACACGCTGTTCACCGGCGGCATCGAGATCTGGCGCTCGACCGACGGCGGCTCGACGCTGGACATCCGCTCGAGCTGGCAGTCGGTGTTCTTCGGGACGACGCCCCCCGAGGGACCGATCGGCGACACGGACTACGCGCATGCCGATCACCACTTCGCCCTGTGGCATCCGACCGAGCCGAACACCGTGTTCTTCGCCTCGGACGGCGGCGTGTTCAAGACGACGGACTTGGGCGACACGTTCCAGTCGCTGATCGGCGGCTACCAGACGACCCAGTTCTACAACGGCTTCTCCAACTCGGCGTTGAATCCGGACTTCGCGATGGGTGGCCTGCAGGACAACTTCACGGTGATCTACCAGGGCACCAACGCCTGGAGCCGAGAGATCGGTGGCGACGGAACCTGGACCTCGCAGAACCCCAATACGCCGACGACGATTTACGGCTCCGCACAGAGCTTGCAGATGGCTCGCTCGTTCGACTCGGGCGGTAACTGGAATTTCATCTCGCCGCCGTCGCAGTCGGGAGACGTGACGGCGTTCGTGGCACCGCACGTGCTCAGCCACGACGATCCCACCGTGCTCTACGCCGGTCGGTCACGCATCTACCGCAGCGACAACCAGGGCTCGAACTGGAATGCGACGAACGGGGGGGCACAGCTCAGCCCCGGCAACCCCGTCCTCTCCCTGGCCGCGGCGCGGACCGATGTCGACGTGGCGTACGCGGGTACCGCTCCGCTCTCCGGCCCCGCCCGCGTTTTCCGCACGGACGACGGCGGCGTCTCGTGGACCGATGTGACCGGGACGTTGCCCGATCGCTATCCGTCCGACATCTCCATCGACCCGAACGACCCCGATCGCGTGCTCGTCACCTTCATGGGCTTCGGCACGTCGCACGTCTTCCTGTCGGAGGACGCGGGGGACTCGTGGGACGACATCGGAGTAGGCCTGCCGGATATCCCCACCTCGGCGGTGGCGGTCGATCCCGACTACCCGGAGGTCGTCTACGTCGGCACGGACCTCGGCACCTACGTTTCGCTGGACTCCGGCGCCACCTGGCAGGAGTTCAACGACGGCATGCCGCTCGCGATGATCAACGACCTGAAGGTGTTCCAGCCGGGACGCAAGATGCGCGCGGCGACCCACGGCAACGGCGCCTGGCAGCGCGACTTGATCGGGCCCGGAAACTGCGCCGCTCCCGGCGAGGCGAAGGACCTGACCCTCGCGTCGCAGACGGGATCGACGCTGCTGAGCTGGACCGCGCCGCTCGATCCGGGAGTCGCTCCCGTGACCTACGACACGCTGGCGTCGTCCGCCGCGGACGGCTTCGACGGGGGGGCCTCGGCGACATGCGTCGAGGCCGACGGCGACGACACGCTCTCGACCGACGCCTCCGACCCGTTGCCGGGCCAGGTGACGTACTACGTCATCCGACCGCGCAGTCTGTGCGGCGCGGGCCCGCTGGGCAGCGCCTCGTCGGGCCAGCCCCGGACGGCTCCCGCCTGTAGCTGACGTCCCCCGGCTCGACGGTAGTAGACTGCGTACCCGAGGTGAATCACATGGGTGCGTTTCTGGTGCATTGGGCCACGGTGGCGTTGGCGCTGTTCGCGACGTCCTGGATCCTCCCCGGCGTGTCGGTGGCGTCGATCCAGGCGCTGTTGATCGCGGCGCTGGTCCTGGGTTTCGTCAACGCGGTCGTCCGTCCGCTGCTCGTGTTGTTGACGTTGCCGATCACGCTGATCACGCTGGGACTGTTCTACCTGGTGGTGAACGGCCTGGCGTTCTCGTTGGCGGCGTTCATCGTACCGGGGTTCGAGGTGGCCTCGTTTCTGTGGGCCGTCGCCGGCGCGCTGATCGTCGGGATCGTCTCCTTCTTCGTCGGCATGTTCGCCGGCGATTCCAAGAAGAAGTAGCCGCCACAAAAGAAAACGCCCGGGGTCGTCCCCCGGGCGTTCGTTCGCTTGCCTGGAATCGGCGCGCTAGTAGCGGTAGTGGTCCGGCTTGTACGGGCCGTCGATCGACACGCCGAGGTACTCGGCCTGCTCCGGGGTCAGCTCGGAGAGACGCACGCCGAGATGTTCGAGGTGCAGCCGCGCGACCTCCTCGTCCAGCTTCTTCGGCAGTCGTACGACCTCGTTGCCGTACTTGTCGCCGTTCAGCCGCAGCTCGATCTGCGCCAGCACCTGGTTGGCGAACGACGTCGACATGACGAAACTCGGGTGGCCGGTGGCGCAGCCGAGGTTCAGCAGGCGTCCCTCGGCCAGCACGAGCACGCTGTGCCCGTCGGGGAAGATCCACTCGTCGTACTGCGGCTTGATGTTGATGTGCTTGACGCCGTCGATCTTCTTCATGCCGGCCATGTCGATCTCGTTGTCGAAGTGACCGATGTTGCCCACGATCGCCTTGTTCTTCATGCGTGACATGTGCTCGGCCGTGATCACGTCCTTGTTGCCGGTCGAGGTGACGAAGATGTCCGCGGTCTCGACGACGTCCTCGAGGCGGTTGACCTCGAAGCCCTCCATCACGGCCTGCAGCGCGCAGATCGGATCGATCTCGGTCACGACGACGCGCGCGCCCTGACCGCGCAGCGCCTGGGCGCAGCCCTTGCCCACCTCGCCGAAGCCGGCGACGACCGCGACCTTGCCGCCGATCATCACGTCGCTGGCGCGGTTGATGCCGTCGATCACGGAGTGACGGCAGCCGTAGATGTTGTCGAACTTGTGCTTCGTCACCGAGTCGTTGACGTTGATCGCGGGGAACAGCAGCGTTCCGGCCTCCTGCATCTGGTACAGCCGGAGGACGCCGGTCGTCGTCTCCTCGCTGACGCCGCGAATCGATTCGGCGACGCGCGTCCAGCGCCCGGCGGCCTCGGCCTGATCGCGCCGCAGCAGCTCGAGGAACACGCCCCATTCTTCCGGATCGGCGTCGGCGTCGAACGCGGGCACCTCGCCCTTGCCCTCGAACTCCTTGCCCTTGTGAACCAGCATCGTCGCGTCGCCGCCGTCGTCGACGATCAGGTCCGGGCCCGAGCCGTCCGGCCAGCGCAGCGACTCGCTGGCGCACCACCAGTACTCCTCCAGCGTCTCGCCCTTCCAGGCGAAGACCGGGACGCCCTTGGGCGCCTCCGGCGTGCCGCCGGTCTCCTCGCGTCCGATGACCACGGCCGCCGCGGCGGAGTCCTGCGTGGAGAAGATGTTGCACGAGGCCCAGCGCACGTCGGCGCCGAGGTCGACCAGGGTCTCGATCAGCACCGCCGTCTGCACGGTCATGTGCAGGCTGCCCATGACCTTCGCGCCGGCGAGCGGCTTGTCCTTGCTGTACTTCTCGCGGATCGCCATCAGGCCCGGCATCTCGTGCTCGGCCAGGCGGATCTCCTTGCGGCCCAGCTCGCCCTGGGTCAGGTCGGCGACCTTGTACGGCTCGCGGCCGGCCGCCCTGGCGGCGGCGAACGGGTGAGCTCCGGAATCAACGGCAGTAGACATCAAAACCTCCATGTCGACGATCGATAGTCGGTTCGGTTCGTTCAGAGTGACGGAGCGCGTCCGGACGCGGCGAACAGCGCCGGTCCCTTGGCCGCGGCCGTCGGGTTGAGTTCTTGGAAACGCACGGACGCGAAGCCCGTGTCGCGCAGCATGCTCGTGACTTGATCCTGGGAGAAGCCGAGCCACACGTGCCCCATCTCGTCGCGGAACTCGTGCCGGTCGTGCGGCAGCATGTCCGCGATGAGCAGGGTCCCGCCCGGAGCGAGCACGCGCAATGCCTCCGCGAGCGCGCGGGCGGGGTCCGGCAGATGGTGCAGCACCAGGATCAGCGTCGCGGCCTGGACCGAGTCGTCCTCCAGGGGAAGCTCCTCCAGGTTCCCGCGTCGCAGGTCGACGTTGTCGAACCGCGACAGCCGGCGGCGCGCGGCGGAGAGCATCTCGGCCGACCCGTCGACGGCGACGACGCGATCCACGAACGGAGCGACCGCCGAGGTGACGGCTCCGCTTCCGCAGCCCAGGTCGGCGACGGAGAGATCGTCGCCGAGCAGGCCGGGCAGCGCGGCGAGAAAGAACTGCGCGCCGAACAGCTCGTCGCGCATCGCGTCCCAGCGTCCGGCCTCGGTGGAGAAGAACTCCTCCGAGCGCGTGCGCCGTTCGGCCAGCACGTCCTGCAGTCGCCGGGCGTCGCGTTCGGCGTCGACCGCCTGCTCCAGCTCCGTCCGGGCCAGCAGCCACAGGCGCCGGGTCGGAGACTCGCCGGGCGGAAGGCTCATGCGGTACAGCCGGCGCGTGCCGTCCGGGCGCGAGCGGATCCAGCCCTGGTCGACGAGGATCTTCAGGTGTCGGCTGACCGTGGACTGGGGCAGCTGCAGCACGGCGCACAGCTCCGAGACGGTCAGCTCCTGTGACTCCAGCACGAGCAGCAGCCGGCCCCGGACGCTCTCGGAGAGGCCCGACATCTGCTCGAGGAGGCGTGAACCTGTTGTTGTGGCTGTATCCATCCGTGTATCCGGATGGAACAATACAGCGATTCGCCCGGCCTGTCAATCTCCCCGGCTTGGTCGGCCGGTCTTTCTTCGGGTTGTTGCCCGCGTCGTGTCGTCGCCCGGCCGAAGAACCCCGCCGAGGTTCCTCGCGGCCGATACGAACTCGAGCGGTACGGGGCATCCTGAATTGACCGGGGGGCGGCCCCCCGGACCCCCGCTCCGCACTCCACGACGGCCGCAGACGGCCGTCGCTCCGTTTGGTACTTGGTTGGTGGTCGCCCGGAGCGCCGAGGGTAAGTGTCGGAGGTTCGCGTCTGCTGCCCGGCGGCGCGCGTTCAAAGACAAATCTAAGACCAAACGGAACGATGGCCGTCTGCGGCCGTCGTGGAGTGCGGACGGGGGGGCCGGGGGCAGGCCCCCGGTCAATTCCGGTTGCTCCGTACCGCTCGAGTTCGTGTCGGCCGCAAGAACCCTCGCGGGGCCGGTGAGCCGAAGCGGTCGGCGTCGAGCAGCGCTACTCTTTCTCGGCGATTTCGACCGCGTGCTCGAGCATGTGACGCCCGATCCACTCCGCGAGGATTCGATCCGGCAGCTTACCGAGGACGATCTCGATCTGCTTCTCGTCGGCGGCGGTGTGGCAGCAGCCGCCGCGCTCGACGGTGTAGCGGATCGTCTTGCCGGGGACCCACTCCTTCCGCGACTTGTAGATCTTCTCTTTGTTCTCGGCGCAGAACTTCAGGCCGTCGACGGCGATCAGGACATCGCCCCGCTCCAGCCCGGCCTCTTCGCCGGGGCTGTTCTCGAAGACGTTGGTGATGACGAGCGCACCGCTCTCTTCGTCTTCTTCGATCTCGATGCCGATCCAGCCGCGGTTCTCGTAGTTGGCGACCATCCAGTTCAGGCAGTCCTGAGTCTCTGCCGTGCACTTGTGCTCGCCCCCGGCGTAGGCAACACCCACCAGCCCGGAGAGGGCCAGCGCTGCCACGATTCGAGCGAAGCACTTCATCGACAACCTCCACGGGGCGCCCCCCGATTGCTCAACATCATAGTTCATCGGAAGGGCGCCAAAGTCCAAGAAAACCCCGTAAAAACTTGTAAATCCAGCGGGCCGGGGCAAACCGCTGACGTATGATCCAGGTGACGTGTCCGGAGTATCCATGAGGCGTTTTCTGCGAAAGCGGGTGCTGTTGACCGGCTTCCTGGCCGTGCTCGTCCCGCTCGTCATCCTGCTGACGTTGCAGTTCCGCTGGCTGACGCGCCTGGAGGAGACCTCGGCCATCGCCGAGAAGGCGTCGCTCAACAACTACCTCAACGCCGTCTTCAACGAGATCGAGTATTTCTACCGCTCGCAGGCCGAGCACGCGCTGAACGCGCCGTCGTATCTGCTGAAGCGCAAACCCGAGAAGATCGAGCTGTATTTCCGCAAGAAGGCGGTCGACGGCGCGCGCTACCTGTTCGTCGTGCCCTACGTGGATCGTGAGAACTGGGGCGGGATCAGCGTCTACAACGTGGCGCAGCGCAAGCTGGGGAAGCCGGATCCCGACGCCGCGCAGGCGATCAACGTCGCCCTGTCACCGTGGAAGATGCTGGCCTGGCGCGGCTCGGCGGTTCCCTCGCACGACTTCTCGGTCGACCAGATGGACGACGACAACGTCCTGTTGCTCAAGCCGCTGACCGACAACGCCTGCCAACTGCAGGGCATGGCGGGGATGGTGCTCGACACGACGTACTTCGAGGAGGTCGTGCTGCCCGCGGCGATCGAGAAGTCGTTACCGCAGTCGTTCAACGAGCGCGAACGCGCCAACCTGGTCGTGACGGTTCGCGACCAGTGGGAACGGCTGGTGTTCGGCGGTGAGTCCGACGAGGAAGCGCCGATGCAGGTGTCGGCCCGCGTCCCGTTCATCTTCTCCGACTGGACGGTCGCGCTGGGTAGTCGCTTCTCGACACCGGAGCAGCTGGCACAGTCCAACTTCCTGCTCAACATGTCGATGTCGGTGTTGCTCGCGGTGGTCCTGCTGGGCGGGATCGTCCTCGCCCTGCGCACGGCGTCGCGCGAGATCCACCTCTCCAACATGAAGGCCGACTTCGTGTCCAACGTCTCCCACGAGCTGCGCACGCCGTTGGCCTCGATTCGTGTGTTCGGCGAGTTCCTGCGCCTCGGGCGCGTCGAGGACGAGGGCAAGGTGCGCGAGTACGGCGAGTACATCGAGACCGAGAGCCGCCGCCTGACGCAACTGATCAACAACATCCTGGACTTCTCCAAGATCGAGTCCGGGGCCAAGACCTACGAGTTCCGCGAGGACAATCTGCATTCGGTCGTCGCCGACACGTTGCACACGATGGAAGTCGGCCTGAAACACATGGGCTTCGAGCTCGAGTTCGTCGAGCCGGTCGAGCCGTTGCCCTCGGTGCGCATGGATCGCGACGCGATCACGCAGGCGCTGGCCAACCTGGTCGAGAACGCGGTGAAGTACTCCAACGGTTCCAAGAAGATCCGGGTCCGGCTGGAGCAGGACGACGGCTGCGCCGTCATCGCCGTCCGCGACTGGGGCTGCGGGATCTCGTCAGGCGAGCAGAAGAAGATCTTCGAGCGGTTCCATCGCGTGGGGACCGGTCAAGTCCACGACGTGAAGGGCAGCGGACTCGGGCTGTCGATCGTCAGTCACATCGTCAAAGCACACGGCGGCATCGTCGAGGTGACGAGCGAGCCGGGAGCCGGCAGTACGTTCCGCCTTCACCTGCCCTGCGGTGTCCGTACGACCGGGGAGCAGCGCGATGCGCCGCCGGCCGTCGGGACCGTGCAGCCCATGGGGAAGACCTGATGCCAAGAGTGTTGATCGTCGAGGACGACCAGGCGATCGCCGTCGCGTTGAGGGACGGCTTCCAGTACGAGGGTTACGAGGTCCGGATGGCCGGCGACGGCGAGGCCGGCCTGCGGATGGCGACCGAGGGGCAGCACGACCTGATCATCCTCGACGTCATGCTGCCCAAGATGAGCGGCCTCGACGTGTGCAAGAAGATCCGTCGCGAGGGCAGTCGCGTGCCGGTCATCATGCTCACGGCGCGGGGGCAAGAGATCGACAAGGTGATGGGTCTCAAGACCGGTGCGGACGACTACGTGACCAAGCCGTTCAGCTTCCTGGAGCTGATGGCCCGGGTCGAGGCGGTGCTGCGCCGTTACTCCGGCTATGCGGAGAAGCTCGACCGCTACCAGTTCGGCGACGTCGAGGTCGACTTCGCGCGGGCCGAGGCGATCAAGGGCCGCTCGCGGATCGAGTTGTCGCCGAGAGAGTTCAAGCTGCTGCAGTTCATGATCGACCATCGCGGCGAGGTGCTCGCTCGAGAGCGCCTGCTCGACGCCGTCTGGGGCTACGACGACGTGCCCTTCACTCGTACCGTCGACATGCACGTGGCCAAGCTGCGCAAGAAGATCGAGGACAAGCCGCACGATCCCGCCTTCATCGTGACCGTGCACCGCGTCGGCTACAAATTCGTCGGCTGATTCCCCCGCCCGCGAGCACCGGCTCCGCTGTTTTTCCGGCTTTTCCGCACCTGCTGGACTTTCCTCACAGCCGGTCCCAGATTGAAGGTGTCGCGAGAGACGACGCTCTTCGACGCGATGTGTCGCGTTTGAGAAACACGCCGTGATGGTTTTTGTACTTTGGAGCTTCCTTTTTTTGGTATAGTACTACCTGACTCCGAGAGGTTGCACTAAATAAGTTGATTGTTATCAACACTTTGAGAGCGGAAAGCCGTCGCGGTGCATCGGATCTTGACAAACTCCGAGCGTCGCAGCATATTTTCAGTTAGCTTTGAATAGCTTAAATAATTTAAGGTGGATCAGGCAATGAGCCGCAAGACGGTCTTCACGACGTTCGAAACTGCCAAGCTCTGTCACGTTTCGCCACTGTCGATCATCAACTGGGTCAACGCAGGTCGCCTGCCGGCGTTTCGCACGCCGGGCGGTCACCGACGCATCCGACGCGAAGACCTCATCCGCTTCATGCGCGAGAACGGCATCCCGCTCAGCGAGGAGTTGCGCGAGGGATCCGGCAAGCCCAAGGTGCTCGTCGTCGACGACGAGGCCAGCATCCGCGACGTGCTCGCGGAGCACCTGTCCACCCGCTCGGTGTCTTACGAGGTGCTGACGGCGGCCGATGGGTTCGAGGCCGGCCGCCTCGTGGCGACCTTCCGCCCCGACGTCGTCCTGCTGGACCTGCGCATGCCGGGGCTCGACGGATTCCAGATCTGCCGAACGATCAAGGCCGACCCCGAAACGCAGCGGACGACCGTGATCGCGATGACCGGGTTCTACTCTCCCGAGACGGAGTCGCGTATTCTGGAGTGCGGAGCCATCCGCTGCTTCGCCAAGCCGGTCGAGCCGTCCGCGGTGTCCGCGTTCATCGACTCGGTGTTCGAGCAGCAGCAGGGCGGCGGCCGCCGTCGCCCGGCGCGCGCCTGATCCCGTTCCGGGTCCTCGCCGCTACTCTTTTTCCTCTTCCTCGGGGCAGCCGAGCGAGGCGCTGAAGGCGCTCGTCGTCGAACAGAGCCGGAGCGCATCGGCGTTGACCTCGCACGACCCGGCATCCCAGTCGCAGAGTGCGTCCAGGATCTCGTCGTGGTCGAAATCCACGAGGATCAGCGACGCCAGGCCGAGCGGTTGGACGAAGTCGTCGAACTCCAGCTCCACCCGAATCCGGTCCGTGCCCATCGAGGTCACGCGCAGCAACTGGTCCTCGCACGCGTCCCCGATACCGTCGCTGGTGCCCTTGGAGGACAAGCCCTGCGTGTTCTCCTGGTCCGGGTTGTTGATCCACACACAGTTGTCGATCGAGTCGCGGACCCCGTCCGCGTCACTGTCCTGTCGCCCGTCGGATGACGTGCAGGCATCGCCGACCCCGTCGAGGTTCGTGTCCTGCTGGTCGGGGTTCGAGATCAGCGGGCAGTTGTCGCTGGAGTTGATGGCGAAGTCGCCGTCGAAGTCGGCGGTCGGCGGCAGATCCACGGGCCGCGCCCTGCGGAACTGCATCGTGAACTCGAGCGTCAGCCGTATCGGTTGCGGATCCGTATTGGAGTCGATGATCAGCCCGGACGTGCACGGGCCCTCGGCATTCGAGAACTCCCGCGAGGTCTGGCGGAAGTTGCACGGAGCGCCGATCCGCATGTCGAGCGGCACCTCGGCGATGCCCTCGAGGCTCGCCTCCAGGATCGACCACTTGGCCACCTGGATCGGCGGCTCTTCGTCCTGGGCGATGCTCTGCGCGCTGACCGACGGGTCCACGACGAAGACTCGCGCCGTGCCGATCTCGGCAAAGACGTCGTCGTCCACTGTGCAGGAGACGCAGGTCAGGATGAGGATGAAGGCTAGCGCGAGGCTGCCGGCAACACGGATCCTACGCTCCGGGAAAATCCAGGTAGGTAGCACTGAAAATCCGCATGACACCGAGGGCGGGGGAGTTGGCTTGTGGGCAGTCGCAATCCGGGTCGGGTGGGTTGATCGACACGCAATCGCAATTCACGTCGCATGGCCTGGTTCCTGCCACCGCGCCGATCAGCGCGGGAGCGTTGAGCTCGAGTGTGAGGACGGTGACGGCATTCGTGGATACGGTGAAGACCACCGGCGAGGTGGCGAATAGGCTCACTGCGACCTCGGGAATGTCATACTCCTTCACGAAGTCGGAGCAATGGTCGAACTCCTCCACCGGATCGTTATCCACGAGGTTGATCTGCGCGATCACGACGCTCGTTACCTCGTACTCTCCAGGGGCAAACGGGACCGCGGCAGGTTGATCGGTGATGGGATCATTCAAATCCAGTTGGATCGCGCGTCCCAGGGTACCGAGTTCGCTCGACTCTGCGGGGTCATCGCCCGGGTTCATCAAATCCCGGACTTGCGGGTCCGTTGAACGTGTGGTGACTTGCAAGAATTCGACGTTCGCGGTGTCGAATCGCGTCGAGTCGCCGACTACGCGTACCTCGAGCATGAACTCGCCGTTGCCGGACGAGAGCGGGTCGCTGTTGGTGCATCCCGCCGACGCGATCAACACACAGAGAACCGCGAGCAGAGCCGATTTCGCCAGATTCGATTTCATCGCCTGTCCCTCGAAGGAGCCGTTGCCGCCAGCCGTGAGAATAGCCTTCCGGCGGCAAAAGAGCCGCAAGTATATGTGAATCGATGCGGTGTTACAACCGCGTGCCTGCCCGTCGCCCGGGGGGTGTGCGGGCCCAGACGGCGAGGCGGATCTCGGTGGCTCCGGCCCGGATCAGGGCCCTTGCCGCGGCTTCCGAGGTGGCTCCGGTCGTCATCACGTCGTCGACGAGCAGCACGCGGGCGGGCGACGGGGCTCGCCGGGCCGTGACGGCGGCCCGGGCGGCCCGACGGCGGGCGGAGGCCCCCAGCTTCTTCGATCCCATGGGGCTCAGCAGCCGGCGTCGCAAGAGCCCCGCGTCGAGGTCCAGTTCCAGGGTGCGGGCGACGATCCGGGCCAGCTCGACCCCGGGCGAGAATCCCCGTCGCAGGCCGAGGATCGGGTGCGAGGGGACCGGGACGACGAGCGGCCGGGCGGTGTCCCACCCCGCGGAGCGCACGACGGCCGCCAGCCGCAGCCCCAAGGGGCGCAGCAGGCCGCGCACCTTCCCCAGCTTGGCCCGCAGCAGAAAACGGCGCGCACGCTCGTCGTACAGCACCGCCGCCCGCACCCCGTCGAAGGCCGGTGAGGAGAGGAGGCAGGTGGCGCAGCGGCCCAGGGCGGGGCCGAGGAGGTCGGTGCCCGGCGGCCGGGGCAGGCCGCAAGCGGGACACGGCAGGCGGATCGGAGAGAATCCGGCCCAGCAATCCGTGCACGCGCCGCACTGCTGCGGGCAGCGCAGCGCACGACCGCAGCCGAAGCAATCGGTGGGAAACAGGAAATCCAGCGCGGCGAAGCCGCCCCGGCGCGCGAATCGCGCCGCACGACCCATGGTGCGTTCTCCGCGGGGAGGCCGGGACCGGCCAGGCTCCTAGCGCGTGTAAATCGGGGCCGGTGCGATGCCGAGGTCTTCCAGCGGGATCTCCTCGCGGAAGTTGACCTCGATCACGTTCCACTCGCCGCACTCGGTGCAGCGGTGCGACCACTCCATGGTGCTCGCCGCGCATCCCAGGCACTTGTACTCGAGCTGTACGAGGTCCATCTCCTTGATGACCTTCCGGTACTCGGACGTCGCCTCGCGATGGTTGTTGCGCCGTTCGTGAATCCGCCCCAGCAGGTAGTGCAGCGTCGGTGCGTAGGTCGCGCGTCCCTCGAGCGAGCTCAGCACCGACAGCGCGTCGTCGAGCATCTCGAGACGGAAGTACAGCTTGCCCAGGTAGAAGCGGGGCACCGTGTCCTTGACCGCCTGGCCGACGCAGCGCTTGAGGGCCTCGATGGCGGCCAGCGGCTGCTCGCGCCCGAGGTAGTGCTCCTCGAGCATGGTCAGGAAGATCGGGGAGCCGGTCCGCTCGAACCCGCGATACCAGGCCTGGACCGCCTCGGACTCTTGCCCCAGCTCTCGCAGCGATTCGCCGAGCTTGCCGTGGGCCGGGATGAACTGCTCGTCGTCCTTCAGCAGACGGCGCAGGCCGGAAACGGCCTCCTTCGTCTTGCCCTCGCCGAGCAGCCGGGAGGCGATCTCGTAGCGGATCCCCAGGCCGAACCGCTTGTCGGCCGCGTCGCGCGGGTTCTTGGGGTCCGACAGCTTGCTCACGCGCTCGTGCGCCTCGAGCGCCTGATCCCAGTTGTTCTCTTTCATGTGCAGCGAGCGCAGCTTGCGCCACGCTGCAATCGAGTTCTTGTTGATGCCGATGATCTGACCCAGCACGGTGCGGGCGCGATCCATGTCGCCCTTGGCCTCGTGGTCCTCGACCAGTGCGTAAAGCGGGCGCGTGTTGTCTCGCTTCACGTTGTGCGCTTTGCGGTGGTATTCGATCGCCTCGGCGTACTTCCCCTGCGCCCGCAGCACCTCGCCGATCTTGATCAGCGTGTTGAAGTGCCGGCTGTCCCACTCGAGCACCTTACGCAGGTGGCCCAGGCCCTCGTCCTCGCGACCCTCCAGGATCGCCACCAGCCCGCGCGAGTACTCTTCCTCGATCTCCTCGGCCTTGCGCGCCGCCTTGCCGTGTCGCCAGCGCTCGATGGTCGAGAGCAGCTCGCGGGACAGACCGACGAACATCGGTATGGCGAGGCCCACGCCGAAGAAGGCGATCAGCGTCAGTCCGACCGAGATCGTCCCGCCGCCCCACAGCAGGATCTGCTGCGCGAGGATCGTGTTGTTCGTTTGATAAAAGGAGACGAACGCAAGCAAGGCTGCCAGCGCCGCGATCAGAACCAGTAGCGTGCGTACCTTCATGATCGTCTCGTCCCGTAGCCAAGGTTAGTGCAGGCGCGGCAAAGGCGTCAAGAACGAGGCTTTCTACTTGTGGTACGGCACGCCGCGTCGGATCGTCAGCGCGCGATAGAGCTGCTCGGCCACCAGCACGCGGACGAGCTCGTGGGGAAACGTCAGCTGCGAGAGCGACCACGAGTCCTCGGCGCGCTGCAGCAGGTCGCGATGTAGGCCCAGGGGGCCGCCGATGACGAAGGCCGCCCGGGGCGTGGCCCAGGACTCGAGCTTCCGGGCCACCTGCTCGCTGTCCCGCTGTTTGCCGCTCGGGTGCAGCGCGACGACCCGATCCCTGGGGTCGAGGGCCTGCAGGAGATTCCCCGCCTCTCGCTGCATCACGTGGTCGTCGCTGTAACTGCGTCCGGCCTGAACCTCGGCGACGTGCGCCGTGTCGTAGCTCACGCCGAAGCGGCGAATCCGCTCGGCGTACCGGTCGTGAAGCCCGATCGCTTCGCGCTCGCGCGGCTTGCCGACGGTGAGCAGGCGGATCTTCACCGGGTCCGCCGCGTGACGCCGTCAGCTGCCGAGGGACGGTCGGGGCGCAGCACCCTCGTCCGGCGCGTCGAGCGAAGAGACGTCGATCGACGGCGCGTCGCCCCAGAGCCGTTCGATGCGATAGAAGCTGCGCCGGTCTTCGAGAAAGACGTGGACGACGAAGTCGATGTAGTCCATCAGGACCCAATCACCGCGCTGGCGTCCTTCGACGTGCGACGGGCGCAGCTTGAACGAGGCGCGCAGGGCCTCGTCGACGGCGTCGGTGATCGCCAGGGCCTGGCGGTCGGAAGTGCCGTGGCAGATGACGAAGTAGTCGGTGACGTCGCTCAGTCCCCGGAGATCGAGCACCACGAGGTCGTGGGCCTTCCTGCCGAGCGCCGCCTCGACGCAGCGGGCGACTTCCGCGGGCAACTCGGTGGCCAGTGCGCTTCCTCCTTCTCGATACAGTTCGTTGCGCTGAATATACCGGGCGACTGTCGGCGGGACAAGCTCGTCCAGCGGCTCGCCCGCGGCCGCGCACGCGCGAGCGCGGCTGGAGGACACGTCGATCTGCGGCATCTCGATATAGACGATTCGACCGCCGCTGCCGAGATCCGGCAGCTGGTCCAGGAGCACGGCGTCGGGATCGGCCGGCACGTAGAGTCGGTCGCGGACGACGGGGTGTAGGCGGTCGCGCACGCGATCGATCGGCGAATCGGGACGATCGACGACCGCGAGATCGAACTCCTCCACCAGGCGCTCGAACTCGTGCCACGTGTGCAGTTCGACGAGCGAGTCCATGCCCAGGACGAATACCGGTTGCGCTCGCGGGTCGAGCTCGCGCAGCCGGCGCATCGTGTCGAGGGTGAAGCAGACGCCGGGACTGGCGACCTCCAGCGTGGAGACCTCGAGTCCCGGTCGGCCTTCGACCGCGAGGCGCAGCATGGCCTCGCGGTGGTCCGCCGCGGTCAGCTCCGCCGCCGGCTTGTGCGGGGGCTTCCCGGCGGGCATCAGCACCAGGCGGGAGGCTCCCAGCCGACGCATGACGGCTTCCGCGACGCCCAGGTGCCCGAGGTGAACGGGGTCGAAGGTGCCGCCGAGGATCGCGACCGGACCGCGCGGGTCAGTCATCGTCTTCATCCTCGTCGAGCCCGGGCTCCGGTCGCTCGCCCAGCTCGTCGAGCCGCGCGCCGACCTCGTGGATCAGCCGGTCCAGCCCCTCGCCGGCCACCGACGAGATGCTGAGGAAGCCCAGGCCGTGTTCGTCCGCGTAGGCCCGCGCGGCCTCGACCGGGGCCTCGTCCTGTACCGCGTCGGACTTGGTCAGTACGAGGATCCGTGGCTTGCCCGCCAGCTGCGCTCCGTAGCTCTGCAGTTCGGCGAACAGCGACTCGATCCCCGTGACGGGATCGACCGTGGGGTCGGTCGGATCGACCAGGTGCAACAACAGCCGGCAACGCTCGACGTGTTTGAGGAAGCGCAAGCCCAGGCCGGCGCCGCGGTGCGCCCCTTCGATCAGTCCCGGGATGTCGGCGACGACGAACGAGCGGTACTCGTCGCGCGCGACGACGCCGAGGTGCGGCTCGAGAGTCGTGAACGGGTAGTCCGCGATCTTGGGGCGGGCGCCGGAGATGCGCGAGATCAGCGTCGACTTGCCCGCGTTGGGGAATCCCACCAGGCCGACATCGGCCAGCAGCTTCAGCTCGAGCCGCAGCTTGCGTTCCGTGCCGGGCCAGCCCTTCTCGTGCCGCGTGGGTGCGCGGTTGACCGACGTCGCGAAGCGCGCGTTGCCGCGGCCGCCGTCGCCGCCGGCCGCCGCGACGAATCGCTGGCCGGCCTCGTTCAGATCGGCGAGGAGGAGCAGCGCGTCCTCGTCCATCACGACCGTCCCGATGGGCACGGAGACCTCGAGATCGTGGCCCGAGCGGCCGGTCTTGTCGCTGCCCTGTCCGTGGCGGCCGCGCTCGGCCCGGTGCAGCTTGCGGTAGCGGAAGGGGAGCAGCGTCGACAGTCCGGGGTCGGCGACCAGGATCACCGAGCCGCCCGGCCCGCCGTCGGCGCCGTCCGGGCCGCCCTTGGGCACGTACTTCTCGCGCCGGAACGAGCAGCACCCGTCGCCCCCGTCACCTCCGCGGGCGGTGATCGTGACCTCGTCGACGAACATACGCTTTCCAGCAGCCCGTTAAATCAGAAAAGCCGGCACGCCGTGGGGGACGATGCCGGCTCCGATGCCCGTGTTCACGGGAGGTGTGAGTTCAGTCGACCGGATCGACGCGGACGAATCGACCCATGCGACCGCGCGCCTCGAACTGGACGCGACCGTCGATCAGGGCGAACAACGTGTCGTCCTTGCCGCGGCCGACGTTCTTGCCGGGTTGGATCGGGGTTCCGCGCTGGCGCACCAGGATCGAGCCGCCGCTGACGATCTCGCCGGCGAAGCGCTTGCAACCCAGCCGCTTGGATTCCGAATCCCGGCCGTTCCTCGAACTGCCGCCTGCTTTTTTATGGGCCATCGGTAAGCTCCCTCGTGATCAGGCGTCGATCGATTCGATCTTGACCGCAGTGAACGACTGGCGGTGACCCGCACGGCGACGGTTGGAGTTCTGTCGGCGCTTGTAGGTGAAGATCACGATCTTCTTGTCGCGTCCCTGCTTGACGATCGAGCCGCGGACCTTCGCGCCGTCGATGACGGGGGCGCCGATCGCGTTCGAATCGCCTCCACCCAGCAGCAGCACCCGGTCGAACACGACCTCGGCGCCGACGTCGCCCGGCAGGGCGTCGATGTTGACGACCTCGCCCACCTGGACGCGATGCTGACGGCTTCCGGTCTCGATCACGGCATACATGTCGCAGCTCTCCCCGTGGGAAAACGGACATGATAGAGAGGCCCAAAGGACGTGTCAAGCGGGGTGCGAAGGCGCCCGGAGCGGGCGATACCGGGAGAAAACGGGGGGTCAGCGGCTTCGCAGGTCCATCAGGACCTGCTTGATCACCGCCTTCAGCGTGTCGAAGACTCCGTCGCCGGTCGTGGCCACCGCCTCGAAGACCGGCTCTTGCTGGACCCGCAGCGCCTTCTCGAGCTCGGCGAGCGGCATCGCGGAGGGCAGGTCGCGCTTGTTGAACTGCAGCGCGTAGGGCGTCTTGCCCAGCTCGTAACCGTTCTGTCTGAGGTTTTCCTTGAGGTTCTCGATCGACTCGATGTTAGCGTCGAAGCGCGCCTCCTGCGAGTCGGCGACGAAGATCACGCCGTCCACGCCCTTGAGGATCAGCTTGCGCGACGCGTCGTAAAACACCTGGCCCGGGACGGTGTACAGGTGGAACCGCGTCTTGAAGCCGCGGATCGTTCCCAGCTCGATCGGTAGGAAGTCGAAGAACAGCGTGCGGTCGGTCTCGGTCGCCAGCGAGATCAGCTTGCCCTTGGACTCGATCTTGGTCCGGTCGTGCAGCCACTGGATGTTCGTGGTCTTCCCACACAGCCCGGGACCGTAGTACACGATTTTGCAGTTGATCTCGCGCGCCGCGTAGTTGATGAAAGACATAAGGTTTCAGCCCCGGAAGCCCGTACTCATCCGAACAACGCTTCGACGTCCTCGGCCGTGATCTCCGGCAGGTCATCGTCCAACTCCAGCCCGGCGTTGCCGCTGGCGGCGCGCTCGACCAGAACGGTCAGCGCCGCGGCCAGCTCGTCCGTGTTCTGCGACACGCGCAGCCGGACCAGACCGAGGGAGGAGCGCTCGTCGAAGTTCACGAGCACGATGAACCGTTCCGCGACCAGGCTGATATGTAAGTTGTCGTTGCGCCCCTCGTGAAAGAGACTGGTGAATTCCGTCTCGCCGATCAGGGTCGCCAGGCTCTCGGTGGCCGCGACACTGCCGGCCGCAAGCGAGGCCATCGCCGTCGGATCGACTTCGTCGAGCTGCCCCACCGCGGACAACTGCTGGCCGTTCTTGTCGACCAGAAAGACGAATTTGGCGTTCGATTCCTCGCAGAGCTTGCCGAGCAAGGTGTTGAACCTCGCAAAGTCCTCTTCGAGAATGACCATACTGCCGGCGGCCATGGAACCCCCATGCGGTCGCGGAAGGGCCGCGACCTTCCAAATGTATAGCCGTGGCCGCCGTAGAAGCAAGTCCGCGACGAAGGTCCCAAATGGCCGGTTCTCAGTACTGTCGGCGTCCTTCGAGGGCTCGCCTGAGGGTCAGTTCGTCGGTGAACTCGAGGTCCCCGCCGGCGGGCAGACCCTGCGCCAGCCGCGTCACGCGCAGCCCGAGCGGTTTGAGCAGCCGGGAGAGGTAGACGGCGGTGGCCTCTCCTTCGACGTTGGGATTGGTCGCCAGGATCACTTCCGCGAATTCCGCTTCGCCGAGACGCTGCATCAGCGGCCGGATATTGAGCTGATCGGGCCCCACGTCACCCAGTGGCGAGAGGGCACCGCCCAGGACGTGGTACAGCCCGCGGAACGCGCTCGTGGCCTCGACCGACAGCAGGTCGGTCGGCTCCTCGACCACGCACAGTGAGGTGCGGTCCCGCTTCGGATCGGTGCACACGGGGCACAGATCCTCCTCGGCGAGGTTGAAGCAGTCGCGGCAGAAGCGGATCTTCTGTCTCAGTTCCTCGATCGATCGCGCCAGAGCGTTGGCGTCCTCGATCGGCGCCTTCAGTAGATGAAATGCCAGGCGCTGCGCCGTCTTCCTGCCGATGCTGGGCAGCTTGGACAGCTCGTTGATGACGCGCTCGAGCGGCGCGGCGGGACTCTTCAAGTCAGTCCGGGGATGTTCATTCCGCCGGTCATGTCCTGGGTCAGACGCTGCATCTCGCCATCGACCTTGCGGCCGGCCTCGTTGACGGCGGCGATCACGAGATCCTCGAGCAGCTCGGTGTCGTCCGGGTCGATCGCATCGGCCGCGATCTTCAACGCCAGCAGCTCTTTCTTGCCGTTCATCCGCGCGTTGACCATTCCACCGCCCGACGACGCCTCGACCTCGAGGGCGTCCATCTCGGCCTGCATCTTGCCCTGCATCTTCTGCAGGTCCTTCATCATCTTGCCGATGTTCATCTCGGTTCCTCCATCGGGCCGGGATCCGGCGCCGGTTCCGGCGCGGTGCGGCTTGGCTCCAGTGGGCGAATGTCGACCACCTGGGCCCCGAACTCGTGTAACAGTTTTCTGACCGCCGGCTCGTTGCGGGCGTCCTCGAGCAGGGCGCCGCGACGCTTGGGCGGGGGCTTCGGTGAATCTCTACGTGCGTCGGATGCGCCGGTTTCCGCTCCGGCGGACTCCGCGGGCGCGTCGTGGTTGTCCACACGCACCTTGACCTGGCGGCCGACGAGTTGCATCGCATGCTTGCGGACCACGGCCAGGTTCTCGTCGCGCTGAAGAGGTTTGGCGAGCGTCTCGTTGCCCGCGAAGGCGACGACCACGTCGTCTCCCGTCAGCCGAATCGACGTCGCTTGCTCGAGCAAGGCGCCGAGCATCGGCTTGGCCTCGAGGATCGACGAGACGAGATCCCCGCCGAATCCGCCCATCGAGACCGGCGGCGGGGCCGGTTCGGCCTCGGGTGGCGGGGCGGGAGCCGCGGCCGCGGGAGGCGCCGGCGCCGCCGGAGGGGCGGTCCTAGCGCCGGCCGCGGGGGCCGGCCGTGCTACCGCCGCGGGATTTTTTTTTTCCGCGGCGGGCGCGGGCAGGGGCGCTCCGGACAGCCGGCTGAGCACCTCTTCGATCGGTTTGACCGCGCCCAGGTCCGCCAGCCGGATCAGCGCGGACTCGAACATGTAGCGCGGCTGGCCGGACATCTTCAGCGGGCCCTCGAGGTCGCTCAGCACCTGGAACGTGCGCGTCAGGTCCTCACGCGACAGGCCCTCGGCCGCGGCAACCAGCGCCTGCGCCTCCTCGGGAGAGCGACTGACGAGGTCTCCCGCGTCCTTGACCGCGCCCAGCAGCATCAGGTCGCGCACGGCCCCGATCACCTCGGTCCAGAAGTGCATCAGGTCGTGACCCTCGGCGACCAGGCCGTCCAACACGCGCAGCATCGTGCCGGCGTCCCGCGCCGTCAGGCCGCGGAGCAGCTCGGACAGGACCTCGATGCGCACGCCGCCCAGGATGCGCAGGACGTCGTCGTCCTCGACCTTGTTGCCGCAGAAGGCCAGCACTCGCTCGAGCACCGATAGCGAATCGCGCACCGAGCCCTGGCCTGCACGGGCCACGCGGTCGAGCGCGTAGTCGGTGATCTCGATCTTCTCGGTGTCGGCGATGCGGCGCAGGTGCTCGACCAGCTCGCCCGAGGCCACGCGACGGAACTCGAAGACCTGGCAGCGCGACTGGATCGTGGGCAGGATCTTCTGCACCTCGGTCGTGGCCAGGATGAACAGCACGTTCGGCGGCGGCTCTTCGAGCGTCTTGAGCAACGCGTTGAACGAGGCCTTGGACAGCATGTGGGCCTCGTCGATGATCAGCACCTTGAACCGGTCGCGGACCGGAGCGTAGTTGACCATCTCGAGCAGCTCGCGCGTCTGCTCGACCTTGGTCCGCGAGGCGGCGTCGATCTCGAGCACGTCCATCGATCGACTCTGCGCCACCTCCTCACACGAGGCGCACGAGTCGCACGGAGCCTTGGTCGGGCCGCTCTCGCAGTTGAGGCACTTGGCCAGGATGCGGGCGACCGTCGTCTTCCCGGTGCCGCGCAGGCCGGCGAAGATGTAGGCGTGGGCCAGGCGGTCTTCTGCGATCGCGTTGGCGAGAGTGCGCGTGACGTGGCGCTGACCGACGAGTTCGTCGAAGTTCCTCGGTCGCCACTTTCGAGCCAGGACCTGGTACATCAGGCCTCGCCTCCCGGGATGTTGAAGGGGCCCAAGTGAACCTGCGGCACCTGTAATGGTTCGCTTACCGTTGCTCCCTTCCGGGCCTGGCGGGGTTCACGAGATCACAGTGCACAGGGCTTGGGCCCCACATGGCGGAGAGAGTGGGATTCGAACCCACGGTACGTTGCCGCACACACGCTTTCCAAGCGTGCACCTTAAGCCACTCGGTCATCTCTCCTTAGGAGAAAGTTGGCGGAGAGGGTGGGATTCGAACCCACGTGCCTCCTCACGAAGGCTAAGCGCTTTCGAGGCGCCCCCGTTATGACCACTTCGGTACCTCTCCGTTTCATGTTCCGACCGCCACCGCGGCCGTTGCGGAGTCGCGTCGCTCGCGGAAGAACCCGGCCAGCAGGCCCGATGCTTCCCTCTCGCGAATCCCTCCGATAACCTCGAATTCGTGATTCAACCCGACTCCGGCGGGCGTCAGCGCGTCGATGCGCGACGTCGTGCCGACCTTGGGATCCCTAGCACCGTACACCAGCCGCCCGATCCGCGCGTGGATCGCCGCGCCGAAGCACATCAGGCACGGCTCTACCGTGGCGTACAGCGTGGCCCCGGTCAGCCGGTAGTTGCCGGCCCGCTCGGCCGCGTCGCGCAGCGCGACGATCTCGGCGTGCGCCGTGGGGTCGTTGCTGCCGATCGGGGAGTTGGCCCCGCTGCCGACGATCGTCCCGTCCAGCACCACGACCGCGCCCACGGGGACCTCCCCGGCCTTGCCCGCCTCGCGGGCCAGTTCGAGGGCGTGGCCCATGAGCTCGTGATCGAGCGTTTCGGTCTGTGTTCGGCAACCCATGCGGTCTCGTTGCGGCAAAAATGGTCGGACCGGAGGGATTCGAACCCCCGACCTACTGGTTCGTAGCCAGTTGCTCTATCCAGCTGAGCTACGGTCCGTTTTTCGCTTGAAAACACCCGAAAACGAGCCATCTCGAAGCAACGCGGGAGTCTAGCATCGGCCCGCGCGGGGTGTCAACGAAACCCCCGCAAATGAAGCGTCGGAACGGGTTACGCAACCGCGACCGCGGAATCGTCATTCCGCGTTTGCCTGTGCTGATGCGTGACCCTATATTTTCCCTCCCGAAAACACGGAAAACACGGAAACCTACATGAGCAGCGAAAACGAAAACGGCCGTCGGTTCTTTACCACCTCCGAGGTGGCCAACTACTGCGCAGTCACCAACGACGGGGTCCTCAAGTGGATCAAGTCGGGCAAGCTGCGCGCTTTCTCCACCCCCGGTGGGCACTACCGCGTAAGCGCGGAGGATTTTCGGACTTTTCTCGAGAAGTACGAGATGCCCATCGACGAGTCGTTCTTCCGCGGCACCGCGCGCGAACGCTCGGTCCTCGTGGTGGACGACGAGCCCAACATCCGCGAGATCGTCCGCAGGCTGCTCAAGGAGCTCGACGGCGACCTACGCGTCGAAGAGGCGTGCGACGGTTACGAGGCCGGGATCAAGATCGGCAGCCTGCAGCCCGATCTCGTCATCATGGATGTGATGATGCCCCGCGTCGACGGCATCTCGCTGTGCAAGTCGATCCGTGACAACCCCAAGACCCGCGGCGTCAAGGTGCTGGCCATCACGGCGTTTCCCGAGCAGGACAACGTCAAGAAGATGTACGACGCCGGCGCGGATCTGTGCCTGATCAAGCCCCTGCAGTTCGAGCACTTCCGGCTCGAGGTGATCCGTCTGCTGAACGAGGCCGAGACCGGCCAAGGGGGTGGCACGGGGGGGCTGAAGGCTAGGGGGGGCTGAGCAGGCCCCGGTCGAGCAGTTCGCGGACCGTGTCCCGGCCATCCCGGCCGGCGGTCTCGGCGTCCAGTTCGTACATCTCCCCGAACTCACGGATCACGTCGTCCTCGCTGCGCGTTCCGTCGCACAGCAGGTAGATCGAACGCGCCGTGGCGTTCAGCACGAAATACTGCATTCCCTCGGCGTCGAAGAACAGGTACTCGTCACCGAGGTCGCGACCCTCGTAGCGGTCCGTGTGTTGCAGCTGTGCGTTCATTCGGGCCTCCGCAGGATCCCTCAATCTATTCGGCGCGGTCCGTCGCGGCAAGCCCGCTGAGGCTGCCGATGAGATTCACGGTGTCCTCATAGCGCCCGACCCGGACGCGCCAGCAGGACGCGTCGCGCAGCGCGGCGGCCAGATCCAGGAACAGGGCCGCGATGCTGGCGCCGTAGCGCTCGAACAGGCGGCCCCCGTCGCGGCGGTTCAGCAGCTCGCGGCCGAGCTGCTCGGCGGCCACGCGGCGCTTCACCGGCTCGGCTTCGGGCCTGGACGTGAAGTCCGGTCGCCGAGCCCAGTGTTTCTCGCAGTACACGACCTCATCGCGCACCAGGAGGCGCGACAGGGCCTCGGTGGGGCGGCGCGACGAGTCGACGGACAGGCGCCACCGAACGAGGCCGGCGAGCGATTGTTCGTCGACGGTCTCGACGCCGGCGACGGAATCGAACTCGCGCCGCAGCTCCTCCGCCGCCTCCGCTCGCACGCCGAGGTCGATCAACGTGGGTAGGGGCTCGGGCTCTCCGAGCGCCGGGCAGAGCAGGAAGACGTGGCGCAGTGGGCACGGATCGGCGCGCAAGGCGTCCGCGCCGAGGACGTCGGCGACATCGACCAGGGTCTTGTCGAACAGGCGCGCCGCGCCGGCTCGCCGGGAGGCCTCGGCGAACGCCGGGGGCACGGGGGCCGTGCCGTTCGGCAGCATGGCGACGCGTCGCGGATAGGGGCTGACCTCGCGCCGTTCGAGATCCAGCGGCGCGTAGTCGTCGCTGAGGAAGCCCAGGCCGCGCGTCGCGAGGCCGAGCGTCAGAGAACTCTTGCCGTGGCCCGACGGACCCGCCAGCAGCAGCGCACCCCCCGATCGATCCTCCAGCGCCGCGGCGTGCAGGATCGCGTGGGACGCGACGTTGTCCATCACCGAGGCGAGAAACTGTTGGTAGAGCTGCGAGGTGGCGTCGAGCCCCGCGATCAGAGGCAGCGTTCGCTCGCCGACGCGGATCGCGCCGCAGGACGGGTCGACCTCGATCCGTACCGCTCGCTCGAGCGCGTCGTGCGTGACGAAGCGTGCGTAGGCCGCCACGATCGGCTCGACGATCTCCCGCGGACCTCCGAGCTCGAGCTCGGCGTCGAGAACCCGGAACGAGGTCTTCAACGGCCGCGGCCGGTCAGGACGACCTTGACCGTCTTCAGCACGATCCACATGTCGAGCAACAGGTTGTTGTTCTTGATGTAGTACAGATCGTACTTGAGCTTCTCGAGCGACTCGTCCACGGTCGAGCCGTAGCCGTACTCGACCTGGGCCCAGCCCGTGAGGCCGGGGCGCATCGTCGTGCGCAGGCCGTAGTACGGGATGACCTCTTCGAGCTGCTTGACGAAGTGTCCGCGCTCGGGGCGCGGGCCGACGAAGCTCATCTCGCCCTTCAGCACGTTGATCAACTGCGGGAGCTCGTCGATACGCAGCACGCGGATCACCGACCCGACGCGGGTGACGCGCGGGTCGTAGCTCCGCGTCCACGACGGACCCGCCTTCTCGGCGTCCTGTCGCATCGAGCGGAACTTGAGCAGGTTGAATTCCTTCCCGTCGCGGCCCAGCCGGCTCTGCCGGTAGAGAACCGGGAAGCCGCTGTCGAGAGCGACGAGCATGGCGGTGAACGCCATCAGCGGCGTGGTCAGCACCAGCAGGATCGAGGCCAGCGCGAGATCGGCGGCCCGCTTGAGGATCGAGCGCAGCGCCGAGGCCTTGAACCCCTCCGAGAAGATCAGCCACGAAGGCAGCATCGTCTCCACGGCGATCTTGCCGCTGATCCGTTCGAAGAACGAGGTCGCTTCCTCGATCTCGACACCCAGCAGGCGCAGCTCCATCAGCGGACGGACGGGGAGCTTGCCGCGCTTTTCGTCCAGCGCGACGATGACCCGATCCGCGCGGGACGGCGCGAACCGAGCGAGCTGCGCGTAGTCGGTCTGGATCCGCGCGCCCATCGCCAGGACCGTTCCCTCGCGCCCTGCGACCTCGTCGGCGAAGCCCACCACGGCGAAGTCGGCGGCGTGGTTGTCCGCGATCCAGCGGCAGACCTGACGGGCGATCTCGCCGGTTCCCACGATCAGCACGCGCTCGCGGCTGGGATTGAACACGCGGTAGCGCACCGACAGCACGCGCCAGGCGGCGACGGCCACGGGCACCGCGACGGCGCCCTGGGCGACCAGCAGCGCGGGCAGCGGTCGGTGGTCGTACAGGGCGAGAAAACCGATCGCTCCGAGCACGACGCAGAGGATCGTGTACAGCAGGATCTCGCGCTTGAGGCTGGCCTGATGGCCGAGGTTCGCGGCCTGGGTGACCAGCAGCACCGCCGAGAACAGCACGCCGCACGCCACGACGGGCGTGGTCAGGTCGGCCTGGCTCCGGCTGATCAGCAGCGTCAGCCAGGCGAGGCCGTACAGGACGGCGAAGATCAGGCCGCCTTCGAGAGCGAAGTAAGCCAGAAAACGCGGTTTGGCGATTCGGAGCGTCGTCATCGGGGGTACCGAAAAGAATACGAACAGATACGGCGCTTTCCATTAGAGCGGACCGCGGATTCCCTGACAAGATCCAGCGTTTTCCGTGTTGTCGGCGAGGGCGTCCCAGGCGCCGCTTTCCGTTCGTCTACATTCGAAACTGTTCGCCGCTTTTCACTTGACAGGGCCTGGACCGATGGATACTTCTAGGGCGAGCCCATTGTTTTTGGGCCATATGGCACTCCCTGTCTACCCGATTTATGAGGCCGTGCGACTGAATATGCAAAAATTCGTTTCGGCATTGGCGTTCCTGGCGATCCTGTGGCCCGCGGCCGTCGTTGCGGCGGAGGAGCCGGCCGCTCGTGCGGCGCGCCCCGCGTACAAGGTAGGAATCGAAGACGAGCTGCGCATCGTCACGTGGGACGAGCCGGCGTTGTCCCTGAACGTGAAGGTGCGGCCCGACGGCAAGATCACGGTCCCGCTGGTCAACGACGTGGACGTGGTCGGGAAGACCACGGACCAGATTCGCAGCGAGATCGCCCGGCGGCTCGCCGATTTCATCCGTGAGCCCAGCGTCACCGTGCTGGTGACGCAGATCAACAGCTTCCGCGTGTATTTCCTCGGTGAGGTCAACGCGCCGGGGGCGATCCAGTTCTATCAACCGACGAGGTTGCTGCAGGCAATCGCGACGGCGGGCGGTCTGACGCCCTTTGCCAAGAAGCAGATCACCGTGATTCGTGAGATCGGAGGCGTCGAGAAGCGCATTCCGATCGATTACAAACGTCTCGTTTCAGGCGACCTGGGTCAGGAGAACATCTTCCTCGCGCCCGGCGACATGTTGCTGTTCCATTGATCGGGAAGCACGGAGGTCTCGGAGTGTCCATGGCGAGTCGAATGCTGGCGACGTTGTTGCTGCTGCTGCCCGGTGTCGCGCTCGGGCAGACACAGTTCAATCCGTACTTCACGTTGCAGTACAACTACATCGACAACGCCATCTATCTCGAGGACGACATGGGGCAAGACACGTCGGATTCGACGATGTCTCTCGCCATCGCCCTGCCCGTGACCAGGACGTGGAAGACCGGTTCGTTCACGGTCCGTTACGAACCGACGATCGAGCGTTTCGACGAGTTCGACCAGTTCGACGATACGGCGCATCGCGCCAGCTTCCGGATGAACAACTCTCCCTCCGAGCTCTCCTCCATCTCCGTCGACGCCGGCTTCGACCACTCGCAGCAGCAGGGCGGAGTCGAACTCGACGACCCGGACGCTCCTCCGCTGACCGAGCGCGTCGTGCGGCAGTCATTCCGCGCGGGCTTCGGCTACGACGGCCCGATCGGCCAGCGCTGGAACTGGTCGGCCGACGCGCGCATCGCCGACACGCGTTACGACGAGGGGGACATCGGATCGGAGACGACGCTGGAGGATCGCACGACCTACTCGGCGGGGGTGGGTTTCGGACGCAGCACGACGCGGACCTCCAACATCGGCTTCAGCTACGAGCTGCGCCGCTTCGACCTCGAGCAGGACGACGAAACGTCGCACCTGGTCTCGTTCACCGCGAGAAGCGAACTGGGACGCAAGCTGTCTATCGACGGCGCGATCGGCGGCTTCTACAGCAAGGGCAGCGCCGCCGAGGGGCCCGGCGGCGAGGACGACGATTCGCGTGCCGGAGGGCAGCTCAACCTCGCGCTGGAGCGCGAGTTCAAGGACTCGCGACTGCGCGTCGACATCGATCACCGCCCGACCGACGGCGCCGCGCTGCAGGGCACCTCGACCAACACGGCGGCCGGCCTCTCGTACGCCGGATCCGCGTCGCAGAGCTGGTATTACGGCACCGCCGCGCGCTTCACGCTACGTGACCCCAGCGACGACGACGAGGAGAGCGTCGACACGTTCTCGATCGGCGGGTGGCTGGAGCGCGGTTTGCTCCGTACCTTGGCAATAAGATTGACCGGCAACTACTCCGACCAGGCCAGCGACAACCCGACTCTCGACGGGGAGTTCTACGAAGTGGGACTCGGCATCGTTTACTACCCGCGGGGACGCACCCAGGGAGCTAGGTGAGCGTGATGGAACCTCGCGACCAGAAAGCGATGATCTTCGAACTGACGGACGGCATCCTGCGTTCGTGGTGGACCGTCGTGGCCGGGATCTTCTTCGGCCTCGCAGCCGCGACGCTGGCGCTGAACTTCATCCCGCGGGTCTACGAGGCGGGCACGAAGCTGCTCGTCGTGCCGCAGCAGGTCCCCGGCGAATTCATCAAGAGCACCGTGACCGAAGACATGACGCGCCGCGCGCACGCGCTGGGCGAACAGATTTTCGACGAGACGAACCTGCTCGAACCGCTGTCCAAGTATTACCGCGTGCCCGAGGACGACAAGGGTCGCCGCTCGCTGATCCGCGCCGTGCGCTCCCGCGCCGATCTGGGCATCAACGCGCGTGAGGGTCTGCTGTTCGTGACGTACCAGGACGGCGACCCGGAGCTCGCCGCGGCGATGGCGAACACGCTGACGCAGGTCTACATCGAGACGAGCAAGAAGTTTCGCACGGATCAGGCCGAGGGCACGACGGACAGCGTCCGCGCGCGCGCCGAGGAGTACAAGACCGAGCTGGACAAGAAGCATGCCGAGCTGAACGGTTTCCTGCAGCAGCACTACGCCGAGACCGCCGAGTCGTACCCGGCGAACCTGCAACAGCTCGAGGCGCGACAGAACGACCTAGAGGCCTCCAGGACGAAGCAGGACGAGATCAATCGCGAGCTGCCGGTGCTGCGCGCGCGGCTGCGCAAGGCGCAGAACGCCCCGACCGGATCCGACCCGGACGCCGACGTCGCCGCCGTCGATCCGCTGACGCAGCAACTCAGGCAGCGCAGGGCACAGCTCGACGCGCTGCTCGTCGACTATCAGGAGGCGCACCCGCAGGTGCAGCGCAAGAAGCGCGAGATCGAGGACCTCGAGTCGCGCATCGCGGCACGGGACGCCACGGCCCCGCCCCAGACGCCGGACAGCCCGAAGCCGGCCGCGCCGCTGTCGCCGCTGGCCGCGCAGATCGCGTCGCTCGAGACCGATCTGGCCCGACTCGACCGAGATCAGCTCGGGATCCGGCGTGACATCGGCATGCTCGAACGGCGGATCGCCGCCACGCCGTCGGTGCAGACACGGCTGGAACAGCTGGTCTCCGAGCGCGATCTGCTGAGCACGAAGTTCCTCGAATTCCAGACCCATCTGGACACCGCCGAGGACGCCGAGACGCTGGAGGCGTCGGAGCGCGCGCAGCAGATTCAGGTCGTTGAAGAGGCCATCGTCCCGACGCGGCCGATCCACCCGCAGCCGCTGAAGATCTACCTGGTGGGCGTGATGATCGGCTGCCTGTTGTTCGTCGGCCCGTTGCCGGCGCGCCGCCTGTTGAATCCCCTCGTCGCCTCCGAGGCCGGGATGCGCGAGTTCGAGGGCGTGCCGCTGCTGGTCACCATTCCTCGCATCATCACCGAAGAGGCTCGCGGTTTCGCCAGCCGACAACTGGCCAAGAATTTGAGTCTTTCCATTCTGGCGACGATCGTGTTCGCTGCCGTTTACGTCTACGTGAACGGAATCGGGGGCTGACATGAGCTCGGAGCGTGGCACGGTTTCGCGAATTCGATTCTCCGGCAAAGCCGGATCGACGCCTCCCGCGGTTCGTCCGGGCGGCGAGAAAATCGCTGCGGGGGTTCCGTTGGTCAAACTGATCAAGCGCAAGCTCGCCGTGACTCCGGACGTGGCCATGCTGAGCCATCCGCGCTCGATCGCGGCGGAACGTTTCCGGAGACTCAAGACGTTGCTGTCTCACGACGACGAGGACGGTCGGGTCCAGGTCATCGTGGTGTCGAGCGCCGCACCGTCGGAGGGCAAGTCGCTCGTGTCGCTCAACCTGGCGCTGGCCTTCGCGGCGGATCAGCAGGGTCACGTGTTGTTGCTCGACGCGGACCTGCGACGACCCACGATCGAGAAGCGCCTGACGCCCGAGCCGCGACTCGGCCTGTCCGAGATCCTCACCGGCCAGGTCGAGCTGGACCATGCGGTGATCGAGCTCGACAACTCGCCGTTGCACGTGCTGCCGGCCGGTCCGGCCCCGGCCGATCCCGTGGAGCTGCTCAACTCGGACTACGCACGGGTCCTGGTGTCCACGCTGCGCAAGCGCTACCAGCACATCATCATCGACACGCCGCCGATCGTCCCGTTCGCCGATGCCGACGTCGTCGGATCGATGAGCGACGGCGTACTGATCGTCGCACGCGCCGGGTCCACGCGGCGCGCGCTGCTGCACCAGGCGCTCGAGGCCGTGACTTCCACGCGTGTTCTCGGAACCGTGCTGAACGACGTGACCAAGAACCTCGCCGATCGCGGCAACTACTACTACGACAAGAAGTACTACGAGCACTACAACCGGGATTGATCGTGTCGCGCGACGAAACGACAACCGAACCGAGCAGCGCCCACCCGCGACGCGTCGTGGCGCTGGGCGGAGGGACGGGTCTCCCCGCGGTTCTGCGCGGTCTGCGCGATCGCGTGACGCGCGGCGTCGTCGAGGAGTTGACGGCCGTCGTGGCGATGAGCGACGACGGCGGAAGCTCGGGCCGGCTGCGTCGCACGCGCGGCATGCCGCCGCCCGGAGACGTACGCAATTGCCTCGTCGCGCTGTCCGAGGACGAGGACTTGCTGGCCGGCCTGTTTCAACACCGCTACGAGGGCAGCGAGGAACTCGGCGGCCACAATCTGGGCAACCTGATCCTCGCGGCGCTGGCCGAGCAGACGGGAAGCTTCCTCAGCGCGGTCGAGATGTCGAGCCGCGTGCTGCGCACGGCGGGCAGGATCCTTCCGGTCACGCACGACGACGTGCATCTGGTGGCGACGCTCGAGGACGGGTCGCGAATCGACGGCGAGTCGCTGATCGAAACGACGCACCGGCGCATCCGTTCCGTGCGGCTCGATCCCCACGGCGCGCGGCCCACGCCGGGTGTCGTCGAGGCGATCCGCGAGGCCGACCTGGTCGTCATCGGTCCGGGAAGTCTGTTCACCAGCGTCCTGCCGACGCTGGTGCTGGAAGAGATCTCGACGGCGATGCGCGAAACCTCGGCGGTGCGAACGCTGGTCGGCAACCTGGTCAGCGAGCGCGGTGCGGACTCGGGCCTCGAAGTCCTCGATCACCGACGCATCATCGAGCAGCACGCGGGCGGCCGCATCGTCGACGCCGTGCTGGTCAACGAAGCGACGGTCGAGTCCGAGACTCTGCAGCGTTACAAGGACGAAGGGGCCACCCCCTTGACGCCGCCCGATCCGACCTCGGGCGACGTGCACGTCGTGCGCCGAAACCTGCTGGCTCCCGGCGCCAAGCTGCGGCACGACCCCGCGGCGACGACGGCCGGACTGGTTCGAGCGTGGTGTGACCTCGCGCTCCAAGCCGGTGTCCGGGGGCGGGGAGTGGCATGAAGGGTACGTGGGAGGTGCCGATGCACATGAACGTTCGCGAGCCGGACGAGATCCTGACCAGCCGCGAGGCGCGCGAGCTGCTCAAGATCGGACGCACCAAACTGTGGGAGCTGACGAAGAACAACGCCATCCCGGCATACCGCGTGGGTGAGGGGCGTTCGGCCGATCTGCGCTACAAGCGTTCGGAGCTGATGGCCTGGCTCGAACAAAACCGAGTCTAGGAGGAGCCCGAATGCTGGCGATGACTCGGACAGGCTCCTGACCGTGCCTCTCCCCAACGACAAACGAACCCCGACCCTCAACGCGTTCTCGGTGGACGTGGAGGAGCATTTTCAGGTCTCGGCCTTCGCGCGCGTCGTGCGTCGCGATGGCTGGGACTCGCGCCCCAGCCGTGTCGAGGCCAACACCGATCGAATCCTGGACCTGCTCGACGAGTACGACGTGAAGGGCACGTTCTTCATCCTGGGCTGGGTCGGAGAGCGCCGCCCGCAGCTCGTGCGCCGTATCGCCGAGCGCGGGCACGAGATCGGCTCGCACGGCTACAGTCATCGACTGATCTACACGCAGACACCCGACGAGTTTCGCGACGAGGCGGTGCGCGCCAAGCGCCTGCTCGAGGATGCGTGCGGTTGCGAGGTGCGCGGTCACCGGGCCGCGTCGTTCTCGATCACGCGCCAGAGCCTGTGGGCGCTCGACATCCTGGTCGAGGCCGGCTTCGCGTACGACTCGAGCCTGTTCCCGGTGGTGCACGACCTGTACGGCATCCCGGGGGCCCCACGCGGGATCTGCCGCCTGAAGACGCCGGCGGGAACGACGATTCTCGAGGTCCCGCCGTCGACGCTACGCCTCGGCAAGGCGATCGTCCCCGTGGCCGGCGGCGGTTACTTTCGCATCTACCCCTACTGGGTTACGCGCCGTGCCGTGCGCAGGCTGAACCGCGACGAGTCGATGCCCGCCATCGTCTACCTCCATCCGTGGGAGGTCGATCCGGGGCAGCCGCGCATCCAGGCGCCGATCAAGTCGAGGTTGCGCCACTACAGTCGGTTGCACACCACCGAACCGAAGCTGCGCCGTCTGTTCCGTGAGTTTTCTTTCGGCCCGATGCAGGCCGTGATCGACCGCGAGCGCAGCATTCCCCAGCGGCTCGTGGCCTGACCGGGCCGCGACGAGGCGAGATGTCCGAAACGGAGCACAGCGAGCGCGGCGGCGGGCGGCCGAGGCTGACCGTCGTGCTTCCGGTGCGCAACGAAGAGCGCTTCATCGCCGATACGCTGGCCCAGCTGCAGCGCCAGGAGTTTCCGCGCGACGACGTCGAGTTTCTCGTCTGCGACGGGTACAGCGACGACCGGACGCGCGAGATCGTGCGCGAGCTCGCGGCCGCGGATCCGCGGATCCGCTTGCTCGATAATCCGGGCCGGCGCAGCTCGGCCGGCCGCAACGTCGGTTTCCGCGCCGCACGGGGCGAGTTCGTGCTGGTGATCGACGGCCACGTGCAGATCCCCGACGGGCGCCTGCTGGCCAACGTCGTGCGTCGCTTCGACGCGTCGGGCGCCGATTGCCTGGGCCGGCCGCAGCCGCTGATCGCCGAGCCGGGGCAGCCCTGGGCCGAGGCGATCGTGCTCGCCCGCGCCGGCCGTCTCGGGCACAGCCCGGAGTCCTTCATCTACAGCGACTACGAGGGCTTCGCCTCGGCGGCGAGCATGGGCGCCGCCTATCGTCGTTCCGTGTTCGACCGCATCGGTTACGTCGACGAGTCGTTCGACGCCTGCGAGGACCTGGAGTTCAACACGCGCGTCGACGCGGCGGGCCTGCGTTGCTTCACCGCGACCGATCTCACGGTGCGTTACTACGCGCGCAACTCGCCGCGCGCATTGTTCAAGCAGCTGTTTCGCTACGGCTTCGGGCGCTATCGCTACCTGCGCCGCCACCCGCGGCGTACGAGCCCGGGGCAGCTCGTCCCGGCGGCGCTCGTCGCCGGGTTCGCGGCCCTGCCACTGCTGATCTGGCTGCTTCCGCCCATCGGTTGGATCGACCTCGGCCTGGTCTCGCTGTACCTGCTGGCGGTGTTCGCCAGCGCCGCCGCCGCGTTGCGGCACGGCGTCGGCGCCGCGCTGCGCATGCTGGTCGTGATCCCGACGATCCACTTCGCCACGGGGATCGGTTTCCTGTCGTCCATGCTGCGCGGTGCTCGGCTCGGTCGGGGCGGCACGCCGGTGGGCGGCCTGCCCGACACGGGCCCGGGGCGAGACGCGTGAACCGGCACCGGTTGTTTCGGCGGCACGCGACCACGACCGCTCTGATGCCGGTGCCGATGTTGATATTGATGTCGTTCTATGGTTTGTTCGCGCACACGTTGTATCGTTCCTATTGGTTGTTGATCCCGGCGCTTCAGGCGGTGACGCTTTCGCTCGTGGAACGCGGGTCGTTGACGCAGCCGGAATCACGCGTTCGTCGACCCGCGGGACTGCGCCCGGCGGCGGGCCGGCGCTCGGAGGCCTGACGTCGTGCGTGCCGTCCTGTTTCGTTCCGAGGAGCGATTCGAATCGTTCGGCTCCAAGCGCGACGAGCTGGGGGTCGCGTTCGACGTGCTCGACTTCGACGACCCGGACTGGATCGAGCACGACTTCTCCGCGGTCGACTTCGTTATCTACTACCCGTCGTTCGCGTTCACGTCCAACCACCCGCTGGCGCTGTCGCGGGTCAAGGACGACCTGATGCACCTGCACGCGCGCTGGCCGCACCTCGCGATCTACCCCGATCCCTGCCTGTCGCATTACTACAACGACAAGTACCGACAGCACATGTTCCTCGCGTCGCGGCGCTACCCGATGCCGCCGACGATTCCGCTGGTCTCGCCGCAGGCGCTCGAGCGCGCCGCCGACGAGCTCGGCTTCCCGCTGGTGCTCAAGAACCGCTTCGGGGCGGGCGGCGAGTCCGTCTATCTCGCCTCGTCGCCCGACGAGCTGCGCGACAAGTACCGCGTGTCGGGGCTGGATGTGTGGAGCAAGGGCGGCCTCAAGCACCTCGTCGATCTGCTGGCCAAACGCGAGTTCTACTACTTTCTCATCCGCGCGCGGAAGGCGCGCTACCCGCTGCTCTCCTGGCCACTGCTGGCGCAGAAGTTCGTCGAGATGGACCGCGACCTCAAGGTCGTCGTTGGGGACGGCTCCGTCGTCGAGGCGCACTGGCGCAGGCGGGCCGACAGCGAGATGTGGAAGATGAACATCGACGGCGGCGGTATCGGCGAGTGGGCCCGGGTGCCGCCAGCGGCGATCGAGCTGTGCGAACGGCTCGCGGCCGACCTGGGGGCGCGCTGGCTCAACGTCGACCTGATGTGTTGCGGGGACGAGTTCCTGATCGGCGAGTTCTCCCCGGTGTGGCACCACTACGCCTACCGCGAAAAGGACAGCTTCGTGTACGCGGACGACTACAACATCCCGGTGCCGCTCGAGCAGGCGCTGGACCTCGAGGGGCTGATCGTCGGCTCGTTGATCGCGGCCGGCCAGCATGCCGGCCGGCGCTGAGGTGGGGATCGTGCGCTCGTTGCTCGGCCCGTTGTGGCGCTGGTGGGACGGCGGCATGGAGCCTTCGCCGCGCAATAACCCGTTCGCTTACATCGACGATCTCTCGCCCGACGAGGTGCGCTCGCGCCAGCTCGAGGGCCTGCGCTCGATTCTGCGCCACGCCGCGGGCCACGTCCCGTACTACTCGGAGCTGTTCCGAGCGCGAGGTCTCGAGCCCGACTCGATCCGCTGCGCCGCCGAGCTCGGCGCCCTGCCGCTCCTGACCAAGGAGGTCATCCGCGAGAACTTCGACGCCCTGCAGGCCAGCGGCATCCCCGAGAGTGACCGCTTGCCCGACTCGACCGGGGGGGCGACCGGGGTGCCCCTGCGCTTCTACCGCGATCGCGAGTGCTTCCGCAGGCGCGTGGCGCAGGAGCGCTACTTTGACCGCTGGCTCGGGTGGAGCATGGGCGAGCCCCTGGCACTGTTCGTTACGCACTCGCATCACGAGTCGACGTCGGGGCGCATCAAGGCGCGCATCCGCAATGCGACCTACACGCGGATGATCAGCTACGACCCGCACGAGACCGACGAGGAGTACCTGGAAGCGTTCGCGCGCGAGTTCGCGAGGTTCCGGCCGGTCCTGATCAAGTGCTTTCCGAACTCGCTGGCCGTGTTCGCCGATTTCGTGCGCCGACGCGGGCGGCAGCTGCCGCCGGTGCGCGCGATCAGTTGCGCCGGAGAGAACCTGTATCCGCGCCAGCGGCGCCTGTTCGAGGAGACGTTCGGGGGGCCGGTGTTCGAGAAGTACGGCACGCGCGACGCCGGCGTGATCGCCTGCGAGTGCCCGAGCCACGACGGCCTGCACGTGTTCACCGAGGGCGCGGTCGTCGAGGTGCTGCGACCCGACGGCTCCGCGGCGGCGGCGGGGGAGTCGGGGCGTGTGGTCGTCACGGACCTGTTCAACCGCGCCATGCCGCTGATCCGCTACGACATCGGGGACATGGCGATCCCCGCCGACGATGCGCCGTGCGGCTGCGGTTCGCCGTTGCCCCGCCTGCGCCAGATTCTCGGGCGAGATCGGGACATCGTGATCGACGCCGAGGGTCGTCCGCGCGTCGGGTACCTGTTCGTCGAGACGGTGAAGGACCTCCACGCGGAGGCCCAGTTCCAGATCGTCCAGCCCGACCGTGAGCGGCTGATCGTCAGGGTGGCAGAACCCCGGCCCGGGGCCGACGTTCTGCAGCGGATCACTCGGGAGTTCGAGGGTATCGTCGGGCCCGGCATGCAGATCAGCGTCGAGTTCGTCGACGAGATCCCGCGCGATCCGTCGGGCAAGTACCGTTACGTCGTTTCCGAACTGACACGCTGGGACGCGCCGGAGGCCTGAGTGCGGGCAATCTTCAACCTGCCGCTGCTGGCGTATCGCGCGTTGCGCTGGAATGCGTTCCGCGGCGGGTGGTGGAGCGAGTACCGCGCGCGCCCCCCGTTCGACCCGGACCGCGTCGCCGGCCGACCGGTCGACGTGATCGTCACGCTGGTCGATCACTTCGAGCCCGCGCGCCGCTTCGGCGAGGAGGCCGCGGCCGAATCCGTCGCGTCGTGGCTCGAGCAGTACGCGTCGCGCTCCAGGGGAGTGCTCGACGCGGAAGGCCATGGGCCGCGGCACAGCTGGTTCTACCGTTCCGAGTACCGCAACGAGGCGTGTCTCGAACAGCTCTCGGCGGCAGCGTTCGACGGGCACGGCGAAGTGGAGTTGCATCTGCACCACGGCCACGACACGCACGAGACCTTCTCGCGCAAGCTCGCCGACGGCGCTGGGTGGTGTAACCGGTTCGGCGCGTTGCTGACCGCCGAGCGCGAGCCGCGACGCAGCTTCGCCTACATCGCGGGCAACTGGGCCCTGGACAACGGCGCGGGCGACGACGCGAAGAGCGGCTGCAACACGGAGCTGCGGGCGCTGCGCGAGTGCGGTTGCTACGCCGACTTCACCTTCCCGGCGCTGGGCTCGCCCGCACAGCCGCGTCGCTGCAACTCGATCTACTACGCGACCGACGACGAACGCCCCAAGTCCTACGATCGCGGGACGGACGTCGCCGTCGGCGGCTCGCCCGAGGGCGACCTGATGCTGATCCAGGGGCCGTTGACTATCGACTGGAGCCGTGGGACGTTCGAGGGCGCCGCGCTCGAAGCGGGCGCGCCGCCGTCGCCGGCCCGGCTCGCAGCGTGGCTGAGTTCCCACGTCCATGTCGCGGGGCGGCCGGAGTGGGTGTTCGTCAAGTTGCACACGCACGGCATGCAGAGCCGCTCGGCCGTCGTCGGTGATGCGATGACCGAGACGTGGCGCGCGATGGTTCGGCAGTGGAATCGCGAGCCGTATCGCCTACACTTCGCCACGGCCCGCGAGGCCTACAACATGATCAAGGCGGCCGAGGCGGGCCACGACGGCAACCCCGACCGCTACCGTGACTTCGCGATCCCTCCGCCCGCGAACCGCAAGCTGTCGTGCAACGCGCCGTGGAAGCTGCTGTCGTACGCCGCGGATCGCGTGGCGCTCGAGATCGAGCCGCGCGAGGGGCCGGTCCGGCTGCGCTTCGCCGAGGGCCCGCTGCGCAGCCTCGAGGGGCGCTTCGCGCGCGTCGACCTGGAGACGGACGGCGACACGGTGAAACACCTGGCGGTGGCCGGGGCGGGAGAACTGACGCTGGTGCTGCGCGACGGGACGCGGCTCTGCCTGCCGGTCGAGGGCCTGGACTCGGAACTGAAGCGCGCGCGTGCGGCGGAGCGATCGTGATCGAGTGGAGCGCTCAGCGGCTGCGGCCCGAGGAGTTGCTGTGCGTGAACCTCGTCGAGCCGCGCAGGAACCCCGCCGCCCTCGTGCGGACGCTCGATTGCGACCTCGACTGGTCGCTCGTGATGTCCGTCGCCGGGCGGCACAACGTGCTGACGTTCCTGCCCGCGCTGCTCGACGCGCCCGAGGCCGCAGAACGAATTCCCGCCGGGGTGCGCAAGACGTTGCGCTCCGTGCACAAGGCGGCGATCTTCGTCGACCTGCTGCGCACCCGCGTACTGCGGGAGCTGATCCCGGCGTTCGAGCTCGCCGGCGTGCCCGTCCTGCTGCTGAAGGGGCGGGGGCTCGCCGAGCGTCTGTACGCCAATCCCGAGCGGCGCACCTCGACCGACACGGACCTGCTCGTGCCCTCCGAGTACCTCAAGCGCGCCGGGGCGTTGCTGGAGCAGGAGGGGTATGCCCCCAACGCGCCGGAGTTTTACACGCGCACCCACTTCCACATCCCGTACGTGCACCACTCGCGGCGCTACCACGGGATCGTCGAGCTGCACTGGAGCGTCACGCCGCAGCATTCGCTGATCCAGTTCGACATCCCCGGCTGGTGGCGGAGAGCGCAACCGACCGAGCTGTGCTCGGGGCGGATCCTCGTGCCGGAGGCGGCGGACGAGGCGGCCCATCTCGCGTGGCACGCGTTCAACCACGGCTGTGTCGCCCTGCGCGACCTGGCCGACATCGCTCGCCTCGTCGCCGACTTCGACGACGACGACTGGCACCTGCTGCACGAGCGCTCGCGCGACACCGGCGCAATCGGGTTCGTCAAGCAGGCGATCATCCTGGGCCACGAGCTGTGGCGCACGCCGCGGACTCTGCCGCGCTTCGTGACCGAGCCGCCGCGGCCGTCGCGCTGGATCGGCCGCGCCATGTTGCGCCCCGAGACGGTCGTCACCCGCGGCCGCTACCTGTGGTGGCCGTTGCGCCAGATCAACTACTGGTCGTTGCTGCCGCGCAAGCGGACGAACTGGATCGAGCTGTGCCGCCGCACGCTACGCGACGTGTACGAGGAGCGTCCCGGGAAACGCAGCTTCTGGAAGAGTGCGCGAGCACTGGCGACGCTCGGTGTCGCACTGGCGATGTGCATCGGCGGGTTCGATATGAGAGAACACGGTGCGGTCGAGGAGACCGACCTCACCGACAACGCAAAGAAGTACTGAACGATGAGCGAAGTGATCGGAATCGTGGGCGGGATGGGACCCTATGCTGGTCTCGACCTGCTGCGCAAGCTGAGCGACCTGACCGCTGCGACACGGGACCAGGATCATCTGGAGCTCGTGCTGCTGTCGGTTCCGCAGGTGCCGGATCGCACGGCGTTCCTCGCGGGGCAGGCGACCGCCGATCCGGCGCCCACGATCCTCGACGCCATGCGGCGTCTCGAGCGCTCGGGCGCCGGCATCGTGGGCATGCCGTGCAACACGGCCCACGCCGCTCCGATCCTCGACCGCGTGCTCGAGAGTCTCGAGCGAGAGCGGACGGCGCTGCGCTTCGTGCACATGATCCGCGAGACGGCGGACGCGCTGCTGCAGCACGCGCGCAGGCCGCAGCGTGTCGGGTTGCTGGCGACGAACGGCACCGTGGCGAGCGGCGTCTACGACACGGCGTTCTCCGAGGCCGAACTCGAGATCGTGTACCCCGCCGACGACGTGCAGCACGGCGTGCTGCACGCGGCGATTTACGACCCCGCGTACGGCATCAAGGCCACCGGCGGCCACGTCGCACCGGAGGCGCGCGATGCGGTGCTGCGCAGCGTGCGGCACCTCGCGGACCGTGGGTGCGAGGCGGTCGTGCTCGGCTGCACGGAACTCCCGCTGGCCGTCGGGGCGAGCGACGTCGACGGCTGCCTGCTGGTCGACGCGACGGCCGTGCTGGCGCGCGCGTTGATCCGAGCGGCGGCGCCGGACAGGCTGCGGGGCGAGGGATAGACGCCCGATGATCGACCGGAGCCCACGCAAGGTGTTGCTCGTGACGACGGCGTTTCCACCCAACGCCGCGGTCGGCACGTTTCGCGTGGTCAAGTTCTGCAAGTTCCTGCCCCGGTTCGGCTGGAATCCGGTCGTGTTGACACTGGAGAACCAGCCGCTCTACCCCCGAGATCCGTCGCTCATGCGGCAGGTCCCGGACTGCGTCCGGGTCTATCGCGTGGGCGGCGCGCGGCGCGGCGGAGGCGCGTCCTCGTCGTCGAACCCCGACGCGAGTTCGAACGGTTCCGCGTTGCGTTCGCTGGCCGCGTCGTGGGATCCGTTGCGCCGGCTCACGCCGAAGCTGCGTTCGACGCTGCGCTTCCCCGACCACCACAACGCCTGGATTCCGTCCGCGGTGCGCGTCGGCCTGCAGGCGATCGCCGACGAGCGCGTGGACGTGATCCTCTCCACGTCGCCGCCGGTCAGTTGCCATGTCGTGGCGGATGTGTTGGCGTCGCTGTGCGGGGTCCCGTACGTCACCGACTTCCGCGATCTGTGGACGCAGAACGAGGCGTACGAGTTGAGCGGGTTCCCCGTGTGGCTGCAGCGCTGCGACCGGCGCCTGGAGACCCGCGCCCTGCGCAACAGCCGCGCCATCGTCACCGCGTCGCCCACGTTCTCGCGGCAGATTCGCGAGCTGTGCCCCGGCGACGCTGAGAAGAGCCGGGTCGTCACGATCACGAACGGCCTCGACCCGGACGACTTCGCCGGGGTCGAGGTTCCGCAACGCAAGTCGGACACGTTCCGCATCGTGCACCTCGGCAGTCTGTACGGTCACCGCGACCCGGCGGGTTTCCTGGAGGTCCTGCGGCAGTGGGTCGAGCGACGGCCCGAGACGAAGCAGGACGTCGAGGTCTCGTTCGTCGGGGACACGCGCGAGGCGGACCTGAAGTCGGTCGGCCGCGAGCTGCGCGACGTGCTGCGCGTCGAGCCGCACATCCCGCACGCGGAGGTGCTGGGCCGACTGTGGGGCGCTCAGGTGCTGCTGCTGATCCTCGGCAACAACGCCGCGTCGCGGGGCGTCATTCCGGCGAAGCTGTTCGATTATCTGGCCAGCAGCCGCCCGATCCTCGCCTTCGTGCCTCCGGACGGCGAGGCCGCCCGCATCGTGCGGCGCTACGACGCCGGGTTGGTGCTGACGCCGGGACAGTGTGAGGGCGCGATCCGCTTTCTCGACGCGCGTTTCGACGAGTGGCGCGCGCGGCGCCACGCCGAGCCGGCACGGTTACGGATTCCCGAGGAATTCCACCGCGCGACGCTGGCCGGCGCGATGGCCGAGGTGCTCGAGGGCGCCCGCCGGTGACGTTCTCGTAAGTCCAGGGTGCGCTGAGCGTAACCCCGGCGGGCCCGGCGGGTGTCGCCGGAAGTCTATGCAGGGACAGATCTTCTTTGATCTGCGGCCCCGGAGATCCGGTGGGCGCCGCAGCACGACTTGCCTGGCTCGTGAATTGCTCTAAATTTGACGACCGGTGCACCCCCCTGTGCCGCGACGAATCCTCGAGGTTATCGCTGATGCAACAAAAAAGGATGTGGCTCGCCGCGTTGGCCCTGGCCACGACGCTCTTCGGCTCCGCGGCGTACGCGGTCGTCGAGGTGTCGTCGTGTCGCGCGTTGAATCAAGCGGGCGAGACGTACCGGCTGACCCAGGACGTCACGACCACGGGTAGCTGCTTCGCGATCAGCGCGCCGGGAGTGACGCTGGACGGCGACGACGGCAACGGTGGTCGCTACACGATCACCTACGCCACCCAGTTCGACGGCCGCGCCGTCGCCGTGCAGGCCGGAGGCGCGGAGATCCGCAACCTCACCATCCGCAACGGTGCCCACGCGAACGGTTCGAACAACGGGACGACGGCGATCTACACCGTGACGCCCGAGGTCAACATCCACCACAACGCGTTCGACCTGACCAACAACGGCACCGCGTACTTCTCGGCGATCCGTTTGCCCGAGAGCTCGGCCACGAACCTGCTGATCCAGCACAACACGTTCGATCTGGACGGGAACTACTCGCTCAGCGCGATCGTGAGCGACGGCAGCTTCGAGAACCCGCCGAGCTACGTTGGCGAGATCAGCCACAACGTGAGCACCATCGGCGGGACGTTGCGTTTTCCGGCGGGCAGCCTTCGCAGCTATCACTTCAGCATCAACGGCATGACATCCGTCGGAGGCCGGCTGAAGATCCATGACAATCAGTTGACCAGCGGACCCCAGACCAGCAGCCCGCACGGCATCGCCCTCTATCGCGTCGACAACGTCGACGTGTACGCCAACGAGATCGTTGATTCGGGCGCAGGCGGACGTCTGCTGCTGGTGGACAGTGGCTCGGACAACAACAGGGTCTACGACAACACGCTCGTCGCCAACGGCACGCCGAACTCGGCGTTCCGCATGCGCTACGGCTCGAACAACAACGAGGTCTACGGCAACTCCATCACCTGCAATGCAGGCGGCGCGGCGATGTTCCTCGGCGCGGGCGGCATCGGCAACGTCGTGCACCACAACAACCTGTCCGCGTCGGACTTCGTCGTGCGCTTCGAGGAAAGCTACTCGACGACCGATTTCTACGGAAACGTCCTCACCGTGACGCCCGGTCAGGGGGTGCAGCGCGCGATCTACCTCCTCGAGTACGGCAACGTGATGGCGGGGATCACGTTCAGCAACGACCAGATCATCCGCGCCGACGGCGTGACCGCGAAGCCGATCCAGTTCGCCGACACGGGCGACGGCGGGCCGGAGAACATCCACTTCTGCCCCGTGCTCGTGGACGGCGTCGTGCTGACGCCGGCCAACCAGTTCGACTACATCCAGCGCGGCTCCGGCACGGGCACGTCCTACACGGTCGGGGGCGAGGGCTGCGTGGTCAACGTCCAGCTGGCGTGCGACGACGATCAGGACAACGACGGCGACGGGCTGGCCGACTTCCCCGAGGACCCGGGCTGCTCGTCGGCGGCCGACACCAGCGAGCTGAACGCCGCCGTGGCCTGTGACGACGGCCAGGACAACGACGGTGACGGGCTGACCGACACCGAGGATCCGGCGTGCACCAGCGTCGTGGTCAATGACGAGAACAACTGCGGCAACGCCGTCGTCGACGGCACCGAGCAGTGCGACGGCAGCGTGCCCCAGGAGGCGACCTGCACCGGCTTCGGCTTCGACCGCGGCGAGCTGGCCTGCGACGCCTCGTGCAGCTACGACACGGCGGCCTGCGAGGCCGACTGCGAGATGATCGACGACAAGAGCTCGTGGAGCGTCGCGTTCGTGGACAGCGAGGACCTGTCGTCGGGCAACCCGCTTCCCGGAGCTCACGGCGTGGACGGCGACGAGCAGACCTTCTGGCACACGGTCTGGACCTCGAGCCCGGCCCCGTCGCACCCGCACGAGATCGTCGTCGACATGGGCGACGAGACCCAGATCTGTGGACTGTCCTACCTGCCGCGCCAGGACGATGGCGTCGAGGACATGGACGGCACGATCCGCAACTACCAGTTCTACGTCAGCGCCGACGGGGTCAACTGGGGCCAACCCGTCACCTCGGGCCAACTGGTCGAGGCGGGTTCCCAGGACAAGTCCGCCGTGCGTGTCTACTTCAATTCGACCGCGGCGCGCTACGTCCGGTTGGTGGCGCTCAACGACACCGAGGGCACGCCCTACACGTCGATGGGCGAGCTCGATCTGCTGGCGGGAATCTGGCCCGGGGTCACGGATCCGCCTCCTCCGCCGAGCGGCGTCACGCGCACCGACACGCTGGGCGATTGACGCACCGGGCCCGCCGGCCGTGACGCTGCTATCCTGACGCGATGAGTGCGCCGCGCGGGATCAGTTCCCTGTTCGTACTGGGCACGCGTCCCGAGGCGATCAAGCTCGCCCCCGTGATCGCGGCCTTCCGCGAGCGTCCCGAGCTGGCTCGGGCGCGAGTGCTATGCACCGGGCAGCACCGCGAGATGCTGGACCAGACACTGACTGCGCTGGACCTGTGTCCCGACGCGAACCTCGACGTGATGCGCGCCGATCAGCAGCTCGGTGAGCTGACCGGAGCTCTGCTGCTGGGCGTAGGCGCCGAGTTGCGCCGCGAACGGCCGGATCTCGTGATCGTGCAGGGCGACACCTCGACGGCGTTTGTCGCCGCTCTGGCCGCGTTCTACGAACGGATCCCGGTGGCCCACGTCGAGGCCGGGCTGCGCACGTTCGACAAGACGCAGCCCTATCCGGAAGAGTCCAACCGCCAGATGATCTCAGCGCTGGCGCGGTACCACTTCGCGCCGACCGAGCGGGCCCGGCGCAATCTGCGCGCCGAGGGCATCGCGGACGACGCGATCCGGGTCACCGGCAACACGGTCATCGACGCCCTGCTCGGCACCGCCGCGCGAATCGAGAGCGACGCCGCGCTGCGGAAGAGGATGGCCGAGGTGCACCCCTACGCCGACGGGCGGCGGATGATCCTGATCACCGGCCACCGTCGCGAGAACTTCGGCCCGGGGCTGCAGGCGATCTGCGAGGGCATCGGCGCGCTGTCGCGGGCCTATGCCGACAGCGTGCTGGTCTATCCCGTGCACCTCAATCCCAACGTCCGTGAGAAGGTTCACGAATCGCTCGGCGGCCTGGCCAACGTGCAGCTCATCGACCCCGTGGATTACTTCGAGATGGTCTGGCTGCTGTCGCGCTGCCACTTCGTGATCACGGACTCCGGCGGGATCCAGGAAGAGGCGCCGTCGCTCGGAAAGCCGGTCCTCGTCACCCGACGCACGACCGAGCGGCCCGAGGCGATCGAGGTCGGGGCGGCGCACCTGGTGGGCACCGACCCGACGCAGCTCGAGCGCTTCGGCCGGATTCTGATGAACGATCCAGACGCCTACGAGGCGATGAGCCGGGTGCGGAACCCGTTCGGGGACGGCCGCGCGTCCGAGCGCATCGCCGACGTCGTCATCGAGTATCTGGCCGGCTAACCGGCGAGTTCGGCGATCCAGCCGCGCAGCTCGCGGGCCCGCGCGTCCCACGAGTTCTCGCGGGCCAGCTCGATCCGATCCTCGCGGCTCGAGCCGCAGTCCCCGGCGACGGCCGCGTCGAGCGCGGCGAGAAACGCCTGCGGGTCGGCCGCGATCGACACGTGCGGCCGGAAGCGCTCCAGCTCGGGCAGCGGCGTGGCGACGACGGGGATCCCCAACGCGAGATACTCAAGCAGCTTCAGCGGATTCACCGCCCTGGTCAGCGCGTTGGTTTTGAACGGCACGAGCCCCACGTCGAACGCGCGCGCCGCGCGCGGCAGCTCGGCGTAGTCGACCGGCCCGCGCAGCGTCACGTTGCCGAGGCGCACCAGCTCCCCGGTGTCCACCTCGGCGCGGCCGATCAGTTCGAAGCGCCAGCCCGGGCGCTCGCGCGCGGCGTGCAGCACCACGTCGAGGTCGATCCACTCGCTGATCAGGCCGAAGAACCCGATCACCGGCCGTTTCGCCGGTGCCGGCGCCGGGGCGGCGTGGAAGTGATCGAAGTCCACGCCGTGGGGCAGGTAGTGCGACGCCCCGGGTACGCGCCGCGATTCGAGCAGCGGCCGGCTCGTCGCGGCCAGCAGATCCGTGCGCTCGAGCAGCTCGCGCTCGAGCGCCGCGGCCGCGCGGCCGTTCACACCGGGAAACTCCGTGTAGTCGTCGACGCAGTAGTAGACCGTGTGCTGCGGGGAGATGACCCGGATCGCATCGACCGAGAACGGATTCGTCGCCACTGCGACCGGTTGACGGATGTCGTGCTCGCGGGCCAGATCCCGGTAGAGCCGGCGGAACAGGAACCGATTGACGCCGCGCACAGGACCACGGAAGATCGGCAGGGTCCACGGCGTGACCTCGAGCGGCGCAGGGCCCGGCTCTCGTGTCGGCGCCGCCGCCGAATCGCGCAGCTTGCGCAGCGTGCGGGCAATGTCGTAGCGCGTGAGCCCGGGCATGCGGTAGATCGTGTTGAACCAGAAGACGCGATCGCTCGCCAGGAGCCGGCGAAAGAGGTGGATCGCGGACGACGGGTGTCCGCTCCAATCGTCACTGAATACCAGAAAGTCCATCAGGAAGTCCTCAACAATAACATCGGTCGTTTGCAGGCCGCGTGCCGTTCGGTGAATACTCGGCTGCTGCGGAATCGCGCCGGCACTTGCCGGAACGGCGATCCGGCCCGACCTTGGGTTGCGGAGTGGTGAATGAGGCCGATCAACGTTCTGTTCTGTATTGACTCGCTGGACTTCGCCGGCACCGAGAAACAGGTGCTGGAGTTGATCGGCGGGCTGGATCGGGACGGTTTTCGGCCCTTCCTGGCGACGTTGAAACCGTCGGCACTCGATCCTGCAGTCGCGGCGTGCCCGTGGCACGAGGCGGCATTTCGCTCGTTCGGCAACGTCGCGGTCGTCGGTGAGATCGCCGGGTTGAGACGGTTCATCCGCCGCAACGAGATCGACGTGATCCAGACCTACTTCCCCGACGCGACCTTGTTCGGCTTTCTGGCGGGGTGTGGCAGCGGGCGTCGGCGCCACACGCTGGCGTCGTTCCGCGACCTGGGCTTCTGGCGCACGCCGTTCAAGAGCCTCCAGCTCCGGATGGTCTATCCGTGGTTCGATGGATTCGTCGCCAACTCGCAGGCGGTCGCCGAATACTACCGTGACGCCGACGGACTGCCGGCCGAGAAGCTCACGGTGATTCCCAACGGTGTGCGGCAGTTGGAGGCGGCGGAATGTGATCCGCGGCTGGCCGGCCGGCGCGAATCGGGCCCCGTGGTCGGTATCGTTGCGGGGCTCAATCGGCGCGTCAAACGAGTCGACCTGTTCCTCCACGCTGCCGCCGAGGTTCGTGCTCGGCGCGACGACGTCTCCTTCGTCATCGTCGGTGACGGCATACTGCGCGAAGAACTGGAAGCGTTGGCGGGACGACTCGGGCTATCCGACGCGGTTTGGTTCGCCGGGCGCACGGATCGGGTCGGTCCGCTGCTGGCCGGCTTCGACGTGTCGGTCTGCTGCTCGGACTCCGAGGGGCTGCCCAACGCGGTTCTCGAGGCGATGAGCGCGGGAATTCCCGTCGTGGCCACAGCCGTGGGCGGCAGTCCGGAACTGGTGCGCGACGGGCACGATGGTCTGCTCGTCGATCCCGACGACCCGGAGAAGCTCGGTGCCGCGCTCTTGCGTCTGACGAACGACGACAGCGAGCGGCGCGCTCTCGGACAACGGGCTGCGCAAACCGTGCGCGAGCGCTTCTCGATCGAAAACTGCGTGCGTGGGCACGAACGCCTGTACCGTCGACTGGTCGATGGAAGCGAATCCGGTCCCCAGTGAAGATCGCGCACGTCATCGACAGCGGCGGGCTCTACGGGGCCGAGCGCGTGATTCTCGATCTGATGGCCGAACAGACCGCCGCGGGGGAAGACCCGTTGCTGGTGAGCGTTGGCGAGTCCTCGGATCCCGAGAAGCCGATCGAGCGTGCGGCTCGCGCCGAAGGACTGGAAGTGCAGGCGGTGCGCATGCGGCGTGGTCTGAACCGGGCGGGGAGTCTCCGCCTGCGCCGCAGCCTGGAGGCGTGGGGTGCAGATGTCGTGCACGGCCACGGTTACAAACCGAGTATTCAACTCGGACTGATCGCGGGGCGCGGCCGTGGGTACCGTCTGCTGACGACCCTGCACGGCTGGACGGAGATCTCCGGCTGGTCACGTCTCCGCACCTACCAGTGGCTCGAGACGCTGGCCTGCCGCAGGCTCGACGCGGTCGTCGTCGTCGACGGCGGCATGCTCGAAAGCTCTTCTTTTGCAGCCTGCCGATCGAGAATGGTCGAGATTCCGAACGGCATCGCCGATCCGTCGGACGGTCGGGATCCAGCCGTAGACGAGGAGAGTCGCGGCGGCTTCTGTGTCGGTGCCGTGGGGCGCCTGTCTCCGGAAAAGGGCCTGCACGATCTCGTCGAGTCGATCGCACGCGTCCGCGTTCGCGCCCCCGACATCCGGCTGCTGCTGGCCGGAGAAGGCCCCGAGCGTGAAGGACTCGAACGCCGGATCGCATCGCACTCGCTGGACGCACACTTTGCGGGCTATGTCACGCCCTCAGCCGCGGTGCTTTCGCAGCTCTCCGTGCTGGCGCTGCCGTCGTACACCGAGGGGCTTCCGATCGTCCTGCTCGAGGCGATGTTCCTCGGTGTCCCGATCGTGGCATCTTCCGTCGGAGCCGTGCCACGCGTGCTCGACGACGGTCGCTGCGGCCTGCTCGTGACTGCGGGAGACCCCGGCGCGCTCGACGCGGCGATTCTCTCGGTCCTGGACGATCCCGACGCGGCGCATGCGCGATGCGAGGCCGCGCGAGCCCGCGCCTCCGAGCACTATTCCCGGCGTGTGATGGCGCAGCGCTATTCCGCTCTTTACCGCGACCTGCTGCAGCGGGCAGGATCATCGCGATGAAGCTGCTTTACATCACCGATGTTTATCCCAAACTCTCCGAGAGCTTCATCGGACGAGAGATTGCAGCGGTGCAATCTCTCGGCGCGCGGATCGACCTTTATGCCCTGCAACGCTGGACCGAGCCCGTCGCCGTGTCGGGTCCCGAACTGCCGGTGTACTACGAGGAGGATCGCGACCGTGGGCCGGGCCCCCGGCTCTTCGACCACCTGCGCCGCGTGCTGCGTTCGCCCCTGCGCTACGCGCGCTGCCTGCGCATTTCGAGGCAGGGCGGTGGGCAGAACCTGAGCTACCGCTTCAACCGCATCCCCGCACTGCTCGACCTCATCGAGCGACTCGGGCCGGATCACGTCCATTGTCACTTCGGCAGCGCCGGCATGCTCTCGGGCTGGTTGGCGCACCGCATGCTGGACGTCTCTTTCTCCGTCACGCTGCACGGTTCCGACGTCTTCGTCGATCCCGAACCGGCATTGGCCCAGGCGCTGGCCGATGCCTCCTTCGCCGTCTGCGCCTCGGGCGCGCTGCGCGACACGCTTCGCGACAAACATGGCGTCCCCGAGAGTCGCCTTCACGTACTGCCGTGCGGTGTGGACATGACCACGTTCGCGCCCGCCGAGCAGCCGCCGACGTTTCCGCCCTGGCGTCTACTCTCCGTCGCGCGCCTGCACCCCGTGAAGGGGATCGGCGACCTGGTCGAGGCCTGCGTGGTGTTGCGCTCGCGCGGGGTTGACTTCCGCTGCGACATCTACGGCGACGGCGATCAGCGTGATTTTCTCGATCGAGCGATCCGCGCACACGACCTCGAAGATCGAGTCCGGCTCCACGGCGCCGCGGCGCACGACCTCCTGCCGCAGGTCTACCCGAAACACACCGCGTTCGTGCTGCCCAGCCACACCGAGGGCATGGGAGTCGTCCTCATGGAAGCCATGGCCTGTGGCCTTCCCGTCGTCGCCACGAATGTCGGCGGCATCCCCGAACTCGTCGAAGACGGCGTTCACGGTCGCCTCGTCGAGCCCCGCTCTCCCATCGCCCTTGCCGACGCGATCGCCGAGGTCCACAGCAGTCCCGACGATCGGGCCGCCCTCGCCGTGCGCAATCGCGCCCGTATCGCCGAATCGTTCGATTTGCACCGCGGCGCGCGGCAACTCCTGGATCTGTTCGAGGGCTGCTAGTTTGCCGGCGAGCCCTCGAACTCGTGCGCCGAAGCCCGGCCGCCGCCGCCGGACGGGTGGTCCCCGGCGGGGTGGCGGGACTACAGTACGAGGGTGAGCCCCGCGAGATCAAAGCCCCTGCGCGCGCGCCGGATTGCCGCCGGCCGCTCCTCGTCGACGAAGGACCGAGAGGACACCGCGGCGTCGACCGCGGCCGCCGACGCCGCGGACTCCAGGGTCTGGTCCTCCCGCCACGTCAACTGGGTCCTGCCGCTGCTCTTCGTTTACGTCTGGCTCTTCATCGCGACCCCGCACGTGCGTTTCCCGATCCTGACCGACATCCGTTTTGAGCGGCTGCTCGTCATCGCCGCCTGGCTCGTGGCCGTCGCCGGTGGCTACCTGGTGCTGCGCATGGCGGCGACGAACTGGTGGGCGCTGGCCTACTTCGGCTGGATGCTGCTGGCCTTCGCGCTGTCGAACTACCGGGACTTCGTCTTCGCCCAGGAGTGGCTCGACAAGTACTGGAAGCTGGTTCTGTTCCAGCTGCTCGTGCTGTTCTCGCTGCGGACCCTGCGCGACGTCTCCGCGATGATGCACGCCTTCGCGATCGCGTCGGGGCTGTACCAGCTTCATTCGTGGATCGACTTCTTGGCCGGCGGGTCCTACGTCTTCCAGCAGGGAATCCGGCGCATGACCGGCGTCTGGTCCGACGCAGGTGGTGGGGCGGGCAACGCCTGGGGCGTGCTCGGACTGCTGACGCTGCCCTTCTCCGAGTACTGCCTGCGGCGCGCCGGATCGTTGTGGGTGCGGCTGGTGTTCTCCGGAGTGCTCGTGCTGTCGCTGATGAGCATCTTGTACAGCGGGACGAGGTCCGCTCTGCTCGGCGCGTTTGTCTTCGGCGTGCTGCACCTGCGTTCGAGGAAGATGCTCGTTTCGGGGCTGGTGGTCCTGCTCGTGCTGGCCGGACTCGTGAGCTTCCTGCCCGACGAACTCCAGCACCGTTATCTGACGATCCTCGGCGACGACCACCTGGACCCGGACAACATCTTCGACATGAGCGCCAAGGCCTCGGCCGAGGGGCGCACCGAGGGCGTCCGCGATGGGCTGTTGCTGGCGCTGAATCGGCCGATCTTCGGCTACGGGCCGGGTACGTCCATGCTGGCGCGCGTCGAGGTCAATGAGTCGTTCCGCCGGGGCGAGCAACGGCTGATCGAACTGCACAACCTGTACGCGCAGATCCTCTCCGAGACGGGTTTCGTCGGAGGGCTGATCTTCGCGCTGTTGACGCTGGTCTACGTGCGGGGGCTCGTGCGGGTGCACCGCATCGCAAGGAGTGCCGGGCCGGGGCCGGTCGCGGAGCGGTTCGAGCTGATCGCGACCACGCTGGGTCAGTTGATGTGGATCTTGCTGTTCTACGGCCTGTTCGGGCACACTCTGTACAAGTTCTACTGGATGCTGCTCTACGGCCTGCAGGGTGCCGTGGTCACGCTGGCGCTGAGTTGGAGACGCCCCGTCCCGGCGCGCGCAGCTTCAGCAGGACGTGCCAGCCGAATCTCCGCGTGACCGGGACGAGCTTGAACATCGCCCGGTCGGTCGCGTCGAGCAGACCGAGTACCGTCGAAAACACGGGCGTTCTGTGAAACAGGAACGCGGCCAGCGACAGGTTGTTGTAGAACCTGGGCTCCACCTCTCCGAAGTAGCGCTCGATGTTCTGCAAGTCACGCATCAACAGCGGGTGTTCGTCGGGAGTGCGCAGCTGCGGCGTGCGGTTGCGGTAGAAGTTCACGATCGGGTTGTGTCCGGTCGGCTCGAGGAACATCGCAGTGCCGTGGGCGTCGAGCGTGCGCGCGATCTCGGCGAAAGCGCGATCGAGATCGAGATGGTGGAGGATTCCCGTTCCGCAGATCACGTCGAAGCTGCCGTCGGTGAACCGGAGCTGTTCGGCATCCATCACCTCGAAGTGGGTCCGCTGCTCGAGACCCTTCTTGCGGGCGGTCTCGGCCGCCTTGCGTATGGCGACGTCGGAGATGTCGATGGCCCAGACCTCGGCACCGGCGGCGGCGAGCGTGAACGCCTGGCTGCCCGTTCCGCAGCCGTACTCCAGGACTCTCTTCCCGGCGCAACTCACGCGGAGCCACTCTGCGTAATCGCCGTAGGCCGCGCGACAGACCTTGTAGAACTTGTCGAGATCGGCGCGTGAGTTCTGCTCGAACGCCTCGTCGTGAAACTCCTTCTCGCGTTGTAGCCGGTCGTCCATCCGTCGCTCCGTGTCCCGTCAGTAGCTGTCCGCGCCCGCTCGAACTTACCGCGGAAGGTGTATTGTCCAACTTCTCGACCGAATCCTGGGGAGAATACCCCAGACCGAATCGATCTTCGGCGCGATGAAATGAAATGTGCCCAGCGATTCGGCGGGGTGTTGCATTTCTACCATCGCGCCGCGGCTCAAACTCCACGCGCCCATCCCACGGATCGATCGTCCCTGTGTTCGGACAGCACGACCACAACCGATCTAATAAAGTTGCCATCGCACCGAGCGGGGGCCCATATTCAGACCGTCCCCCCAAAAGCAGGGCAGATCGACACCGGCCGTAAGTAGTTGGTATAGTTGGACATCTTCATTTGGTGCTGAGAGCGGCGGGGTGTCGTGGAACGCCCCGGGTGAGAAAGGGAGCCGATGAAGGCGGTCATTCTGGCGGGTGGGATGGGTACGAGGATCTCGGAGGAGACCTCGGTAAGGCCCAAGCCGATGGTCGAGATCGGCGGCAAGCCGATCCTGTGGCACATCATGAAGATCTACTCGCATCACGGGATACGAGACTTCGTGATCTGCTGCGGATACCTCGGCTACGTGATCAAGGAGTACTTCGCCAACTACTTCCTGCACAACTCCGACGTCACGTTCGACATGACGAACAACGACATGCAGGTGCACCAGAACACGGCCGAGCCCTGGCGCGTGACGCTGGTCGACACGGGCGACAACTCGGGCACCGGCGGCCGGTTGCGCCGTGTGCGTCCGCACCTGGGCGACGAGGATTTCTGTTTTACCTACGGTGACGGCGTGGCGGACGTGGACGTGACCCGACTGGTGCAGTTCCATCGCGAGAGTGGCCGGATGGCCACGCTGACCGCGATCCAGGCGCCATCGCGTTTCGGAGTGTTGAGCTTCGACGACGACGCGATCGAGGGCTTCCAGGAAAAGCCCAGCCGGGGCGGCTGGATCAACGGCGGGTTCTTCGTGCTGTCGACCAAGGTCATCGACTACATCGAATCGGATGAGACGCACTGGGAGCATTCCCCGATGCGTAAGCTGGTCTCCGAACGGCAAGTTTCGGCGTACAAGCATCGTGGTTTCTGGCAGTCGATGGACACGCTGCGCGACCGGAATCTGCTGGAGGGCCTGTGGAAGTCGAAGCAGGCGCCGTGGAAGGCCTGGGACTGAAGCGTTGAATCGTTCGTTCTGGAACGGCAAACGGGTCCTCGTGACGGGCCATACCGGCTTCAAGGGGAGTTGGCTGTCGCTGTGGCTCGCCGGCGCCGGCGCCGAGATCACGGGGTATGCACTCGAGCCGCCCACCGACCCTAGCCTGTTCGGGGTGGCCCGCGTCGCCGAGTCGATGCGCTCGATCGAGGCCGATGTGCGCGACCTGGACCGGCTCTCGAAGGAGTTTGCCGAGCAGCGGCCGCAGATCGTGATCCACATGGCGGCGCAGTCGCTGGTGCGACGCTCGTACCGCGAGCCGGTCGAGACCTACGCCACGAACGTGATGGGCACGGTGCATCTGCTGGAGGCCGCCCGACGCTGCCCCGAGACGCGCGCGGTGGTCGTCGTGACCAGCGACAAGTGTTACGACAATCGTGAGTGGGTCTGGGGCTATCGAGAAAACGAGCCGATGGGCGGACACGACCCGTATTCCAGCAGCAAGGGATGCACGGAACTGGTGGTAGACGCGTACCGGCGTTCGTACTTTGCAGCTTCGGGCAACTCCGAAGAGGCGGCGGTGGTGGCGAGCGTGCGTGCGGGAAATGTCGTGGGCGGCGGAGACTGGGCCGAGGACCGGCTCGTGCCGGACATGATCCGGGCGTTCGCCGAGGGCCGGCCGGTGGTCATCCGCAGCCCACACTCGATCCGCCCGTGGCAGCACGTGCTGGAGCCGCTGCACGGCTATCTGATGCTGGCCGAGAAGTTGTGGGAAGACGGTGAGACGCATGCCGAGGGATGGAATTTCGGCCCGCGCGACGAGGACGCCCTGCCCGTGTGCGAGGTCGTCGAGCGGCTGGCCGCCCTGTGGGGCGGCGGAGCGCGCTGGGAGCTCGACGCCGACGAGCACCCGCCCGAGGCGAACTACCTCAAGCTGGACAGCTCCAAGGCCTGCCGTCGCCTGGGCTGGCAGCCGCGCCTCGATCTCGCCAGAACGCTGGAATGGGTCGTCGAGTGGTACCGCGCGTACCACGACGGATGCGACGTGCGAGATCTGAGCGTGAGCCAGATCGAACGCTACGAATCGCTGGAGTAGATCGATGCAGACCCCGACACCGACCTGCCGATTCTGCGGCACGATGCTGAGGCAGACATTCGTCGACCTCGGCATGGCCCCGCAGGCCAACGATTACCTCGAACAGAAGGACCTGCAGAAGATCCAGCCCTACTACCCGCTGCGCGCGTTCGTTTGCGAGAAGTGCTTTCTGGTTCAGCTGCAGGACTGTGAGACACCGGAGAACCTGTTCACGTACTACCCGTACTTCGCGTCGTACTCCGACACGATGCTCGAGCACTCGCGACACTACGTCGACGAGATGATCGAGCGCTTCGGCTTCGACTCGCACTCCCAGATCGTCGAGATCGGCAGCAACGACGGGTACCTGCTGCAGTACTTCAACGCCAAGGGCATCCCGGTGCTGGGCATCGACCCGGCACGCAACGTGGCCGAGGCCGCGACGTTCAAGGGCATCCCCACGCTGGTCAAGTTCTTCGGCATGGGGACGGCGGCCGAGCTGGTCGTCGAGGGCAAGCGCGCCGATCTGCTGCTGGGCAACAACGTACTGGCGCACACGCCGCACCTGAACGACTTCGTACGCGGGATGAAGCTGCTGCTGAAGCGCGAGGGCGTGATCACGATGGAGTTCCCGCACCTGCTGCGGCTCATGGAGAACAACGAGTTCGACACGATCTACCACGAGCACTACTCGTACTTCTCGTTCACCGCGGTGCACAAGGTGTTCGCCGAGCACGGCCTGACGATGTTCGACGTCGAGCAGCTCCCGGTGCACGGCGGCTCGCTGCGTATCTACGCGCGCCACGAGGAGGACGAGTCGCGGCCCGTCGGCACGCGCGTGACCGAGCTGCTGGGCAGCGAGGCGGCCGAGGGCGTGACCCGTGTCGAGACCTACACCTCGTTCGCCGAGCGGGTGAAGCAGACCAAGCACAAGGTCTGGGAGTTCCTCGTCGAAGCCAAGAACAAGAACCAGACGATCGCCGGCTACGGCGCCCCGGCCAAGGGAAACACGCTGCTGAACTATTGCGGTGTGCGCTCGGACATGATCGAGTACACAGTCGATCGCAGCCCGCACAAGCAGGGACGCTACCTGCCGGGCACGTACATACCGATTTACCATCCGGACAAGATCATGGAGACGCGGCCGGACTACCTGTTGATTCTGCCCTGGAACCTCAAGGACGAAATCATGGAGCAGATGAGCGGAATCCGGGAGTGGGGCGGCCAGTTCGTCGTGCTCATCCCCGACGTGGAAGTCATTCAATGACATTTGATCCGATCGATATCGACGGCGCCTTCCTGATCGACATCCGGCGCATCGGCGACGACCGAGGCAGCTTCGCCCGGTTGTGGTGCCGCGAGGTGCTCGAGGGGCAGGGGCTCGTCGCCGACTTCGTCCAGTGCAATGCGTCGTGGACCGCCGAGCGGGGCACGATCCGCGGCCTGCACTACCAGGTCGCACCGTACGACGAGGTCAAGGTCATGCACTGCGTCCGCGGTTCGATCTTCGACGTGATGGTCGACGTTCGCCCGGGCTCGCCGACCTACGGCCGCTGGACCGGCGTGGAGCTCAGCGCCGAGACTCCGCGCATGCTGTACGTGCCCGCCGGGGTTGCGCACGGATTCCAGACGCTGGAGGACGACACGCACGTCATCTACCCGGTATCCGCCGAGTATCACCCGGAGTCCGAACGCGGAATCCGCTGGAACGATCCGGCCTTCGGCATCGACTGGCCGATCCGTGAGGTGAAGAACCTGTCGGACAAGGATCGCGACTGGCCCGATTGCGAACTGGCCCCCGTTCCATGAAGCGCATTCTGGTCACCGGCGCGTCCGGCCTGATCGGCAGGCATTGCCTGCCGCTGCTGGTCGACCGCGGCTACGAGGTGCACGGGGTCTCGACGCGTCCCGCCGAGGGGCGAGACCTGCCCGAGGCGCAGTGGCACGCGGCGGACCTGCTCGAGCCCGGAGCGGCCAGCACGCTCGTCAGCGACGTCCAGCCGACGCACCTGTTGCACCTGGCCTGGAATCTCGCTCCGGGGAACTGGGCCACGACGGGGCTCGACGAGAACCTGCGCTGGGTCAGTGTCAGCGCCGAGCTGCTGCGCGCGTTCCGCGAGAACGGCGGCGAGCGGTTCGTCGGCGCGGGATCGGGCGCGGAGTACGACTGGAGCTTCGGCTACTGCACCGAGCAGCGTACGCCGACCGAGCCCGACACGTTCTACGGGACGTGCAAGAACGCGCTGCGCACGTTGGTCGAGGCGTACTCGTCGCAGTCCGGCCTCAGCAGCGCGTGGGGCCGGGTGTTCTTCGTCTACGGGCCGCACGAGAAGCCTGCGCGCCTGGTGGCTTCCGTCATCCGCTCGCTGCTGCGCGACGAGCCGGCGCGCTGCTCGCACGGGAATCAGATCCGGGACTACTTGTACGTCGCCGACGTGGCGGCCGCGTTCGTCGCGCTGCTCGACAGCAACGTGCACGGGCCGGTCAACATCGCCTCGGGCGTTCCGATCAAACTGCGCGAGATCGTCAACGCCATCGCCGGCAAGCTCGGCCGCGAGAAACTGGTCAAGCTGGGCGCGATCCCCGCCGCGGTCAACGACGCGGAGCGTGTCGTCGCCGACGTGGGCCGGCTGACCGAGGAAGTGGGCTGGACGCCGCAGGTAGGTCTCGACGTCGGCGTCGAGCTGTCGATCGAGTGGTGGCGCGAACGGCTGAGTCGCGAAGAGGAGCAGGCCGCGGGATGAGTCGTGTCGTCGTTCTCGGCGCCGGCATGGCCGGCTATGGCGCCGTGCACAGGCTGCACGCCGAAGGCCTGCGCCCGCTGCAGTTCGATCGCCTGCCGTACCCCGGCGGCCACACGGCGTCCTACGAAGTCGGCAACGGGTTCATCTTCGACGACGGTCCGCACATCTCGTTCACCAAGGACCCGAGAATCCAGGAGCTGTTTGCAGAGTGCGTGGGCGGTGAGTTCGAGACGATCCAGGCTCGCGTCAACAACCTCTGGCGCGGTCACTGGATCAAGCACCCGGCACAGTGCAATCTCCATGGGCTCCCCGAGGAGCTCGTGGTCAAGATCCTCGTCGAGTTCGTCGAGGCGCAGCACGCCGAACCGGGCCCGATCGACAACTACGCCGACTGGCTCGTCGCCGGCTTCGGGCGCACGTTCGCCGAGACGTTCCCCATGCGCTACGGGCTGAAGTACCACACGACCGAGGCCGTCAACATGAGCACGGACTGGCTCGGGCAGCGGCTGTACCGCCCGGACCTGGCCGAGGTGTTCCGCGGCGCGCTGTCGCCCGAGACGCCCGAGGTGCACTACATCAGTCACTTTCGCTATCCGTCGCACGGCGGCTTCTTCTCGTATCTCAAGCCGTTCATCGACAAGGCGGAGTTGAAGCTGGGGCACGACCTCGTCGCGCTCGATCCCTCGACACGACGGCTGCGCTTCGCCAACGGACACGTGGAAGCCTACGATCGGGTCGTGTCGTCGATCCCGCTGCCCGCACTGCTGCCGCTGATCGAGGGCGCGCCGCGGGACGTGGTCGACGCGGCGGGCCGCCTGGCCTGGACGCGCTGCGTCACGGTCAACCTGGGTGTGGCGCGCGAGGACATCTCGGACTGCCACTGGACCTATTTCTACGACGACGACTTCTGCTTCACCCGGCTGAGCTTCCCGCACATGCTTTCGCCCAACAACACGCCCCCGGGTACGGGCGCGATCCAGGCCGAGCTGTACTACTCCGACAAGTACCGGCCGCTCGACTGCGAGCCGGAGAGCCTGATCGAGCCCACGATCGCGGACCTGACGCGCTGCGGCCTGCTGCGCGAGGACGACGAGATTCTGACGCGCAACGCCAGGCTGGCGCCCTACGGCAACGTGATCTTCGACCTCGAGCGCGCCGACGCGGTGGAACGGGTGCGCGGCTACCTGGACGACATCGGTGTCGCCACGTGTGGACGCTACGGCGAGTGGGGCTACCATTGGACCGATGAGTCCTTCAAGAGCGGCGAGGATGCCGCCCAGAAGGTGCTGGACTCGAAGGCATGACGACGGAAACCCTGCAACACGGCGCCGCCGAGAACGAGGCGGCGGCAACGAGCGTCCCGACGGTGCGCATCCGCCCCTCGCGTGGATGGGCCGCGCTGCAGCTCGGCGAGCTGTGGGAGTACCGCGAGCTGCTGTACTTCCTGACGTGGCGCGACATCAAGGTGCGCTACAAGCAGACGATCCTCGGGCTGGCCTGGGCCATCATTCAGCCGCTGTTCACGATGCTGGTGTTCAGCATCTTCTTCGGTCGGCTGGCCAAGATCCCGTCCGACGGACTGCCGTACCCGGTGTTCGCCTACGCTGCGCTGGTGCCGTGGACGTTCTTCGCCAACGGCCTCGCGTCGGCGTCGAACAGCCTCGTCGGCGGCGGCAACATGCTGAAGAAGGTCTACTTTCCGCGCCTGGCGATGCCGATCTCGTCCGTGCTGGGCGGGGTGGTCGACTTCACGCTGGCCTTCACGTTACTGATCGGGATGGTGTTCTGGTACGGCGTCGTGCCGTCGCTGGCCGTCCTGTTGATCCCGCTCTTCCTGCTGCTGGCCTTCACGACCTGCCTCGGCGTTGCGTTGTGGCTCTCGGCGCTGAACGTGCAGTTCCGCGACATCCGCTACGTCGTGCCGTTCGTCGTGCAGTTCTGGATGTTCTCCACCCCGATCGCCTACCCCTCGAGCCTGATCGAGAGCGAGCTGTGGCGGGCGGTCTACGCGTTGAACCCGATGGTCGGCGTGGTCGAGGGTTTCCGCTGGGCCATCCTCGGTGCCGACACCGCGCCGGGAGTGATGATCTTCGTCTCGGCGCTGGTCTCGCTGGCGATCCTGATCGGCGGAGCGTTCTACTTCAAGCGCATGGAGCGCTCGTTCGCGGACGTGGTCTGATATGAGCAACACGGCAATTCGGGTCCGCGATCTGGGCAAGCGCTACCACATCGGCGTGCGCGAGCGCCGCCACGACACGATGCGCGACCTGATCGTGGACTCGGCCACGATGCCGTTTCGGCGGCTGGCCAAGCTGGTCGGTGGCCACGCGGCGGGCGCCGCCGACCTCGACGAGACGTTCTGGGCCCTGCGCGACGTCTCGTTCGACGTGAAACACGGTGAGGTGCTGGGTGTCATCGGCAGAAACGGCGCGGGCAAGAGCACGTTGCTGAAGATCCTCTCGCGCATCACGCACCCCGACGCGGGCGAGGCCGACATCAACGGCCGCCTGGGGTCGTTGCTGGAGGTGGGCACCGCGTTTCACCCGGAGCTGACCGGGCGCGAGAACGTCTTCCTCAACGGCGCCGTGCTCGGCATGCGGCGTCACGAGATCGAGCGCAAGTTCGACGCCATCGTCGACTTCTCGGGCGTCGAGAAGTTCCTCGACACGCCGGTCAAGCACTTCTCGAGCGGTATGGCCGTGCGGCTGGCTTTCGCCGTCGCCGCGCACCTCGACCCGGAGATCCTCATCATCGACGAGGTGCTGGCCGTCGGCGACGCCGCATTCCAGAAGAAGTGCCTGGCCAAGATGGACGAGGTCACGCGTGCCGGCCGCACGGTGCTGTTCGTCAGCCATAACATGTCGGCCGTCGATGAGCTGTGCGACCGCATCCTGTTCCTGGTCGACGGCAAGGTGAAGAGTGACGGCCCGACGTCCGAGGTGATCTCGGAGTACCTCAATTACGGCGACCGCTCGACGATCGGGCCCGACGGCGAACTCTCGAATTACCCGCGCAGCGGCGCGTTGGCGCCCGTGATCGTACGCGGCGAGGTCAACGGCAAGCCGATGCAAGAGCACCACCTCGTGCGTCCGCTCGAGCCGCTGCAGATGGCATTCGAGGTCGAGGTCGACCGGCCGATGAGGGAATTCGCGCTGGCGGTCTACTTCATGAGCGTGCACGCGCTGTGTGTCTTCGCGACGAACACGATCTGGAGCCGCGGCCCGATCGACCTCGATCGCGCCGGGCGCCACCGCGTCGAGTGCACGATCCCCAGGATGCCGCTGGTCGCGGGGCCCTACTTCCTGATCGTCGCCGCCGCGGCGGAGGGCAAGGCACTGGACAAGCTGGAGCAGGTCAGCTGCATCGAGGTGGCGAAGACCGATCCGTTCGGCCACGGAAGGCTGCCGGGCAAGGGAGAGGGACACTTCCTGTCCGACGCGACCTGGACGGTCAACGAGGGAAGCGGCGTGTCATGACCCCCCTCACGGTCGTGATCTGCACCTACAACCGGGCCGGATTACTGGCGAAACTGCTCGACTCGCTGATCGAGCAGGGCGCGCCGAAGGACGGGTTCGAGGTCCTGGTCGTCGACAACGCGTCGACCGATCGCACGCAGGATGTCTGCCGCGACTACGCAGATCGACTCGGTCGCTTTCGCTCCGTGGTCGAGGACAAGCGCGGCCTGTCGCAGGCGCGCAACCGCGGCTGGAGAGAGGCTGCAGGAACGTACGTCCTGTATCTCGACGACGACTGCACCGTGCCGCCCGACTACGTCGAGGTCGCGCTGGCGGTCGCACGCGACGTCGCGCCGGCAATGTTCGGCGGCCCAGTCCTGCCCGCGTTCGACGCGCCCCGCCCGCGCTGGTTCAAGGACGCCTACGTGGCCTACGAGCTGACCGACAGCGCGCGGGCTCTCACGCCGGAGGAGTTCGTCTTCGGTGGCAACATGGCCGTGCGGCGCGAGAAGATCGAGCGCCTCGGCGGTTTCAACCCCCGCTTCGGCATGAGCGGCGGGGCGCTGGGCTACGGCGAGGAGATCCTGCCACAGCAGGCGCTGCGCGCCGAGATGCCGGACGAGACGATCTGGTACGAGCCGGGCCTCGTCATCCACCATCTGACGCGGCGCGAGAAGATGACCCTGCGTTGGGGCTTCCGCAACGCGTACGTCCGCGGGATCTACCTCGACCGTGTGTTCCACGCCGACAAGCCGGTGCCCGAGCGCTCGCGCCTCAGGAAGCGCATGATCGAGACCGGCATCGCCGTGGCAAAGGATCTGGTCAAGGCCGTCGTGAGGCGCGACCGCGAACGATTCCCGCACGTGGGGAACTACATTCACGAGCACACGTTCGAGTACGTCACCGAACTGGGCCGGCTACGCGAGAAACTCCGTCGCGCCAGCGCCCCGTCGGGCCAAAAACCCGACCCACGTTGATCAACAGAACTGGGCCGGCTACGCGAGAAACTCCGTCGCGCCAGCGCCCCGTCGGGCCAAAAACCCGACCCACGTTGATCAACAGCCCGACCCATGTTGATTGGGAGCGATCACCCGTGCAGCCGTCAGGAGTCTCCGATCCCGAGCGGTCGACACGCCGCTCACACGCTGGGAAACTCTCGCGACGATGCTCACCGACGCCGATTGCCGCGATTCACTGGCGTGCAAACGTACTCATCCACAGGTCGATTGCAGGACGTCGATGTCGGTACCGCGTGGACGCGAGTCTCAGGAGATGACCTCCCGGATCACGGCCCGGAGCACTGCACACCGAACCGGACGCGCATCATCCAAGTTCCCAACGGGAATACGACAGTTCGTTCACCTTCGACGAAGCGGACCCACGCGTCCTTGTAGCAGTCTAGGAACGCCTTGAGGCGTTTCAGGGCATCGACCCTCCGCCATTTGTCTCGCGCTCCGACTCTCGGGTTGATTCGTCGACGAGGTTCTCGGGTCCGAGGGCGGGAGAAGGGCGATCGCGCCAACACGGCCCTCGTTCCCAGAAAGTGCAAGCCATCTCGCCGGGCTGCGTTTCGCAACTGCTCTTCACGTTCGGCCAGCTGCCGTTTCAACTCAGGCATCGCGTGACGATCAGCGGCAAGCGCGGTCGGCAGCGACAGTTCCAGCCTCACTTCCTGCGGAACCGGCCCGTTCTTGCGAAAGAACCCTCTGGGTCGGACGATGACCTCGGGCCTGCCCTGCATCATCTCCGGGGAACTCGATGCCCCAGGCCATGCGTGACTGCTCGGAACGAGGCCGGCGGCCACGGGATTGGCAAACAGGTAGACGAGTTTGTCTCGGATGTCCGGCGTATTGTCGAGCGCAACCGCGCTATAGGAACCGGGGGCCCAGAAGGATTCCGAGCGACCGAGCTCGATGTTGACACACTTGGCCACGTACTCGTTGAGCCAGTGCATGAAGTCGGGTAGACGGCCGCGTAGATCGGTGACCACGAGGTGATAGTGGTTGCTGAGGACGCAGTATGCGTGGACCTGAACACCCGTTCGTTCGGACGCGACAGCGAGACAGAACTTGAAGATCTGGTTCGTCTTTGGGGAGGGTCTGAGGAACAGGCGACGCTCGAAGCACCGACGGGTCAACAGATAGGACACACCTGGAATGATCGGACGAGGTAAGGACACCGTGGGTTAGCCTCAGGAGGCTCGGGACGGGTCCGATCCTAGCAGCCGTTCCGCGTCGCGGAAGGGGAATCAACCTGGGTGGGGGTTTCGGAGTTCGGCCGGTGGCGACAGGAGCTTTGCCGGGCGGGGTGGGGCCTGTGTCATATTGGGCGTTGACGTAGCGGAGACTCGATGCGTTTCGATTTGCCCGGGCCATTGCTGCACCTACTGGCGGTGATCCGCGACGCCGCCGGCCGACCACTGCTGGTGGGCGGCGCGGTGCGCGACGCGGCGCTCGGGCGGCCGGCCAAGGACTGGGACGTCGAGGTCTACGGGCTGGCCGCCGAGGCGCTCGACGGCGTGCTGCGCCAGGTCGGCAAGGTGCATTCGGTGGGCGTCTCGTTCGGCGTGCACAAGGTGACGATCGGCGGCGAGCTCGAGATCGACGTGGCGCTACCGCGCCGCGAGAGCAAGCGGGGGAGAGGGCACCGCGGCTTCCTCGTCGACTCCGACCCGAGCATGACTCCCGGCGAGGCGTCGCTACGACGCGACTTCACGCTCAACGCGCTGGCCTACGACCCCGAGTCCGATCGAATCCTCGACTTCCACGACGGCCTCGGCGACCTCGAGCGACGCCGGCTGCGCCACGTTGGGCCGGAGTTCGCCGAGGATCCGCTGCGCGTCCTGCGCGGGATGCAGTTCGCGGGGCGCTTCCGCCTGACGGCGGCACCCGAGACCGTGGAGCTGTCGCGCGGGCTGTTCGAGGAGTACGACACGCTGGCGAGCGAGCGGATCTGGATCGAGTGGTTCAAGTGGGCCGCCAGGTCCGAGGCGCCGTCGCTCGGACTGGACTTTCTTCGCGCGTGCGACTGGTGGGACGCGTATCCTCAGCTGCCGCCCCTGGCCGAGTGCGATCAGGAGCCGGAGTGGCACCCGGAGGGCAACGTCTGGCGCCACACGCTGCACGTGGCCGATGCGGCGGCCGGCGTCGCGGAAAGGGAGGGGCTGGACCCCGAAGATCGAGCGGTGCTGCTGCTGGCGGCCCTGTGCCACGACCTGGGCAAGCCCGCGACGACCTCCGTGTGCGAGGGGCGAATCGTATCGCCGGGGCACGCGACCCACGAGGAGTCGTACCGCTGCTTTCTCGAGCGGATCGGATGCCCCGCGGCACGCACCGAGCGCATCGTCGGCCTGTGCCGCGAGCACCTGTCGCACATGGGCTTCGCCGGCTCCGCCCGCCACGTCCGGCGCCTGGCGCGCCGGCTGGGCGAGCACGGCGAATCGATCGAGATGCTGTCCTACCTCGTCGAGGCGGACCACAGCGGCAGGCCGCCGCTTCCCGGTGGCATGCCCGACGTCATGTCCGAGATCGTCCGCACGGCGCGCGAGCACGCGATCGCGGACGCTGCCCCGCCGCCGCTGCTGCGTGGGCGAGACCTGATTCGCATGGGGCTCGTGCCGGGGCCGGAGATGGGGCGCATCCTCCGGTCGGCGTACGACGCCCAGCTCGACGGCGAATTCGACTCCGAGGAAGGCGCTCGGGAATGGGCACGCGGCCGCCGAGCCGCAGCGGATCCGGAGTGAGGCTGCGCTTCACGGCGTGCGCCGTCCGGGTTCGATGTTGCCGCGGCTGCGGGTTGTACCTAGCATGGCCAGTGTGGCATCGACGGTCGAGGCCTCACACCCGCTTCGCTCCCGAGAGGCGCCAGTGAAAGCTCCTGTAGCCCTCGTTCTCTTCAACCGGCCCGATACGACGCGCCCGGTCTTCGAAGCGATCCGCGCGGCGCGCCCGCCGAAGCTGCTGCTGATCGCGGATGGCCCGCGCCCGGACCGGCCGGAGGACGCGGAGGGTTGCGCCGCCGCGCGCGCGGTGGTGGAGAACGTCGACTGGGACTGCGAGGTGCTGCGCAACTACGCGGACGAAAACCTCGGCTGCGGCAAGCGTCCGGCGAGTGGCATCGACTGGGTGTTCGAGAATGTCGATCGGGCGATCCTGATGGAGGACGACTGCGTCCCGCATCCCAGCTTCTTCCGCTACTGCGACGAGCTGCTCGAGCGCTACGCGGACGACGAGCGCATCGCGCAGATATCGGGACACAACTTCCAGTTCGGTAACCGGCGCGGGCCGTACTCCTACTTCTTCTCGCGGCACAACATCTGTCTCGGGGGCTTCGCCACCTGGCGTCGGGCCTGGAACCACTTCGACTTCGAGGTGCGTGGCTGGCCCGAGCTGCGCGACATCGGCTGGCTGGCCGACTTCCTGGTCGACCAGCGCGGCGTCGATCACTGGACGCCGCTGTTCGACCGCGCGCACGCCGCGGCAGGCGAGGCCGACTACTGGGACTACCAGTGGACGTTCGCCTGCTGGGCGCAGCACGGCATCTCGATCCTGCCCAATCCGACTCTGCTGTCCAACATCGGCTTCGGCGACCACGCGACGCACACGAAGTCGTCCGATCACAAGCTGGCCAACCTGAACCTCGAGGAGATGACCTTTCCGATGACGCACCCGCCTCACGTGGTGCCGCACGCCGAGGCGGATCGCTTCTTCATCGATGCGGTGGTGGCGCCGGAGAGGCAGGCGCCGCTGCTGACGCGCTTGCGGTGGAAGGTCAGCGAGGCGCTTCCGGCCCCGGTGCGCGACACCGTCAAGCGCCTGCTCGGACGCTGATCGTGCGCCCCCTCGTCGTACCGGTGTTGCTGCCGGTCGTCGTCTGGCTCTGCGCGTGCACGGGCGGAGCAGCGCCGGGCGAGATCCGCGTCGTCGGCGGCGTGGGCGAGGCGGAGGTCTTCGACTTCGTCGAGCTGAGCGTGGAGGTGGACGATCCGCCCGCAGCTCGCAACCCGTTCGTCGACGCGTCGCTGACCGCCGAACTCGTCACGGGCGGCGGCCCGCCGATCGCGGTCGAGGGCTTCTGCGACTCGACGGACGGCTCGATCTACCGCTTGCGCTTCATGCCGACCTCGGCCGGGCGCTGGGACTGGAAGCTCGAGTTCCGCTTCGCGGGCGCGACGAAGCGCGCGTCGGGGCAGTTCCTCGCGGTGGAAGCCGGTCGCGAGGGGCCGCTGCGGCGCGACCCCGAGTTCCCGGCCCATTTCCGGCGCCAGGGCAGTCCGGACCGCTTCTTCTACTACGGAGCGACGGCGTACTGGTTGACCGGCTGGAAGGACGAGGCGGAGATCGAGCGCGCACTCGATCGCATGGCGGCCGGTGGGGTGAACCGGCTGCGTGTTCTGCTCTACGGGCGCCACCACGACCGGCCGTGGAACCGGCCGATCGTCGCCGGCCCCGGGTTCGACCTGGCGTTCGAGCCGTGGTCCGCACGCAACCCGGACAGCGTCGAGCGGCCGGGCTTCGACCTGACGCGCTTCGACCCGGCCCACTGGCGCAAGTTCGAACGCATGCTGGCCGCCGCGCGGGCTCGCGGGGTCGTGATCTCGGTCGTGTTCTACATGTCGCATCCGCCGGGGACGTACCACACGGCCTCGATCCCGACCGCGGCGTTCGGCGAGGACGAGCAGCGCTACTTCCGCTACGCCGTGAATCGCCTCGCGGCCTTCGCCAACGTCACCTGGGACGTGGGCAACGAGCACGACCAGTACCGCCGCGTCGTCGAGTGGCCGAGCTGGATCGCGTCGCACATCCGCGACCAGGATCCCTACGATCACCTGCTGTCGGCGCACAACTCCGCGCGCAGCTACCTCGGCGGCGGCTGGTACGACTACGTGCTCGAACAGGCGTGGGACGGCATCGTCGAGGACTCGCTCTTCGACTACATGCTGCAACTGCGACGCGATCAGGCCGCGACCGGCCGCGTCGTTCCGGTGATCAACGAGGAGTACGGCTACGAGGGCATCTCCGCCGAGCGCGACACCGACTCGCGGCGCCGACTGGCGTGGGAGATCACGATGGCCGGCTGCTACCAGACGACCGGCGAGACCGACCGGCAGGGGACGGGCGTCGCGCCCGACACGGGCGGCGGGTGGGCCAACGGGCGCGGCGACGCCACGATGCGCCTGCTCGACGTGCAGCGCCCGTTGCTCGACCTGTTCACCTCGTTCGCCTGGTGGCGCCTCGAGCCGCGGAGCGACCTGGTCGACGACGGCCTGTGTCTCGCCGCTCCCGGCGAGCGTTACGTCGTGTACCTGCCGGGCCCGGACGCCCCCGCGGAGACACACGTGACGTCCGGGCGCCGCACGACGATTCGCCTCGACGGCAAGCGCTATCGCGCGCGCTGGTTCGATCCGCGCGGCGGGGAGTACACTGTGCTGCCGTCCGTCGCGGCGGACACGTGGACCACGCCCGACACCCCGGACAGCGGGGACTGGGTTCTGTTGCTGGAAGCCGACGAATCGTGAGTCAACCCTCGAAACGCGCCTGCATCGTCGTTCCGCTTTCCAACCGTCCGGGGTTCACCGACGACGAGCTGATCTCGCTGCGGCACCTGGAACATCACCTCGGAGCGCACGATCGGGCCTTCGTCGTCCCACCGGGCCTCGAGGTCGACCGACCCGGCTTTCGCATCGAGCGCTTCGACGACCGCTTCTTCGGCAGCCAGACGGCACACCGCGACCTGCTGTTCTCGCCGACGTTCTACCGCCGCTTCGCGGACTACGAGTTCATGCTGATCTACCACCTCGACGCCCTGGTCTTCGGCGACCGGCTCGACGAGTGGTGCGACCGCGGCTTCGACTACGTGGGCCCGCCCTGGATCGAGCACGAGGACGCGCCATACCACGGCAACCCGGCGTACGAAGGAAAGGTCGGAAACGCGGGCTTTTCCCTGCGTAGGATCGAGGCCTTCCTGCGCGTCGTCGAGTCGCGCCGCTTCGCGGTCGAGCCCGGCGAGTACTGGCGCCGCCTGCGCGAGGAGCATCCGGCCTGGCGCGTGCCGCTCCTCTGGCCCAAGAGCGTGCTGATGCGCTCGAGCCGCTTCAACAACGCTCAGTGGGAGATGGCGCGCTACTCCTACGCCAGCGAGGAGCGCTTCGTCGCCAACCGCGCCTCGCACTACTACCCCGAGTTCAACATCGCGGACGTCGAGACCGCGCTGTCGTTCGGCTTCGAGTGCGTGCCGCGCTACTGCTACGAACGCAACGGCAACCGACTGCCCTTCGGCTGCCACGCCTGGCAGCGCTACGACCGCGAGTTCTGGGAACCGTTCCTGCTGGGCGCGCCCGAAGATGCGCTGCCCTGACCTGGCCGAGTTGCCGGCGCCGCCCGCGGGCCGCTCCGGCTGGCCGTGGACCGCGGCGAGCGGGCGCGTCGAGTCGGCCTCGCGCGTCAGCGTCGTCACGCCGTCCTACAACCAGGCCGGCTATCTCGAGGAGACGATCCGCTCGGTCCTGCTGCAGGGCCTACCCGACCTGCAGTACGTCGTGATGGACGGCGGCTCGACCGACGGCAGCGTCGCGATCCTGAAGAAGTACGACCGCTGGATCGACTGGACCAGCGCGAAGGACGGCGGGCAGTCCGACGCGATCAACACCGGTCTCGACAAGAGCGACGGCGCGCTCTGGGCCTGGATCAACTCCGACGACGTCTATTCCGCGGGCGCGCTGGCCGAGGCCTGCGCCGCGTTCGGCGAGCAGCCGGACGTCGACATGTTCTACGGCGACTGCGACATCGTCGACGAGCGCACGCGGCGCACCGGGGCGTGTCCGACACGCCCGTTCGACCTGGAGCCGCTGGTGCGCAACCAGTTCTTCATCCCGCAGCCGTCGACGGTGCTGCGCCGCTCGGTGCTCGAGGCGCTCGGCGGTCCGCGGCGTGACCTACACCTGGTGATGGACTGGGAGTTGTGGCTGCGCGTGGCGCTCGACGGCCGGACGATCCGGCACCTGCCGCGCACGCTGGCGTCGTTTCGTATCTGGGCCGACGCCAAGACCTCGGCCCAGGAGGTGCGCTCCGCGCGCGAGAAGCTCGCCGTCCTCGACCGACTGTACTCCGACCGCGACCTCGAGCCGGCGATCGGGCGCTACCGCAGCGACGCGTACAGCGACGTGCACTGGTTCGCCTCGATCGCGCACCGCGACGCCGGGGAAGGCGCGACCGCGCTGGGTCACGTGCTGCGTTCGGTGGGCCGCCGCCCGTCGCGCATCACGGAGCTGCGCACCTGGCGCAACCTGGCCCGCTCGACGGTCGTCGCCGCCAAGAGCCCCTTCAAGAAGCAAGGGGTCTGACCCAACGCTGCGAGGACAATCCGACATGGATGGTCCACGATTGGGGTCGGACCCCTCACCTATTCTGTTTGCGTCCTAGCGGGCGGCGAAGAGCAAGATGTAGAGGCCCACGCCGCGGCGGTCGAGCAGCTCGTAGTAGCGCTGCTGCTGGCCGATGACGCGCACCGCCTTGTCGACGGCACGGTGTCCCAGCAGGTTGAGCATGCCGTAGCTCTTGCAGGGCTTGATCCAGTCGGAGAAGAACGTCCCGAGCCGCAGCTCGCGGTAGTCGCCCCGTACGCGGGCCGCGATCTCGTCGCGCGTCAGCCAGAACTCGTACGGCTGGCCCCAGCTCTTGCGCTCGCCGTAGAACCAGTTCTGCTTCCAGCGGCCGTTGGGCGTCGTCATCACGAACAGCGAGTTCTGCGGCTTGAGCAGCCGGTCCACGTTGCGGAAGAAGCCGTCCTGGTCCAGCACGTGCTCTACGACCTCCGACGACACGACGACGTCGAAGCTCTGCTCGCCGAGCAGCTCCGGGATCTTGGCGTCGGTCACGTCGCCGGCCTGGAACTTGACGTGCGGATGCTCGCGCGCCGCGCGCCGCACCGCCTCGTCGGACAGGTCGATCCCCGTGACGTCGCCGTAGCGTGACAGGGCGTTGCTGAGCCACCCGCGACCGCAGCCGAAGTCGAGGATGCGCGGTCGCGCGCCCTCGCCCAGACGGCCCAGCTCGGACTCCAGCGTCGCGCCGATCGCCGCCAGCCGGCGCCGCTCTTCTTCGGTTCGCTTCGTGTCGCCCTTCTCGCCGAACCGCTCGTCGTAATAGCGCTTCGAGGTGCGCAGGTAGCTGCCGCGGATGTGGTTCTGAGCCATGAAGTTCCTCGCAGCGAAGGTACGCATCGTTCAGGGGGTTCGCCGCCCGACGATAGTGCCACATCGCCGCCCGCGGCGGCAGGGGAGCGGTCGGGATTGTCGGGCTCGTCGGGCGATTCCGCCGCGTGCCCGCGAAGAATCGGGCCTGGCGGCGTATTCGTTGAAAAACCGTCCACGATTCGTATTCTGTAATCGGCAGGCGGAGGGCCGGGCTGCACTTCTTGCCGTCCCGGAATCCCTCGAATACAACAACCTTGTCGGCCGCGCGATCGGACGATCGCGTGGGGGGGCGGCGGTGGGTTGAATTGAAAGTTCGCAAGCAGATCTCATTGTGCTGCTGGTTCGCGCTGACCTGTCTGACGGTCGCGGGGGTCGCGCGGGCGCAGACGATCCCGCAGGGCGGGTGGACGCTGGTCTCGGTCGACAGCCAGGAGACGACAGCCGAGGACGGCGCGGCGACGAACGCGTTCGACGGGGACGTCGAGACGCACTGGGTCACCGGCTGGTCGGACGGCAGCCCCGGCCATCCGCACGAGCTCGTCGTCGACCTCGGTCAGAACTACGACATCGACGGCTTTCGCTACGTGCCACGCAAGGACCCGTACAGCAACGGGCGCGTGGCCGGCTACGAGTTCTCCTCCCGTCTCGACGTCAACGACTGGAACGGCCCGGCGGCTGCGGGCACGTTCGCTGCCGACCAATCGACCAAGCAGGTCGACTTCGCGCCGCGCGTGGGTCGCTTCGTCCGCTTCCGCGCGACGAGCGAGATCTCGGGCAACCCGTGGACGGTCGTCTCCGAGCTGGAGGTCCTGGGCGCGCCGTTCTCCGGCAACCTGCCGCCCAACGGGCAGATCGCCCAGCCCGGGGGGGCTCCGGTGATCCTCGTCGGGGAGAGCCTGTCTTTCGTCGCGGGCGGGACCGACCCGGAGGGGGACCTGCCGCTCGGCTTCGTCTGGCAGTTCGGCGATCCGGCGATCCCGGACTCGACGCTGGCGGTGACCGGCCCCGTCACGTTCGACAATCCCGGCTCGTGGACCGTCCACCTGACGGCCACCGATGCGCTGGGGGCCGAGGACCCGACGCCGGCGACGATGCTGGTCACCGTGCTCGACCCCGGCGCGGATCCGACGATCCCGCAGGCGGGCTGGTCGCTGGTCTCGGTCGACAGCCAGGAGCAATCGGGCGAGAACGGCGCTGCGACGAACGCGTTCGACGGCGACCCGTCGACGAACTGGGTCACGGGCTGGAGCTCCGGCAGCGCGCCGATTCCGCACCAGATCACGATCGACCTCGGCCAGGTGTACCAGGTCGAGGGCTTCCGCTATCTTCCGCGGGCCGATCCGTTCGTCAACGGTCGCATCGCGGGCTACGAGTTCTACGTCTCGCAGGACGCCGGCGATCTGGGCGCTTCGCTGGCCGCGGGAGTCTTCGGCGCCGGCGATGCCGAGAACGAGATCGCCCTCGGGCCGGTGGCGGGACGCTACGTGCGTCTGCGCGCGACGAGCGAGATCAACGGCAACCCGTGGACGGTCGTCGCCGAGCTGAACGTGCTGGGCCGCCTGTTCAGCGGCAACCTGCCGCCCGACGGCACGATCGACACGCCGGACTCCGACGTGGTGATCCTGGCCGGTGGCGCGGTCGACTTCTCCGGCAGCGGGACGGATCAGGATGACGACCTGCCGCTGACCTACCTCTGGGAGTTCGGCGATCCGGGGATCGCCGACGCGACGGTTGCCGCGCCCGGCAGCGTGACGTTCGACGATCCGGGGACGTTCGAGGTCAGGTTCACCGTGACCGACGCAGAGGGAGTCGCCGACCCGACGCCGGCGACGCGAACGATCGAGGTGCTCGACCCCGACGCCGACGGCCCGATCCCGCGCGGCGGATGGAGCGTCGAGTTCGTCGACAGCGAGGAGACCGCGGGAGAGAACGGTGCGGCCGAGAACGTCTTCGACGGCGATCCCGCGACGAACTGGGTCACGGGCTGGTCGGCCGGTAACGCCCCGCTGCCGCACGAGATCGTGATCGACCTGGGGCAGGTCTACGAGCTTTCGGCGCTGCGCTATCTGCCGCGCCAGGGCAGCCCGAACGGTCGCATCGCCCAGTACGAACTCTACGTCTCCGAGGACACCCAGCGCTGGGGCGCGCCGCGCACAACCGGCGTCTTTCCGAATGCGGGCGCCGAGCAGGAGGTCGGTTTCGATCCGGTGCCGGGCCGTTACGTCCGGCTGCGCGCCCTCTCGGAGGTCAACGGCAACCCGTGGACGGTCGTCGCCGAGCTGAACCTCGTCGGCGGCCCGTTCTCCGGCAACTTCCCGCCGCAGGGCACGATCGATACGCCGGAGAAGGACGTGACGATCCTCGCCGGCGAGAGCGTGGAGTTCGCCGGCAGCGGCACGGACCAGGAGGGCGACCTTCCGCTGACCTACGCCTGGGACTTCGGCGATCCGGCGATCCCCGGCTCGGCCGCGGCCGCTCCGGGCTCGATCGTCTTCGCGGAACCCGGGACGTTTCTCGTGACGTTCACGGTCACCGACTCGACGGGCCACGCCGACCCGACGCCGGCCACGCGCATGGTGACGGTGCTCGACCCGGACGACACGCTCGTCATCCCGCAGACGGACTGGACGTTGCACTACGTCGATAGCCAGGAGACCGTCGGCGAGGACGGCGCGGCGACGAACGCGTTCGACGGCGACCCGGCGACCTACTGGACGTCGGCCTGGTCCGGCGGCCCGCCGCCGCACCCGCACGAGATCCAGATCGACCTCAACGGCCTGTACGACATCGAGGGCTTCCGCTACCTGCCGCGCCAGATCAACACCAACGGCCGGGTGGGCGAGTACGAGTTCTTCGTCAGCCTGGACGGGACGAACTGGGGGCTGCCGCAGCACCTCGGGGTCTACGACCGGACGCGCGAGGAGAAGGAGGCGCGCTTCGCCGTGCGCACGGCGCGCTACGTGCGCTTCGTCGCGCTGAGCGAGATCTTCGACAATCCGTGGACCGCCGTGGCGGAGATCAACGTGCTGGGCTCGGCGTTCGACGGCAACTTCGCGCCGGGCGCGGAGATCCTGTTCCCGGCGGCGGACGTTACGATCTCCACCGGACGTTCCGTCGACTTCGAGGGGACGGGCGACGATCCCGAGGGACAGTCGCCGATCTCGTACGCCTGGGACTTCGGTGATCCGGCCATCCCGCCCAGCGCCGCGGCGAACCCGAGCGCCGTCGTGTACTCGAGCCCCGGGACGTTCGTCGTCACGCTGACCACGACCGATGCCCAGGGGAAACCGACGCAGCAGCCCGCGCGGCGCATCGTGCGCGTGCTGGACCCGGGGCAGAACGGCGAGGTCGACCCGTCGGGCTGGTCCGTGCTCTACGTCGACAGCGAGCTGCCCGCCGAGCCCGCGACGAACGCCTTCGACGGAAACCCGTTCACGTCCTGGCGCACGGCGGCCGTGCCCGGCCGGCACGAGATCCGGATCGATCTCGGCTCGGCCTACGAGCACGACGGCTTCGCCTACGTCCCGCCGCCCATCGGCACGGGGCGCGTGGGCGGCTGGCAGTACTTCATCAGCGAGGACGGCGTCGACTGGGGCCAGCCGGTGGCGATGGGCGCCTTCGCGGACAGCGCGGCGCCGAAGAAGGTGCTGTTCGTGCCGAAGACCGGCCGCTTCGTTCGCTTCCGGGCGCTGGACGAGGTCGACGGCGGAGCGGCGATCGAGATCGCCGAGTTGGAGGTCTTGGGCCGTTGCACGGTGCCGTACGTCAAGATCCTCGACCCCGTAGACTTCGACGTCGTCGCGGGGCCGAACGTCACGGTGCGCGCCAGCGTCTGCCTGAACGCGGCGGATCATGAGGACTGGGGTGTCGTGTTCCTGCACGACCTCGCGTTCGCCGGCGGGGACGGGATTGCCGTGACCGAGCCGCCGTGGGAGGCGACGTTCGAGGGGCTCGGCCCGGCCGAACGCACGTTCGAGGCGCTGATCGTCAACGACTCCGGGGTCCCCGTCACCGGAGAGCGGACGGTCGACAGCGTCGCGCCGGTCGGCATCGGCGACTCGTGGGTCGCGATCGGCGACAGCATCACGAACGGGTTCGGTGACGACCTCGCGTTCGACGACGTCTCGTCCGACGGGCGCGTCAGCGGTGGTGGTTACCTGCCGGTGCTGAACGACCTGCTCACCACGGATCGCGGAGTGCCGCAGAAGATCGCGCAGGAGGGCGTCAACGGCATCACGTCCGCCGGTGGCCTCGAGCGCTTACCCGGCGTGATCGACGCACATCCGAAGGCGCAGTTCTACCTGCTGTTGTACGGAACGAACGACGCGGGCGTGCCGGTGCCGGCCGGTCTGGGGCTCTCTCCCGGCAATCCGGGCTACGCCGGTTCGTTCAAGGCCAACATGCAGGCGATGATCGAGATGCTCGTCGCAGCCGGGAAGATGCCGTTCCTCGCGCACGTTCCGAAGCCGCTGGTCGGGGGTGCGTCGATCCCGCTGTACAACCTCGTCGTCGACGAGCTGGTGCTGCAGAACGGCCTCGCGCCGCCGGCCGACTTCTACGCTCACTTCGAGGCGCACCCCGAGGAGATGGGCGACGCGCTGCACCCGAACGGTGAGGGCTACCGCTCCATGGCCGAGTTGTGGCTGGCCGTGGTGCCCTCCGCAGCGGCGGCAGCGAATTAGAGCTTTCGCGGCCGTCGCTCCTATAATTCGATTCATGGCCCCCTCTCGAATCCGCTTGCTGTGGGCGCGCGCCTGGATGTCTCGGGCCGGGCTCGGCCCGCTCGGGCGGCTGGCGATGCGCGTGGCCGGCCTGGGCGCCGCCCCCTACAAGGGGCGCTGCTGGCTGGCGGAGTTCGGGCCGACCGGCTACATCTCGGCGCGGGCCGAGATCAACCGTGGCGATCTGCGTGTCGCCCCCGGCGTCTTCGTGGGCGACCGCTGCGTCATCCACCAGGCGGACGCCGGCGCCACGGTCGACCTGCGGCACGGCGTCCACCTCTACCGCGACGTGATCATCGAGGCCGGGCGGGGCGGTGGGGTGTTCATCGACGAGAAGACGCACATCCAACCCGGTTGCCGACTGTGGAGCTACGAGGCGGCGATTCGCATCGGCAAACGGGTCGAGATCGCGGCGGGCTGTGCGTTCTATCCCTACGACCACGGCATGGAGCCCGGAGTTCCGATCCGCGACCAGCCGCTGGTGAGTCGCGGCGACATCGTGATCGAGGACGACGCATGGCTGGGCTACGGCGTCACCGTGCTCGACGGAGTGCGCATCGGCGAGGGGGCGGTCGTCGGCGCGGGAGCGGTCGTGACGCGTGACGTCGCAGCGAACTCGGTGGTGGCCGGCGTCCCCGCGAAGGTCGTCGGAACGCGCGAGCCGCGACACGCGTAGCATCTTTTTTGTTGCGCCGTCGTGAGCACTCGGCTTTCGACTCACGTACGTGTTGCGGTCCAACGCACAACATGTTGCGTCGCCGTCGATTCGCACCGCAACAACGTCGGGTCCGCGGCTGGTGGCGAATTTCGTGTCGAGTGCATGTCCATAGCTCGCAACGGCTTGACGTGATCCGCAGCCGCGTCGTGGCGGCCGATTCGAACTGATGTTAGAAAGTGCGCGGCGCAGACGAGTGACATCGGGTTGCTTTGACGCGCTCCGGTCCTCATGTTCCCAGCGAGTCGTCGAGCGGCTCGCTAACCGGTGCCGCCCCGCGACCTCCCGTTCAGGCGCCGATCACTGAGGGAATCACCATCTCATTCCATCCCCCGACGGAGCCATCGAGCACGGCATGATCCGCGTCCTCGCGCTTGCAATCCTGTTGGCCGCCTCGGTGCCGAGCTTGGCCGGTGCTATCACGCTCGAGTGGGAGCCCGCCGATCGCGCCACGGGATACCGTGTTTACTTCGGCGAGTCGAGCGGTGAGTACACCGCGGTGCAGACCGTCGGACACGTGACCCGAGCCACGCTGCAGGTCGAGGAGTCCTGCCGTCCGTACTTCGCGGCGATCTCCGCGTTCAACTCCGGCGGAGAGTCACCGCTCTCCACCGAGGTGCGGGCCTTCCCGGACCCCGAGATCGTGGGCATCAGCCCGGCGTCCCTGCCCCAGGGAGCGCGCCAGCCGGTTCAGGTGCTCGGTGCGAACTTCCGGCCGCGTGCGGAGTTGAGTCTCGATCCGGCCTCGGTACCGGTCGATTTCGACGGCAACGCGCTGATCACACTCGAGTCGTTCTCGGTCGTGGCCTGCAATCGGATCGAGGCGCTGGTCACCGTCGAGCCGACCGCGCGCGGGATCCGCGCGATGGAGGTGGGTGACGCCGAGGTGGACCTACGGGTGATCAACCCGATCCCTGTCAGCGGCATCGGCTCCGCACGCCTGCACGTGTTGTTCGATCTCGACCGCTGGGACATCAGCCGCGACGATCCGCTGACCCTCGACCGCGTCGACGGGGCAGACCTGACCGCGCTGGCGTACGCCTACGCACGAGGCGAGGCCGAGCCGCGCTATCACCCCGACGCCGACCTCAACGGCGACGGATTCGTCGACGGGACCGATCTGGCGTATCTCGCCGCCGGCTTCGGACTCTGTCGCGACGATCACGGCCGCTGGACGGTGGCGGCCTGCGAGCCGTAGCCGGCTCCGCGCGAAGTACCGTTCCGGCAACGCACGCTTCGTTCTCGTAATCCCGCCGCCGCCGAACCCGAAAAAACAGACACCTCGAACAACACGCGGATCGGTAGGTATCCCCCGACCGTGCAACGAGTTCCGTCGCCTCGCCACTCTCCCTCCCGGCGCCCGGCGCGTTCTGGCACCCGCCTTGCGCTCTCCGCCGATGACGGGAGAGGGATGCATGCGGCTCAGCCTCTGGAAATACGGGTTCTTTTGCGCAACGCTCGCCGCCGGAACGGCTGCGGCCGGCACCATCAACCTGGGTTGGGAGCAGGTGCCCGAGGCGACGGGCTACCGCGTCTACTTCGGAACCGACGCCGGTAGCTACACGTCCTTCCGGAGTCTCGGGGACACGCTCTCCGGCAGCCTGGACGACCTGGAGTCCTGCACGCGCTACTACGTCGCCGTGAAGGCGTTCAATGCCGGTGGCGAGTCGGGAACGTACTCCAACGAGGTCTCCGGTTGGCCGCGCCCGGAGATCGCGTCGTACTCGCCCTCGGCGGTCGAGCAGGGTGGCCAGTACACGCTGGACCTCGTCGGCTCGAACTTCGAGCCCGGCGCGGAGTTGGTGTTCACGGGCCAGGGGATGCCGACCGATCTGGCCGGAATTCCACTGATTCGGGTGGACGCGATCCAGGTCGTCGACTGCACCCGGATCCAGGCCCTGATCACGATCGAGCCCACGTCGGCCGGGTTCCGTGCGATGGAGATCGGCAGCTTCGTCGTGGACTTCGAAGTCCGCAATCCCGACTCGGTCTTCGGCGTCGCCCACGGCCAGCTGCAGGTGGACTTCAACCAGCGGCGCGCCGACCTGAACCGCAGCGACAGCGGTACGCGCGACCGGGTCGACGGCAAGGACCTCATCTGGCTGGCGCACGCGTACGGCAGCTCGGAGGGTGAGAACCTGTTCAACCCCGACGCCGACCTCAACGGCGACGGCGCGGTCGATGGCGCCGATCTGGCCTTCCTGGCGACCGGTTTCGGTGGCTGCTGGGACGGTGACGGATGGAACCTCGGAGCTTGCCCCTGACCCGGGGGCCGCCCTAGATTCGGAACCAATGCGTCAAGCCACACTCGTTCTCATCGTTCTCTCGCTGACATTCGGCGCCTGCGGCGGCGGAGGCTCGGACGTCATCGGCGGGGGAGACCAGTCCTCGCTGAACGTGGTCTTCACGCCCGACCCGGCAAACCCGGGCTCGGCGAACACGGTGGGGCTTCAGGCATCCGGAACCGCGGGCGACCTCGTCACCGTCGCGGTCGGGGTCACGTCGATCGCCAACCTGTTCGGCTTCTCCGCAGACGTGACCTACGATCCGGCGCAGCTCGAGTTTCTCGACTTCGCCGCGGGCGGACTGCTCGAGTCCGGTGGAAACCAGGTCGCCTACCAGGTGATCTCCATGTCGGGCCAGGTCGTGGTGGGCGCGAGCCGCACCGAGGGAGCCGCGGGAGGGACGGACGGCCCGGGAACCCTGGTTCGTTTGACGTTCCGTGTGCTGCAGGTCGGGGCCGGCCAGGTCGGCTTCGCGTCGGCTTCTCTGCTCGACGCGCAGGCTCCGCCGCAGACAATTTCGGGAACGCAGTGGTTTGGCGGAACCGTTGAGGCCTCAGAATAGCAACATATTTGTTGCTTTTGCCGCCCGAATCACCACCGCTACTCCCCCGCAACACCGTCCGAAGTTGCCCCAAATCCTTGCGGAACCTAGATTTTGGCCTCGACAGGGGGATCGAGGGATATCGCATCGTGGTTACGAGATCGGCCTGCAAAGCAGGCGTTGTACCTCCGTGTGAGGAAACCAGCCAGCGGGCCTTCTTGCAAGGCCTGATCGACGGGATGCGCTGCGGCATCCTGGCCGTCGATCGGTCCTCGCGGATCATGCTGGTCAACGATCTCGCCGCCAGCATCCTCGACCTACGCCCCGCTCCGGCCGCCGGCACTCCGCTGGCCGAGGCTCTCGCGGTCCACCCCCAGCTGATCGGTGTCATGGAGCACGCCTTCGCCGTCGACGCGCTGCCGTGTCGCGCGCAGGTCGACGTCAACCCGGGCGAGGTCAACAGCAAGACGGTCGGCTTCACTGTATCCCTCGTGAGAGACGCTACGGGCGACGTGGTGGGCGCCGCGATGTTCTTCAAGGACCTGACACCGATCGAATGCCACGAAGAGCAGGACCGCCTACACGACCGCCTCGCCGCCCTCGGCGAGATGGCGGCCAGCATGGCGCACGAGATCCGCAACCCGCTGGCATCGATCGACGTCAGCTGCGCGTTGCTCAAGCGCCGCATCGGCGACGACGAGGACAACGCTGCGATGCTCCAGCGTATCGCCTCCGAGGTGCAACGGCTGAACCAGTGCGTCACCTCGAGCCTCGAGTTCGTGCGTCCGGTGCCGCTCGACTTCGAGATCGCAGATCCGCTGAGCCTGCTCGACGAAGCCATCCGGGTGGCCGTGCAGCGCGCCGACAAGCCGGGCGTGCTCGTGCAGCAAAAATATTCCGACACGGTCACGCCGTTCCTGATCGATCCGGTGAGCCTGCGGCAGGTGTTCGAGAACCTGGTGCTGAATGCCCTCGAGGCGATGGGCCCGGAAGGGCGCGTGACCGTCGAGGCCGAGACGCTGCCCGCGCCGAGCTCGCCGATCGTGCCGTACCACCCGAACGGACAGGCACGTGGCGACGCGTGGAGCCGGGCCGAACGTCTGGCCGTCTTCCGCGTCTCGGACTCCGGCCCCGGAATTCCCTCGCACGAGAGGGCCCGCGTCTTCTTCCCGTTCTACACCACGAAATCCGAGGGGTCCGGAGTGGGCCTCGCCATGGCCAAGAAGATCGTCGACCGCCACCGGGGTCTGATCGACGTCACCGAGTCGTCCACGGGCGGCGCCATGTTTACCGTTCGACTACCCATGCTGAACAGCGTTTCGGAGGACTGAAAGCCCATGAGGAAAATTCTCGTCGTTGAAGACGAGCCCAACCTGCGCGACGGCATCGTGACGGCGTTCGGGGACCGCGACTGGCAGGTCACTCAGGCCGGCAACGGCGTCGAGGCGATCTCGCTGCTCGAGAGCGAGGTCTTCGACGTGGTCATTACCGACTACAAGATGCCCGAGGCGGATGGACAGGACGTCCTGAAACGCTGCAGGATGCTCAACGAAGGCACGGTCGTGATCATGATGACCGCGTTCGGCACGGTCGAGTCCGCGGTCGAGGCGATGAAGACCGGCGCCTACGATTACGTGCTCAAGCCGTTCAACCTGGAGGAGCTCGAGCTCAAGGTCGACAAGGCGCTGGAGCATCGGAAGCTGCTGGCCTGTGTCGAGGCGCACTCCCGCGACATCGTGCTGCCGCGATTCGAGAACATCGTGGGCGAGAGCGCCCAGATGCAGGAGGTCTTCCGCACGATCGAGAAGATCGCGCGATCCAACGCCACCGTGCTCGTACTCGGTGAGACCGGCGTCGGTAAGGAGCTCGTGGCCGAGGCGCTGCACCTGAACTCGGCGCGCAACGACCAGCCGTTCGTGAAGATGAACTGCGCCGCGTTGCACGAGAACCTGCTCGAGTCCGAGCTGTTCGGACACGAGCGCGGCGCCTTCACCGGCGCCGACCGTCAGCGCACGGGTCGCTTCGAACTGGCCAACGGCGGCACTCTGTTCCTCGACGAGATCGGCAACATGAGCCTCTCGACCCAGGCCAAGGTGTTGCGCGTCCTGCAGGAGCGCGAGTTCGAGCGCCTGGGCGGCATCCGCACGATCAAGGTCAACGTTCGTGTGATCGCCGCGACGAATCTGGACCTCGAGCAGGCGATCGTCGAGGGTCGGTTCCGCGAGGATCTGTTCTACCGGCTGAACGTCGTGACCGTCAACGTGCCCCCGCTGCGCGAGCGGCGCGAGGACATCATCCCATTGTGCAAGCACTTCATCGACGACGCGGCGGCAGAGATGAAGAAGGACATCCGCGGCATCGACCCGGGCGCCGTGCGCGTGCTGAAGCGGCACACCTGGCCCGGCAACATCCGCGAGCTCAAGAACGCCATGGAGCGCGCGGTCCTGCTCAGCGAGAAGCCGTTCATCCGCCAGGAGGACCTGCATCTGGCCTCCGACGATAACGGCGTCTCCGGCGCGGGCAACTCGATCAACCTCCGGCTGCCGCCCAACGGCATCGACCTCGAAGAGCTCGAGAAGCTGGCGATCCTCGAGGCGCTGCGCATCAACGGCTGGGTGCAGAAAGACGCGGCGAAGTTCCTCGGGATTTCCTCGCGTGTGATGAACTACAAGGTCGCCAAGTACGAGATCAAGAACCCGCGCTGGACGAAGAACAAGCTCGCGGGGTAGCTTCCCTCCGGCTCGCCCTGCCACGCCGAAAAGGCATGTGGTAGGGTGAGCGCCCGGAGGAAGCGGTGTCTCGAGTCGACTGGCACACCTATTTCATGGACATCGCTCGTCAGGCGGCGTCGAGGGCCACGTGTGACCGCAAGCACGTCGGCGCGGTGATCGTCCGCGACAAGTCCATCCTGTCCACCGGCTACAACGGGTCGATCCGCGGCCTGCCGCACTGCGACGAAGTGGGCCACCTGATGGAGGGCGGGCACTGCGTCGGCACCGTGCACGCCGAGGCCAACGCGATCATCCAGGCGGCGAAGAACGGCGTGCAGATCGAGGGCGCGGAAATCTACACCACCGCGTCCCCGTGCTGGGGCTGCTTCAAGCTGATCGCCAACGCCGGCATCCGCACCGTTTACTTCGGCGAGTTCTACCGCGACGAGCGCAGCGTCGAGGTCGCCAAACAGATCGGCATCGAGCTGATCGACCTCAGCGCGGCAGGCTCCGTCACCGTCGACTGACCGCCTCCGTCACACCCCTCCCCCAGACAAAAAAAAGAGGCCGGCGGCAAAGCCACCGGCCGTCTCGTTGACATCTGTTGGTTCAGACCTGAGAGGCTACTTCTTCTTGGAAGCCTTCCTCTTGGTGGTCCTGCGCTTGGTCGTCTTGCGCTTGGTGGCCTTGCGCTTGGCCGGCTTTCTCTTAGCGGTCTTGCGCTTGGTGGTCTTGCGCTTGGTGGCCTTACGCTTGGCCGGCTTTCTCTTCGTGGCCTTGCGCTTGGTGGTCTTGCGCTTGGTGGCTTTACGCTTGGCCGGCTTTCTCTTCGTGGCCTTACGCTTGGTGGTCTTGCGCTTGGTGACCTTTCTCTTGGCCTTGCGCTTTGTGGTCTTGCGCTTGGTGGCCTTCTTCTTCGTGGCCTTGCGCTTGGTGGTTTTGCGCTTGGTGGCCTTGCGCTTGGCCGGCTTTCTCTTAGCGGTCTTGCGCTTGGTGGTTTTGCGCTTCGTGGCCTTCTTCTTCGTGGCCTTGCGCTTGGTGGCCTTGCGCTTGGTGGCCTTGCGCTTTGTGGTCTTGCGCTTCGTGGCCTTCCGTTTGGTGGTTTTGCGCTTGGCGGTTTTCTTGCGCCGAGTCGCCATGTGGGACACCTCCTCTCATGGGGGTTATGGAGACGATCGAGTGCCGACTCCAGATCTTGGGTACATCCCGAGACCGTCCCCAATATATAGGGCCCACGTGCAGAGTCAAGTGGGCAAGAGGGGGGGAGGTGTCTACTCGACCCCGACGTTCTTGAGTTGCAGGCCCGCCTTGCGCAGCATGCCGGCGATCCCGCTCTTGTCCACCGCCTTGGTGTAAGCCTCGTCGGGCTCCACGACCTTGCGTTTGCACAGGTCGATCAGCACGTCGTTCAGCAGCGTCATTCCGATGCTCTTTCCGGTTTGCATCAGGCTCGGGATCTGGAACGTCTTGCCCTCGCGCACGAGGTTGGAGATCGCTGCCGTCACGATCAGCACCTCGAGCGCCGCGACGCGACCTCCGCCGACCTTCTTGAGCAGGTTCTGGGCAATCACGCCCTTCAACGACCCCGAGAGCATCGTCCGCACCTGGGCCTGCCGGTCGGCGGGGAACTGGTCGATGATGCGATCGACCGTCGAGCACGCCGTCGTCGTGTGCAGCGTTCCGAAGACGAGGTGACCCGTTTCCGCCGTCTCGATCGCGATGGCGATCGTCTCCAGATCGCGCATTTCGCCGACGAGCACGATGTCCGGGTCCTCGCGCAACGCGGCGCGCAACGCCCTCTTGAACCCGCCCGTGTGCGTCCCGACCTCGCGCTGGTTGATCAGGCACTTCTTGTTGGGGTGCACGAACTCGACGGGGTCCTCGATCGTGATGATGTGGTCGGTGCGGTTGCGGTTGATGTAGTCGATCATGGCGGCCAGCGTCGTCGACTTGCCGGAGCCGGTCGGTCCGGTGACGACGACCAAGCCCTTGGGCAGGTGGCACAGGTCGAGGATCGCCTTGGACAGGTTGAGGTCCTCGGAGGTCAGGATCTTGCTGGGGATGACGCGGATCACGGACCCGGGCCCCATGCGGTCGCGGAAGATGTTGACGCGGAAACGCGCGATCCCCTCGATCTCGTGCGCGAAATCGGTGTCGTTCGTCTCCTCGAACTCGACACGATTCCGCTCGGGCATGATCTCGTGGATCATGTCGCGCGCGCCGTTCGGGGTGAGTCTCCCGGCGTTCGGCAGCTTCTGCATCTCTCCGTGCAGCCGGATCATCGGCACCTCGTTGGAGGACAGGTGCAGGTCGCTGGAGTCCATCTCGAACATCTGCCGGAGGTAGCGGTTGATCTGGGGCTCGGCGCCGCTGGCGATCTCGCCCGCCGTGATCGTGTTCGCGGCCGGCTGGGCCGGTTCGGAGGAAACGGGGATGACGGGGGCCTGCGCGGGTGACGCATCGGCCGCCGGAGTCGTTTCGGCCGGGGCGACCGGCGCGGCAGCAACGGGGGCGGCTGCGACGGGCACGGCAGCGACGGCTGCGGCTGCGACGGGCGCGGCTACGACGGGCGCGGCTGCAACGGGCGCGGCTGCAACGGGCGCGGCTGCAACGGGCGCGGCTGCAACGGGCGCGGCTGCAACGGGCGCGGCTGCA